>JAUSCN010000025.1 GCA_030651285.1 bacterium
GTTCCATTCACCTGCAAATTCCCCGGAATAGTCGGATTTGATGTCTTCGCCCAGCTCTGAACAGTAGGGTCCGTTTCAGCTCCAGCGCCACTCGCCGCAGTTGTTTGAACAGTCCCATCAGGAAACTTAATCCCACCCGTCATTGATTGAATGATTCCATTTACTGAAAGTTCCTGGCTTGGACTTGCTGTACCAATTCCCACCTTCCCACTTTGCACAATGAGCCCGTTTGTCGCACCACCAGTATTGAGAAGAAGCCCACCCGTCTTCGCTTGCGCAGTAGGGCTGGTATTGAGCGGAGCATATGCGTCAGCGTTCGGTGGGGTTGTGGTCGGCGGAGTAAAGACTGCGTAGGTTTGTAAGCCGGCAGAAAAAAGAACGGCACCTACGACAAGACCGGCTTGTGCGAGAATGCGTCGCGAAGTCATATAGCGCTAGTATACGACTAAAAAAATCTAGACTGAATTTAGAAAAAGAGTGTTGTGTATAACACAACTATGACCCGCTTAACGCTTTGCGTGCGCGAGGTTTTTTCTTTGGTCCGTTCCCTTCTAGTTTGTAGAGTTCATCGCGGATGAGTGCCGCGGTTTCAAAGTCGAGTTTTTCGACCGCCTCTGCCATCTCCTCGCGCTTGCGCTTGATGAATGCGGCAGGATCGTCCTTGTACGCGAGCGTATCGAGCACAAGGAGTTCGTCGATAGTCCGCTGATGCTCCGTGCGCATCGATGCTGCGATGTCATGAATCTCTTTCTTGATCGTCTGCGGCGTTATGTTGTGCTTCTCGTTATACGCCATCTGGAGCGTACGGCGACGGTTTGTCTCACCGATAGCACGATCGAGTGATCCGGTCATAGCATCGGCATAGAGAATAACGCGACCAAGGACGTTGCGCGCAGCACGACCAATGGTCTGAATGAGTGAAGTCTCACTGCGCAGGAATCCTTCTTTGTCTGCGTCGAGAATGCCAACAAGCTCCACCTCGGGAAGATCGAGCCCTTCGCGCAGGAGATTTACGCCAATTAATATGTCGAATATGCCTTTGCGGAAATTCGTGAGGATATCAATGCGATCTATCGTCTTCACATCTGAGTGAAGATACTCAGCCTTGATACCCTTCTCGCGCAAAAATGAAGAAAGGTCTTCGGCCATCTGCTTCGTGAGCGTCGTCGCAAGCGCCCGACCACCTCGTTTGATAACTATCTCTGCCTCGTTAATGAAATCAGCAATCTGCCCCTTATACTCCCCCGTCTCACTCACCGCACGCACCGTAAGCTCGGGGTCGATAAGACCAGTTGGTCGAATGATCTGCTCTACGACCTGCTCAGAGTGCCCGCGCTCATACACTCCCGGTGTCGCACTCGTATAGATGACCTGCCCGGTGCGTTCTTCAAACTCTTCAAATCGAAGAGGGCGATTGTCGCGCGCCGAAGGGAGACGGAAGCCGTACTCGACAAGCGAATCTTTACGTGACTTATCGCCTGCGTACATGCCACCGATTTGTGAGACAGTGACGTGCGACTCGTCGATGACGGTAAGGAAATCTTTTGGAAAATACGAAAGGAGAGTATAGGGAGGCTCGCCAGGCTTGCGGCCGTCAAAATGGCGCGAATAATTCTCAATACCGCTCGTATAGCCGAGCTCGCGGATGAGAGCGAGGTCGTGGAGTGTGCGGCGTTTCAGACGCTCAGCTTCAAGCGGCTTCTCCTCACGCTTGAACTTCGCAAGCTGCTCCGCAAGCTCAAGCTTGATATCCTCAATGGCGCGCAAACGCTCTTCCTCATTCGTCACGAAGTGCTTCGCCGGGAATACAAAGACTGATTGCGGTTCCGCGATCTTCGCGCGCGAAACCGGATCAAGATGATCGAGCGAAGCAATAGTATCGCCATCAAACGTAATGCGGTAGATTGCGCGTTCATTGACTGGCATAAACTCAAGTGAATTGCCGATAGCACGTAACTGTCCAGGATTTAGGTCGGCATTCGTGCGTTCGAAGTAGATAGTAACGAGTTTGCGGATGAGCGCCGCACGATCTTCGACTCCGCCCTTTTCGATTTTGACATGCACCTTCTCGTACTCTTCAGGCGAACCGAGGCCGTAGATCGCTGAAACCGAAGCGACAATGATGACATCCTTGCGAGTGAGAAGTGCTTGCGTAGCGGCATGTCGCAAACGATCGATCTCAGCATTGATCATTGCCTCCTTCTCAATATAGGTGTCCGAATGCGCAATATACGCCTCCGGCTGATAGTAGTCGTAGTACGACACGAAATAATGCACTGCATTTCCCGGAAAGAATTCTCGGTATTCTTGCGCGAGCTGGGCTGCAAGCGTCTTGTTGTGCGCAAGGACGAGTGTGGGCTTATCGTATTTCGCGATGACGTTCGCTATAGTGAACGTCTTTCCACTTCCGGTCACACCAAACAACGTCTGGTGTCGCAGACCCTTTTTCAGACCCTCTGCGAGCGCCCCGATAGCTTTCGGCTGGTCGCCAGCCGGCGGAAAGGGTGTATGGAGCTTGAAGTTACTCATGGAAGTCGAGTGTAGCACTTCACACATTCATATAAAAATGAAAGCGAGCAGATTATGTAATCTGCTCGCTTTGTGATGGGCTCAAACTACTTGGGACTCAAATCGCTTGATGGAAGAGTCTTTGCTGCTTCGGTCCAGAACTCAAGAATGTCCCTGAATCTGGCGGCGACCCGCTCGTTCGTGATTAGATGAGGATGGCCGGGCTCATTGACGAGCGCCGCACGCAACTCCAACTTAGAGTTCGTCAGATACATGATAAGAGGAACGTCACCCCTCGTCTCTATGATGATGATATCGTCGGTATTCGGCTTCAGGCTCACACTGAAATAGCACGTGCCGTCGGGGAAAGGAACTGAAACATATTTAGTCGGTATGCTTAAGCCAGCTACCTCCAGTCCCAGGAGCCTGGCGACGTTCGGTCCGATGCGTGATTGCTCAGGATTGGTAAGAGTGTACTCGCGCAGACGCATGAACGCGCCTTCACTAAATTCCGGATTGATAGGCGTTATGCCAAAAGCCGGGATGACGCTCCGTGCCGGGTCAATCTGGGAGTAAGTAGTGACAGCCAACGTAGGAACCGGAGACAGAGAGGCCAGAATGACGATGGCAGCAGCTAGTGCATTCATGATTCCCTCCCATTGATTTGTTTGGTGCGCTGTAGAAAAGAACCGTGAATAACCATCTCCATGGAAGCACTCGAGATACGCTGCGTCAATACCTGCGATATTTTTCTGTGAACTCTGAACGGTACTGCTCGAACCGCCCATCAAGGATCGCTTGGCGCGCGCCTGCGACGAGGTTCAGGATGAAACCGACGTTATGCATTGAGGCGAGTGCTGACCCAAGCATTTCACCTGCCCGCAAAAGATGAGATACATATGCCCGAGTAAATGGCTCGGTGCCGGGCACAGAAAATTCCGGATCAAGCGGAGAAAATTCAGAGCGATACTTCTCGTTCTTGAGGTGAATGATGCCGCGAGTCGTGTAGATGGAGCCGTGCCGCCCAATGCGTGTCGCGGCGACACAATCAAAGAGATCCATACCATTTGCAATGCCTTCAAGAATGTCGCCTGGCTCGCCGATACCTAGGAAGTGTCGCGGCAAATCCTCAGGAAGTTCCCCCACTGCCGCCGAAAGCGCACCGCGCATATCTTCTTTTGAAAATGATCCGCCGATGCCGATACCATCGAAACCCATACTTGCGATTTCGCGTGCAGACTCTTTACGCAAGTCCTCATGCCTACCTCCCTGTACGATACCGAAGAGCGCCTGCTTCCCTGTCGCGTCGATATTTTGCCGATGCGCTTTAAGAGAACGTTCCGCCCAGCGATGCGTACGCTCCATTGCCTCTCTTTGATATGCATACGGCTCTGTTGGCGACGTACATTCATCGAATGCGAAGAAGATGTCGGCGCCGAGAGCGTGTTGAATCTCGACTGATCGCTCAGGCGTGAAGCGATGCAGCGAACCATCAAGGTGAGAAGTAAACGAGACACCCTCATCATCAATAATCGCAAGCTGCCCATGCTGACTCGCCACGCCCTCGTCGTATACAGTGACAGACTCCTCCTGAGGAGCATCTCCCTTCACGAATTTTGAGATGGTTTTTCCAAACGCAGCACCTAGTGAAAACACTTGGAACCCACCTGAGTCGGTCATAGTAGGTCCCTGCCAGCCCATGAATTTCCCGAGACCGCCCGCGTTCTTCACGATCTTTTCGCCAGGCTGAAGATACAGGTGGTAGGTATTTGCAAGAACCACTTCAGCGCCAAGTGCTGCGAGCGCGCCTGGGAACACACCTTTCACATTGGCCTTCGTGCCGACGGGCGCAAAAGCGGGTGTGCGAATGATGCCATGCGGCGTGGAGAGAACGCCCGCACGGCCGACTCCGTCGGCCGTGCGCTTCTCTATTTTGAAATTAATCGCACTCATTACACCTCACCATAGCGTATCCGATCGGCATTGACAAATGGGTATAATCGTGTACACTTGCGAGCAGAGAGTTTTGTAAAAAACAATAAAAAAACCAACCAAGGGGGTTCATTATGAGTAAAAAGTTCGGTGTAGCGATTCTCATTACATCGCTACTAACAGCAGGGTGTGCCATGCAAGATGAGATGATAAAAACGCGGATTACGATGCCGGGCGGAGAGAAAAGGACTCTCGTCCATTTCAACCACAAACTCCCAACCGTACTACGCGGTAGAGATAGCTTCACATTCAGTTATCTGATCGCCGAAGAGAGCCCTACCGACCAACAACTTAAAGCTACAGCGGTAATTTGGGGACACTGCCGCGATCACGTCGACATTGTTCATCCTGACAGAATTGTGACGGTTATGGTACACGGGATATTGTTCGGAGCAGCCGGAGCAGCCGGAGGTGCTCTAGGTGCTCTGGCCTTCCCAACCGCAATAGTTGGTCAATACGCTCAGTATGGGGCGGCTTCTGGTGGCATGTTTGGATTAGCGTATGGCGCTACCATCCTTACCGGCGAACTCTATACGTTCCAAAATTGCGCTCGGGATTTGTTTAACGAGTTTACGAACTATGGGATCAAGGTCCTGATCGAAAGCCCAACTCCATAGTCTGGGTAACAACAAACGAAATGGGCGGGAATCATATGATTCCCGCCCATAACTTTTTATATGAGGATCTTATTTAGTCCCTTTCTGCACCTTCAGGAGTTCAACTTCAAATACGAGTGTGGAATTCGCTGGAATAACATCCCCGACTGCTCGGTCGCCATATGCAAGTGCTGCCGGAATGACGAGCTTTCTCTTACCACCTTCTTTCATACCAACAATGCCCTGATCCCAACCCTGAATAACCTGCCCAACCCCGAGCGTAAAGGTGAAGCCGGTAGTGCCATGATTTGCAGATGCGTCGAAGACTTTACCGTCAGTAAGTGAGCCGACATAGTTCACAGTAACCGTGTCGCCTGCTGCTGCTACAGCACCGTTACCGGCAGTTACATCAGTAATCTGAAGTTCAGATGGGCTTCCCGTAGGCATAGTAGTTGGTATTTGTGTATTGGTAGTAATTTCAGGAGCAGCCCCCGAAGGAGACCCTATCCCGAAGATGGAAGAGTCCGGAAGAATAAAGAATACGGTAACCACAGCGAGCGCAAGTGCGACTGCGATACTGGCGTGAGTTGGCTTCATATGCAGAAATTCTATGTTATATCTTTGATTAAATCTATGGGGCTTGAAAAGCCTTGAACCGCTTCACTTCTTCGGCAACTGCGACCTTCGCGAGACTTTCATGATCAGGAACCTCGCGATTGAGAAATACTTGCACAGCTGCCGCGTCTCCAGCCTGCGCAAGTTTTGTAAACTCATCGCGTGCCGCATCAGTCATCTTCCCCACCACTGCAAGAGTGGCTGCTTTAAGTGCCACTTCGCCAAACTGTGCGATGAGCGACTTCTGCTCTTCTGCTGGAAGGCTAGCAATGCCGAGATCAGCTGCTATTTGTGTGGCTAGTTCATTTTCCATATGCGTGAATCATAACATGAGCTATTTGATAATCTTCACAAACTCTTCCGGCTTTGGCGCATCCATAAATGAGGAGAAGAATCCCAGGAAGCCGCTTGTGCGCACTGGCTCGCCCGGAAGCGCGTGCCCCTCATATAGGGACCATGGAATTCGGTAATTCCCATTGTCGTCTGTACCATAAATCACTTTGTCAGGATTCTCAGTGAGGAATTTCTGAACCACTTCTATTTTGCTCTCGATTGAACCTCCGTATGCGAATAAGTGCCCCCCAGAATCGGCATAGATAGCTGGTTGTCCGGTCGATATCGTAAGACCCGCCTCATTCACTATATGATCTGGGGTGGCAACCGTTTCTGCTGCATTTTTATCTCCACCGAACCAATCGGAAACTTTATCGAAAAGACTCTTGTCTACTACAGGTCGAGGGTCATGCATTGCATTCCTGAGCTCTGTCAGAGCATCTGCCTCCTGCTTAGTCATCGGATGACCATCCAAAGGATCACGTCCGTATGATGTTCCTGCCCCAGTCTCTTCGACATATTTTTTAATATCAGACATCCGCTGATCGATGTGTGCTTCTTTAGCGGATAATTCTTGAACAGCCGCGGTGGAACCCTCAGCTTGAGCAGTAGCCATGCCAGCATGAACCTGAGCACGCTCATCATATAACTTACTCCACTCGTCATTCAATCCCTTTACATGCGACCTCATCAGATCCTCCTGATATGCAGGAGAGGGGCCTTGTACAGGTACTTGCTCCACATGACTTTCACCGGCAGATGTATCAGGGACGGAATTTGTAACACTGGACGATTCTTTGGAAAGTTCTTGCATAGTGTCGAGATGTCCTTTGAGATTTTCGATACCCGCATCTACTTGCGCAGTAGGATATGCGCCCGTCGGCGAAAGAGCACTTGGATTATTTTTTGATTCCTCCAAATACTGTAAGAATGACACCCTCTCTGCAGGAGATAAGCTGCTAATGTGATTGTCGATAAGAGCCTGATGTTCAGGTCTCAAGTCTTTTATCAAAGAGTCCGCAGCTAGTGCCCGAAGCTGTTCCGGAGTTCTGTTGAACCAAGCAAACTTGTCATATGTTTCCTGTATATACTGCCCCGAATAGTGCGGCGGCAACACAACCTCTGGTGCCGGACCATGAAGAATGTCTTCAGGATGTTCTGGGGCGACATATGCTAGTGCCGCAGCTTCAGCCTCTGGTGCCGGGATGGAATCTGGTGCAGTGTTCGAAACTACACCTTCGACGACTTCCTGATTAGGGGCATGATTGAGCATCTTGCTGAGCCAATCCCAATTCATAGCATCGTATGCTTTCAAAGTGGCGCTCGATAGTTCCTTAGCTTTTCCAAAGGCATCTATTGACAACTCCTTTGCTTTTTCAACACCTTCATTAAAAACGTCACTCTCAGCGACCACTTTAACCGCTTCGACACCACCATGTACCGCGAGCGATGTTCCTAGCGACCACACCATTCCGAGTGCAAATGCATATGTATTTTTAGTAAATTCAGAACGATTTGCTAGCCAGGATTCTGGATTTTTTGCGACCTTCGCATCAATTTCTTTTCGTCGATTGATAACCGTACCCAGACCTCCCACCATGCGCTGACCCCAAAGCGCTGCACCAAAAGCCGTAGAAACTGCCGGCATCGCAGTCGCACTAAGACCGGCTCCGACCATCAGACATCCAGTAATCGCGAGCTTCTTCTTCCAACCAAGCTTGTTGTACCCCTCGATAACCTCGAACACTTTCGGGCCATATTTTTCTGAGGCCTCGTGCAACAGACTCATCGAGCGCTCTGCAAGATGTGTCTTCAGACGCTCGCCCTGCTCGGTCGTTTTTTCACCCTCTTTTGACTCAACAGACTCCTCTGGGGAAATTCCTTCCACTTTCTTCGCTGCATACAACTTCCCCTCCGCTTTCTTGATCAGGCCACCCAAATAGCTTCGCTTCTCTTTATGAGTATCTCCCGTATCCTCCTCTGCCACATACTCTTCGCCTGCTAGCTCAGCAAATCGACGCCTCTGCGCATCACTGAAAAGCGCGCCTTTTGGAGCTTCCTCCACTTTCACTTCGGGTGCAGGCGTAGTCTCCGGCGAAGATTCGATCACGGGAGCACTTGTGACTTCTGGCATAGCTTCCTGCGAAGGCTCATTTGACTCAAGTTTCTTTCTTTTCCCCCGCCACTCTTCCACACTCTTAGTAAGGCCTTCTTCAAATTTCTTAAGCTCTTCTTCCGAGCCATGAGGAAGATTTCCTGGTACTTGTGGCGCTTCGACACTTTTCACTTCATCCGGTACTTTTTCGTTACCCGCTTGGTATGATTCAGGGATTACCTCCTCTTTAGGTATCTCTGGTTCATTCACAGAAGACGGCGAAACGATGGTTTGGAGTTTGTTAAATACATCCCTATCGAGCCTTTCTGAAGCCAGTGTCATTATTTTTTCAACAGCTTCCGGGGATGCACTTTTACCCCCAATATCATTGAGGTAGTTTAGAAACATTGCGCCAGTTAGATTTTTTTCGGCGGCAATCTTTGCAAGAACTGTGTCGAGCTGATTATCGCTTACCGCCTCTTTTGTTGATGGAGTTTCGCTGAAAATTTCCTCGGCTGGAAAACCTGGTTTGAAGTGGAGGGAATCAAATTTTCTGAGCTGACTCTGCAATTGTGCGTCGTTTTCTCTACTGATTATGCGCTTCGAAGAAGCGTCTAGCTGGATTTCTTTTTTGGTTTCAGGAACATCACCTTTTGCCACTCGGGCAATGAGTCGTTCCAGTTCTGGATTGTGATCAGGTTCAAGACTTTCTTTCTTTTTTCTTCGTGGAGGTTTCTCAGACATAGATTACTTCGTAAGATAGCGCTCACGTATCATGTTTTCGACTGTAGCACGGTCGCGGCCGTAGGTAAGCGACGAAAGGTGAATAAGATCCTTCACCTGACCAGGATCTCCCGCCACAATATCCGAAGTCTTCATGTCGAACGGCTTTTGCGGCACACCCTCTGAGAGGATCTTCACGTAAGCATTCCTGTTCTCAATATTCACAAAATCAAGCGCCTCGAAGACTGGTGCGAACTGCTTCGCAAATACTTCTGCATCTTCTTCACCCACGCGAAATACGGCCATGTTGCCTACGTTGCCAAATACTGCATCACGCGTCCTATCCTCGATCTGCTTGAGGAACTGGTGCGCCATCGTGAGAGAAAGCTTGTATTTGCGCGCTTCGGAAAGAATGCCGGGGATCGAGTCCGTCGTGATGTTCTGAAACTCGTCGATGTAGAGATAGAACGGCGGATATTGCTTCTCTGGCGCATCTGCGCGGGAGAGCGCTGCCATGAAGAGCTTGCCGACAATGATAAGACCAAGCAAGTTCGCATTTCGCTCGCCGAGGCGACCTTTCGAAAGATTGATGAGGAGAATTTTCTTCATATCCATTACCTCGCGGAACCTGAATGAAGACTCCTGCTGCCCGACGATCGGACGAATGAAATCGTTTGCCGTGAAGTCATCGAACTTATTGGTGATGTACGGGACGATATTCTCAAGCGCAGCATCACCACCAGCTTTTGTCGCGATCTCATTCCAGAATTGGTTCACGACCGGATTCATACTCTTCGCGAGCTTCTCGGTGCGGAACTCCTTATTTGAAAGAACGCGAGCGATATCGAGCATAGTTGAACCGCTTGTCGGGTCTTCCATCACGAGCAGCGTAGCGTTACGGAAATACTGCTCAAAAGCAGGACCCATACTCTCGGGCACATCGCCGTACAAACGACGGAAAATCATCAAGAGTTCGTTTACGATGAAGGTCTTCTGCTCCGGACGCGAGAGATCGTATTCGAGGAAATTTAATCCGAATGGTCGCGACAGATCTGCCGGATCGAAATAGATGACATCTTTGTATCGCTCAGGTGGAACAGCTGCAAGAATATCCAAGATATCCGAGCCGTGCGGATCAATGAAGCAGCACCCCTCGCCATTCCTGATGTCCTGAATGATCATCGACTTCATGAGCCCTGTCTTACCAGTACCGGTCTGCCCGATGATATAGAGGTGCCGTAGACGATCTTCAGGGCTGAGATGTACGCTCGTCTCCATGCTTCGATACGTATTTATACCAAGCAGCACACCGCTCTTCGGGAGCGACAGCGGCGCGGGCGCATGAGTAAAGCGCGCCTGCTTCAAGTGCGGCGAGCTCTGGATGCCTGACGGCGGGAAGTGGTACAGGGCCGTAAGCTCTCGAAGAGACATCGGCAGCGCATTCGAAGAATCAGGTAGACGGAATGAGAAATCATCAAGCGTTTTCTGCAGTCGTCGAGGCGCCGTACGCATAAATTTCAAGCGATTTCCTTGTGTATTTGCAAACTGATTGAACGCCGACTCGAGATCATCAAGCACTTGCGCCGCCTTGCTTTCATTACTTGAAGAAACTACGAGCCGCATCGTCACTCCCGCGATAGATGCAGACGTCTTCTTTTCCACCTGCTCTATGTATGACTTGTTCGTCTCGGCTTGCCGAATTTCAGCCTGCTTAGCTTTTTCTGCGTCCTTCGGTTTGGTTGAAAAAAGAGTTTGCTTAATTTCGAGTGCAATAGAACCAAGCACTGTGCTAGGAATATTAAATGCCACGGAAGATTTTTCACCCTTACGCAAAGCCTGGAGAACTTTTCGATAATGCTTCACATAGTGTTCTCCTTGCGGCTCGACGATAATCTGCAGCGCCGCACCTTCGCCGATGTGTTCTATCTTCGCAAACGCATTCGTAATCGTGTTTATCGGGTCATAGTCAAAATCTGCGTAATCCTTAAGCGGAAGCGCCGGATTTTCTGCAAAAGCAGCGGTCGAGACGAGCGAGACACCGCCTGCTGCGAAGATGTTGTAATCTCGCGGCTGCGGCACCATGTGCGCATCAGGAAATATCGCGAGGAGCTGCTTCTCAAACAAATCATGCTTCCCGTTCGGCACTGCAGCATAAAACTGAAGCTCGGGACTGTCCGACGGGACCGCAAGTTCGAGTACGAAATAATTCGGCTCATCCGATGCGCCTTTTTCTACGGACAAAAGCCCCGCGTAGAATTGCTCCATTCTGGAAATAAGCTCTTTTAGCGTCTTTGAACGGTCCTGCTCTGCATTTTTCGGTCCAGGAAGTGCAATTTCATAGAGCGTCATCTTGAGCGCACGGAAGCGCGGCGCTTTCTCATTAAATCCAGGCGCAATGAGACCTGTTGCGATGTATCGCACGAGATACCGATGAAAATCATCCGCCAAGCGCGGATTCTGAAGCGTATCAAGCACTGAAAAAGCATTTTTGATGCCTTTCTCCTCCATTGTGTGCAGCAATCCCTTTATCGCCTCCTCACCGTCGCCCAGATTAAGACTTGCGAGCACCTTCTCCGCTGTACTATTTACCGAAGATTCGGTAATGCGAAATTCAGGCGACAGCACTTTCTCTGGAGCCGTACGATGTTCATGAATCTTTTCGGAGATAATCTGTACTCGCTCAGACATATTGGGAGCCTTCCCGCGCCCTGCGAGCTCGGCCTCTTTGTGCATCACCTGCTCGCGCAGATACTGCAACTCCTCTTCGGGCGTAGACAGCCTTGGTACCGATTCCATTTGATATCAGTATACCTCGTAGAATATCCAGACCTCCCTACGTTATTCACTTACGAGCCGATATCATGATGTATACTGCACCAAAATGATGAATTTTCTTTTGGCGTGTATACACCTCGACCCGATTGAGATTGTGCGGGCTGGAAGTTATGCCGGCATCGCGGCACTCGTGTTCGCTGAGAGCGGACTTCTTATCGGCATGTTCCTTCCTGGTGACTCGCTTCTCTTTACTGCTGGCCTACTATCCGCAGGTGGCTTTCTTGCTCCAGGACCGCTCATGATAACCGTCATCGCGGCAGCAATACTCGGCGACTCGGTAGGGTACTGGTTTGGTGCAAAAGTGGGCGACCACCTTGAGGACCGCGAGGACTCGTGGTTTTTCAAAAAGGAATATCTGCGTCGTACTGAACGCTTCTACCAGAAATACGGCGGACGAGCCCTTATCCTCGCTCGCTTTGTGCCGATTGTACGTACACTCACACCCATTCTTGCTGGTGCTGGCTCTATGACCTATCGAAAATTCCTTTCATTTAATATCATCGGCGGATTCATATGGGGCGGCGGCATGGTATTACTCGGCTTCACTCTCGGCTCAATCATCCCAGATAGTGAAAAATACGTTGTACCGATCTCGCTCGTCATCATTATGATTTCCCTTCTCCCTATCCTCATGAACCTTGCCAAAGGAAAGCGCGGCATTTAATTGCAGACCTTTACAATCTCACCAAAAAGTATTATTATTTCAAAAGTTAGTTCCTTTCGCATTTAGAAATACTTCGTTTTCCCCAACACCACCCATCATTCAAAGGAGGCAGTTATGAGCACCGAAACCGTTCCTCATGTGGGAGTTACACCCCAGTGTCCTATCCTGCATCAAGTTGCGGGAGTGGAATTGGACTTGAATATCTTCCGAGAAAAAGAAACATTCACTGGATGCAGCCTACTCCATACTGGAGAAGACTGTAGCCACGAATGTCTCGCCACCCCCGAGGCAAAGAGAAGTCTTGCGGAACTGATCAAAATTGAGCAAGCGAAACATCTCAAAGATCTCGGTACAGTCGGCCCAGACGTCCTCGTGTAAAGATGGTGTCTGCACATGCTCTACTGCCTCGCCCGTGAGGTAGTAGAGCTCTCTTTTTTATTGGGAGGAAATATGGGCAAGGATACAAAGTTCGCATTGATAGTAGCCTCGGTATTGGTTTTTTCTGGCGCAGTGATAGTTACTATGGTTCTTCCAGCAATGAAGCCTGCACCAGTTGCAGAGACACAGATGAAGTATCTGCCCGACGAAATACATATTGATGTTAGTCCGAGAGGATATTTCGTGAGGGGTGGAAACTTCATATCCAAAACCCTGCGACTACAACGCGGGCGTCATGTGAAAATAATCTTTCACTACGACTATCCGGCAAGCGACGCTGAATTGCCGAGCCATCAATTCACGATTCTTGCGCCCAAGACTCAAGACAGAGAGGAGTTCCGCCTACAAAGCGAATCTCTTACGTCTATGAATCGAGAAGTGGTGATGGAGTTGAATGTTGGTGAAAACAACATCGATCGATACCTGCTGGGCTGCAGCATATCTTGCGATGCGATGGCACAACTGTTTAGGGAGATCGAGGTTATTGGTTGATCATTCACCCCCGGCTACATACGTAGTTCCGGGGGTGTTTCTTTTGAGTGATTACGCAGTATGAAGCCCCGCGTACGAGTGTACGTGGGGCTTGAAACAAGATTATACTGATATCGTCCTATCGATCTCTTCGAAGACGCGCTCAAAGAGTTTACCTATCGGCTCACTGTACCAGTGATACTTTCTAAATACATCATTCAGCTGAATGAGCCTAATTAGATCATGCCGTTGATAGGGTGTAATGGCTGGCGCTCTCTTATTTTTATACTGCCTCTTAACGAACTCCTCTATCCTTCCATTGAAGACCTGCTCATGTTCAGCTGCAAACACAGCCCGTACTCCAGACTGGTCAGCCAGAACCCTTCTTTCCTCTATCGTTTTTAGAGGAGGATCAGAGGAAAGAGAGTCCATCACCCCTGAAGCAATTCTTTCATCCTCACCGGAAAGTCTTTGAGTCTTCTTCTCCTTCTCGAAAAATTGCAAGACACTCTTGTTGAGCTTTTCCACAAGAACATCTCGCTCTTTAGGATTGGAGCCCTGCGCTTTCGTACCCATGAATACCACAAACACCGGGACGCAGATGAGCAGGACTACTATTGTCCGACGCATGTAGCACCTCCCTGTTGATGTGATGTTTCAAGTTCAATCCGCACGATTTATACCACACTTTCAAGACTCTCCCATGCGCCGCCTGTGTGTATTAGTACCCGATACTATTGAACGTCGACGTATATGAATCGATAAATTGTGGAATGACGAAAGCGAGTCCGATCATAGGCAACACAAGAAGTGCGACCGTCACAACACCTGTCCAGAAAAGATATTTGCGCGTCGACTCAGCAGCATGATACGCACGATCCGCTTTCTCAGATATTTCACTCAGTTTTGCCGCCAACTCAGGATCGATCATATTAAGAATGATTCCATGAGTTAAAAACCCAATTCACGACAGAGAGCGCAATCGCGAAGAAAAAGGCCGACCAGAATCCAAACACCGAAAATCCTGGAACGAGCTCAGAAGCAAGCACCACCAGAAACGCATTAATGACGAGGGAGAAAAGCCCGAGAGTAAGAAGATTTATGGGGAGCGTAAGAATGATGAGAATCGGGCGAATGAAGAGGTTGAGTGCCCCTAGCACGACTGCAGCAATAAACGCCCCAGCAGGAGTCGTCACAACGCCCGGCACAAGATACGCTGCAATCGCAATTGCGAGAGCCGAAATGATCCACTGTAAAAATAATTTCATTGAAATGAATTATACCAAATGCACGACGAGATAGATCACAGACGCACCGAAGAGCGTCATAATCGTCGTAAGCGCCCGCGGATGCCGATGATGACTCTCGGGAATAAGATCGCTCGCTGAAAGGTACAGGAACGAACCAGCGAACACCGCCAAAAGAAGACCGATATATGATTCGGGCACGTTGAAGAAAAGAGTTGAGACTACTCCAGCAGCCGGCGCAAGGGCGTCGACGAGCAGCCATCTGAAAGCGCGTTGCAAGCTGCCGCCATTACGCAATACGAGATTTACCGTATTGATACCGTCAGAAAAATCATGCGTAAGAACTGCAAGAGTGATTACGATGCCAACAGCAGCAGAAGCCTGGAAACCGATGCCGATCGCGACGCCATCAATAAAACTATGTGCTGAGAGCATGAAGGCGCCGAGGAATCCGCGAGGCGCATTCTCCTCCTCATCTTCTTCATGCGTATGAAGAAGGATGAGTCGGTCGAGGATGAGGTATCCGAAAAGTCCGAGAGCTACGAAAAGCGCGATAGTCGAAGAATCGTGATACTGGGTTCCGATCTCAATGGCTTCCGGAAGAAGGTCAAAGAGCGCGACGCCTGCCACTGCCCCAGCAGAAAAGCCAAGAATGAGATGGAGTTTGTCTCGAAAGCGGAGTGCGAAAAACCCTCCAATAAACGTGGCTACGGCTGTGGCTAGCGCGACATAGGTAAGCGTCATTTCGATATGATACACCACCCTAGAGATGAAGGCGTTTCGGCGATGCAAGCACCGCCTTAGGGTCTTTCTTCCATTCGTCACTCACATCGGCATATAGCTCGAGCTCGTTCCCATCCGGATCGAGGATGTAGATACTGTGCGTAACATGATGATCAGTCATTCCGACTATCCTGACCCCTTGCTCCTTAAGCTCTGCATACGCGGCTTTCGCCGCTGCGGGACCATCACCAATCTTGAAACCGATATGGTAGAGGCCGGGTCGCATTTCATGCACATGTTCGACTCCTCGCGGATGACCGCCCACCTCGATAAGCAGCAACTCATGATGCGTACGACCGCCTGAGAAAAGCGCCATCGGCCACTCCCGCGAGATCTGATGGAAACCGAGCGTATGCTCATAAAAATCCGCCATTCGCGTGAGATTTGTGACATAGTGTTCTCCTTGCGGCTCGTAGATTTTCATGCGGCCATAATAGCAAACCCCGCGCTCCAAATGAGCGCGGGGTTTGCTAGCATCCTACTATTTCAAAGCCTCCTCTATCGCCGTTTTGAAGTTCTCGTACGGATACGCACCTATGATCGACCGTGTACCTACGATTACAGCTGGGGTCGCATTGATACTAGCCTTCTTAGCATCATCCTTGTCAGATTCCATTTCGGTCTTGTAGCTAGCCTCATTTACTTTCACATCTGCGGCAACCTTCGCAACGTCGATACCTGCGACCGTTGCAGTAAGCTTATCGATAGATGCAGCATCGCCGAACCCCTGATCACCTTCATCATCCTGAGCACTATACATCGCCGTGCGCCACGCGAAGTACTGGTTCGGATATAGCTTCCATACCGCACGATTGTACAGACCTGCGGTGGTCGAATCATTGCCAAGGAATGCAAAATCCATGAATACCACCTTCGCCTTACCCGTGTCGACATAATCCTTAATAATGAGAGGGAGGGTTTCTACCTCAAACTTCTTGCAGAATGGGCACTGGAAATCACTCCAGAAGGCGATCGTGATCGGAGCATCCGCCTTACCAATAAATGGATCGCCATCGGTCTTCACATTCTTGATATCCACCTTAGGAGCATCACCTGTGCCGGATGGTGCAGCCACTGGATGCGAGCCACTCCAAAGAACCGCTCCCGCTATTAGAAGTCCTGCGACAATAACTGCGACTGGTAAGAACTTGTTGCTTGATTCATTATTTTCCATATGCGGGAAATAATACCACAAAGCAAAAATACAAAATCAACGCGGCGCATGGGTGAGATATACTTGCCACATGATCCACTACGAAAAACTCGTGCGAGACAAGATTCCCGAGATTCTCGATAAAAAGAGCGTTTCCTATGAAAAAAGAATCGCCTCTCCCGAGGAATACAGAACCGCGCTCATAAAGAAATTAGAAGAAGAGGTAGACGAATTTAGTAAGGAAGGAAATCCCGAAGAATTAGCCGATATTATGGAAGTCATTGGGGCACTTAAAAAACTTCCCGAGTACCAGGACGTTGAAAAAATCCGACTCGAGAAACTACGAGAACGCGGAGGATTCTCTGAAAAGATAATCTTGAGAGGGGAAAAGTGACTCTACCCTGTTTACTGGTATTGAATGTAGATCGGTACGGGCATGAAATCGAGCACTTCGCCAGTAGTAAGCAAGCCGGTTGAAGGCGGCTTCAGATCATTCTTATAGAAAAGCTTAACGCCCGTGAACTGCACCGGCTCTGGAAATATGACATGGTTGTACGTCCCCTCCTTCTTTTCCTGTGAGCCCCAGCCATCCATATCCATCACGATCTGCACTTCCGGTAATGGGCGTATCTTCTTATAGTTCGTCACCATATTCTGCGTAAATCGATGTATGACAATGATCTTGGGTGGCAGATGATACTTGTGCACGAGACCCGCGAGATACTCCGCAGCATAATTGATATCCTCTGCATCAAACGTGCCGATAACGGAACCAGGACGATTCCCGTATTTCATCGAGAACTCAGGATCGACAGCGAGGTGTACTTGCCGCATTTTCAGATACTTCTCGAGAAGCGGCAGCTCGTACTGCAAGGTGCTTTTCCCTACCTGAATATCGAGGATCATAATCCCATGAGCCCGCCTTGCCAGATCGAGCGCATGATCGACCTGGTCATCCGGCATGCGGAGGATATATTTTCCGTCCTTGCCGGCGGTGTCTTGCGCCACCACGGCTATGTACTGAATAGCGGGTAGCACAGGTGTCGAAGGGTCGGCCACAGCCCACGCAGCCGTCGTACTTGCAAGCATCGTGAGCATTTCTTCCGCTGGATACTCGCCAAGCACGCCCATATTTCTTGAATAGAAGTTCCCATAATATGCGACGATACGCTTAAACGGCAGGATGGCGTCGGCATTGGGGTACGCCGCGTTCACTGGCCAGAGAGGTGTTGTTGAACCAATATCTGACGTGCTAGTTGCGTGTGCAAGCGCACGGAGTCGGGCATCGTAGTCGACTTTGTCGAGCTCGGGGAGCGGGATGAATCGCTCCGCCACATCAGCAAATGCAGAACGATACTCGATCGCGAAGAGATCTGAATACCCAAACGTATAAACAGCAGCGATAGCAACTCCAATGAGCCCCAGTACTCGCGGTGCGAAAGACATGTTGCGCACATTCTATCTGACGTACGCGGAAAATACTAAAGATTCACTGTTTGTTAAAAATAAGTATCGAATTGATAGGAAATGAGATGCGTAGTACTATCGCGTCTGGCAGGTCCTTATAACAACCATGGAGGTACCCCCATGAAAGTCGACCCATCGGTTTCCCCGCACCTGTTGGTAGAATTACTTCAGGCAACCTGGTGCAAAATCAGCGCCCTGCACGATGATCATAAACTTGAGATTGTTCATCTGCCGAACCAGCCAGGGGTTTCCTACTACCGCAAATGCCTCAAGCCGCATCAGGTTTACGTGGCAAAAACGGGAAATAGAAAATATATGAACTGCCTAAGTTGCGGATCAGCCGTACTTAGTGTCCGTGTCGCACACCCAATTCATCACGCATTATTTCCCCTTGCCGCCAGCGAGCAATACCACTACGAAGACGCTCCGTACTGTCCCGATTGCGAGACAGCACCGAAACCTAACGGAGGTAGCATCAATACCTGATACTACCTCCAAATAATCAACGCCCGTTCAAAAGGCCACCCCCGCGGGGTGGCCTTTTTTCTTTCATTGACTCGAGGCGATCAGTGCAAGTTTCTGCTTGCGCGTCAACCTCTTGAGAGCAGCTTCCCGCGCACGAGCCTCTCCCAAGCTCGGAAGCGTTTCAGAATATCTCAGAACGACCGGACGACGTATCTTTGTATAGTGGGCACCCTGTTTTGATGTGTTGTGCTCTTTCAGGCGCTTCTCAAGATTGTTTGTGGATCCGACATATAGCGATGTGTCGGCGCACTCAAGGATGTAGACGAAGTGCGGCACACTACCTCTTCACCACGACAATGGTGCACTTAGTCACCAGCGCGGCGATCGTACCGACCGCTGCGAGAGCTGGCGCAATGAGTACGCCGACCGCACCGAGCGTGAGCGGAATCTCGATGATTGTTTCGCCCGACTCGTTTTTAATAATAATGCGTCGAGCATTTCCCGCGGCGATCAATTCTTTCACTTTCGCGATAAGCTCTTCTCCATTTACCTTGAACTCTTCTTGGTTAGTGTCCATAGGTATTGAGTTAATGGCTAATATTGCACCGTCGCGATGGATGCATTCATCTTCTTGCCCGCGTAGATTACGCCTACCAAAAGCACCGAGAGCATCACCGCCGGAACCATAGTTGTCATAGGATTAGCATCATTGAGCAGGTGACTAACGACAGCTCCAACCATGATCACAAGTAGCCCAAAAGCGGCCAGACGTGGCAATCGACGATCAATGACCTGACCAAGCACGAGTCCGAACCCGCCAGCCAATTCACAAGCGCCAATGAAATACATGAATAATGCCGAATATCCGAACTTGTCGAACATCTCTACGGACATAGGGTTTCCAGAGAGCTTCGAAAAGCCAGCGAAGCCGAAAGCAAGTGCGAGTAGCACTGCGAGAATCCAATAAGCAATTTTACTTTTAGACATGCGTATGATTATTGCATTAATAATGTCTACAGACAGTGTACCACTTAAGGAAACCTCCTGAGTCGAGACTCTTTTCTACGCGTGCAGACCTATCTGCAGTTCATAGAGCCTGCGGTATTCTCCACCTTCAATCTTGCACAATTCGTCATGAGTGCCTGACTCGATGATGCGCCCCTCTTTGAATACAAAGATGCAGTCTGCCTTGCGGACTGTGCTTAAGCGATGAGCGATGATGAATGTGGTTTTACCTTTCATGAGCTCGTCGAGAGATTCCGTGATGATCTTCTCCGAGCCCGCATCGAGCGCCGACGTCGGCTCATCGAGCACGAGGATGCGCGGATTGCGGAGCATTGCGCGAGCGATCGCGATACGCTGTTTCTGCCCGACTGACAACTTCACACCACGTTCGCCCACGAGCTGCTCCCACTTTTGCGGAAACTTCTCTATGAAATCGAGCGCATGCGCCTTTGTTGCTACCTGCCGCACCTCCTCATCGGTCGCCTGGAAGTTACCGTACTGGATGTTCATCTTGAGCGTATCATTGAAAAGCACTACTTCTTGTGGCACAACCGCGATCTGACTGCGCAAGCTCCGGAGATTTATATCCTTGATATCGTGCCCGTCTATAAGCACCTCGCCTTTCGTAGGGAAATGATATGCGGAAATGAGATCAATAAGCGTACTTTTGCCGACGCCCGACTCACCCACAAGCGCCACCACCTGCCCTGCCTTCACTGTGAAGGAAATATCTTCGAGCACCTGCTTACCAGCCTCGTACTGGAAGAAGACGTTCTTGAAGGTGATGTCTCCCTTCATGACGAGCTTCACTGAGCCCTCTGCATCATAGTTTTCAGGAGCAGTCTGGAGAATCTTTTCAGTCGCCTGAATATTTACGATACCGTTCTGAATTGCCTGCCAATTGCGTGCGATCGTAGTAAACGGACCGAAAATCATAGCCGCATACGCATTAAACGCCATCAGCTCGCCGATCGTCATTGTGCCTTGCTGAATATACGAGACTGAGATTATGAAAATAACGATCTGCGTCGTAAGGATCGTCATGCGCTGCAGGAGCGTGAGGCTTCCCCAGAGATTGGTAAGGCGCATCCAGAGCGGAACTGCGCTCTTCATCTTCACCGACAGCCTGTTACGCTCATACTCTTCGGCTGCTGCTTGTTTAATTGCAAGCGCATTTCCCACCACATCGTACGACTCACCAAATACGAAATTAAGCACGTCCCAATATTCTTTCTGATAGATAGCTGTGTGCTGTATTTTTGTCGAAAAGATGCCGATATACACAATCACTCCGAGCAGGAGTACTGATGCAAGCACAGGCTGCAACGTAAACGTGATCGCAAACGCGATAATGATGCTCAGTATCTGCGGCGAGAGATCAATCACAATGCGGCCAGCAATAGTCTCGAGAAGATTCGCTGCCGTACTGATCTTGCTACTGATCTCGCCGATCTTATTAGTCTTGTGAAATGAGACTGGCAAGAGTAGTAAGTATCCGAAGCCATTGCTCAGATAGTCGAGCCAGATGGTATTCGAGAATTTTTCGCTCAAAATGTTGATACGCCAATCGAGCACATAGGTGATGAGCTGAATGACCGCCCAGATGACGAGCACTGTGGCGTACAAGGGAACAGTATATGAAAGGAACATCACTGTTACAGAGCTGGTGATGGTGTCGAAGAAACGCCCGGCGATATACGGGATGACACCATTCCCAAGCGCGGAAAAGATGCCCATCACGCTCAAAGTGATGATTTCTTTCTTGTACTGGCCAATATACTTGAAAAGCACCTGCAGACCGGTATAAAGGTTTTCTAGGCTTATCTTATCTGAGGTTTCCATAATATTTCTCGACTATTGAATCTATCTATAGCACGATAGTCGTGTAGCGACACGCTTTTAGGCAGGCCCTATGAACTCAAGAATACGCTCCGGCAGGCGCCCAACTATAGCAGTGCTGCCACGCTCGAGTATCGGCCGCTGCATCAGATCTGGATATTTGACCATCAAACCAATGACCTCATCGTCATTCAGATTCTTGTAGTCGATCTTCAGATCTCGCGCATCGTCTGCTCTCACAAGCTCTCTGGGAGATATCTTGAGCTTAGCGATCAACTCCTTCAACTTCTTCTTCGTGAGCGGCGTGTCGTGGTATCGCACTTTGCGATATGCGACTCCGCTCTTGTCGAGCGCCTGAATCGCCACACGACACTTTGAGCAAGTCGGTTTCTCGTATATGACAATCTCTTCCATACTCTAGTACCCACTGAACTCTTCTGCGCGAATGTCGTCATTGCTGACTCCGTTTTCGTTCAGCATCTTGCGCACAGCTGCCACCATGGCTGCAGGTCCTGCGATGTAATAGATCGGCATAGATGCCGCATCTACATATTTCTTCAGCATGCCAGCATTGATATATCCGCGCTCACCACTCCACTCTCGAGTCGAAGTAGACATATCGGTCATAGTACCCACGAACATGAAGTTCAGATTCTGCTCAGGAAGGTGCGAAAGCTCTTCAAGAAATGCAGCATCTTCTGGCCGGCGATTCGAGTAGAAGAGCGTAATCTTGTGCGGAAGATTCCTCTCCGTCGCATCAACCGCCATGGCACGGAACGGGGTGATACCTATACCGCCCGCAAGGAATACCGCCGCACGCTTTATGTTCTCATGAAGCGTCATATCACCGAACGGACCCCCTATACTAAGCTCGGTACCAGGAGT
This sequence comes from bacterium, assembly GCA_030651285.1. Taxonomy (GTDB): domain Bacteria; phylum Patescibacteriota; class Minisyncoccia; order Phycocordibacterales; family Phycocordibacteraceae; genus C7867-001. Next base: position 22,115 of record JAUSCN010000025.1, read on the forward strand.
CATATTCTTCAACACACGCTTAAACGCCGTATCGCGCATGCGAGTAGCAATAGCGAGATACTCGTTAGCAGGAGCACTCACAAGCGAGAATGCGCGAGTATTTCCTTCAGCATCGGTCTCGGACGGATTCACGAGCGAAAGGTCGATGCTCTGCCCGGCTTTATAGATAAAGTCAGCGGGCTTCTTAAGCTTGAAAAGCATGGTGCCTTCAGCGATCGTCTGTGAACTAATAAATGTCGTCTGCATGTGTCTCTACTATTTTAGTTCTTTGGTAAGTTTCTGTACGAACCCACTCTCGATATTAAACCTGCTGCCCAACTGAAACGTTGTAGGAGCACCTCTCAGAACAAAATGTCCCCTCTTCTTTTTGGCACACCTCGCAGGCAAGGAAATGCAGATGGCACGTATCGTCAGCACAGTTTACATACGACTCAGTCTTTGCACCACAGAGGAAGCACTTCCCGACAATTTCCCTGTCACCACCGAAATCCATCGTGAGACGCCCATCAAACGTATAGAGCGTGCCGAGGTAATCTTTACCTGGATATTTTTCCATGTACCCATGTATGCCATTATCCAGCTGGTACACATCGGCAAACCCTTCTGAAAGAAGGTACGCTGACATCTTTTCGCAACGCACTCCGCCCGTACACACCGTGAGCACTGTCTTGTTCTTGAGGGGCTCGAGAAGCGGAAGCGCCTCGGGTAAATCGCGGGAATTATTAAGTTTCGGATTGATCGAATTTCTAAAATGCCCCGATTCAAATTCATAATCATTTCGCATATCGACGACCACGAAGTCCTTCTGGCTTTCGTACCATGAGCGGAGCTCTTCAGGGCGTAAGTGCCGTGCCGTCTGCTTGCGCGGATCAACCCTTTCCTTATCAAAACGAGTTCCGACTATTTCGTCGCGCACTTTTACGGAGAGCTTTGGAAACGAAGCGCCATTGCCCAGACTTGTTTTGACCTGTACATCACTAAAGCGAGGGTCTTCAAGAAACTCGTCCTTGAATATATTCGTATGCTCTAGTGAGCCCTCGAGGGTTCCATTGATTCCCTCTTCTGCCACGATCACTCGGCCGGCAAGGCCGAGTGATCGTGCACGCGCAGTTACCCACCCTTTCAAGGTCTCGGGATCGTCGATCGTCACATATTTATAGAAAAGCAGCACCTGGTGTGTCATGGCCCCATCCTATAACGAATTTTAATAGTTGTAGAGCGTGCACAAAATAAAAAGAGTCCCCAGCGCATCGTGCGCTGGGGACTCACAAAAATAGAACTGGGCTCTACACAGCCTTGCGAGGGCGAAGACGGAAAAGGAACGGGGTTTGCAATTTAAAACAAACATGCGGGGCCGCACCCCTCGCCGACAGACAAAGACCGTTGCTAGACTGCCGCATGAGGCGGAAGATGAATGGCTTACGATGAGGCACCTCAATCGGAGCCATTGCGATCAGCAGATGCTCCAAATCATACTGATTCGGAAACTGAGACCAGATGTATGGACCGACCTGTGCAGGCAAAATGTCGATGACATGATCTTCCGGAAGAAGCGAGGCATTCTGTTCGCTCCACATCGCGAGGCGATCCGGATTAATCAACTCACTCAGCGACATTTTCCTTTGTCCGAAGTCATTTGGTGAAAGCCTGATTGTTGCAATTTCCTGTGTAGGTTCCTGCACATCAAGCAGGTTGTTCTGCACAACCATTAGAGCCACCTTTGACATTGAGATGTTGTCTGTAAACACTTTTTTCTGCAGCTTCGCAGCGTAGGCGCCACCAATGAAAACGGTCCCCCAGGGGGCGAACTTCGGCACAGCAAGAGCAGGTTCCCGACGCGCCCTTTTGGTGGCTCGCAAGCTGATTGTAGCAACAGATTCCATGAACACCTCCATCGTGACAATATGCATCGCTGTTCAAGCTGGTCCGTGATCGGATTCGCCACAGCAGAAAATGGCAGAAACCTGCCCCTTTCTGCTGTGGCGAATGCGCAAGGTTTTCTCAAAGAACTACCGCAGCAATATGTCACTAATACATATAAACGTCAATCTAAACGTAATGGTTCAATAGCTTGGAAACACCCGGACGATTTAACCACCTACTTCCGAGCGGTTGATAGAATACGTTGTGATTAATTCCGTCTTGAAATCACCTCGTCGAAGGCAAACATTTTTAATTTCTCTACCAGATCCTGAGTATCGGACCATGTAAAAGTCGCGGTACCTACACCTGGAAGATAGGTCTTGGTCACATCCTCTTTCACCGCGACAACTACTGGGATGCCGCGGGCCATTGCGTACCCTACCTCCAGAAGTATTCCTTCGCTTTTCTCATCTGAAGTAAGAAGCACGAACAGGAGATCCATGTCATTTAATTTTGAGAATGCGTGGAATACGTAGTGATGGGCTGCGAAATTCTTATAATTATCAGTCCCAGGCTGAAGCTCAGGGTCGTGGAACGTTGAATATGCAACATGCCCTGCTTCAGTCAGCGCATCGCACACAGGAGCCAGAAGCTTGTCAAGAGCTTCAGCTTTCTCTCCTGAAAATTTGTATGCGATGAAGATTTTCATATGTTCTGTATCTTATAATGGATCGCTTCGCTTGGAAAAAACTTCAATTCGGCTAGCCTTATCGGTCTCGTACATTATACCGTCAAGCTCCCATTGGTTTTTCTGGAGACTTTTTTGAGCCCACTTCGATGCTACTCGAAACGTTGATGTTCGGATCAATGTAATACTCAAAAGCACGCTCACAGACACAACGGTTGATAATGTCAACAAAGTCATTGTCTATTTCTCTATACTCGATTGTAGATACTTGGTTGGTGGCTCCCACTTTTCCCATCAATTCAAGAGCTGTTCTTGCTTTGGGAAAGATCAATGCATGAGAGGGAGAAATTACAATCACCGCTACCCCGTCAAATTCTTCTCCTATGGAAATAGAACCATTGTCACCGATAGCAAATTTTCTATCGCTAGCTGTGTAAACAATACAAATGGGAGTGAGCGCGCTCATTTGGTAAGCGGCGTCTTTTCTATTTATGACATCTTGTATGGCTCTTAGCTGTGATCTTTTTATATCTTCTTCCAGATTCCCTAGTTCAAATATGCCATTAATACGTCGCCAGTCTGACCTTTGGTCAGAACCACCTCCTCCTCTGTCTTTTTTGTATGTATGAAAGCCTACAAACTCATTGGATCTGTAATATGTAACGTGCCTGAACTCAATGAGGGTCTCATGTTCTTGGAGCGTAAGTTTCCCTTTTGAGATTATTTTGTCAACCAACGGAGCGTATATAGTTTCTCTGGTTTTGAGCAAATCTTCAATTTCGTTAGGATTAAAATCATCATGCTCATAGAAGTACTCCCCATACATACTTCCTGTTGGAGTTTTTGGTAGAAATTTCTTATACCTTTTGTCGAAGAAATTCAAACTACCAGAATTGAGAAATTTCTTCAGGATAAACCTGGGAATATAATGCTGAACTTTTGTTTGTTGATTTGTCATAAAAACACTCGGCACTCTCTTTGGAGTCCGAACCTACCTCAAAAAACCTCCGTCGAAATTAGCAAATTTCGACGCGATTTTTACGCTTCCAATTCTAATACCTTCTTGTACCTAAGACGGCACTGCGAAGCGAATCAAAGCTTTTTTCTAATGGATCGCTTCGCTTGGAAAAAACTTCAATTCGGCTGGGAGGCTAGGAATCGGACCTAGATTGAGAGATTCAAAGTCTCCCGTCCTACCATTAGACGACCTCCCAATGAAGCAACGATACCATGAACCCATCCATTGATTTTTCGATTCAGAACCGTGCTTGAATTCACTTTAATCCTTATCAGGCCGTGATACAAGTCAGCAACATTTTTTCGCTTTGTTTTTGGATTACCCTTCTTTAAATATACTCGGTCAAGCTGTTTTGGAGATATGCTGAGCTCGCGTATCCACCAACGTTTAAAAGTTTCTGTTTCAGATTTACGCGTTTCGTGGACATACAGTTCAAAACAAATTGCTGACGGCGGGACTTTCATTTGCCGAAGCCATTTCAAGAAGACAAGAAGCATCCGCGCATCGGAATTGTTAAATGTAACGCCCGTGCTCGGTGAGTGATCATACTGCTTGGAACCTTCAGCCCAATAAAGAGCGACGCCAATGAGCCAAAGTTCGCGAGCTGAAAGCCTATTTACATCAATGAAGCCTTGTTTCTCAAGCGCTTCTACTTCTGAGATTCGATTCTGGTGTCGTACCTGAGCGCCGCGCAGAGCTGCAGACTTTCGTTTCTTAGTGATGCGCTGTTTCTGAGGAGTCGCGAGCTGAACGGATTTGAGCCAGTCGGAGAGAGTTGATTTGGCGATTGGGATTTCAGAAAGGATTTCCGAGTACGTTTTACCCTCTTTACGCAACTGAATCGCCTGCTGCTTTTCAATAGACTTCATATAGGTAGCATATTAGCACTAGAACAATATACTACCTATTTTGTGTGGATTATTCGGGAAAGAGCTCCAAGACAGCGAGTTCGAGCGGGAGGGCGGGAATAGGGGCGTAGCGAATGCGGTCTGCGGCATTTAGGAACGCGAGCAGGGCTGCGGGAGTGATGCCTTTTTCTTTTGCGAAGGTTTCGAGTGCGGCAAAATCGTCCGCGCCGAGCTCGCTCTGGAGCGAGGCGCGGAGGTCTGGTGCGTAGCGCATGAGAAGTGTGGCGCGGAGTGTTTCGAGCACGAGCTCAAGGAAAAGCTTCATGTCGACTCCAGCTTTTGCTGCCTGCTCAATGGCAGTAAGCGCTTTGTTGCGGTCAGTCATAGCAAGTGCAGAAATGAGCGCGTGCACTTGCTCGCGGCGCGGTGCACCCGTCGCAGCTTCTACAACTTCTCGCGAAAGCGACTTCCCTTCTACTCCAGAAAATACTCTTTGCAACACCGAGAGCGCGTCGCGATACGAGCCTCCTGCAAGCATCGCCACAAGCTCTGCAGCATCGCTTGCGAGCACAAAGCCCTCTTTCTTTGCAACAGCCGCAATCATTCTCGCGAGAACTGCGCGCGTCGGCTTTTTGAATTCAAACACCTGACAGCGAGACTGCACGGTCTCTGGCACCTTCTCAAGCTCGGTCGTAGCAAGGATAAACACTGCGTGTGCTGGCGGCTCTTCGAGCGTCTTTAGGAATGCATTCCAGGCACCTTTCGAGAGCATGTGCACCTCGTCGAGAATGTACACCTTGTACGGAGACTGAAATGGAAGCGTATAGACGCCCTCAGTAAGCGCGCGAATGTCTTCTACACTGTTATTGCTCGCCGCGTCGACCTCATAGAGATCATTCTCGGTACAGCCGATAGCGCTCGCGAATATACGGGCGACCGACGTCTTACCAAGACCACGCGAGCCGGAAAAAAGATATGCATGTCCGATCTTCTTGCTCTTTGCGGCCTCCTCGAGCGGCTTAGTGACCTGTTCCTGCCCCACGACATCCGCAAAAGTTGCAGGCCGGTGTACGCGATAGAGAGACTGATGCGCCATGTGCTCCGAGTATAGCAAATTACTGGTCTCGACCAGAATGTCTCGCTCGCTTTGTGGCGTGGATGCCGAGACAGGCTAACTGTTTTACTAAAACAAAACGGCTAGCTGGAAAATCCAGCTAGCCGTCACTACTCAAAAAACAAACTAAGACTTCCTATCTGGAAGCCAAACTTTCACCGTTTTTTATTCTTAGGAGCGCTCTCCAAGGGAAACTTCCAACCCTCCGTCCCAATTCACTCAATAACCCACTATGATTCTTACCGAGTGGTATCCGAAAACCCACATGACCATTGGCTACGGTGGCGAGATAATACTTCGATCGCCTCCACTGAGGGCTACTGATCTTAGGAAAAGTCCTTCCTACTCCTCGGCTTCGAGGGAAATACCGCTTGATGACCTCTTCCTTTTCCTCCCTTTTGTCTTTCAGATGGACGGTGACATATTTCCCTGACCCAATTTCTTTTAGACATAACAGGAATCGGAAGTACTTATCAACAGGGTCTTCAACCTGAATCAAAGAGACGTAATACTTCTTATTGCCTCGAGTAATCTTGCGTCGCAGTATCTTCTCAGCGTAGAGCAATTTCAAAACCTCCTCGTTAAAAGTTCAAACCCCGAGGGAGTGTACACTTACAAAATATATTTCGCAACGATACTTAAAAAATGCCAGCCGGCTAGAAAATCTAGCCGGCTGGTGGTAAAAAATACATCTCTTCCTTTGTCGCCTGAATGGCCGCATGAACGCGGTCGATCTCTTCCTGAAGGTTTCTTATCTGCCCAAAAACCTGCTGATACTTTACTCTATTCTCTTCAGGAATAATTACCCGACTGAAATTCGGATCCAACCGTACCCCGAGACTTGAGAGAGCGATCTGCAACTCAACCTTCTCGACATACAGCCCATGAAGACGCCCTTTTCGAGCGAGAAGTATGTGGTACATATTTCCGAACTGTAGATGCGTCCTTCCTCGCAGGGAAAACGGCATGAAAACCTCCTTTCAAATAAAGAACGAGATGTCTGAGGAAAAGTTTACGCGCAGGATGTATATTTCGCAATCATAAAAAGATGACGGCCACTCCCGTAGGAATGGCCGCCTAAAACTCCCATCAACAACGTTCAAGAATACTCAATGGTCCTCTACGCCTGAATCCAAGCTCCTCAGGAATTACCTCATGCTGCACATGCAGATCCTCCTGAAAAGCCTTGATTTCCTCGAGCGACATACTATCGCCGAAATCTTGATTTGTATATGGATTGTAGAATGACCTTTCGGGCGGACAGACGCGAAGGCACCTGTGGCCAATCGTCCCAGCAAAGTCATTGCGAATCTCAATAAGCACACTATATAGAAGCCTCTCCCAATGAACGCCGTCGAGGTATTCTGTGGCACCATTCACACGACGTAGCCGATGAACAGTGAGATCTTTCAGCCCTCCCTCGAATCCAAGGACAGCAATCGGCACCTTCTTTGAGCCTATTACCGCACAAAGAATGAGTCCGTACCGAGTATTCCACCAATTGATATGTTCTGAATACTTTTTACACTTTCCCCTTGAAGTAGAGAGGTCGAGCGCGTAGCACCCACTCAAATCGGATCCCTGTATGGTCGCATGAGCCTGGACCAGAGCCTCGAATCGAGAGCGCAACCGCTCAACGGAAGACTTGAGTTCATAAGTCAGCGTGAAAAGAGAAACAACACTCCTTATGATCTTCATGTTTCCTCCTCTCTTTTTTAGAGAATGGTTTATTTTTGAACTTCCACGCGTACTTTAGCACTGAAACTGGCCCTGTCAACACATCCCATCATCTCTCTCGACACTAGAACCGGTCTCAAAAATAATGGCCTAGCGAGAGCCGGATTTTTCGAGCGAGAACCGCCGGCGCAGACTGAAGTGTATCGAGATACGCTGAAGGCGAGCCGTTGCGGTTCGCAGCCGAAAAATCCGGCTCGCAGCGGCCACGCGTTTCAAAAGGTTATTTTTGAGACCGGTTCTAGCATCTGTTCGTATTTAAAAAAATATCGAGGCCGACTGGTTGGAAACCAGTCGGCCTTTTGTATCCCAAAATGGATCGCTATCATACCAGCTGCAGCTTCCTCTCCGTGCTGCTAACCAACCTCAGGGGCGGCTTCAAGAATTTAGCATCAATGCTGCGCTTCATGGTCGCCACCCGCAAAATTTTCCCATTTATTCTGTCTATGCGCGTACCAAGACGTTCATATTCATCCAGATTTAGCGGCAAAACCATGTAGCGCCGCTCTTTTGCATTGTAACCCTTGAGAATACGCCGCCTGCGCCACAGAGCAGCTCTTTGGTACTTGAGAACCTGAATTTCTTCGAGTTTACGAATTTCCGTCTCGCTGTGCTCAATGGTTACAGCAGTTTTTGACCGCTTTCTCCTCCACTGTTTTGGCATACTCACTTTTACCCATGGAGGTGAGCTGTACCACCCATCGATCCCGGCATCAGAAATTCGAGGAGTTGATTCCTCCCATCGAGAATCGTACTGAAGAACTTGTCTTTCTACATCTTCTTCATTTGCTGGCCAGAAATGCTTTGCCACTGCCTCAGGATTTTTCGAACCAAGCGACATCATCTTAAACTCGCTCTGTTCCGAATCCTCCACGCTCACCAAATGCCTGACGAGCAGAAACTTGATGGGCAAAGCACCTTTCTGGTGCGAAAGTCCAACGAGAGACAAGAAGTAGAAATACAGGCCCATGTCATACGCCACATATCGCAACTCATGCGCAAAAAGCGCCATGATTCCTCCTCTCTAAAATGTTCAATAACCCCCGAAGAAAGTGTACTAGCCGATACTATGATTCGCAATGACAGTTACCAACTCTTCTGCGTTTTCAACTTCCATAAGTCGTGCACGCAGTTCAGCTGCACCGTCAAACCCCATAACGAACGCTTTGATGTGTTTCTTCAATATTGAAAAATTCCTGCGCGGAACAAGCTTTTCGAAATCCTGCGCAAGCTCAATAAGTGCGGCGAGTTTTTCGACGAGCGGAGCGTCAGCATCTGCCCTACCAGCAAAAACCCACGGATTACCGAACATGGCGCGACCGAGCATTGCACCCTCGCACCCTGAATCCGCAATCTTCGTGCGCGCATCTTCAATCCCCTGCACATCGCCATTACCGATGAGGAGTACACTTGGATTTACACGATTACGAATCGCGACAGCCTTTTTCATGTACTCCCAGCTCGCAGGCACGAGTGACATCTCTTTTCGTGTACGCAAGTGGAGCGTGATTGCTGCTGGTGCCGTTTCAAGAAGCACCGGGAGCCATTCATCGAGCGACTCTTTATCGTACCCTACACGCGTCTTCACTGACACTGGCAGTCGAGTCGCCCCTTGTGTTGCGCGAATTATTTCCTGAGCAAGTTTAGGATTCTTGATCATCGCAGCCCCGCACCCCTGCTTCTCGACTGCACGATCTGGACATCCCATATTGATGTCGACCCCATCAAAACCCAGATCTTCAATGAGTTTCGCTGCGTACGCGATCGTATCTGGATTTGATCCGAACACCTGTGCGATGATCGGACGCTCTTCGGCGGTTTTCGCAAGGATTCCCATGAGCGGATTCTCCTCATCTTTCATCTTCTTGATCTCCCGGGTGTGATATAGACCGTCAGCCGAGACGAACTCAGTCCAGAAGATATCGGGAGCCCCGCGCTTGGCGATAAGCTGCCGAAACGCAGCGTCAGTTACGTCCGCCATAGGCGCCATGACAAAAAATGGTTTTCGCAGCTGATTCCAGAATGAATCCATATACAGAGCACCCTACCACAGAGGGTCGTATGTGCTATTTCGCGTCCCGTTTCTTAAGATAGACCTTCCCTGGGAAGCGCAGGTCGACGTACTGCAATTCTGGGTCAGAAAGATCCATATTCCCTTTTGCAGAGACGAGCGCCGTAAAAGCATTCTGCGCATCCCCGAGAAGATAGGTGATGCGCGCACCAGTAGCCGAGATAAAAAAATCCACTTCATCATTGCGAATCACGATTGCATGGATCGGCGAACCAGAAGACCCGACCTGTCGTGCAAAATCGAAAACTGCTGGAAACTTGTCAGCGTTCTTGAGGGTTGCACCGATCGGCGCAATACCATCGTCGATAAGCGAGCCGAACAAAATAAATGGCGTAAGAGGTTTCTCTGCACTCAGCTCGACCTCACCTGGAAGGGTCGCAGTAGCGTATACGAACCCGTTTGCATCAAATAGGTAGCACCCTTCGCCCACGAAAGCCTCAGAAGAAACCCCGCACCATCGCGCGATAGGCACCCGCTCATTCACCTTGAGCGAAATGCTGGAGAGTCCGGCCCTCGCTATCGAAAGTGCGGCCACACCCGGGTGTGCGGCAAGTATGTCTGAACGGATGCTTGAGCTAGGAAAGAAGAGTATCGAATTGCGCGGAATGATGCCGAGATAACTTCCCTCCATCGCTTTAGTAGCGATCATATCTAGTGGCATACCCGTACCTTCCACCGTGATATGCGAGATGCGCACGCCCGGGCGCCACAACCCATAAATACCTGTGCCGAGCAAGACAAAGAAAAGTACTGCCCCGACTACCTGGACGCGGCGACGCTGCTTGCGGCGACGCACCGCAAGTCGTTCGGTATTATTGCGGGCCGCTGAGTGTGGTCTTACCGACATACGACACAAGAGCGTCAGGCACTTTAATCGTACCGTCAGCTTGCTGGTAATTCTCTACGATAGTTGCGAGGAATCGTGGTGTCGCGAGCGCGGTGTTATTGAGTGAGTGAGCAAACTTCATCTCTCCCTGTTCATCGCGATACCGAATATTCAGGCGACGGGTCTGGAAATCATGGAAATACGAAGAAGAGTGCGTCTCCCGATATTTCCCCTCAGTAGGCATCCAGCATTCGATGTCATATTTCTTCACCTGTCCTAGCCCAAGATCTCCGCCGCAATTCACGACGACATGGTACGGGATACCAAGCGCCTGAATCATCTCCTCGGCGTTCGCAGTCAGCTCTTCATGCAGAGCGACACTCATCGCATGAGATGCTTCACAAAGGACCACCTGTTCGAACTTATAGAACTCGTGCACGCGCACGAGACCCTTCGTGTCTTTGCCGTGTGCGCCGGCTTCGCGACGGAAGCATGGCGAGAATGAGAAATATTTGATCGGAAACTGCTTCACATCAAGTACCTCGTCCATGTGATAGCCCATGGTGCCGACTTCGGCGGTACCAGAAAGATATTCACCATCCTGTGTCTTGTACAGATCTTCCTCCGACTGTGGTAGATACCCTGTCCCAAGAAAAGATTCGCGACGAACGAGAGACGGCACTAGAAGCGGAGTAAATCCGCCCTTTTTTATGAAATGATCGGTAATAAAATGCCAGAGAGCATACGAGAGGAGTGCGCCGTCGCCTTTAAGAAAATATCCGCGGAAGCCAGCGACTTTTGCACCACGCTCGAAATCAGCCATGCCAAGCGCAGTCATGAGCTCGACATGATCCTTCGGCGCAAATTCAAACTTGATCGGCTCGCCCCACTTCTTCACTTCCACGTTTTCAGCGTCGCTCGCGCCATCTGGTACGGATATATCTGGAACATTCGGCACCGTCACCATGAGCTTCTGCCACTCGACCATTACAGTCTTCAGCTTCTCCTCGCTCTCGGTCATGCCGTTTTTCAGCTGTCGCATCGCCTCAAGCAGCTCCTCACGTTCTTCTCCTTGCGCACGCTGGATTTCTGAACTGCGGCGATTCTGCTCCGCGCGCTTCGCATCTAGCTCTTGGCGGAGGACCTTGCGCTCCTCATCTACAGAAATAAGACGATCGATGTCTGCCGTGATATGCTTTTTCGCAGCACCAGCTTTGATAATGTCGGCATTTTCCCGAATGAAATGTATATCGAGCATGTTCCGAATAGTATATCACTCGTCAAATATATAAAAAGAAACCGCCGACTGAGAGAATCATTATCGACATCTCACCAATATTTTATCAAAAATAAGTCAACGTTCACCCCCTCACCTCCCCAACACCACCCTCACCCTCGCAATCACTGCAGTATCTGCTCCGAAGGACTGGAGGAGAGCGATGATCGAGTCTGCCTGTGCCGGAGTGAGCGTGGAGGTAGAGGCATAGGAAGAGGAGGTGCCGTTTAG
>JAUSCN010000003.1 GCA_030651285.1 bacterium
GGCGTGAACCCGGACGAGGTCGTCGCCGTCGGTGCCGCGATCCAGGCCGGCATCCTCGGTGGCGAGGTCAAGGACATCTTGCTGCTCGACGTCACCCCGCTCTCACTCGGGATCGAGACCAAGGGCGGCGTCTTCACGCGATTGATCGCGCGCAACACCAGCATCCCGACCAGCAAGATGAAGACCTTCACGACCGCCGAGACCAACCAGACCGCGATGGAGATCCACGTCCTCCAGGGCGAGTCGGAGATGGCATCCTTCAACAAACCGCTTGGCAAGTTCAAGCTCGTCGGCATCCCGCCGGCGCCGCGCGGCTTGATGCAGGTCGATGTCACCTTCGATATCGACGCCAACGGGATCATCCACGTGCACGCCAAAGACATCGCCACCGACAACGAGCAGCAGATCCGGATCGAGGACGGCTCGGGTCTCACCGAAGACGAGGTCAGCCGGATGATCAAGGAGGCCGAGGCGCACGCCGACGAGGCACACCAGCTGCGTGAGCTGGCCGACGCGCGCAACCTGGCTGAGAGCCTCGCCTATCAGATCGAGCTGTCGCTGAATGCGCACCGAAACAAGATCGAAGCGGCCGACGCCGCGGCTATCGAGGGTCGGATCATGGCCCTGCGCCAGGCGCAGGGTGGCAGCGCCGCAGGCGAGATCCGCGCGCGCACCGAGGCGTTGACCACCGCCGCGCAAGCCCTCCTCGTCAAGCCGTCAACCCGCAGGCTACCGGCGAGGTACTGAATGCAAACGCCTGTGTTTTATCCACAGGATAAAGCGCCCTAGCTATGGCGTCCTCTCCATAGCGTGGTTTTCTACTCGGCGATTTTGCACCGCCCTTCGGTCGCAGACTTTTCAGGTAAACCTTTGTTTTTATTAGAGATTAAATGTGACAACGTTAGTACCAGCTACTTGGCATGGTTCGTGCGGTTAATCGTAAGTATCGAAGGGTAAGCCCCATACTTCGTATGTAAGTCATTGATCAGGGGTGGGTTTTCAGGAGTAATTAATCATGGCAAACGTACAAAAATCGACCGATTCATCGAGCTTGGCCGAAGTAGTTGACCGCATTTTGGACAAGGGTGTCGTCATTGACGCTTGGGTCAAGGTGTCGCTGGTCGGTATCGAACTGCTGTCCATCGAGGCACGGGTCGTGGTCGCATCGGTTGAGACCTATCTCAAGTACGCAGAAGCAATTGGCCTCACCGCCAGTGCCGCTGCACCAGCTTAAGCTCGGCGCTCAAGCGAGTTAATTTGCTTGTCGGCAAGGGGGACTGTCAGTCCCCCTTGCCGCTTCGGGAGATCGACGCTGACGCAGCTAGGTCTAAGGTCCAAGAAAGCATGTGAATAGGAGAATGATGATGAGCAGATCTGACGATATGGCGGCACTGCGCGAGCAGGTCCAAGCCGGGCATCTCGACCGTCAAGCCGGACGGCGCGGTCGCGTAGAGTTCGTTACCGCCCTGACGCAAAGCGGCCTTGAGCTGAATAAAGCAAACCAAGCCGAGAACAAGGAGCGCAGGCGTAGCCTCATGGAAACCCTCGCGGCATACATGAAACGTCTCGCGGCGCATGAAAAGGGTCGCAAGCAGGAGGCGGGTCGGCTGCACAAAACACGAGCCAAGTTCGTTTCCAACTTGGCTCGAAGTGTCGCCGCACAGAGAAAAGTCAATGCAAGCGAGAACGCAGCAGCCCGTAGTGGCTGGTTTGGCGCGGCCATAGCGGCTGTATCTCCCAAGCGGGGCGGCGGCTGGTTAAGCCAGGCAACCTAAATAGGGCTCAGAAACGGACACCTGAGTCAAGGTTCCGTCTCTTTGCTCGGTTGCCCCTTTTGTCAGGCGCAGTGCAGGGGTTCTGGTGCCGGTCAGCAGCCCAGAGTTGCTTTAGGAAACCTCTTGTCGGGAGGCTTCACAACGAATACAGATGAGGGGAAGCGAGCATGAACAGAACTGACAGTATGGGGCGACTCCATGAGCTCCACCAGAAGATAGACGCGGGGCACCGTGGCCGTATCGAGTTTGTTGTCAAGCTGAGACGAACCGTCGCCGGTCTCAGAAAAGAATTGATGGATGAAAACCGCGCTGTGCATGCGGCCTGGTTTGGTCCGACCCGAGCCGAACAAGCAAAGGCTGCCCGCATCAAGGAAGAGGCAGCAGCAGCTCGCGTCAAGGAAGTAGCGGAGGTTGCCCGCATCAAGGAGGCCGCCGCCGCAGCAGCTCGCGTCAAGGAAGAAGCCGCGGAGGCGGCAGCTGCTATCGCTGCCGAAGCAGCGGCTCGCGCCAAGGAAGCCGCGGAGGCTGCCCGTATCAAGCAGGCCGCCGCAGCAGTAGCTCGCATCAAGGAAGAAGCAGCGGCTGCCAGCATCAGGGAGGCCGCAAAAGACGCTCTTAAAAAAGCAGCAGCGGCGGCTGTCCGCATCAAGGAGGCCGCAAAAAACGTGCTGGTAAAAGCAACAGCGAAGACGGCTCCCGTGAAGGCAACGAAAAAGCCAGCGAAAAAGGTTCGTGGCCGTTAGGTGTTCCTGGTAAAGAGGGCTAGATATGGAGGTCGTGATGAAAAATGAAACTGGAGTGACGATGGCGCCTTTGTCCTGCATTTTTTGTAGCGGCAAAGGCAAAGACCCGTTCGGAATCATGTCCCGCTTATCGGACTGTCCGGTTTGTCTCGGCAAAGGCGTGGTCCAGGTGTCAGTGCCTTATGTGGCTTGCGCCCACTGTCAGGGCAGCGGGGCAATCAAACGGCTGACCTGCACGGTCTGCCGTGGCAAGGGCAGGGTTACCGCAGCACTTGGGCCAACCATCGTCTGCCCGGACTGCCAAGGCAGCGGCGATGACAGCGCCGCCTCGGCGATGGACTGTCTGACCTGCCGGGGCCGGGGCCGGGTCGCTGCGCAATGATGACGAATAAACAACAACGTAAAAGCAAAAGAGATGACACAGCCATGAATAAAACCAACTTAAAAGTGCAAGCGGCAGAGGTCGTCAGGAGTCAGTCCAATGACGATAACATCCTGCCCGTGCCCAGCGACGAGTTCGTCTTTACGCCCTACGTTCAGGAGTTGACGGAGCGCGCCTTGGCCTATCTGGAGGCCGGCTACGCAGTTCACTTTTCCGGCCCGGCAGGCACCGGCAAGACCACCCTGGCGTTTCACGTCGCCGCCAAGCTGGGTCGTCCGGTCAGCCTGATCCATGGCGACGATGAGTTCGGCAGTTCCGACCTGATTGGTCGTGAATCCGGCGTTCGAAAGCGCAAACTGATCGACAACTTCGTCCATACTGTTCTAAAGACTGAAGAAGAGGTCAACAGCCTGTGGGTCGACAACCGGCTTACTACCGCCTGCCAGAATGGCGACACCCTGATTTACGACGAGTTCACCCGCTCGCGCCCCGAGGCGAATAACGCGCTGTTGAGCATCCTGTCGGAAAAAATTCTCAACATGCCCAAGCTGCGCAGTTCCGGCGAAGGCTATATGGAGGTGCATCCGGAATTCCACGCGATTTTTACCTCGAACCCGGAGGAGTACGCCGGCACCCACAAGACCCAGGACGCCCTGATGGACCGAATGGTCACGCTCAAGATGGGTCACTACGATCGGGACACAGAGATTCGCATCACCATGGCGAAGTCTGGCATTGCCAGTGCTGACGCCGAAACCATTGTGGATGTGGTGCGGGAGTTGCGCAGCGGCGGCGTCAACAAGCACCGGCCGACCATTCGGGCCTGTATCGCAATTGCCCGGGTGCTGGCTATCCGTGGCGGCCAGGCCCGCTGGGATGACCCGGTCTTTCAGTGGGTCACCCGGGATGTGCTCAGTGCGGAGACGGCCAAGGTCACCCGTGGTGGCGAGTCTGTCATGGCCGACACGCTGGGTGAGGTGATTCAGAAGGTTTGCAGGGCGGGCCGCAAACCCAGCAAACAGGCTGAGGCCGCTAGTTCGATCAAAACCCCAGTCGGCTTAACAGGAGCGGAGTCATGATCGCAAGCAGCAAACCCAAAGGATTGCAAGCGATCCGATCGATGTCTGGTTTGGTAACCGAGACCAGTCATCCGCACCGGAAGTTTCTGAAGCTGGCAATACTGGCGATGGAACAGGCACGGCGCGGCAAAGAAAAAATCAGTGCAAAAAACCGCATTGAAACGATTGATGCCCGTCTGGCGGAAATCGAGGCTGAAAGCAAAGATCTTTTGCAAGTGTGCAAGGCCAGTGAAGTCAATCAGCGCAGCGACGCCCCAGCTTCGCAGAAGATGGCCAGCTCTGCTCGCCAGGTCAAAGGCGAATTCAGGCTCAAGTATTAAAACGGAGGATGCGATGCTTACGATGAAGAGTATGAAACAGATACGCACCAGCCAAAACGTT
>JAUSCN010000020.1 GCA_030651285.1 bacterium
TGTATTGCTCGTCGCGGGAGTTGATGGAGTGGCGGGTGTGGCAGGGGGTGTCACGACCGCTGCTTGGGTGGTGGCACTTGCTCCTGAGGACTGTGCTGACATGTTCCCTGCTGCGTCGTATGCGGAGACGGTGTATGAGTACGCGGTTGAGGCGGTGAGGCCAGTGTTTGCATATGAAGTAGCAGTGGTTGTGGTGAGCAGGGTGCCATTGCGGTATATGCGGTATCCACTGACAGCAACATTGTCCGTTGCTGCGCTCCAAGAGAGGTTGATTTGAGTAGTGGAGATGGCGGTGGCGGTGAGAGAGGTTGGGGTGGTGGGAACTGTGGTGTCAGGAGTCGGGGTGGTGATGTTTGCAACGGTCACCGTGACGGTTGCCGAAGTGGTCTGATTCCCTGCTGCGTCTCGGGCCCGGGCGGAGAGTATATGGGAGGCATTCGTTGCGGTGGTGGTGTTCCAAGTGACAGTGTATGGACTTGTGGTGTCTTCAGCAGCAAGTGCGATGCCATCAAGAAGGAACTGCACGCCGGAGACGCCGACGTTGTCAGAAGCAGAAGCGGAGACGGTGATAGTACTTGAGACAGTGGCACTTGCTGAGGGAGCGATGAGGGAGACAGAAGGAGTCGTGGTGTCTGCAACAGGAGCCACATACTTCACGAGATAGTCCTCGACTGACCAGCCGTCCACGCCAGTGTCATAGTTGACGTTCCACCAGTTGAAGCCGCCGGAGTTTGTGGGGCCGCCGATGATGGTGCCAAGGGCGTTAGTGGATTGAGAGCCGAGCAGAGTACCAGTGGTCGAAGGTGTGGTACGGACGTTGAGGGTGGCAGTTGATTGGACACGGTCGTTGAGGGAGAACTTGGTGGAGGCAGGTGGAGGCGGCGGAGGTGTATATGTGGCCGAAGGAGTCCATGCCACCAAATTGTCGATCCAAGCATGTTCCGTCTTAATTGCGCCCGGCAAATAAAAGTCGAAGCGCAGCTGATTGAGTTTTAAGTTTGTGGTGTCGCGCCAACGCATATTCTGCATATCGATTTTTTGAGTGCCGTCAAACCAAAGACTCTGGGCCCCATCTTTTTGACCAACCGTATTCGCTTTGATACGGAAAACAACCCGATGCCACGCTCCACTAGTGAGTGGCGATTCGGGTGCAGTCTGACTGAAGATGTTGCCGTAGCAGAGTGCAGGAGCAGCCGGACACGTCATGTCTGGATAGTATGTATAGAAATGGAGGGGGCGTAGAGTCGGGTCGTTATAGATTTGATTAGGATCCACCACGCTCTCAAAGAAATCAGTTCCATTTGGCCTGATGCCTGCCTGACCACTTGCTGACCATTGGTTGTCAGTGCGGTTTCCTAATTGCTCAAAGAAGTGCATGCCGTACCCGTCACTGCGCATATTCTGAAAGCCGGTTTCAAACTTCACATCAAATGCTACATAGACTTCATCGTATCCGGGCATATACCACTTTCCGAGATTGCCGCTCGACGTGCTATCAATCAGTGCTTCAAGTGCTCCTGTACCTGATTTAATATTTGCAGGAACAGATGTGATCGAGTAACGACTAGGACTAACTTCATCCCATTTACTTAGGTTTCCTCCTTCAAAATCATCTTGGAAGATGATCGTGTCATTTGGGCCTGGAGTCGGCGTTGATGAAATTGGCGGTGGAATGATGGCCTGTGTTGTCGCACTTGCCGAAGCAGATTGTACCGACGTATTCCCTGCTGCGTCGTATGCGGAGACGGTGTATGAGTACGCGGTTGAGGCGGTGAGGCCAGTGTTGGAATATGAGTTAGTTGCTGAGGTAGCGATCTGGGTGCCGTTTCGATATATCTTGTATCCCGTGACACCGACATTGTCCGTTGATGCGCTCCAAGAGAGGTTGATTTGAGTAGTGGAGATGGCGGTGGCGGTGAGACCAGAGGGAGTGGTTGGCGGTGACGTATCGGAGAGCACATTGGAAACCGTGACACTCACCCCAGTCGACGTGGTGGTGTTCCCTGCAGCATCTCTCGCTGTGGCGGTGAGGGTATGAGTGCCGTTGGTAGCTGAAGTGGTGTTCCAAGTGATCGAATAGGGAGTCGTGGTGTCTTCCGTACCGAGGTTAGCGCCATCGAGTTTGAACTGAACGCCGGAGACGCCGACGTTGTCAGAAGCAGAAGCGGAGACGGTGACGGTTGTGCCGGAGACAGTGGTGCTTGGTGTTGGAGCAGTGAGGGAGATGGTGGGAGCAGAGGTGTCAGTGACAGGAGTGCCTGCGGCTGCAAGGGTTTGGATTTCAGAGAGTGAGAGTGCACGAGGATAAACCTTCACTTCGTCGATGGCACCGTTTAAGAAGCCACTGTCTCCAGTGGCGTCTCTCGAGCCGATGCGGAACTCTGCAGCAGAGTCGATGGAGACACCACTGAGGGAGGCAATGCTGGTTTGGGTACCGGTCTGTACCCCATCGACATACCGCACCAGGTTCCCTGCTCGGTTGAAGACGGCGGTAACGTGATGCCAAGAGCCGTTGTTAATGATTGCACCATCGCTTGGAGAGAAGACACAGCCAGCTGCAGAATCATTGAGCCCAACTTGGAGTGTACCGGTTCCTGAGATATAGACCGTCCAGCCGTCAGGGTTGCCGCCACAGATGAAGCCTGACTTTGTCACGATGTTTCCAGTGGCAGTCGTCTTCACCCACGCACTCACGGTCCAGTTGGAGGTGCCCATGTCGAGCTTGGTGGTACCGCCGCAGGAAGCGTCGGTACAGGAGGCGGTGGAGGCGAGACCATCGAACGAGAGCGCTTGATTCACTTTGCCAGTGATGCGGGCGGGGGTGCTTGTGAGGGAAAGGGTGTTGTTGAGACCTGAGCGATCGATGGCAGTCGTCGTGGTTAGGTCTGTAGTATCAAAGGTCCAGGAGCCGACCGGGGTGGTGGAGACCACGGGAGTGGCTTGAGTAGTGGCGGAGACGGAGGCGGACTGTACCGAAGTATTTCCGGAAGCATCGTATGCAGAGATTGTGTATGAGTATGCCGTGGAGGGGGTGAGACTGGTGTTGGAATAGGTGGTGCCTGCCGTGGTCGCTATTTGGGTGCCGTTGCGATATATCTTGTATCCCGTGACGCCGACATTGTCAGTGGAAGCGCTCCAGGAAAGATTGATCTGTGTGGTGGAGATGGCAGTGGCAGAGAGGCTTGTTGGGGTGGTGGGGGTGGAGGTGTCAGGGGTTGGGGCTGGAGTGCCGCCGCAACCGCCCTCAACTTCACAGGCTGCGCCGATGCGTTGGCCGGCGTCGGTGTCCCAGGCGGCGGCTGCAAATTCTGTAAAGCCATAGGCCCCCGCGCAGTTGTCCCGACCCGGTTGCGGATTTCTAAATAGATCCCAAAACATGTCCCAACCGCCTTGTTCGAGAGAAAGATTGTCCGCCTGGCTCTGTGTCCATGGCGTCTGATTTCCCCACTGATCGGTGTAGATACGAGGAAGCGAAGTGTCTAAGATTTTAAATTCTGGCGTATTGTCGGTTACATTTTTCAAATAGACTTCCACAATCGTCTTAGGTCCAGGAAGATTGCGATAAACCACCTCATACCTCCACCATTTTCCCTTGAAATCAGCAGAAACCATCGTCAGTCCTTGGCCGGTGACACCAAGCTGCGGTTGGTCCGTCGGACTGCCGCCCCAGAAGGAACGTACCCCGTCATATAAATACGCCCAAGCATGAACGGTCCAACGGTCGGAATTGAATGTGAGAATGCCCCCACCTCGCTCCGAGAGCTGGATGGTCTTGCCGCTGTTCTGACAATCCACGCCAGGCAGGACGTTATTATTGTAATCTTCGGAAAAGACGAAATTAGGGGTGTAATAGAGATACAGCCTTTGCGCTCGCCTTGCTGTGGGAATAGGATCGGTCGCCCACGAATGCTGCAGACTAAAGCTTCCTGTCGGTCCCTCATCATTAAGTTGGATAAACTTAAGCGAATGACCAGGAGGAAGAGCATTCCATGCGGGCCCGGAATTCAAGGAGTTCCAAATCCTGGAGCCATGAGAGATAAGTGTGCCCTCGTAGCCGGGACTACTGACGATTGTATGGCATTGTTTATCCGACGCCGTGGTGTCCGCAGCATCCCAAAAATAAGTATTGACCTGGTTGAACACCGTAGTTTGGAGCGGCTCCGAACACACACAATTCGCGCCCAACTCATTACACCTCTGTTCTACTGCTGCGAATACTTTGTTTGAGGGGGCTAAAAAAAATACGACCCCTATCAGGAAAAATAATATAAAATTATATTGAACCCTCCTCATCTTAGACACTAGGATAGCATGCCTGTCTAACCTAAGAAGGTGGAAGCATGTTCAGAAAGGTCATAACTGTTCATAACCAGAAACCCTGATAAGGAACTGTAAATGAAATACCGAGAAAGGTCAGTGGCGGAGGCGGAGAGATTCGAACTCTCGAGACCCTTTCGAGCCTGCCGCCTTTCCAAGGCGGTGCACTAGACCACTATGCGACGCCTCCGTATGGACTTTGTTATAACAGAAAAACTGCGTTTATGCCTGCTTGTTCAGCAGTGCGGCAATACGCTCTTGTACAGGCGGATGCGTTGCAAACATCTTCTCTATCCACCCTGCCGCACCACCCGCTTTTTTGCCAAATGGATCGCCAATAAAGAGGTGTGCTGTTGCAGTATTAGCGCTTCGCATCGGCGCACCATAGCTGCCAATCTTTGCGAGCGCCGACGCAAGACCTTCCGGGTAGCGAGTAAGAAGTGCGCCCGATGCATCTGCAAGAAATTCACGGCGGCGAGAAATCGCAAGCTGAATCAGCTGTGCAGCAATTGGTGCGAGAATAATGCCGACAACACCAAGAATCATGAAGACTGGGCTGCCACCTTCACGATTATTGCGATTACCGCCTCCGAAAAACGACATGCGCATAAAGAGGTCTGCAAGGATCGCAATGAGTCCCGCAAGCACCACTGCAATGGTCATGAGAAGCATATCGCGATTCTTGATGTGCGAAAGCTCATGACTAATCACTCCTTCAAGCTCTGCGCGAGTCATCATGGAGAGCAGTCCTGTTGTCGCACACACGACCGCATGATTCTCATCACGTCCCGTCGCAAATGCGTTCGGAGCTGAATCATCGATCACATAGAGTTTTGGCTTCGGCAGTCCGGCAGTAATAGCGAGATTTTCAGTGACCGTATAGAAGTCGAAAAACTCTTCTCGCAACGCTGGACGGGCACGATTCATCGAGAGCACGAGCTTGTCTGACGCCCAATACGCGTAGAAATTCGTCCCCACCGCCATGATCACGGCGATGTAGAGGATCGACGGATTGTTGTAGTACCAGGAGATCACATAACCAACTGCAATGGCCACCACCAAGAACCCGAGCACGAGTGCCCAAGTTTTGCGAATATTGCTAGAACGTTGTTCGTAGAGATTCATTCCGTTAAAAATTGAAAACGCACGCACTAAGTACTAGAACTGCACCTTCACTGGCTCTGCAGCAGCTTTGTCAGCTTCAGTAAGCTCGAAGAGGTCCATCGGCTTGAAGCCGAACGTCGTTGCAATGATGTTTCCGGGGAACGTCTGTTCTGCGGTATTAAGCGCCATCACGGTCGTGTTGTAGAAGCGGCGAGATGCCTGAATCTTATCTTCCGTATCACCGAGCTCTTTCTGGAGCTGAAGGAAGTTCTGATTCGCCTTAAGTTCTGGATATGCCTCAGACACTGCGAAGAGCGACTTCAGTGCGCCCGTAAGCTGATTTTCAGCCTGAGCTTTGTCTCCTGGAGCGACAGCACCCATAGCAGCTGCGCGTGCCTTGGTGACATTTTCAAAAGCTGAAGATTCATGTGCGGCGTATCCTTTCACTGTCTCAACAAGGTTTGGGATGAGGTCGTAGCGACGCTTCAACTGCACGGCAATATCGGACCACGCCTCCTTCGCTTGGTTTACGAGCGAAATAAGGCTGTTATACGCGGTAATAGCCCAAAGCACGATAACCCCGAGAACTATAAGAGTAATGGTTGTAGTAGACATGTCAGTATTATACAGGATTCATCAAGATGTGTAGGCGACTTAGCGAACTGCTTTTGCTACTGCTTTTACTACCCTCGCATCAAGAAGATCTGGAATGATTTTCACAGCCGTCGGCTTTGCTACGAGCGTTGCAAGAGCGCGTGCAGCGCGGAGCTTAGTCTCTTCGGTAATTTTCGACACGCCCTTGTCGAGAGCCCCACGGAAGATGCCTGGGAACACGAGCGCGTTGTTAATTTGGTTCGGAAAGTCAGAGCGACCTGTCGCCACGACTTCTGCACCAGCTTTCTTCGCCTCGTCTGGCAAAATCTCTGGATCAGGATTTGCCATCGCAAACACGATACTGCGTGGCGCCATGGAAGCCACATGTTCCGCTTTCAACACCCCTTTACCCGACACGCCGATGAAGACATCTGCTTTCTCTATCGCTTCAGCGAGCCCTCCGGTGATCATGCGCGGATTAGTAATCATCGCAAGCTCTTTTTTGTACACATTCAAGTCTTCGCGATCAGTATGCAAGGTTCCGGCACGATCAAGCACGATGATGTCTGTAGCTCCTGCGGCAAGAAGAAGTTTTGCAACGGCCGTACCGGCTGCCCCAGCTCCACTGATCACAATCTTAAGATTCTTGAAATTCTTCTTTACCACCTTCGCAGCATTTAGAAGTCCTGCCAGCACGACGATTGCGGTACCGTGCTGGTCGTCATGCATCACCGGAATAGTGAGTTCTTCAACGAGCCGTTTCTCCACCTCGAAACAGTTTGGCGCCGCGATATCTTCAAGGTTGATACCGCCAAACGACGGCGCAATGGCTTTCACTACTCGAATTATTTCTTCAGGATCTTGCGTGTCGAGCACGATAGGCCACGCATCGACATTTGCCTTCGCTTTGAAAATAAGCGCTTTACCCTCCATCACCGGAAGCGCGCCATAGGGACCGATGTTTCCGAGACCAAGCACTGCCGAACCGTCAGAAATGACCGCAACACTATTCTTCTTCACTGACATTTTCCGCGCATCCTCCGGATGCGCGGCTAGGTGCAGCGACGCGACGCCCACCCCGGGCGTGTACCAGAGCGAAAAATCCTTCTTTCCCGAAAGCTTTACGCGGGCCTTTGTCTCAATACGTGCACCCTGTTTCTTAAATGCTGCGAGTATGTTTTTTGAAGATTTAGTATCCATAGAAGTCGCTAGTATACTATGGGAGTGAACCCGCACGATACTGTTGATAAGCACTTTACTCGCCTGAAACCCGACCAGCAGCGGGCGCTCGCGAAGCTTGGCATTCGCACTATCCGCGACCTCCTCTACCACTTCCCTGCCCGATACGAAAACGCGGGGCCGACCGGAACGATCGCCGGCGTAACCGCCGGCGCAGAAGTCACACTCTACGGCACCGTGCGCAAACCAGAAACACGCAAAACCTGGAAAAGCCGCCGCCCGATAGCAGAAGCGTATCTCGAAGACGCTTCAGGAAAAATAAAAATGATGTGGTTCAGCCAGCCCTATATCGCAAAAACGCTCCACGACGGGATGGTGGTGAAAGTCAGTGGGCGCATCGGCGGCCAGGGCACGAAAATCTACCTCGCAAATCCAGAGATAGATAAAACGCCGGTCACTCCTGATACCATTCACGATTCACTCTTCACGACGGGGACAGCGCCCGAAAGCGAACCCCTCTATCCCATCTATCCAGAAAGTCAGGGTGTTTCTTCACTCTGGTTCTTACACGCAGTCAGAAAAATATTTGAATCAAAAGTGCACGAGAACATCTTGGACCCGCTCCCGAAAGAGGTACTAGAGCGGTACAACCTTCCTACGCTTTCCTCTGCACTCGTATTCATTCATGCACCACGACAGCTAAATGATGCGACTGCTGCCCGCAAACGATTTGCATTTGAAGAAGTGTTCTCGCTGCAGATCATAATGCAGCAGCGCCGCCAAGCATTACTCAAAGAAGAGGCGCTGCCCGTAGTAGTAAATCGAAAAGCGCTCGCAGACTTCATACATTCATTCCCATTTCCTGCGACCGAGGCACAGAAAAATGCCATCGAAAGTATTGTGAGTGATTTTGAAAAAACTCACCCGATGCTTCGGCTCCTCGAGGGAGATGTCGGCAGCGGCAAGACTGCCGTTGCTGCCGCCACCGCGTACCTCGTCGCTACATCACTTCCAAAAGGAAGAATTGCTGGCACACTTCAAGTCGCCTACTTGTGCCCGACCGAAATACTCGCTAAGCAGCACTTCTCGACATTTGTTTCGTATTTCAAAGACCACCCTATTCCTATTGGCCTCATCACCGGCAGCGAGTGTCGCAAATTTCCTTCAAAAGTGCGTTATGAAGAATCCACGAAAGTATCGAAAGCAGCATTCAAAAAAATGGTAGCGAATGGCGAAATTCCCATCATCATCGGCACGCACGCACTCATTGAAAAATCGCTCTCATTCAAATATTTCGCATACGCGATCATCGACGAACAGCACCGCTTCGGCACCATGCACCGCCAGAAGCTCGCCACGAAAGGGGCTGTTGCGCCGCATCTGCTCTCCATGACCGCAACGCCGATTCCGCGCACACTTGCGCTCACGATCTACGGCGACCTAGACCTCACCATACTCGACCAGATGCCCGTCGGCAGAAAGCCAGTGATCACGGAAGTGCTTGGTCCAGAGAAACGCGAGAAGGCGTATGAGCGCGTCCGCACCGAGCTCGCTACCGGCCATCAGGCATATGTGATTTGTCCACGCATCGACGAACCCGATCCAGCGAAACAGATGGCACTTCAAGCGAAATCAGTGAAAGCTGAAGCAGGGCGCCTGAAACGCGAAGTTTTCAAAACCGCGACGATCGATATCTTACACAGCAAGATGAAACCGTCGGAGAAAGAAGAAACGATGAAGCGATTTGAAAGTGGCGATACGGATATTCTCGTGGCAACTTCTGTGGTCGAAGTTGGCGTGAACGTCCCAAATGCCACAGTGATCCTCGTCGAAGGTGCAGAGCGCTTCGGGCTCGCGCAGCTGCACCAGCTTCGCGGCCGCGTTATTCGCTCCACGCACCAGTCGTACTGCTTCGCGCTCCCCGAATCATTCGGCCAAGCGACCAAAGACCGCATGAAAGCCTTTACCACCGCAAAGAACGGCTTCGAACTCGCCGAATACGACCTCGCGCTCCGTGGCGCAGGCGAACTTACAGGAGGCCGTCAATGGGGCGTCTCCGACATCGCGATGGAAGCGCTGAAAAATATCAAACTCGTGGAAGCTGCCCGCACAGAAGCAACAAAACTGGTCGCCAACGATCCTGTATTAAAAAATCACCCCCTCCTCTCCGATCGAGTCGCCGCCGCCGACCGCGAAATGCATTTGGAGTAGGAAGTTATTTCTCCGCGACGATGATGAAATATGGAGGGAAATTTCTGACTTCGACGGAGAGCTTTATCTTTTTCTCAAAATAGTTTTTGAGGTACGGAAGCATGAGCGGGGAGAATTGGTAAAGAATAAACCGCCCATGCTCTGAAAGCATCTGCAAAGTCTGCCTAGCAACAAGATGTCGCTCTTTTGAGTTGAAGAATGAGAACGGAATACCCGAGACCACTGCATCGACTCGAGGAAGCTTCAGTTTCGAGAAATCTTTGCAGACATCTAAAACGTCTCCCTGCACTATGTGCAACCGCGGATCGCGAATCTTCCTGAGGTTTGGAACGAAGTGTGGACTCATCTCGATTGCGACGAGCTTGCCATCTTTCGGCAAGTGCTCAAGCAATGCTTTCGTAATGACACCATCACCCGCCCCGTACTCGACGACATAGGTGCACTGATGCGGAAGATTCTTCAGGACCTTCTTCACAACGAAACTGGAACTCGGGGTAAGCGCTGCGACTTTATAATCCCTTATCGCGGTTTTTAAAAAATGAACTTTAGACATCATTTGTGTGGGCGTGCCTGGACTCGAACCAGGAGCCGCCGAGGTATAAGCTCGGTGCTCTAACCATTGAGCTACACGCCCCGAGAGAGGCCACCAGTGAATGTCCTCATTTACTGGTGCGCCGAACGAGGGGTGTGTAACGCACTCGTTACACGTCCTGTCCGGTTCGTTCATACTACAACGAACCCCTAAACTTGCGAACCTTTGCTTACGCCATGCCTGCCGACTCTGGCACAATGTCGACACCCTCTTCTTCACGCTTCTTCGGCGTGATTCCATTTGCAATGAGAATCTTTTCGAAGTCAGCACGCTCGATTGTCTCCTTCTGTATAAGCTCCTTTGCGATAGCATCGAGCGCTTTGCGATGATCGACGATCACCTGCCTCGCGCGCACCTTCGCTTCATCGATAATTCGCGATACCTCAGCGTCGATTTGTGCAGCGACATTTTCAGAATATGGCTCGCTGCCGAGCTGTCGCTCACCGAACGCGACCGGCCCAAGCTTCTCGCTCATGCCGTAACGGATGACCATGTTGCGCGCGAGGGAGGTGATGACCATAAGATCGTTACTCGGTCCCGTCGTCACATCATCAAAGAGTTCTTCTTCAGCGACATACCCGCCAAGCGTTGCGGCAATGTCATCGAGGAATTGCTTCTTAGACTGCATCTTCTTGTCCTCAAACGGCAGCTTCAGCGTATAACCCGCAGCTCTGCCGCGACTGATGATCGAGATTTTATGCACTGGATCAGCATTTGGTAGCACCGACGACACAAGTGCATGACCAGCCTCGTGGTACGACGTGAGCTCCTTCTCTTTCTTCGTGAGCAAATGACTCTTGCGCTCCGGACCAAGCATCACTTTTTCAATAGAGCGAATGAGGTCGTATTGTGTCACTTCTGTGCGGTTTTCTCGCGCCGCGAGGATGGCGCCCTCGTTCATGAGCGAGTAGAGCTCGGCACCCGAGAAGCCCGGCGTACGCTCAGCGATGACCGAAATATTTACATCCGGCCCAAGCGGCTTCTTGCGCGCATGCACT
This sequence comes from bacterium, assembly GCA_030651285.1. Lineage (GTDB taxonomy): Bacteria > Patescibacteriota > Minisyncoccia > Phycocordibacterales > Phycocordibacteraceae > C7867-001. The sequence continues at coordinate 10,996 of JAUSCN010000020.1, forward strand.
TTCAAAATTTCCTCACGGTCACGACGATCTGGAAGATCGATGGTCACACGACGATCGAAGCGACCTGGACGAAGGAGTGCTGGGTCGAGCACATCAGGGCGGTTCGTCGCTGCCATGACCACGACTTTTTCATTCGGCTCGAAGCCATCCATCTCGACAAGAATCTGGTTAAGCGTCTGTTCGCGCTCATCATTGCCGCCACCCACGCCTGTACCACGCACTCGACCGACTGCATCAATCTCATCGACGAAAATAATTGCTGGTGCAGCCTTCTTAGCCATCTGGAACAAGTCACGGACTCGCGAAGCGCCCACACCTACAAACATCTCTACGAATTCTGAGCCTGAGATCGAGAAAAACGGCACACCCGCCTCCCCCGCAACTGCGCGAGCCAGAAGCGTCTTTCCCGTACCCGGTGCGCCCATGAGCATGATGCCCTTTGGAATGCGCGCACCAATGTCGAGGAATTTCTTTGGGTTCTTTAGGAAGTCAACAATCTCAAGAAGTTCTTCCTTTGCTTCGCGTGCACCAGCGACGTCAGCAAATGTCACTCGCTGTGACTGATCAGCGGGGTCGGTGATGCGGGCCTTTGACTGTCCAAATGTAAATGCCTGCATGCCCGCCCCTTTCACCTGACGCGAGAGGAACCAGAAGAGGAATCCAATAAAGAGGAGCGGGAGCAGTATCGGCGAGAGCATGAAGAACCAGAACTGGAATCCTGATTGACCTTGAATCGTGATCGATACTTTCGTGAGCTGCTCAGGCGTCACGCCATACGTCGCAAGCGTCTCTGGAAGACCCGCGGCAGAGTCTTTGCGCGAAGTCTTTTTAGATTCATCGGTATACACCACATCGAGCGCATCACCACTTACCGTGATCTTGTTTATTTTCCCAGCCACTACATCAGTTGCAATAGTCGAAAGCGGAATTTCATTGCTCGGCTGCAGATAACTCTCCACAAGCGAATACACGCTCATGAGGAGAAGGAAAATAAGGATTGTTGTGGTGAGATTACCGAAAAACGATGGCCCGCCGAAAAGCGATTTCCAGCCACCACCATTTGACGGTTCCTGTCCTGATTTTTTTCCCTGCTTGCCAGGAAACGGACCTTTTGATTTCTTTTGAAGTGCAAGTAGCATGAAAGGTACTATACTCTGCGTATGCAATAAGAGTAAAGACGGTATAACTAGCACACACACTTCTATGGCCCTAATTACCAACAAAAAAGCGCATCTGCAATTCACGGTAGTCGAGAGCTTCTCGGCCGGTATTGAGCTGCTTGGCCAGGAAGTGAAGGCTCTGCGCAGCGGACTTGGGTCACTCGAGGGATCCCGCGTCATAGTGCGCGGCGGCGAAGCATTTATCGTCGGCATGAGCATTCCCGCATACCAGCCAGCAAACATGCCGAAGGACTATGACCCTGAGCGCTCACGCCGCCTCCTCCTCAGCAAGAAAGAAATAGTCACCCTCGCTACCGAAGAAGCCAAGAAAGGATTGACAATTGTGCCAATTGAGGTATATACTGGAAGGGGTTATATCAAGGCGCGCATAGCGATCGTGCGCGGCAAAGGAAAAGCCGATCGTCGCGAAGACCTGAAGAAGCGCGATGCCCTGCGCGAAACAGGGCGCCTCTTGAAAAATCGGTAATCAAACGACCGGGACTCGATCAATCGCCTAAAGCACATCTTTCCTATAAGATCTGTTTCAGGGGGGTGACCGGCTTTGACGGTTTGTTCCTTGAAAGACGTGCGACGCAGTGCACTCTCGCCTACCACTCTAATCTAGCGAGAAAACATACTTGCAAAGAACACTCTAGCAAGCGTGAAGTCCCCGTACTTCGGTATGAAGGACTTCTCGTTCGCTTTCGCGACTGCCTAACCGCACCTCGCCAAGCGACATCTCACCTCTCGGGTTCCTATAGCCGGAGGCTGGGGTGGAATCATCTGTAGGATCGGTGTCCAGAATCCCGGCCGGCACATCTAAATAAGGGATCGGGCAGGAATGGTTTCGTCGGAGTTCCTCGCATCCTGCCTCAGACACTAACGCCGACTATGCGTCGTAGATTCGCTTTCAAGAACGGATTCGGACCGGAGTTCAATTCTCCGCACCTCCACAAAACAAACCATGAGCGCCTTAGGGCGCTTTTTGTTTTGTGGAGGCGGAGCAAGCCGACTGCTCGGCTTGCGTGGGGAATTGAATGGCAAAGACCAACCCCCCCCTACTCAAAACGAATTGAAGAATGTCCAGATCGTTTTTGACGCATCAAACGACTGCGAAGGAGCCACTGATTCCTGAGCCCGTGCTTGAGTACCGCCCGGCCAAGAATGTGTACCGCCGTTAATCCTATAGAGAACAGTTTCGGCTGCGCAATCGGAGTACATTATCTTATCTATAGTAATGCCGTCGTTTGTCAGTGGCGGTATGGAAGTGACAACCTCTTTCCCGAGACATTTATTGCGGACAGACCAATCGGAAAGTGCTTGGGTAACGGAAATGAAAGAATTATCTTTTGTTACGAAACTTGTCCCTGTGCCCCCGTTAAATGGAACAACCGCATCACTCGTGCCATGGACCATAAGAATGGGTACTGGACGCTTCGGATTACACACAGCAACTTGAGGCGTTCCAGAGACAGGTGAGACTGCAGTAAATATATCTGAAGCTTCACATGCTAGACGATTAGCTAGCATGGCACCATTGGACATGCCCATCGCAAATACCCTTTTCACATCTACGCCATAAGTCGACTCGAGGGATGCCATAAGCTGTCGAATATATCCGACATCATCAACGTTATTTTTTGCCGGAACACCGCAGCAATTTCCCGCATTCCATGCGCGGACACCGTTTGAGTTCGCTACCCCGTCTGGATACACGACAATAAACCCATCCTTGTCGGCTAAAGCTGACATTCTCGTCTGCTTCTCCATACTCTCGCCCGAGCCGAACCCACCATGCAGCGCTATCACAAGGGAATATTCTTTTTTTGAATCATATCCGGCGGGAATATGAATGAGGTATGAGCGAGTCAGGCCATCTGCTGTCTTAAGAATTCTAGAATAACTGCCGGACGGGTACGAAGGTTTCCCGCCATTATTTTGAGAATTTTTTACAGGCAAACCCACAGAATCAGTTCCTGTGGTTTTCTGTGCCTGACTTTCAGCAGCTATAGAAACAGAAAGGGGGTTCTCCCTATTACTTTCTCTGAACTTGAGGAAGTGAATCGAACCTATAAGGACAGCACTGAATACTGCGAAAATAACTAGTTTCGTGTGGGGCATAGACTAGATGATACCAGCATTACAAAACAGATCCTGAACTTGACCCCCACCCCTAAAGAGAATAGGCTCGAATACAGACAGCATCAAAAACGTACGAAATGAGGAGGATGTATGGAAGATAAGAAAATTGCTCTTGCCCTTACTGAAAGATTCATAGGGTACGCGCTCGAAATCAATGCGCTCGAGCTCGTTCCAGAAGGCCGCCTGCTGAAGAGTGGACGATTGTCGTATTACTTCTTCGATTCTGGAAAATTTTCTTCCGGTGTCGCGATGAGGAAAATATCTTCAGAGTACGCCCGGATCATTGCCGAAAATTTTCATGAGGACAAGAAGCTCGCCTTCGATCTCATGTACGGCCCTCCCTACAAAGGAACAATCCTTGTCTCTCCTATCGCTGTGGCTCTAAACGCTCTCCTTTGCGGCAACGTTCATTTCTGCTCCAGTCGCAAAGAGCGTAAGAATCATGGCGAAGGAGGTCTGCACATCGGGACTCCGATTAAGAAAGGAAATCGCGTCCTCATCATCGATGACGTCATTACCGATGGCGGAACAAAACGGGAGGCGGTCGACTACATTCGAAGTTACGGCGGTATACCTGTCGGCCTTGCTATCGCTTTCGATCGACAAGAGCGCGGAACTGGAAAGCTTTCAGCCGCCCAGGAATTCGAGCGGGAGTATGCGATTCCCGTATGCACCATCGCTACACTCACTAACCTCATTTCCTTTTTGGAAAAATCCATCGTTGGGAGCCACGACGCGGAGAGCATCGCTGCGGGCGTGCTACTCCAAAAAATTCGCACCTACAGAGAACAGTACGAGGCTGAGTAGGATAAGGGCACCGGGCGCGCAGCACTGCGCATTCGGTGCCTCTTTTTATACAAAAATTCCAAGGTCGAACCTTGGAATTTTTTGCGGCGTATCTGCGCCTTCTATAAAAGCTCTAGCGACGAGCCTTGGAACGGTCGTTTTCCGTGAGGTATTGCTTGCGCAGACGGACACTCTTCGGAGTGATTTCGAGATACTCGTCGTCCGACATGATTTCCATTCCGCGCTCAATCGTGAGGTCGAATATCGGCACCAGCGTAAGCGCTTCGTCCATACCAGAAGAACGGACGTTCGACTGGTTCTTTCCCTTCGTCGGGTTCGCCAACATTTCCTCACCCTTCGACGTGTTGCCGATAACCATCCCTTCATACACTTCAGTCGCTGGCTTGATATAGAGCTGTCCGCGATCCTGGAGCGACCAGAGCGAGTAACCGAGAGATTTCCCAGTTGCCATCGAGATCATCGATCCGACGATGCGCTTGCGGATCTCGCCAGCATACGGCTTAAAGCCGAGCACGCGCGAAGAAAGGATACCCTCGCCCTTGGTGTCGATGATAAACATGTTCTTGTATCCGAGCAGACCGCGTGTTGGACCCTCGAGCGTGAGACGTACGATGTTTCCATGCTGAACGAGATTCTGCAGTACAAAAGCGCGCGCACCGAGCTTCTCGATGATGGCGCCCTGGAATTCAGACGGGGTATCGATGATGACCTCCTCAAACGGCTCCATCTTCACGCCACCCTCTTCGCGGATGATGACCTGTGGCTGAGAGACCTGGAGCTCGTAGCCTTCGCGACGCATGTTCTCGATGAGCACTGCAATGTGAAGCTCGCCGCGGCCAGACACACGAAACGACTCCGCGCTTCCGAAATCGATCTTCAGACCGACATTGACCTCAAGTTCCTTCATCAGTCGGTCACGAATCTGGCGACTGGTCACATATTTCCCCTCTTTCCCGGCGAACGGCGAATTATTAACGAGGAAATTGAGCGCAATCGTCGGCTCGTCGACTGCGATTGCTGGCAGTGGCGTCGCCACCTCATTCGTCGTGACCGTCTCGCCGATATAGATGTCGGGGAGGCCCGCGATGAGCGCAATATCTCCCGCTTTCGCTTCAGTCGCTTCCACGCGCTCGAGCCCTTTAAAGGTGAACACCTTGGTAGTGCGGCCCGTACGCGTTTCTCCGTCCGGCTTTTTTATGAAAACCTGCTGGTTAGGACGGACGGTTCCTGCGTAGATACGGCCGACTGCGAGCCGACCCATGAAGTTATCGTACGCGAGATTGAAGGGCTGGAGCATCAAGGGAGCATTTGCATCAGCGTTAGCATTCGCTGCTGGAACCTTCTCAAGGATCGTATCAAGAAGCGGCGTGAGATCTTTGCGCTCATCAGCAAGATTCTTGATCGCAATACCCTCGCGCCCGATCGAATAGATGACCGGAAAATCAGACTGCTCATCTGAGGCGCCGAGCTCAAGGAAGAGCTCAAGCACCTGCTCCTCGGAGCGGGCCGGATTAGCTGCTGGCTTATCGATCTTATTGAGCACAACGATAGGCTTCAAACCAAGTTCCAAGGACTTCTTAAGAACGAAACGAGTCTGCGGCATCGGCCCCTCCTGTGCGTCGACGACGAGCAGCACTGAGTCGATCGAGCGGAGCACGCGCTCCACTTCACTACCGAAATCTGCGTGTCCTGGGGTGTCGACGATGTTGATCTTGGTTCCCTTGTATTCAACCGCCGCGTTCTTCGCGTAAATGGTGATGCCACGCTCAAGCTCGAGTGCGTTTGAGTCCATCGAGGTGCCCTCCGGCGACGCGCCAGTCTGCTTGAGGATGGCATCAGTAAGTGCCGTCTTCCCGTGGTCGACGTGCGCGATGATTGCGATGTTGCGAATCTCCATACAAATAAAAATGGCCCGCGGGCCGATAAGTTCAATATACAATGCGCAGGATTTTATGCAAGCGATTTGCTTAATGGTATTCCATCAAGCAAAAATCGTATCGGAAATATGCTCATCTCCGACGTCGCTCAAACTTAGAATAATGTAGCAATAGCTGCGACACCGGTGACCGCCATCACAACAATCGTGATCCACCCTATGAGCGATATAAACGGATGATTCACATATTCACCCATGATGTTCTTGTCGGCCGAGATGCGCACGATGAAGTAGAGGATGAACGGTGCAATAATACCGTTCCCGACCGCGGCATAGATAAGCCCATGAATTGGATCGAGACCCATGAAATTCGCGATGATGCCGAGCAGCATCGACACGATAATAACGCCATAAAACGCATGTGCTTGCTTTAGCTTGAGATATAACCCATGCTTCCATCCGAAACTTTCAGAAATCGCATATGCTGAGGACCCTGCGAGAACCGGCACTGCAAGAAGGCCAGTACCCACGATTCCAATGGCAAAGAGGAGATACGCAAAATCTCCGAAAGGCTTGAGCGCCGCAGCCGCTTCGTCTGCAGTGGTAATGTCGGTTATGCCATTTGCATAGAGCGTCCCCGCACAGGCAGCAAATATGAAGAACGTGATGAGATTGGAGAAGAACATGCCACTCCACACATCGGTGCGCATGCGACGTATCGAATCATTGCTTACATCATGCTGGCGCGCCTTAACACTCGATTCGCCGAGCAGTATCCGTTCCTCCACTTCCTGAGACGTCTGCCAGAAGAAGAGATAGGGCGAAATCGTCGTACCTAGGATGGCGCAAATGAGGAATATCTGGTCCCTAGAGAAAGTGACCGAAGGAACGAACGTGTGGCGCAGAACTTCACCCCAATCTAGATTCACTGCGAACGCGACGGCAACATACGAGAACAGGGCGAGCGCAAGATACTTCAGGTATTTCGCATACCGCGCATACGTCGTGAATATCTGTAAGAAGAGACTTAGGAAGGCAAAGAAAATGACGAACTGCTCCACTCTCACACTCGGGAACAGAAGTCGCGATGCTGCAGCCATCGCGCCAAGGTCAGCAGCGATGTTGAGCACATTAGCGAACAGAAGAAGACCCGACACCACATATAGGGCCATCATGGAGTGATGATGGCGAATATTTGCCGCGAGACCCTGCCCCGACACGAGACCAATGCGTGCGCACATTTCCTGCACGACCGCCATAAACGGGAACGTGAAGAGCGAGAGCCAGATGAGCTGGAACCCATACTTCGCTCCAGCTTGTGAGTAGGTGGCAATACCGGAAGGATCGTCGTCTGCAGCACCAGTAGTGAGTCCTGGGCCGAGCGTGTCCCAGTATTCCTCCGCGAGCTTAAACGGCTTTTTATTGATGAGGTTTTTCTCCTCCTTTTCTACGAACTCAATACTTTCTTCCAAAATCTTTGCGGGCGTCTCAAATACTTCGACGACCTCTTCCTGGAACTTGCTCTTCGGCATATCGTCCCTACATCATACCTGTTTCAATAAAAAACGGGCGGCCAATCACCATTTACGCAGGGCGAATAAATCCACCTTCGCGCAATTCTCGAAAAGCTTCTCGCAACTCTTCGTCCGTATTCATGACGATAGGACCGTGCCAGGCAATGGGCTCGTTGAGCGGCTCACCAGAAATAACCAGAAATCGTGCCCGATCCCTACCAGCACGGAGCGAAAGAGTATCGCCTTCGCGGTTGAAAAGAAGAATGGTTCCAGGCGCGTAATAGGTCGGCTCTGGAGCGTCTCCAGCAACACCCCCCTCAATGAGGTATGCAAATGCCGTGTGTCCTGAAGTCACCAGTATTGAAACTGAACCATTTGCTTCAAGTGTCACATCTATGTAGAGCGGATTCCCCGCCACGGATTTCAGCGGACCTTCAGCGCCGCCAATATTTCCAGAAATGACTTTCACGCGCGCAGATTTTCCAAGACCGACTTCAGGGACCATCGCGCCTCTCAAGTCTTGGTAGCGTGGCGGCATCATCTTATTTTTCTGCGGCAGGTTCACCCATAACTGAAATCCGCGGATGCCGTGCGTACTCTCCGGCATCTCTTCGTGGATGATACCGCTCCCGGCCGTCATCCACTGAATGGCACCGCTCTCGATCACACCCTCGTTCCCGAGACTGTCTTTGTGGCGCACCGCGCCGTCTAATATATACGTGACCGTTTCCATTCCCCGATGCGGATGCCATGGAAACCCTGCGAGATAGTGCTCTGGAACATTTGAGCTGAAATCATCAAAAAGGAGGAATGGGTCGAACTGCCCGGTCTCGACATTTGAAAATCCTCTGCGCAGGCGCACACCACCACCTTCAAATACTTCTTGTGCTTTTAGTGTGCGGTCGAGTGATCGTGAGTTCATTTCTCAAGATCAAGAATATCATCGATACGAATTTGCGATACGAACTCGGGCACGTGCGAGACGAGTATCATCGCACCCTGGTATTCATCGAGCGCTTTTGCAATCACCGGCAAGTGACGGAAGTTGATGTGGTTTGTCGGCTCATCGAGAATGAGGAGTCCTGGCCGCTCGAGCACGAGCGATGCAAACGCGACCAATCCTTTCTGCCCTTCAGAAAGACTTCCGATCTTCGTGTGGATCACGTCTGCCGTAATCAGGAACCCAGCAGCGACTGCACGCAGCCGCTCTTCGTCTGGCTTCCCCATAGCTTCAGCCAAAGCCTCGTACACCGTCTGGTCGAAGTTAAGCGTGGAGAAGTCCTGGCGGTAGTAGCCAACTTTCACACCCTTTGCAATGACTGACCCCTCAGCAGTACCGCGCGCAATAGATTCCAAGAGCGTGCTCTTGCCGATGCCATTTGGCCCCCGCAGAAGCAAGTGATTATTCTTTCGGAGCGATATGCTCGCTGTTTTCTTCACTGGCTTTTTACCTTTCAACACCGTATACGAAGAAAGTTCAAGAACGGCGCCCATAAGACCATCCTGAGCAGGAATGACGAAAGGACGGATAGTTCGATCCTCTTTGCGCACATCGACTTTCTCTTCTTCCATCTCTTCGATTTCGTCGCGCATCTTCTTCGCTACGAGACGCATCTTTCCTCCTTTTTGAGCAAAGAAGTTCATCTTGTCTTTATTGTCCTGAATCTTCTTCGCGAGCTGTGCATTTTTGCGATTCTCCTTTTCGATACGTAGCAAGATATCGCGCTGCACATCGTGATAGTTTCCTGGATACTGCTCAATCTTGCGCGTGAACACGTCGAGATAGAGGACGCCCGTGGTGAATGCATTCAAGAATTCTGCATCGTGTGAGATCACCACAACCGTCTGCGGATAGTCGACGAGAAACTTCGTGAGGTGCTCGATACCTGCAGTATCAAGATTGTTCGTCGGCTCGTCGAGAAGGAGCAGGTCAGGGTTCTGTATGAGTGCTGAAGCAAGAAGGAGCCGTGCCTGCTGCCCGCCTGAAAAACTCTTCACGATGCGATCGTGCAATTTCTCATGATGCTCCAGATTCACGATCTCGAGCACCTCGTCGATACGAGGGTCGATATCGTACACCTTCTCGGTGAAGCACTTCTGGAAGAAGTCGCGGACCGTGAGGTCGAGGTGGTCACGTGGGATCACCTGCGACGCAGTCGCGACACGCATACCGTGGGACCGATGTATCTCGCCAGACTCCGACTGAAGGGCTCCCGTCATGAGTTTAAAGAGCGTGGTCTTTCCAGCACCGTTCTGACCCATGACTGCCATCTTCATCCCGCGGCGTAGCGAAAAATTTACCTCATCGAGGACCGGTTTATTGTGCCCGTATTCAAATGATACGTCTTCAAAATGAATGACGCTTTCTTCTCGTGCCATACAGACACCCTACTACCAAGCGAGCCGAGCAACAAGCAAATGTCTTCGTTTGTTTGTTCGAGACGAGCGTAGGGAGAAAGGATTGTCCTCAAGACTTAACCCATTTCAGCAAAAAAAGGAAAAGTAACGTAAGATGCGCGTATGGATAAAAACCCTGAGGACGCATATCCGATGCGCATCAATAAATACCTTGCGAAGCAGGGTATTTCCACGCGCCGTGGAGCAGACGAGCTCATAACCCAGGGAAAGGTGCTTCTCAATAAAAAAGTCGCCGTCTTGGGCGACAAAGTTAATGAGGGCGACAAAGTCGAGATGCGCGGTAAGCAGACTCCGAAGAAGTATGTGTATTTCGCATACAACAAACCGGTCGGGATCATCACCCACTCTCCGCAAGAGGGTGAAAAAGATATCAAACAAAGCGTCGAGACCGCTCCAGAACTGCGGGGAGTGTTCCCAGTCGGGCGTCTCGACAAAGACTCAAGCGGCCTCCTCATCCTCACAAACGACGGACGTGTGACTGACCGCCTCCTAAACCCGGACTACGACCACGACAAAGAATATCGCGTGCGCACCCAGGACCCTATCAGAGACAGTTTCAAGAGGACCATGGAAGCCGGTGTCGATATTGAGGGATACCTCACAAAGTCCTGCACCGTGCGCAAGACTGGTCCAAAGAGTTTCAACATCACTCTGACCGAGGGTAAGAAGCACCAAATACGCCGCATGGTTTCAGCGATGCACAACACGGTCACCGACCTCGAGCGTACGCGCATATTAAACATCCGCCTTGATGACTTGAAGGCTGGTGCCTGGCGCCCTATCGAAGGAAAAGAATTGGAAACATTCCTCGAAAAAATCGGGATGAGGAGTTAAAAAATAGAAAATTTATCCTGGAAATTCGACGATGAACGTCGCACCTTTCCCTGCCCCTTCTGATTCGGCCTCAATGGTGCCGCCATGGTCTTCAATGATCTTCTTAGCGATGTAGAGACCATAGCCGGTGGAGTGCACATTTATCTTCTGCGAATCTTTGCCGTGACCACCCTCGGTCCATAAGTACTTCCTGTCATCGTCGGCAATTCCAACTCCCGTATCCTTCACCTTGAGAACCATCTTTCCATTCTCTTTTGTGAGTGACAGAGCGATAGAGCCGGAAGGCGTGTAATTGATTGCATTGTCGATCAAATTGCGCAACACATGGTCAGCGATTTCGTTCGTATCACCGATAAGCATGTATGACCCATTACCTTCATCGGCAGTAAATGAAAGCGAGAGCCCTTTCTGTTCTGCTACAGGCTTCATACTCTCAACCGCCTCTGCGATGCGCGCTTTCAGATTGAAAGGCTCTTTGGCATAGGAAACCATTCCCTTTTTAAGGTTTGAGGCCTTGAGAATATCTGTCACCGACTTCTCGCCATCTCGCGCCTGCTTGAGCGCCTGTTCCACAAATGGCTTGAGTTGTTCCGATATTGTCCCAAAATCGCCATCACGCAGTGCCGCAAACGCATTCGCATCTTTTGCCAAAAATCCCTTGACCTCATGCCCAATGAAGTGGAAGAGTCCCTCCTGCCGCTCAGTAGTTTCCTTCAATTCTGCCGTTAGATTCTCAAGATGCAACGTGTCTTGCACGATCTTAATACTTCCAAGGAGAACGGTAATAAATGCGGTGACATTGACGATAATTTCAGTTGGTTCACTCGAATACAGCACATTTATGAACGTGAAGACTGTCACCATGAAGCCTACAAATGCTGTGGTAACAACTTTTAAGTCGAAGAGATGGTGACGATTGATGGCGTACGACGTCATCATGACAAATGGTAGGAGATACAACGCACTAAATGGTATGAATTTGGGATTATTAAATATCACCGGAATGAAGAAATTGAACGTAAGCAGAAGAGTGAACGTCAGAGTCATTCCTAAAAGCATCAGGGTGTATGGGCGGCGATGCTCTTGCGGAGCGCGAAATGTCTTTGAAACCAGCTTCCATATGGCCAGCATTATGAGAAGCGGCACAAGCGTTCCAAAAAAAGCTATAGCTAGACCAGTCTGCACTCCCCCGATAGACCCGACAGAATCGATCACATTTATGTGCTCAAATATATATGGGGTGAGTGTCAAAATTGAAACAACGGCAGTAACAGGAAAGAGCCCGTACGTGTACCAATATGGGCGACGATACTCTGAGTCTGGAAAAACAGACGCGAGATGAAAAAACGTGAACGCATGCCACGTCGCAAAGAACATGACTCCGCGCAGAAGCCACAACGCAGTATCGTTAGCAGGAAGCTGATAGTACGAGAAATTTAAAATACTCCAAACAACGGTAACACTTGTGAAATAGAAAAATGCACGATTCGTCGCCGAATGCACATTATTGAAAAGAATCACGAATCCGAGCAAACAAGTTCCCGCAACGGCTACACCGACAGATAGTAGATCAAGATGCGCAAACGTTTCCATATTGCTTTAGTGTAACCCCTCAATCACCGGTTCTCGGCGGAAAGACACAGCGCTCGGTGCATTAGAGTACCCCACACGGAACATAAGAAACGGCTCATCAGTCTTTAGAGTTTCCTGTGCGCGAGCGTACGCCTTCTTCACCATAGTGCATTCCTCGGGAGAAAAGACTGTAGCGTGTCCACGCTCGACCGTACGCGCGAGAAATAGCATTCCTGTCACAATCTGCAAGGACATACCCTGTGCAGTTGCAGCAAGCCAGACACGCTCAAGCAACCGTCCGGCCTCAACATAATTTCTTCGATCAAAATGCTCGATTGTAATCAAACCAAACGCTGATGCGCTCGCATTCTGAGCTGCATTTGTTTTAGCGACCATCGTAGGGAACCCAAGTTTCGCAAGCACATTTGCAACCGACCAGTATTTCAATACCTTGAAAAGAAGTCGCGCTGGGGGCGGCAACTCGAGAGTGCCAATATAGAGGCCGGAATTACCTGCAATATTTCGCTCCTTCGACCAGAAGATGCTCTCGAAGAAAAGCCTGTGCAGTGATTTGTTCTGAAGCGCAATTTCTTCCATTGTCGTCAACGCTCGCGACACGAGAGACATGGACTCCCTTTCTTCCACAAGCGTAAATGACGCACCTGTCGGATTTCCAGCGGCACTAATCAACGCATCACGATCATCTTCGGCAATTGGTATTTTCTTATATGCCTTTCGATTCGAGTGGCGACTCGGAATCGCTTGGTGCAGTTTTTTCTCTTCATCGGATTGAACCCCTCCGTCGTGCAAAACAAATACTGCGACGAGAGAACCGCTGCTGCTATAACGCACATCCGGCACAAACCCTAGAGCCTTGGCTTCAAGCTCGGCATTTTGAATAGCCGCACCTAACGCGATATAGGTCCCACTTCCGTCTATATTAAGGAGTTCGTTATCCTTTTCTGTAATCGCATGGAACTCGAGCATATTTGGAGCACGAAAGACAAAGCGCCAGGGCTGCGAATTATCTCCTGAGGGAGCGGCCGCAGCCGCAGTGCATATCTTCGTTACCTTTTCGCGATACGCTGCATCCATATTTCTTTAGAGCCCGATCGTTGAGAAGAAATTTGCACGAGCCTTTTCACGAGCATCCTTCACATGAGGCTTGTGGTGATCTGGATCAATGAGAGCATCGAGACTGATTTCGCACTTCTCTTCATTTACTTCTTGCCCGAGCGCAAGTCGCTTCAAGATATACGCGATTGCGACACCCGAGAGCGTAGCAGCGTCGCCAAGCTGTGGCCAAGAATAGATCTCACGCCCGACCTGCAAAAGGGAGCTCATCATGCGCTCTGTAACGAATTGAGGACCAGCGATTTTCGTCGCAAGCTTAGGCAGTTCAGCAGGATTGAAAGATTTGAACATATCAAGACTCACGTCGCCGATAACACCATTGAAAAGCTTCTTAGTCTTATCAAGATCGAAGCGCTCCGTCTCAACGATGATATTGTCACCATTGTCAGTAGCCATAACGACGGGAATGCCGCGTTCGCGCGCCGCAAGCCGCAGGCGAATTTTTATCTCGAGATTATCAGTCTCCTCGACGAGGACATTTACTCCCGCAAAAAAAGCGTCCATATTTTCCTCAGTAACACCTGATGCATACACTTCAATCTCAGCATACGGATTCAGTTGGTAGATATATTCACTAACAAGATCCGTCTTCTTACGGCCAAGCTCAAGATAACTGAACCGGATACGATTCAAGTTTGAAGCCGATACCTCATCCGGATCAGCGATCTTGATACGACGAGCGCCACCCATAAGCGCAAACGTGAGCGCTCCATGACTGCCAACACTCAGTCCCGCATACGCGACAGTGAGGTCATATAGCTTCGCCTGCTCTTCATTTGTGATGATATTGCGATTGCGGGCAGTGCGTATCTCCTGATGCTCCTCATGCGGGAGATAATGCGCAAGGGTCTTATTCCAAGGAAAGAAAAACCATTCACCGACCTCTTCAATCGGCTTGGTCTTTGTGTAGTCGGCAGTAAACGCAGCGAGCTCTTCCGCGTATTGTTTTATGAATTTAAAACGCGGATTACGGATGAGGAACAAATCCTCAAGAAGAAGGTCATACCGGTCGACGACTGAGGAGGGCTGAAGCCGAGAACGAAAAGCATCTAATGACTCACGTGAGCGATCAAGTTTTTCCGGTTTCATATCGGAAATACTACCATGCACCGAAGTTATGGCTGTCGAACTACCCAGCGTTGTTTGCCACCCGGCTTGAAATACAGAGGGTCCTCGTAATGCCAGAATACGAGCTTTGGTCGTGCACGCTTCCCTAAGAAATTACAGAGTTCACGATATTCGGAATTCTTTTCGCGCAACTGCTTCACGATTTCCGCGAGCAGCTTTCCAGCAAATACTTTTCCGACCTCTTTATTCGGTTTCTGTTCGATATGTATCTCCAGATACTGATCGTGATTCGCATCATATTTCGTAACGAGTGCGAGCTTACCCGTTAAACTGCCCGTAAAGCGATCATCGAGCAAAACCTCCTTGACGGTCTCCGGGTACACCTGCAAACCATATAGCGTTGTCGCAAGATCAATACGTTCAAACACATACACGAATGGTAGTTCATACGCATGATTCTTGATCCCAGCAACTCTCGCTTCTTTCATAAGATCGATACCGTGTGCCTTGAACCGCTCAGCAAGCTCGCGGAATGTATACACTCCGCCACTGTCTCCTATCGCATAACGAATAAGTGGCATGGCACTATCTCCTGACAAAAATATTTCACCGCCGATTGCTTCAAACGAAACGAATTCTGGAACATATTGCGCAAGGGTCGGAGTCTTCATCGTACCGCCGAATATATCAGCGAAGAGCTTTTTATCTTTCATCGCGAGTCGACGAGCAAGGATTGCCAATGGCGTCTCAAATGCCATGGTACCAATATCAGCGGTTCCATATATATTTGCAGTGTCTGTGAGAGGATTCTCGATACCGACCTTCTCAGCAAGATGATCTCGAAAGTGTTCGGAGAATGCTTCCGCAGCAAACAACAGAAACATACGATGCTTCTTAAATGAAATGCCTTGTGCAAGTGCTTCGTCAATTACGTCTTTAAGAAAAGGAGGGTAGCCTGTGAGTATGAGCTGATCATACTGCGGAGCAAGATCTGTCAGAATCTTCAGAATCTCCGTTTTGTTTATTCCGGGCGTAAGGATTGAAATCGGGTATCCGCGACGACCCATACTCTCGTATGCTTGATAGGTGATCACACCACCGATCCACACACCCATGCCGAAACACACAATAACGAGCGTCGACTTATCTTGTTTGAGCGAACTAGTACGGAAAATAAGCTCATGAATAAGCGAGGATTGATCATCAACCTCATGAGAGCGAGCGAAGTAGGTTGGTTTTCCAGTCGATCCAGATGTCGAAGTAAGCACGTACGGCAAACGTGTCTGCCCATGCCACAACAGATCTGCAAAAGAATTCTCTCGAAGATAATTCTTCTTCGACATTACCGGAATAGACGTAAGATCTTCCGTCGTCCGAATTACATTTCGGGAAACATTATTTTGCTTCAGAAAATTTCGATACGCGGGAACATTAAGTGACACTCGCTTAAAGAGATCGAGAAGATGTTCCTTACCATTGCGAGTCCAATCAGCGCCTTTGAAAGTATTGAGTGCACTGAAAAAGACTTCGGAAGAGGAAGAAATCCGTTCCCTCATAGGCACCAAACCCTTCTTTTTAGATGCAATACGTGAACTCATATAGATTTAAATCATACCACAAATACTTAATTAATGCAATACCCCTCTCAAAATACCTAGGAAATACGGCTCGGATTCAGGATCAGGTGTGGCAATGCGGAGAGTATCTTTAAGGAGCGCTTTCGCCTCGGGGAAACGGCTCATTGCTTCCCCAAGTGCGACACGGATTCCTTGTTCAGAAAGCGCGCCTCGGACTCGCTCAGCTTCTGACACGCGAATCAGGACAAAATTTGTTTCGGAAGGATACGCGGTGATGCCGGAAATCGCCCGGAGCGATTGTATGAAATGCTCGCGCTCCGCAATAACTAAGTCGCGACGTGTTTTTACCGCCTCTGCGCGCGAAAGAAGTACGAGCGCAGCAGAAACACTCAGGTGCGCGACTGGCCACGGCAATAGAAATTTCTCCACCCGCTTCACTACTTCAGGTGAAGCTATCGCATATCCGACGCGGGCGCCAGAAAGTCCAAAAGCTTTTGAGAGTGTACGTATGACGACCAGATTCGGAAGCTCTGCAAGAAAAGGCAGGAAGCTGGTGCCGGAAGAAAATTCAAAATATGCTTCGTCTGAAACGATTAGCGTATCAGTCCCGCGCGCTGCCGTAACGAGCCTTGAAATGACATCGCTCGGCAGCGGGCTGCCGAGCGGATTATTTGGATGGCACAAGAAAAGTATTTTTCCCGTTCCCTTCGCGAGAGCTTCGACCGTTTCTGCGAGCGGAAACACGAATCTGCCGTCTTGCTCCTCATATGAAATCGGGAGCATCTTTGCACCGACTCGCTCGAGAATTGATTCATATCCATAGAATGTCGGCACCGGAAGAATCACTTCACCTCCTTCCCCCGCATATGCACGAGCGATGTGCTCAATAGCCGCATCGGAACCGGGAGTAATGAGCAGATGGTCTTCTGGCACACCTGCGTACGCTGCGAGTGCACGCTTCAACTCGCCGTATTCCGGATATGTCGAGAGTTCTTTAGCACGTAAAGTATGCGCGACTTTCTCCAGTTCTTCATCAAGCAACCAGTAGCTCTCGTTGCGATCGAGCGGCATCATATATCACCCTCGATCTATCAAGGATTATTTGAGAACGTGACAGATCCTGGCGGAGTAAGGATGCTCACATCCTTCGTCCATCCACTACAAGAAAAGGAGAAAGGGTTCGCCGGATCAAATCCGCCACTGACTGCGATCGCACTGCCGCTCACGCTCGAAACTGCAGAAAGTTTGAGACCTGTCGTGGCACCCTTCTTCCACACATAGAGAAACGAGCCATCATCTATCATCGATGCTGTCGAGAAGTTCACGCGCATCTTCGCATCAGCGACGTACATCGTACCCGCACGCTTCACCGTAGTACCTACGGTCACTGAACAAACCAGGGGTTGCTTGAAACTATAGAGATACGAAAGAGTATTTACCCCCGCGACTTTTGTTGGCGCCACCGGCTTCTGAGTCGTCGTACCGCTTCCTGTAGGACGTGCCGTAGACGGCTTAGCCGTCGTCTGTTGCGACGAGGTGCTGGAAGTTGTCGTCGCGATCAGTCCGGTCTCATCGCTCCCGCCAGAAGAACCGGAAAAGAGATACCATGCACCCCCGAGGACAACGATTGCTACAGCAATCCATATGATCTTTTGTTTATCCATGTACTCCATATACCGGAAGCGTAGCATAACTAGAAAAAAGCGGGCTCAGGGAGGTGCTCAACCTTAGAACCCGTCAGACTCACTTGCTCCAGCCTTCAGAAAGCCAGCAAACAAATACCCCGCCGCAGACAATACAGCCCCTAACACGTCCATAAGCATGTCTTTCTGCGCATCCCAGATATCCCCTTGCGAGCCAAGGAAGGCTGCTCCCGCATCACCTCCAAACCCTGCAGCATACCACCACTCAATCCACTCATAGAAAACCGCGACGAATGAAATGGCGAAGACAGCGTACGTCACTCCAATCCACTTTTTTGCTACCATCCCTTCCCCAACTAAGTACTCAATGATTGGCAATGCGTAGAAACCGACAGCGAAATGCCCGATGCGATCGAACATGTTCCGCTCGAATCCGAAGAAATTATTAAACCAGTCGAATGGCACACGCTCGAACGTGTAGTGTCCGCCGATGGTATGCCAAAACGGGAGAACGAACATGAGCGCATACGCGGTATTCGAGAAACGAATCCCTCTCATGTAGAGGAATACGATGAAAGCAACGAGCGCGACGATCGGACCATTCTCCACGTACCACACGTCCCGCGAATACGGACTGATGCCCGCGACTATAAATTCGATGACATACAATCCGAGCAACACATGCGGGAAATATTTTTTCATAGCAAACGATTCGGTCAGACTAGCCCAACCTGAACAAGAGCACTCCGGCGATCAGCGTAATAAGACCGAAGAGATTCACTGAATCTAAAAGCTTCTTGGTGACTAGTTTATGGAGCATTTCAGGGAAAAGGATATATGCGACACCCTTAGCGAGAATCATCCAACCAAATATCGTAATGATTGTGCGCCACGTACCATCCCAGACATTGTGCTGAAGAAGAAACAGCGTCGAAAGGAAGATCAGGACAGCGCCCGTGAGATAGAGCATCGCCGGATGACTGAAAAAGTCCTGCAGCAGGTGCGGAACCGTCTTGCCGCGGAAGATGAGGAACAGCCCACTGACGACCATATATACTCCCAATATTTTTGCAGCGATAAGTGCGATATCCATACGGATGAATGTATTGATTTATTACTGTTTCAGTATACCTCCTGCACCTCCTTTATTACTTCCAAACGCCCAAGATGAATCCGAACATCGCAAACACGACGAGTTGATATCCGGACTGAATCAAAAATCTCGCCCAAGATATCTTTGCTGAGTCATTGTTCCACATAGACGAGCTTGCAATAGTTGGCATCACAAACGCCGCCCAAACCCACAATGCGTTCTCAAGCCCTGAAGCCTCTTTCCACCCCTCCACGTAGAATGCGAGTATCGTCACCTGAAAGAGGGTGAGCAGAAATTGCGTGATATACAGCGGCATTACCCTTTTCTGCATTTCGCCGCGCGCTCCTGTGGTGTCGAAATTTCCACCGACTACCTCAGCCCACTTTCTCCCGAACAACGGTCCATACCACACGACTGCAATAATCAATGCCAGCACGGTACACACGAGCACTGCTAGATAGTTGATCTCCATGAATATATTCAGTTGGTTAAATAATTAATAGACTCTCCTCTTCCTAAAGAGGATCAGACTAGAGACATGCCTATGCCTGCACTTTTAGCAATAACTCGATCTTATCTTTATCAAAGATAGCCTCCTTCTTGCGCACGGCTGCCTTCAGTGGCAACAGATACACGCCCGATTTCTTATCGGGAAAGATAGACGTCTTCCAACTCGTATCCCCTATCGTCACCGCGACAGGAAGCGAGCCCCAACCCCTTTTCATGCTACCGAACTTTTTCTTTATTTCCTCTGATTCTTTCTTGGGAACCGCCGCGAAGTGCCATCCGGCCATGCCCGGATACTGCCATACGCTTGATTTGATTTTGAATTGACTGGACTTCATTTCCTCATCATCGGAAGATGAACGAGCCAGAGTCGAGTTTCAAATCAAACACCAACTCGCCTTTCGATGTGAAGAGGTAGCTCTGCACTTCTCCGAGCATCTTTCCGAACTCACCTTCCTGAGAACCTTCGCAGTACATCATAGTAGTCGCAATGTTTCCGAAGGAAATCTTCTTGTCCTGGGTCGTATATTTCCCAGACATCGCATTGCAGTCGGTTGTCGCCCTGAATGTGCCGTCGCTCTTAAACGTGAGCGTGAATGCTTTTGTTTTCTTTGGCGTCACGGTGGTGTCGTTGCTGTACCGAGTAGAGATCCAGTCCCATGTCTTCATCGTGAGTGTCATGCGGGACGGATCTGCTTCGCCCTCAAAGTTTTGCATAACGATGCCGAACTGCATCGTCTCCGGATTAAGTTTGAGCCAGAGACTCTTCCCGACTGATGGGCGCACCGCAAAGCTCTCGCCTGGCGCGCGATCAGCATAATTCAATAGAAGCTTCCCATCTCTAATTTCTGTCGGCTGCGGAGCGATCCTGTCGCCGAGCAATACCGCATCCGTACCGCGATATCCATCAGACGTCTTTATCGCGGCGACCGCGTAGAAGTACGTCCCACTGCCCCCGGTACTTTGCGTAAGAAGAAATCCTATATCAGTGACACCATCACCGTTTAAATCTCCCGTCGCCTCATTCCCAAAATACTGAGTCACCACCTTAGAAGCTGATCCTGGCGCCGCAGCAACTTCTGCATGACCGTCTACAAGCGTCACTGGTAGTCCCGCGATTATATAGGTCGCACTCTTATAATCTGTAGCGATCGGCTGCTGTTGAGTAGGAGCCACAGCTGTTCTGCTGCTCATCCAAAACAAAAATCCGACAACGACAAATAGGACGGCAATCGACAAAATGACGGGATACTTTTTCATATCTACAGTGTAGCACCGGAACTTTCCCCCAACAGCGCGGGTGTCTTGCCCTACACCCGAACAGGTACCGTGCGAATGGACGAAAGGTACGCACCACCTACGAACAGAAGCCCAATAAGACCCGTGATCGGCTCAGGAATATCGAAGAAGAAGCTTGCGAACATAGCCCCCGCCAGGCCAAGGATCGCCCAGTGCGCGCCATGCTCTATGTACATGAGTTTAGAGAGCGTCCCGTTGTGCACCATATAGACCGTGAGCGCACGCACGAAATACGCGCCAATGCCGAGACCGGCAGCGATGATCGGGATACTCGTCGAAAGCGCAAAGGCTCCTGCCACACTATCGAGAGAGAACGACGTATCAAGCACCTCGAGATACAAGAAGGAAGCGAGACCTGCTCCTGCCACATCCTTCCCTGAAATATCGAGCGAGCTCGTGGCTCCCTGCATAAGGATGAAGAGCACGATTGCGAATATGCCGGCGAAGAAAATTCCTATGGCGTGCTCCGGCGCAAAAAACGCGATACCCATCAGGACACAAAGTGCGATAGCGATTTCTACCGCCTCAATACTCCCCCAACGAGCGAAATGTCGCTCGACATGATGGATCCAGTGCACCTCCTTCTGTTCGTCGAAGAAGTACTTGAGTCCAACCATCGTCAGGAACATGCCGCCGAACGAAGCGATGATGTGGTGCGACTCATGGAGCAGATGCGCATATTGCTCCGGATCGAACAATGCGATCGATGCGATCGTAAGCGGAGACACCGCGACAGAAGCAGCGACAATAAGGATCGGGAGCACAACACGCGTGATAAACACCGATGAGAAGATGCCCCATGTAAGGAATCGGTGCTGCCATTTCGGACTCATCTTCTCGAGCACGCGTGCATTCGCCACGGCATTATCAAACGAAAGCGTAACTTCCAGCGCCACAAGCAATCCAGCCGTGAATAGCGCTACCGGCCCCAGATATACTCCCACTGCAGTAAGTATCGCGACTGATACGATGCTCGGGATAATAAAAGGACGGAATGTTGAAATGATGTCAGTAGGCATCGAAAAAGTGTATCATGTGGCCTATGAAGCCGGCGAAAATCATCTCGTTTGAGGAATTCGACAAAATACGAGACACCCTAGGAAAGATCGTGTGCACTTCGGGAGGATACGACCCTATTCATCCTGGACACGCATCCTGCATTTACGAATCGAAGAAATACGGAGACACGGTAGTAGTGATAGTGAACGGTGATAATTTCCTACGGAAGAAGAAAGGCAAGCCATTCATGGACCTGAAGACCCGGTGCCAGGTCGTCTCGCACGTGCGCGGCGCAGATTACGTGATTCCTTTTGAGATTGAGAACGATCAGACCGTATGCGTCGCGCTCGAACGAATCAAGCCCCACGTATTCACAAAAGGCGGTGACAGGATCGACGAGAAGACCATCCCCGAGTGGGGCGTATGCAAAGAGAATGGTATTGAGGTCATTTCAGGTGTCGGCCTGAAAAAAGACTGGAGCAGCTCCGACTTCCTCCGCGAATGGGCGGAGTTCAAGAGATCTCAGGATTAACTCGGCTTTAAAAGCCGAGTTTTTCGTTCACAAGAATCACGTGCACCTTCCGACCCATCATCGGATGCTCTTTATGAAGAATGAGTTCTTTTGCGAGAGCTTCAGCTCCGGAGGTGACAGTCAGCGGAAAAAATCCGTTTGCCGTAAGCGCTTTCTCTACCGTTGCGATACGTTCTACCGATGCGAGTGCATCAAAGGCATTGGCCATATCGGCCCATCATACCCCGCTCCAAAAAGTCGCAACTGTTAATAACGATCGCCTTTGAATATCCTTAGCACCCAGGGAGTAAATGGGAGACGCTTGTGTCGATGCATCCAGAAATACCCAATGATGCTTATGATGAGCGCGCCAACCAAATCAGCAATAAGGTCCCACATAGTGTCCGTACCATCTGTCTGCCAATGGTTCCCGGAAAAACTATCTCCCGCGAATTCAAATATTTCCCACCCTGCCCCGATTGCCAGAGAAAACGCGATGGCAAATATTGAAACGAAGAGAGGGCTCAGACCGAGGCTTATTTTCCTGTGTTCATTCAATATATAGACGAGCACATATCCGCTCGCACCGAGCAGGAGCCCTGACTGGAAGTGTGTGAACTTGTCCCAGAACGGAACATAGTAGTAGAAGCGTGCGACCTCCCCCAAGAAAAGGGTTGAGAACGAGAACACGACGATGCCGAACTCGATCGCAAATGGCAGATAGAGCCGATACCGCTCTTTGAGGATAGATGGCACGAACATAAGAAGAAAAATAATTCCCGCGCTCAATGCCGATTCAAGATTCCCTCGCCACACAAACACGCCGACAGCGATCAGGACCAAAGCATCCATCGCGTAATAGACCGAGAGCGTCACGCCGTTTCGGTATGCTTGCGACACATGCAGGTCGTCTACTATTTCGATTTTCGGCTTATCTGGCATCATACCTATTTCCAGTAAGCCTACACCACTTTGGGCTGCTCGCCCCTACGCATTACCGCACCTTGATCGCACCCTGCACGAGCTCAGGAAAAAATCCTTCAGAGATTCTTCCCGTCATCGCATACTCATAGAGCGCAAACTTGAATATCGCTCCGAGCGACTGAGAGACGATACTCATGGAGAAAAACTGACTCCTCCTCAAGTATAAAAATTATTAAAGCAAGTACTTACTGATCCAGAAACGACTGAGATTCTCCATATCACCCTAACGGAATCGGGAGTGGAATTGAATGAGCTGGAGAAGCGATGGATGAAATGAATACGCAAAGTGCCACAACACTAAAGCTGTTTCTCCGTTTGCGCTCCGGCTGAAATGGAGCTGAGATTGTATTTTCTAACTTAAGACGCCACATCCTTTTCGGAAGGAAAATATTTTCTGCCATTTTTATATGCATCAAAAGAAAGCTTACAAAATTCAAAAGTCGGACCTTCCGGCACATTATCCAGATCAAACCATTTCCATTCTTCTGCCTTCTCAGGCTCCAAGACCACAGGTTCGCCACCTGCCCAATCAGCCACTAAGCCTATATGCACATAGTGTTTTGGAGCATATTTCTTTACATTCGTAAGGTACAGAAATCTGATATTTTTAATCTCTAACCCGCACTCTTCTCGCGTTTCTCGTATAGCACAATCCTCAAATGATTCCAGATTCTCAAGATGACCCCCAGGAAACCCATACTCGCCCGCTCCGTGCGAGCCTTTGCGTTTAGCCAATAGCACTTTCCCATCCTTAAGTATCATGACTCCCACGCCAACCATAGGCCTAGCTCCCTGAGTATCCATACCAGGTCCAGTATAACTTTAAATAGCTCACATTGTGATAGCCAGCGGGTAAATCCTGAAAAACACCACGGTGTCCGCCCACCAATGCCCCGTCCGCTTTGCGGCGAGGCATTGGTGGGCGGACTGTTTTACTACCTGACCGTCTGGGACGCTGACACTCGTTTCAGATTGTTTGTCGATTAAAAAAAGGGTTTGTATAGTTTTGTCCATCATACTCAACTACACTCATAGATCCATATTCAGGATACAGCTTCAAACTCTCTTCGACAGGTATGGCAAATATCTTTTGGAGAAGAACTCTGACACTGCTTCCATGAGAAACGATGCAAATATTTTTTTGATGTGATTGAGAAATCACACGTAGCGCCGTAAGCATTCTCGATTCAAATTGTTTCCATGACTCTCCGCTTGGCGGAACAAACTCATACCGCTCTTCGGTACTCTTATTACCAAGAATCTTACCCACTTCATCCCAAGTTTTTCCCGCGAAATCCCCCCATTTTCTCCCCTGAAGCCCCTCCAGGTATTGAGTAGGTATGGAAAGTTCCTGTGAGATAATTTCAGCACTCTCTTTTGTACGAATCTCCGGAGACGAAACGATCAGACCTATTTCTTCCTTTTTCAAGACTGAGCACAAAGCGATTATCGTGCTTCTGCCTTTTTCACTAAGCGAAACAGGATCATTCACGTCATGGAGTACGCTGGAATTTTCACCCTCAAGCTCTCCGTGTCTGATAAAAATAATTCTCATCTTTTTGATTGTATCAAAACACTCCTCTGCACTTTTGCTGACCGTCTCGAGTTAGAACCGTGGTCGGTCAAGCCCCCATTGCTCCGCTTGGCTAGCGCGAGCTATTCCCAAACGACGCGTCTCGAGCACTACAATAAATTTTTTAGTAGTTAACGAATCTCATATTTTATAAGACCAGCTGTCAACAAATTGACCTGTCCTGTTTTTTGATCAAATTCGGTAGTTTTTGGAAAGAATCCGTAATCTGTTGCGAAGAAATAAGGAAGCCCCCTGCCTGGTACATCGCCCTTCTTAATGACTAAGTGGTATTGAGAACCATCAATATCAACAATGTAACCAGGATATACAGGATAAGAAATTACTCCCCGTTGATGATTAAGTTCGCCTGTCGCCGTGAGCGGCGTAACAGTTGCATCTGTTACAACATAGGTGTGCCAAAAACCGTCATTTGCTTTTAGAGTAAGATCATCTTCGTTTTTTATCGCCAATTGAAAATCTGCCGCATAAGATCCATCGCCTTGTTTTGTGAAAGTTATAACATCGCTATATACACCATTCTGTTTGGCAATCATTTTCAGGTTTGGTTGTGGCGATGTGAAGAAGCCAAATGCACGTCCTACAAGGAAGATAATCCCTGCAGCTACTACAGTCGATAACAAGTTCGTCAAGAAATTCATCCAAAATTCACTCATGCTGCCAGACTTGGATTCGAACCAAGATAAACGGATTCAGAGTCCGTTGTCCTACCATTAGACGATCTGGCAATTTATTTTCGCACCCGAACAACTGTACACTCTTCCATTCAAACAGCGAACATCGCGGACTGCCAATTCATCTGACTCATTGGCACTGCGGTTTGTGACCAATCACTTCGTTCTTGGACAAACCGGGAGCCTACCATTAGACGATCTGGCAATTATAGTAACCGCACCACAAACCTTCCTGGCAATAACGCGGCGCGGAGCGCCGCGCACTTCACGCACGATACTCGAAAATCGCCCTTTATTCAACCATGACTTTCGGACTTCTCTGAAAACAAAAAACCGCTGGAATCCAGCGGTTTTTTGTTTTCAGAGCTACTCTTAGAAACCCTGTACTGCTGCAGCTGAAGAAGCAGCAGCCTGATCAAGCCCAGCAGAATCATCGATGGTCTGACTGAGGTCAGACAAGATGTCTGCGGTGGTATTGCCAGGTGAGAGCATGCCCGGTGTCTGCTCAACTGCCGTGTTCTGCGTGCCAGAAGGCATCGCCTGGCTTCCGTAGAGGTACCAGAGAGCGCCAGCGATGACGATAAGGACAACAGCGCCCACGACATACCACGTTTTGTGGGAAGAGTGCTGGCCCATCGGGTCCATACCCATACCGCTCGGCGATCCGCCCTGACCGTTCATTGCCTGATAATTCATACTATTCGGGGTACTTGGAGAACCCTGATTTACTGGTGGCTGGATGTCCATGATTGTTCAGTTAAAGAATCTATTGTGCTGTTGTTGTTGCAGTAGTAGTGGCTGTCGTCGTAGCAGTTCCCCCATTATTGATCCCGGGGATCTTGATGAGTGACTGTACTGAAGCTTGTACGGCTCGGCGCGCTGCGAGCATCGGACCATCGCGAAGCGCGAAGAGATCCTTGAAGAGGGTTGCGTGCAGCGACTTAAACGCGGAACGGAGATTCTGGATGAGCGCCGTCTGACCATTTGAGGTCGCTGCCGTGGTTGAAGCCGTTGACGGTACTGTTATTGCAGTAGACGTCGAGGTGTTCAACTCGTAGACCTTAGATGCCTGCGCGATCACTGCGGTGCGTGCAGCGTCGATAGCAGTCCGTGCTGCCTGGATAGATGCAGTGGTTGAGGCGACATCTTTTCCAGAAGCGGCGGCAATATCAGCTCGTGCCTGAACCTTCTTCATTATCTCCTCATGTCGCTCAAGAACCTCCATGAAGTGATCGGTCCACCTCTTGTTAATTTGTGCAAACTGCTTTGCGATACTTTGAGCCCTCTGCTGAATCGCCTTATCCTTGATTTCTGTAAGGCGCTGTTCAGCTTTGTGGCGCTGCTCTTCTACACGATTTTTTGCTTCTTCACGCGCAGCTTCCATGCGCTCCTTAGCGGCTTTCGCGCCATCACGGACTTTTTCTGTCGTCGTGGAATTAGCGAGTACGATCATGCCAGCTCTCTTGTCGATCTCTGGCTTTCGTTCCTTTAATTCTGCACGGGTCTTAACAGCTTCGGCCTGGCGAACCTTGTCACCAGACTTCGTCTGCATCGCATCGATACGTGCACGCTCCTGTTTCTGCACAAATGCAGCGTCAGTCGAGCCCGTACCATCCGTTGCCGGCTGACTCTCAGCAAACGCGATTGGTGCTGCGAGAATTAGAGCGGCGGCACTGCCGACGATTCCTATGGTTCTTAATATGCGCATACCTGAATACAATTTTCTTACCTTTAATTAATAAATGTCTGCACCTTACCTAGAAAAGTATAGCATCGGATGGGAGACCTCTGTGAAGACAGAGTGCATATGCAAAATTTCTTTCACGGGACGCGCTAATATAGCCATATGATCCGCAGCGTCACGCACCCGCACACCCGAGCACTGCACCGCGCCCATGCGAAACGCTACCTCAGAACATGGGTACTCATGGCTCTCACCATGTGCGTCACACTCGCACTTGCGGCATATGGCTACTTCGACACCGTCTCGTGGCCCGAGCTTGCGAGCGCCGTGCTGAATACCGCCTATCGTCTACTAACTGCATATGTCGTCGCTCTAGTTCTCGGTGTGTCCATCGCACTTCTTGTGAGCTGGAGCCCATTCGCTGACTTCCTATTTCCCGTCTTCGATATCTTGCAGAATATCCCTTCGTTCGCTCTCATTCCCATTTTCATCTACTTTTTCGGATACACGAGCGAGATGATTATCCTCTTTGCCGTAAGCTCGATCATATGGCCAATACTTTTTGCGGTCATGACCGCAATTAAGAGCGCCCACAAAGACTTGAGCGATGCTGCGACTATTTTCGGCGCCCGAGGAATCCGACGCATTCCATTCTTCCTCGCTCCGCTTTCATTTCCTGCCATGCTCACAGGCTCAATAGTCGGTATCGCGATCGGCTGGGAAGCGATCATCGGTGCCGAGATAATCACGAACGTCGCCGGATTCGGCGATTTCATCAGGAGCGCGAGCATCTCAGGCTTCACCCAGGCCTCGGTCGCAGGGACGCTCGCAATCCTCGTCATCGTGTTCGCGATAAACCGCCTCGTGTGGGCGCCGCTTCTCGCAGAGAGTAGTAAACGATATGCAGAATAATCCTGAAATGACACTTGTGCTGTCTCGAGTTTCGGCGGATTTCGCCAGTGACGAGAAAAACGTCCCTGCCCTAAGAGATATAACTTTTTCCGTACGCAAAGGATCGTTCGTCTCAGTGTTTGGCCCGTCTGGTGCCGGCAAGTCTACACTCATGAGCCTGATCCTCGGACTCATGCCGCATACTACTGGCGAGATCATCCGCAATTTTTCGAAACCAGCGATGGTGTTCCAAAACTATGCGCTTTTCCCGTGGCTCTCAGCGCTCGACAATGTCGCGTTCGGCCTACGCATGAGCGGCATGAACCGCAAAGAGCGTGAACGTATCGCGCAAGAGAAGCTAAAAGAAGTGGGGCTCGAGCACCTCGCGAGCCATTACCCCGCCGCGCTCTCGGGCGGCCAGCGCCAACGTGTCGGCCTCGCGCGCGCACTCGCAATCTCTCCCGATCTCCTCATCATGGACGAACCGTTTTCAAACCTCGACACCATTACTGCTGAAGCCCTCAAAGCAGATCTTCTGAAGATCTGGCGCACCTACGGCATGACTGTGATCATGGTGAATCATATCGTTCCTGACACGATCGAACTCGCTGATCAAATCATCGTCATCGGCTCACACCCAGGTCATGTTGAGAAAATACTCTCCGTCGACCTTCCCCGCCCACGCGAAACGCGCAGCCCTCAATTCTTCAAACATGTCGATCAGCTCACTGAAGTGATTCGTACGATTTCTTAAACGCCACCTAGAAAACGCTTTATTTCCCTCCTTTGCGGGAGTCAGCGGCGCGGATAAATTCTGTGAAAATAGGGTGCGGGTCGAGTGGGCGCGCCTGAAGCTCAGGGTGAAACTGCGTACCAAGCATGAACGGATGTACCGATTTAGGGAGCTCAGCGATTTCCATCAACACGCCATCTGGACTGGTGCCCGAGAATGCGAGACCAGCTTCTTCAAGACGCTTCACGTAGTCGTGATTGATCTCGTAGCGATGGCGATGACGCTCCTCCACCAACTCTTTCTTGTACGCGGCGCGCGCAATCGTCCCCTTCTTGAGGTAAGCCGGGTAGACACCGAGACGCATGGTGCCGCCGTATTTATTCGCAGCAAGATGTTTCTTCTGCTCGAGCATGACGTCGACAACTGGATCTGCGGTATTCTTTTTTATTTCAGTCGTGTGCGCGTCTTTAAGGCCGAGCACATTGCGAGCATATTCGATCACCATGAGCTGCATGCCGTAGCAGATGCCGAAATATGGGATCTTGCGTTCACGTGCGAACTGAATCGCTTTGATTTTCCCTTCGATACCACTCTCGCCGAAACCACCCGGGACCAATATGCCGTTACATTTCCCAAGCACCTCCACAACCTTCGCTCCGCCCTTCTCAAGATCTTTCGAATTGATCCAGGTGATCTTCGCACGGCGACCCAATTTAGCGGCAGAGAATTTGATCGCCTCGATGACTGAAAGGTATGCATCTGAGAGGACGAAATCGCCCGTATCAAAATATTTTCCGACGATCGCGATCGAGACTTCCGGCGCATCCACGTTTGCAACTGCGGTCGCAAACTTCTTCCACGCAGTAAGCGAAGCCTTCTTCTTTTCAGTAAGCTTGAGAGCATCAAGCATCGCATATCCGAGCTTGTCTTTCTCGAAATTGAGCGGGGCTTCATAGATGCTGCTGATATCAGGAGCAGCAATGATGCGGTCTTTGCGCACATTGCACCAGATTGCGAGCTTCTCTTTGCGTTTCTCGTCGATTGGTTCCTTGGAACGGGCGACGAGGAAGTCTGGCTGCACGCCATAGGAATTAAGATCACGCACGGCCATCTGAGTAGGCTTCGTCTTCATTTCGCCGAGCGTACCCGGTGTTGGGAGGTACGACACCATCACGAAAAGCACATCGTCCGGGTACTTCATTTTGAGCACGCGCGCAGCTTCGATGAAAAGCGCATTCTGGAAGTCGCCAATCGTGCCACCAATCTCGATGACCGATACGCGACTGCCATTGTAAGCTGCTGCCGCTTCAATACGGTGCAAAATCTCATCACGCACATGCGGAATAGCTTCTACGCATTTTCCGCCGTACTCGAGTGCACGCTCACGGGCGATGACCGACTGGTACACCATGCCGCTTGTCATGTAGTCCTCATTGGTGAGGTCGCGCCCAAGGAAGCGCTCGTAGTTGCCCATGTCTTGATCGGTTTCGAGACCGCTTCGGAGCACAAACACTTCACCGTGCTCGGTCGGATTCATCGTACCTGCATCGACGTTGAGATACGGATCGATCTTAACCAGGTTTACCGGGTATCCCTTCTGTTGAAGCAAGAGACCGATAGAGCTTGTGACGACACCCTTCCCGACGCCGCTCATGACGCCACCAAGCACGAATATATATTTGTGACCCTCTTTTGCCATGTCAGTAACTATACCTTCAAATACCTATGAATAGCGAGTATCGAAGCTACCGAGCCGAGCACGACACCCGAAAGCATGATAACTGCGAATACGAGCGGGAAACTGTCCGCGTAGTAGCTCGCCAAGCTGAAGCCACCAAACCAACCAACGGTCTTCGTGCTCGCATACCACGTCACAGGGCCGAGAAGAGCTAAAACAATGGACGCCGCAATCACCCCCGTGATGACTCCAGCAACAATAAAGGGACCTTGGATGTAGACATTGCTTGCACCTACGAGCCGCATGACTGAGATCTCATCTTTTGCGGTGTAAATGGCAAGGCGGATGGTCGCGAATGCGATAAGGACCGAAGCGAGGGCAAAAAGAATGATGACCGCAAAACCGACTTCTCGCGTCGCACGTATCGCAAGCGTGAGACGATCAATAATCTCTTTATTCTGCGCGTAATTAATGCGGTCGACGATTGAGGTACCATCTGAAGAAAGCGCGGGCGAGGCCTCGAGAAACTTCACGATGCTTTCGTACTGTGACGGATCTTTAGCTTGTATTTCAAGTGAAGCGTCGAGTGGGTTGCCCCCGAGCTCGTTCAGAGCCTGGAGCGTGAGCTGGTCGTTTGCATGACGCTCACGGAAAGCCGAGAGCGCTTCATTAGCTGACGTGTATGAAATACTCTGAACCTGTGGCAGCTTCAGAAGCTGGTCTTTCACCGCAAAGATGTCCGGTTCGCTAGCTGTGGTCACGAAATAGACGGAAACATCAACTTTTTTGCTAATGACATTGAGTGTGTAGGAAAGGAGAGCTGAAAGGAAGATCAGGGATGCGATGATGGCGAGCGTCACAGTCATGATGAGCACTGTCGCCGCAGAGACTGCGCCACCACGCGTAAAATTCTTTGCCCCACTCACAAACATTCGCTTTATGACCATCCAGCTCATAATAAATGCAGTATATCAGGTGCAGAAACTTCTTGTGTTATAAGCGTCGGAATTTCACGGCGGGAAGCTACCCGCGAAATTCCGACATCCTTGAAAACATAGTCGTTAACACTTCTTGTTTTCATAGGACATACTTCCCAGTCGCATCATCTCGAATGATCTTTCCCTGGTCGACTGTTATGACACGCTTTCCGACTGCATCAACCACACCCTTGTTGTGAGTCGTGATGATGATAGTCGTCCCGAGTTCATTGATCTTTTTAAGTATCTCCACGACCTCGTAGGTGTTGATCGGGTCGAGATTGCCTGTCGGCTCATCAGCAACGATAAGATCAGGCTGATTAATAATCGCACGGCCGATAGCGATGCGCTGTTTTTCTCCGCCTGAGAGCTGATCGGGGAAATGCTTTGCCTTGTTTGAGAGGTTCACCAATTCAAGGATGTACGGCACATCGGTTGCAATCTCTGAGTCAGTACGGCCCGCAGCCTCCATCGCGAATGCAATGTTCTCATATGCGGTCTTATTTGGAATGAGACGGAAATCCTGAAATACCATACCGATCTTGCGGCGATAGTGGTGGAGCGCTGAGCTTGGGAGATCATTGATATCGATCGATTCAAAGAACACGCTGCCATTGGTCGGCCTCTCTTCGGCAAGGAGGAGCTTGAGGAGTGTCGTCTTTCCCGCTCCGGAGTGTCCGACAATAGAAACGAATTCTTTCGGGGCGACAGAGAGAGTTACCTCCTCGAGAGCCGTCGCATCTCCGTATCTCTTCGTTACCTTGTCGAAATAAATCATGCTTCCTGTCTATTGTACCTTAGCCGCGGCGGCTGCGTCTATAAACGCATCTAGGTCGCCATCTAATACGCGCTCTGGATTAGAGGATTCAAAATCTGTGCGATGATCCTTCACCATTTTGTACGGATGAAGGACGTATGAACGAATCTGGCTGCCCCACTCATTTGCTGTGACCGCGGCAATAGAGCGCCCTTTTGCTGCAGCCTGGCGTTCTGCTTCTTCTTTTGCATAAATCTTTGCCTTCAGGAGCTCGAGCGCCTTCTCACGATTTGCGAGCTGACTGCGCTCGCTTGAAATGTGCACAGAAAGATTTGTCGGTTTGTGAAGGATGCGCACGGCCGTCTCACGCTTATTCACGTTCTGACCGCCCGCGCCGCCAGCTCGCGCGAATTGTATTTCGAGATCATCCGGCTTGAGCTCCACTTTGTCACTAGCCACAAGCACCGGCAGCACCTCGACGAGAGCAAAGCTTGTCTGACGCTTTGCGTTTGCGTTAAATGGCGACTGCCGCACAAGACGATGCACGCCGGATTCATATTTCAAGCGCCCATAGGCACCCGCACCGTCAATTTCGAGCATGACGTTCCGATAGCCGCCCTGATCGTTCTCGTTAGCATGAAGCTCGCGCACGCGCCAACCCTGCTTCGTAGCATATCCGTCATACATGCGGCGGAGCAGACGCGCGAAGTCCTCAGCATCGTCCCCTCCTGCGCCCGCAAGCACTGCGAGCGTCGCATTTCCTCGATCATGCGGGTCGCCACCTCCGCCTTCCTTCAAATTCTGGTACTCCTGAATAAGTCGTTGCGCCTGGTCCTTATCCAGCCAGAAATCAGGCGACCCCATCATCGCCTCAAGTTCTGCCAGCCTCTGTTCATGCTCAGACATCTCGCGATTGTACCAGATTTAGAGACTCACTTGACATATTGTTAATATATGTGTATCCTAGAAATAGGTGTTCACTGTAATACGGATTCGTTGTAACCACAGGAGGCTGCTCATGCACAGAAAAGACCAGGGCAGACTACCTGAGTCGGTCCTGATATTCGCATACTCCCCGACCAGAACAGTGCTAGTAAAAGATAAGAAGTTTTTGGAACCTCGCTGGAAACTGCCCGGGGGCGGCGTCGAAACGTCAGACGAAGACCGCACAGAAGCTGCAATACGAGAATGTCGACAAGAGACAGGTATCACGCTCTCTCGTGAAGATTTCCTCTTCTGCACATGGATACAGCATTGTGACGGGCACTATCAATACATATTCGTCGCGGAAGTGACGGAGGAACAAATTGATTCTCGTCTGAAAATCGGCGATGAGAACGGACGACCAATTCAAGTCGCTGCGTTTGAAACTGCTGAGGTCCCTACTATGCTCGACCTGCTCGAGAAGCATCGTCCTCTCATTGCAGAAGCATTGGGAACAACGAACGCGTTTGCTGTCAGATAACTCAAACGGGCCACCAAGGATTCATTCCTGGTGGCCCAATTTTTATTCTCTTTTCTTTCGGAGCCGCCTCCCAGGCTTGAACTGGGGACCTACTGCTTACGATGCAGTCGCTCTACCAACTGAGCTAAGGCGGCGTCCTCCATTTCTACCACACAAACCGCATCTGAAAAAGATGTGGTGCGGCTTGCGGACCTGTCGAGAGACTATGGCTGATTATCACCCTGTTCAGGCACTCGAACCGATTTCGCGGTGAGAATGAAGAGAGCGATCAGGACAAGTCCTGCGAAACCGATACCAAGCCATGGTAACCACGCATAGCGCTCCGTGAGCCGACTCTCCTGTGCATCACACGCATCGCCAATACCATCACCATCCGTATCCATCTGATCAATATTTGGATTATTAGGGCAATTGTCTTTTGAATTAATTACTCCGTCTTGGTCGAAATCATCGCACACATCTCCGCGCCCATTATTATTCAGATCCTGCTGATCAGCATTAGCCACTGAAACGCAGCTATCTCGAACATCCGGCACCCCATCGTTGTCTATATCCGCGATCGTGTATGCCGGATTATTTAGAGTCGGAAAGTTTATAGCATGGAACACATCCTTTGCTGAAGATATATTACCTGCTTCTCTGGTCGGAATCGTTACTGACCTATCAGGATCGAAATATACTCGATATGAATGGCCTGGCTGTGCCAAGAATCGAACCGTGCGCATGCTCGTGCGTGAAGCATTATCTTGCTGCAACTTGAGCTCGCTAATGCGTAACGGCTGGCCATACAAGAACGTGACTGTCCATCGATTTGAGGTGGTCTGTGGAAAGCGAATCGTATACTGATCCATCCGTTTATTCGCGACCACTATCCTATCCTGACCATTCACCAATGCCCGAATTTCTACCGAATTAGGCAGAGAAACATTTGCATCCAGCAGTGTCGTGAGAGCTGAGGAGGTTATTGGACTGTTTCCAGTAAGTACGATTTGGACAGTGCCCAATCCGTTATTTGGAAGATAGAAATCAGCATATGTGCGAACGTCATTATCATTTATCCGCGACGCATTCTGCGTGTCAGGTCTCGTTATGGTCGAGACAGGGACCTCATTGACTAATGTTTCCCGTTTGAAATAATACGGCTCAAAAGATTTCGTGGTCGTATCTAAAACTGCAAAATCAAATCGCTCAATAAACTCGTTCAGCAATTCGAGCTCTACCACTGTCGGCACCGGTATCGAGATATTGCTATTGATGTTTTTATAAGAACGGAACGCACTGAGCTCCGGAAACTGCTGCCCTTGTGCATCTGCAGTTGCCGCAAAACCTAGGATGAACAGTGAAAGAATCGCTACTTTTAGTTTCATGATGAGTACGTTTGATTAGATGCGCTCTGAACCTGCTTTTTCTTTCCCAAGAATGCTGTACTCATGAGAAGTGCGCCCATGAGGAAGAATGTGACGATACGGACTCCCATTTCCATTAACCATATATCTATCAGCAACAATCTCACGACTACGAACCCAATAAGCACGCCCCCGTAGAGACGGAAACCCTTAGTATCATTCTTCAATCCGTAGAAATAAGCGGCAATGCCGATGATTGTGTACACCATCAGAGAAATCATCGTCGCAGTGTTCTTATCATCAAGCCCTGCATGTAAGGAGAGCCAGAGCAGCACATAGACATATACCGAACCAATAGTGAGTAGTGTTGAATTATATTGCTGGACCTCTTCATCTTTGACTCCACGGGTTTGTACTGAGAAAAACGAAAACAGGAACAAGAATGCGCCAGCTAATAGGAACAATACAAAGAAATCCTTATGCAAAACACCGGTATCCCACGCATAGGAATCGATGCTTCCAAGGGAAAGGGTGACGGGCACAACAAACAGCAGGCTAAGACGTTTTGCAACCGCAATATCTTTAAGCATCGCATATGCGATTACAATAATTGCGACCACCTCGACTGTATATGCAATGGTGAGTGTTGTGCCGCTGAGTTCAGCGGAAGTTGCCGCCGCGAGCATGGCTATACAGACACTCGCATATGCATAAAATGGTTCGCGGCGCTGTGTAGCTTTAACTATCAAGAACGCTCCTGCAGCAAACACGACCATCCATGCAGAAATTATCAGGCTCTGCCACTCTTTCGGCGCGACCATCATGATCCAAGCAAGAAGAAGAAATCCGTTTCCTGCAGCGGTTATAAGATTTGGAGCAATATCCTGCTTCCGCATCTTCAAGATACTTGCTGTGCTTGTAAGGAAGAACAGTCCTGCAAACGCGTACGCAAAAAGAAGCAATGTCTCCACATCAGGAGACGTCTGATCAAAAATGTGCGGCAAACTATAGACCGCGACGAGAGCGAGGGCGGCCGTAGTCAGCTCGCGCATTCCTGTGATAGCGACTATCCAAATCGCACCGAGTATGACCACGAGCAAGTACGCGAATAGTCCGATATAGTCCGGCGAAGGCGAACTTGTGAACAGAGGAGCAATGCCTGCCAAAATGAGACTAGCAAGCGCGAGTGATTTGCTGGTGTATTTCACGCTCGCAAGTGCGACGAATGCTGTGCTTAAGAACATGATAGCTAGCGCTGCGGATGGAGTAAAGAAATGGTAGATCTCTCTCGCAGCAAATATAGTGAGCAGGACGGTCGTTGAACCAAGCACGAGGAAAACACTCCCTTGATGAACGTACTTCTGCATCCTCCACCATCCGACGACCATAATCAGAACACCTGCGATAATGCCGAACATGATCCGACCCATCGGTCCGATCCAATCATTCATAAATGCATATGTAGTGAGCCAACCGAAACCGAGAAGTAAGAAAAATGCACCAAGTTTGAGTAGCCAATCTTCTTTTATCCATTTAATAAAGAGGTCATCCTGGGTTTGATTTGTTGCATGAGAGGAGAGGGTCGGGACTGACACCTTTCCACCTGCCGCAAGCGCACTAAAAGCTTTCTCAATATCAACCTCCTTCCAATCACTCACCAGCAGAGTGTTTTTAATCTTTTCCCTATCTACACCCTGAGCGAGTTGTTGCCGGATGTACTCAAGCAGAGGACCAAGAACCACAGGTAGTCCCTCTCCGATCGATTGAGTTGGCTGCTGGATTGATTGAGATGTCGGCAGTACCGAATCCTTTTTTATGACTTGCTCAATTTTCAGCACACGGCTATACAGATTGAATACGGCAAGAAGGACTACGACAAGTATTAGAATTTCCACGCAAATATTATATCGTTCATCATCTGCGTGAACAATTATAGACGTCTGATAACTTTGCCTATTTTCATTAGTTAAAGATCTGGCTAACCTAATTTAGAGCCGAGAGTCGGGATTGAACCGACGACCTCGTCCTTACCATGGACGTGCTCTACCAACTGAGCTATCTCGGCGAATGAGGAAATATACAGTACGTCTTCGTGCATGTATATCCTCCGAACGAGCCCGAGAAACGCATGTGCAAAATGTTTATCTCGGCAAGCACCCATACCCAAACTAAACACGCACTCCTCGAGATTACGCTATCTTTCCTTCCCTTTCAATAGATTACCAGACCGGTCACGATCACTGCGTAAAATACGATCATCAGCGAGTTGGCAAAAAGAAGATGCTTGTCTTTGTGCACCACAGCATAGAGAAACCAGAGACTGCTTGAAAGCATCAATAATGACCAAGTGGGGAGCGATGCTCCAACAGAACTTTTCGTGCTGTAGATCTGAAATATCTGCGGCAAGAGCGCAAGTGGCGCGACAAACCCAACTGCGTACATGAAATAATCGAGCGCGCGCAACAGCGGCGTACGCGCCGGAAACGGCTCTAAACCTTCAGTCACGCATATCCGCGTGCGCATATGATGCAATCCACGTCCATCCATGGCGCCTATGATATCTCACCCTGGCACGGTACACTAGTGGAATACATCACACGTTATGGAAGGCCTTTCGCACTACGAACAAGAGCAGCGTCCGTGGGGACAGTTCGAGCGATTTACGCTCAATGAGAAAACGACCGTAAAAATAATTACCGTGAGTCCTGGTCAGGCGTTCAGCCTGCAAACACACGAGCATCGCGATGAATTCTGGCGCATCATCAAGGGCTCCGGCGTAATACGTCTTAATAATGAGGACCGCAATGTCCAAGAAGGAGATACCTTCTTCAGTCAACGCAACACGGAGCACCGAGCTACCGGGGGCCCGGAGGGACTTACCTTTCTCGAAATAGCATTTGGAGAGTTCGACGAAAGCGATATCCAGCGCCTTGAGGATCGCTATGGCCGCTCATGAACGAAGAACTCAAACATAGCGAAGAACTCGTCCGCTCTCTCAATGACGCAAATCTGCGCGCTGAGTACGCAGCCCCGTACGACCACTATCTCCCCACAGGTATCGCCCGCGTACTTGGATCTATCCTCATACATTCTGGCACTCTCGTATACGGCCGCAAACCTTCGTATGAAAAATTCAAAGCGATAGAAGTCATCGCCCGAATCCCGTACCAGTCATGGGAAGTTGCGGCGTACACCATACTCACAGCGCTCTATACGAACGAAAAGCGCGCTATCGAACTCACAAAACTAAGCGTGTTCAGTCGCGAAGCACAAGATAATGAGACGATGCATGTCGTAGTGATCTCGCAGATCGTGAAGCGCTTACGCTGCCAGAACTTCTTCCGTCACACACTCATCCCTTTCCTGTTCGCCTTCTTCTATTTCTGGATAGTGTACATTCTATTCCTCATCTCTCGACGATCAGCTCTCGATCTGAATTACCTCTTTGAGTCTCATGCCTATTCGCAGTACCAGAAATTCCTCGATATCGAAGGCGAGCGTCTGAAACAGACTCCGATCACCTCTGACTTCCTCGCATTCTACGGAAGAGATGTTCGCAACGAGTACGAATTTTTCGAACTTGTCCGCAACGACGAGTTGGTACACCGAAACCGCTCAGCTCGAGGAGCAGAAGCCAGCAGCAATTCGCGAACTTACTAGAGTTTATATAAAAAACACCCCGTACCGACTCCGGTACGGGGCTTATCTGTCTTTCATAATTACTGAGACACAGGAGACACTATCCTGTGCATGGTGTTGATTCCTGCGGTTGTGATTGGACTCGCGTCCAGATTCCAACGATCATGAAACCAGTAGGCATCGACACACCGGACTTGCTGATTCTTATCCGCAATGAAGAAGATGTAGAATTCGCAGAACGTCGGCGCAATCTTTAGAAATGTGTGCGCGTGAGCTAGAGAAATCTCAGCGCTCCCATAGAGGCGAAGCTCTGCAAGAACAGATTCTGCAAAAAAGAATCCTGGTGGCCTGTGGCGCACCACCGTCAGCTCACCCACACATTCCTCAACACCAAAGAATGCGTCCCAGAAGCGTTCAGTCGCGAAAAACAAAGGATCGTTATTGAGCACTACGTGGGATACAAAATCCGGCACTGCGGGAAGAGTGACCAGGCCGCCGACCTGATCAAAGGCGACACTGGCGAAATTTGATGGTGGCGATGCGACCCTACCTTTTAGCATACGTTCCTCCTCTTGGGCTCATATGCCCTCTAATGGTTTTCTAGAATGAACCAGCTTCGCTCAAGCTACGCCATGTGCGAGATATGTCAAATGGAGCGGAGCATCAGCACACGGAAAATTCGTGTCGCAGCGACCAAGCACGTCCTGAGTTATTTTCTGCGGTTATTTTTGAGACTGGTTCTAACCTGTTTACGGACCCAAGCCTCATACTGTTTCGCCATATCCTCAAAAGATATTGAATTATCGGTAATCACTTCCTTCCCGCTTACCATGCGAACATGCGCATTCAGGTGAACTGGGTTCGTGTATTCCTTCACACCCTTCAGTCGTGCAACTCTCTTCTTGGCGATTCGAATCGCCTTCTCTGGCGATGCAGTAGCCGCATCTAGAAACGCTTTCGGTGAAAGCTTCTTGCCCGTCGCCAACACCACGAATTCCTTGAACGTGTGCCGAGCGCCCAACTTCCATACTTTCATCATCTCTTTCCCGACTCG
Organism: bacterium; assembly: GCA_030651285.1. GTDB lineage: Bacteria > Patescibacteriota > Minisyncoccia > Phycocordibacterales > Phycocordibacteraceae > C7867-001. Next base: position 50,623 of record JAUSCN010000020.1, read on the forward strand.
CGGATTATCTACGATGTATCCGTATTTTTTATAGAAATAGGCGCGCCACTGAGAAAGAGCGAGTGTCGCAAGCGCATATCCGTGATATGCACCGGAACTCTCCCATGAGTAAATATGCGGAACATTCAGTGCGCGAAGCGAATCCCCATCAAGATCGAAATATTTGCGATGATTCCGTTTCGCTATTTCCTGCACCTTTTCAGCAGTGAGATCTTTCGCCTCATATATCTCACGCTCATAGTTCGCTACAAATAGGATCGAGTTACGCGAGAGCGGCTTATCTACCGCGAGCTTCCGCTCTTTTCGTTCGAACAGTTCAAATGGGTATGCGGTACCTGTAGCATTTCGCGCGTATCGAGTCTTCCACTCAATGCTTGAGAACAAAGTGTCGAGGAACATGCTCTGCGTCTCTGCCCACGACATAGACATGGGCCAATATTCATTATTTAGGATAACCTCCTGTTCTTCAGCATTCAAAAAATGCGCGGCATGCCCACCCTCATGAAAAAGAGTGTTGTATCCCTGCACACCGGAACCTACTTGCCCTGCGACTACATTACAGGTGAAATTTGAGGAGCCCGGGACGCGATCGCCTTTTTCATAATGTACAAGATCAGGCCAATGACAGAAGCCATTGTTCCATTTACCCTTGCGGTCGAGAAGATCGAGCTGCAGTGCCCCACCCTTATAATCAATACCGAGCGCAGCAAATGAGCGGCCCCATCGAGAGAGCGCTTCTTCGAATTGGAAATACGGGTCTTCTTCTTTCGTAAAATCTCCAGACATGAGATATGAGAAATTCCACGGCTTCCTGAGCCCCAGCATCTTTTTCTCAAGTTTGCGCACATCCTTAAATGCATACTTCGTCTTCTCGTAGATGGCATCAAAAAGCGCAAAGAGCTCCTTCTTCGTCATTCCGTCTTCCCGCTCGACCTTGAACGCATAGAAATCCTCATACCCAAGCCCGCGAGCGTACTCGTTACGCAGCTTCACTATCTCCAGATATTCCGGTAGGAGTGTCGTCGCCAATTGCTCCGCAGCATCAAAACAGGCTTTGCGGACTCCCTCATCCTCATGAGTTGTCATCATAGTACGCATCTTGAGGTACGAAGCGGGGACAAATTCTCCGGTGTGCGGGTCTGTATATCCCTCCGTACGACTTGCGCGCTTTTTGAGTAACTCAGATTCCAATACACCTATGCGACTTCGCAGCTCGAACAGTTCGGCAGGAGACTGATACTGCTTAAAGAAAGCAATCCAGATATTCAAACGCTTCTTGTCCTTGGGAGAAGCCTTTTTGAGGAGCTCTTGCGCTTGCTGTAAGTGCCCTGTGCTCCCCTGGAATGCATCTCGTGCAGCTCTCGCAGTATTCATGCGCTTATCTACCGAATGATCGCCCATATATGAAATCCAGAACAGCTCTTCATATTCCTTATGAAGCTTCAGGTAGCCCTGATTCATCTGTTCGAGAAACGTTTGCACGAGAGTCATGACGTGCGTCATTGTATCAGTACCATCGAATTCTGACCTGCTTACTTTGAAACAAGAGTCCTTAATGGTACGGCGAGGGAATAATCTCCAGGGGTTGCTGCAGGATTTTGAAAAGCGCTTAATCCTTTCTCGTTGTACCGGGGAACCAGATGCCAATGGACCTGCTTAACTTCGTCCATATAGAGCAAGTATACTTTTTCAATAGTTAACGCACTGAGCATCGCAGTACGGACACGATCAACCACATCCATCAAATATTCAAAATCTGTTCGAGAAAGCACGTGCAAATCCTCCGCATCCGCTCTCCACACTACGACTGTGTGACCGGGCGCCATAGGCTCTGTCGCAAGACATGCATAGGTCTTCTCGTCTTCATAGAAGACAGCTTCCCGCGGTGGGACAGGTAATTTTTGCTGCATGTGCAAGAGTATATCAGGCACATATACATATCTTATGCGCGAGAGACGGGACTTGCCTCTCGTCTTGCTAGACTCGAAACCTTCGCCCCCTCTTCGGTTACCCTCGACAGGGCGACGAAACGTCGGCTGCGGCCCGCGGTTCAAGTCCCTTTTAAAGCTACGCTTAAAACTCTCGCGCAAAACACAAAAGCCCCTTACGGGGCATGGGTTTTGCGCGAGAGACGGTCTTGGCCAAGCGCTCGCGCCTCGTCGTCACTCGGCGCTCCGCTCGGTCCTGGTTCGTCGGTTTTGCGTGCTCGCAAAACATCGACGAACCGTTCAAGTCCCGACGCACGCTTCGCGTGCTTCCCTCGTGCATGAAAAGCTAAAGCCCCTTTCGGGGCTTGGGCTTTTCTATGCGCGAGAGACGGGACTTGAACCCGCAACCTCCGCCGTGACAGGGCGGCGCTCTAACCAGTTGAGCTACTCCCGCAAGCGAGGGAGAAAATGAGAGTTTACTGTCATTTTTCCCGAGCGCAGCGGGAGCAAGCCTCAGAAGGCTTACTCCCGCAAACACTCTCAAACCTCGTCCCCCCATCCTACCAAAAACCTTCAAAAATGTCGTGTGACCGAGAAAACAAGAATCGCGAACAGCCCCACCTCGACATCCTCGCGGACTCGGATATGTCTGCGGTCTGCAAGTCCTTACGCTACCCGCGCAGGTGGGTAGCTCCACCAGCAAAAACGCTACCGCTTATTTTGTGCTGGTGGAAGGACTTGCACCTTCGACCTTGGCTTTATGAATGCCATGCTCTAACTACCTGAGCTACACCAGCAGTATGGAAACAGTACCAAAACCCAACCCCCGAGACAATGTTTCTCAATCCTCGCGAATGAAACTGCCCGCCTGAATCTCCCAAAGCTTCCTATAGAGATTGCCTTTGTGCGCGAGCAGCTCATCGTGTGTTCCGGTGAGGGCGACGGATCCTTTTTCCATCACAATGAGACGATCCATGTTAGTAATGGTCGAAAGTCGATGCGCGATAGCAATGACTGTCTTCCCCTTCATCAGTCGCGCAAGCGCATCCTGAATGAGTCGCTCAGACTCAGAATCCAAGCTCGAAGTTGCTTCATCAAGAAGAAGGATTGGCGCGTTTTTCAGGATTGCGCGAGCGATCGCTACTCTCTGGCGCTCGCCGCCAGACAATTTCACCCCACGTTCACCAACCATGGTCGCAAAACCGTCCGGATAATGACTGATGAATTCCTGGCAATTTGCTTGTGTTGCCGCCTCGACGACTTCCTCATCCGTAGCATCCGACCGACCATAGCGAATATTTTCGAGTAGTGACCGATGGAAAAGAATCGGTTCTTGCGGCACGAGTGCGATCGATTTCCGCAGACTTTCTTGTGTAACCTGGGCGATGTTCTGACCATCGATAGAAATGGAGCCTCCTGAGACATCATAAAGCCGCATCAGGAGTTTCGCGATAGTTGATTTCCCTGCGCCAGAAGAACCCACGAGCGCAACCTTCTCATGCGGCCGTACAGTCAAATCAAACTCCTTCAGCACCTCATGACTGTCCTGATACTCGAAACGCACATTGTCGAAAGCGATGGAGCCCTCACGCACCTCAAGCGACTTCGCACCCGGTACGTCCTGGATCGCGTGCGGCAATTCGAGTATTTCGTACATCTCGGTCGCATCGGCAAATGCTGCGTAGAGCTGGCGCATATTACGACCAATACCCCACACGCGATCCATAAGTCCAAGCACATATACTTGAATGAGGACGAAATCTCCCACAGTCACAACGCCACGCTCCCAAAGCAGCACCGAACCAGCAAGAAGAGCGATATTGATGCCCACAGCGAAAAGGCCCTGTACCCCGTACACGAGCGCATCCGCGTTCCAAATGCGGCGTGTCGCCGCATACCATCGACCCACCACCTCTTTGAATCGCGAACGTTCGTAGCGCGCAGATGCAAATGCGGTAACTGCCGAATGATTAAGCACCGTGTCCGAGAGGAAACCGGTCATCTTACTATCCTCTTCCATACGCGCCACACGCAGCGGCTGCAGTGATCGCTGCATCCTGTACTGCAGATACACGAACACGGCAGTCCACGTGAGAAGACCTGCGCCAAGCAAAATATTTTTTAACGAAAGAATGATGATGACGCCGGCCGAAAAAAGGAGTGCCGAAAAGAAATCGATGACGATAGTGTTGAGTACTTGTTCAAATGCGAGCGCATAGCGCGATACGCGGCGCGTGAGCGTGCCTGTAAAATTTGAAATGAAAAAATCGTGCGAATGTCCAAGCAAGTAGTCGAAAGCGTTCTGGTAGAGGTCGACCATCACTTTTGCAACAAGTGTACTGAGCGACACCACTCTTATTCGCTGACCAAACCAGCCGAAGAGATTTATGGCACCGTATACCAGAAGCACGAAAAATAACTCGTGCACAACTTCAGGAGAAGGTGCACCTTTCGAAAGAAGGTCGATAAATTCCCGCAAATACAGCGGGGACGTGACCCACGCAAGCTCAATACCCGTAGCGGCTATAAGCGTCACGGTCAAAAGCCACGGATACACGAGCACTGCCTTTCCGTATATGCGGAGCACGGACCCCACACGTGATTTTTTCTTGTCTAGAGACATTTCAATCATCGTATCACTACGACGTGAAAGCCTTAAACCCGCTCGTCATGGTGGCGATACCCTCCGCATCGATCATATACCCCTCGAAGCCGGACAGGTTTTCAATAAATACAATCCCCTTCTTTCCCATCGCAAAAGCTGCGGTCGCAAACCGATCGGCCTCGAGCACGTCTGGACCGATGACCGTAAGGCTCACAATTTCTTTTACATGCTCTTTGGGCGCATGCGGATTATAAATATGGTCGCCGCGAATATATGATCCTGAAGTGGCAATACCTTTCCCGCGCGGATACACCACCTTAACAATTTCATTGATTTTAAAAGGATTTCGAATACCCACACTCCAATCCTTTCCCTCAGAATTTTTCCCGCTCATAGCGATGTCGCCGCCCGCATTTACAAAATAGCCTTCATACCCCGCATCGCGTATGAGCGCCGCCACATTACGTATCGCCCACCCTTTCACAATACCTGACGGGTCGATAAGCCCGTCTGGACGACGAATATCGAAATATCCGTCCGTCTCTTTTTTTGTTTTCTCAGCAAGCGCAAAGACATCACGCATTTCATTGCTCGCCGACTCAACACATATTTCGCCACGATTGATGCGCGATATTTCACTATCTTCTTTATAGGTACTAAACCTCTTATCGACCTCGGCAAGATATTCGAACGCCTTTTCAAAGATATCTGCCGTATCTTGAGTGACTATCTCGATCTCGATGGGCATACCCATAATGAGTCGTACTTTCTTCATAGAGATATTCCCATGGTACTCCCCTTTACAAATCTTTCACCTCTTGTCGCCTGATATACTGGGAGGATGAACAATCTCTTCATGAAGCAATCTTCGTTTGCTCATTTCTTCACTACAAGCACGCACAGCGCACCACTTTGGTTTATCATCCGCGTATATCTCGGCTGGGAATGGCTCATGGCGGGATCCGAAAAAATCATGAATCCAGCATGGTTCGGCAGTGAAGCAGGCGCAGCATTGAATGGCTTCGTGCAGGGAGCACTCGGCAAGACCGGCGGCGCACACCCAGACGTGCAGATGTGGTATGCAGCATTTCTCAAAGCCACAGTACTCCCCCACGTCGTCACCTGGTCAAACGCAATAGCGCTTGGAGAAGTGATGGTTGGACTTGGACTTGTCGTAGGCCTCTTTACTGGTATTGCTGCCTTCTTCGGCTTCTTTATGAATCTTAACTTCATGCTTGCTGGTACCGTAAGCATGAATCCCATATTCCTTATACTTGCCCTTGGACTGATGATTGCTCGCCGTGTCGCTGGCTATTACGGCCTCGACCGCTTCGTACAGCCATTCATACAAGAAAAGTTCTTCCCTCGGCGCATTCAGTAATTTCCTGACGGCACTCACATTTCCCGAATGAACAGTTATATGATGACAAGAAAAAATGGATTTGCGCCTATCCTAATTTTAGGGATTATCGCCGTCGCATTATTGCTCAGCAGTGGCGGATATATCGCATACAAAAAAACAGGAGGAAGACCCTTTTCGGTAACAGAACCTGTAACTCGACAACAAGAGTCTGGGCCTATCAGCGACAAAAATGTAGCTACATCTACCCAGAACTCAACTACTGACTGGCAAACTTATAGAAATGAGAAGTACGGCTTCGTGCTTCAGTATCCACCCTACTATTCCTTATCTATTAAAGAATACCCTGAAGAGTCTGTGGCAAATCTAGAGATTAAAAACAAAAGATCGGAAAGCCTTCCAGGAAATTCTTTTTACGTTTACATATGGAAAGATATTTACGATAAAGATTATTGGGATAAGAGGTTTTCTAACAAAGAGATATCATATAGAGACGGGACAGAGGGAAGCTTCGAGCCCTTAGGTACGACCACTTTTGCCGGAACTGTTGGTGGAATCACTGTAGCGTGCGTAATGGGGGGATGTTCGCGGACAGTCACTATTCCCAAAAATGGTTTTATTTTTACGGTAGATCTGTCGTCATCGGATGAGGATCCGACTTATATCTTTGGTGAGAATAATATCGCCAGAAACGAGGAGGCTGTCAAAATTCGAAAACAAATTCTTTCCTCATTTAAATTCACTCGTTAGTTACTGATGCACCTGAGACTCCCTCCTCCACTAAAACCCTCGGCAAAATCCCATCGGCTGATGGGATTTTGTTGAAACAGTGTAGAATGTAAGGCATTCACACTATGAAAATTCATTATTTTTCGGGCGAGTCATGGGAAGAGGCTTTTGTGCGCGAGAAGCTTACTGGACAAGATATCAGCTTTCACGAAGGACCCCTTTCTGCACTTACTGATCTTACCGACCCAGAAGCAGAAGCTCTCTGTGTATTTATCGAGTCCCACATCGGCGAAGCAGAACTGAGCCGCTTCCCCAACCTGAAACTCCTCGCCACCCGTTCGACCGGCTTCGACCACATTGATCTTGCAGCAGCGAAAGCTCGCGGCATCACGGTCACGAACGTACCCTTCTATGGCGAAAACACCGTCGCAGAATTTGCATTCGCGCTCCTTCTTGCACTGTCCCGCCGAATCGTAGATGCCGATGAGCGCGTACGCGAGAGTGGCATCTTCTCGCCAACAGGATTACGCGGCTTCGACCTTTCTGGAAAGACGATTGGCGTTGTTGGTACCGGACACATCGGCGCTCACCTTATCAAGATGGCACAGGGCTTCGGCATGAAGGTTGTCGGATTCGATGCGTTTCCAAATGCCGACCTCGCACATACTCTTGGCTTCACCTATCTCCCACTTCCAGAACTCCTCGCTACTGCCGACATCATTTCCCTGCACGTCCCCTACAATGAACATACACATCACCTTATTAATAAGGAGAACATTGGCACGATCAAGAAAGGTGCCTACATCATCAATACTGCCCGTGGAGCCGTCCTTGAAACAGAGGCGCTCATTGAAGCACTCAAGAGCGGGATTATCGCTGGAGCCGGACTCGACGTACTCGAAGAAGAGGGCGAGCTTGCTGATGAGGCAGCATTTCTCACGGCCCCGCACCCGCGCGAAGAAGAGCTCAAGATCGCGCTTGCAAATCACTACCTCATCAGTCATCCGCGCGTCATCGTGACTCCTCACCTCGCATTTAACACTCAAGAGGCTGTGGAGCGAATCCTCAACGCAACGATTGAGAACATTCAGCACTTCGCAGCAGGCTCTCCGACAAACATCGTGAAGATGCCGGTATAAACGCAACATGGAGCAGAAGAGATCATCCCTCGGCAGCAAGATCGCGCTCTCGCTCGGATTGATTTTTGCATCCACTGTATACGCAGCATGGCAGCAAATCAGTGGGGAGATACATGCTGGTCCTCAACCAACAAAGGCTGAGATTACTCCTGGGCAGTCGTACAAGGATGCGAACGAAAGACTCCTGGCAACGCTCGCTGAATTAGAGCGATTGGCTGCAGAGAAAGCGGCGCGCACGGTTATAGCGACACCCGCACCATCGAAACCTCAGACGTCACCGACACCGACACTAAACCCTGCACCCACACCCTCGAGACCTGCAGGCAAATATGTCGACGGTTCTTACACGGGCGATGCTACGGATGCATATTATGGCACGGTGCAAGTGAAGGTGGCAGTGCGTAACGGACTCATCGCCGACGTACAGTTCCTTCAGCACCCGGACAGCCGCAGTACATCGCGCTACATCAACGAGCAGGCCATGCCGCTCCTGACTCAAGAGGCGGTTCAGGCCCAGAACGCACAGGTAGACGGCGTCTCTGGGGCGACGTTCACGAGCGAAGCATTCAGACAGTCACTCGCATCAGCGCTCATCAAAGCAGCCTAGATATGAATATCGTTGATAATTTCCTGAACAAGATCACGATGTATCGCCTCGTGCTGTACTATCTTTTCGGACTCATCGTAGTCGCGACAGTCTTCGGATTCTTTAACATAATCCACTACAGCCCAGCGAACCTGGCGTTCTCTACCCTCCTTATCCTCGCGACCTGCTGGGGCACCAACACCCTATTTGCGAAAGTATTCAAAGCAGCTCCGAATTCTGAATCAGTGTACATAACCGGCCTGATCCTTGCGCTCATCATGACTCCTGTTGCGCCGGAGAACCATACCGGCATCGGATTCCTGATATTCGCATCGGTATGGGCGATGGCGTCGAAATACATCTTCGCTCTTGGACACAAACATATTTTCAACCCAGCAGCATTCGCAATCGCTCTTTCAGCGGTCGCCATCAATCAGTCGGCCACGTGGTGGATCGGCGGCAACCTGCCACTCCTTCCGTTCGTATTCTTCGGCGGACTCCTGATAGTGCGTAAGATCCGCAGATTCGATCTCGTCGTATCTTTTTCCGTAGTCGCACTCGTCACCATCATCTTCACAACAAGCAACACGAACTTCCTGACCCCAATCACGCAGACACTCCTCAATTCCTCCTTCTTCTTCCTTGCATTCGTGATGCTCACCGAACCACTCACGATGCCTCCCACAAGAACACTGCGCATCATTTACGGAGCGATCGTCGGGCTTCTGTTTGCACCGGACATGCACATAGGCTCTTTCTACTTCACGCCCGAACTCGCACTGCTCATAGGTAATGTGTTCGTGTATTTCGTCAGCCCAAAAGGACGATTCCTGCTCACGCTACTCGAGAAAAATGAGATCGGGACCGGCACCTACGAATTCGTGTTCGCGCCCAATCGCGCATTCACATTCCGCCCAGGTCAGTACATGGAGTGGACGCTCGGACATCGCTTTACCGACGATCGCGGTAATCGCCGCTACTTCACTGTCGCCTCATCCCCGACCGAAGACACGGTACGTCTCGGCGTGAAGTTCTATGAACCGGAGAGCACGTTCAAACGAGCACTGAAAGCGATGAAACCGCATGAGACACTTTCGGTCTCGAACCTTGCGGGAGACTTCGTACTTCCAAAAGACCCTTCACAGAAACTCGTATTCATCGCTGGCGGTATCGGCGTCACCCCATTCCGCAGCATGGCGCAATACCTGATAGATAAGAAAGAGAATCGCGCGGTCACACTCCTTTATTCAAACAAGGTGGCGAGCGAAATCGCCTACAAAGACATATTTGATACCGCCGCCAAAGAAATCGGTATGAGAACTGTATATGCGCTCACCGACGAAAAAACCTCGATGCCTGGTGTTCATATAGGCTTAATCGACGCTGCACTTATCATGCGCGAAATTCCCGACTATAAAGAGCGCATCTTTTACATCTCTGGCCCACACGGCATGGTCACTACATTTACAAAGACGCTGCATGGCATGGGTATTCCTCGTTCTCGCATTGAGACAGACTACTTCCCTGGATTTGCATAATCTATGCGCTTCAAAAATAATTTGACCAAGACCTTCCCGACCAGACCGCACAAGAATCACAAAAAGCGGAACCATAAGAAAGTTCCAACACGGGCAACTCAGCAAAGCTCGCAGGAGCTCCGACCTCGCACCGCAAGCGCCCTCGCGACATTCTGCATCATAAATGCAGCTTGCATGTCCTTCCTGACACAGAACGCCTTCTATAACCGACCGCCGTACATTCCCTCGAGCGACCAGGCAGCCTACGCTGAAATATCAACAACTTCGGCACAGACTTCGACACCCCTTGACCAATTTGCCGACAAACTCGACCTACCCATCCTGGTCTACCATATCGTCCGACCCAGCTACCCAGACGACAGCGCATCCGTGCGAGCCATCGCACTTACGCCGGAGACATTTGATGCGCAGATGACCTACCTGAAAGAAAGTGGGTATCACGTAGTCACGTTTACTGATCTTGAGTACTACTATAAAAACAAGAAGCCTCTATCGAGAAACCCGATCATTCTATCGTTTGATGACGGATGGAAAGATCAATTCCAGTACGCATTCCCTATCCTGAAAAAGCATGGGTACACAGCAACATTCTTCGTATTCACCAACTCGATCGATCATAAAAGTTTCTTTTCGCTCGCTCAATTGAAGGAAATGCTTGCTGCCGGCATGATCATCGGGAGTCACTCACGCACTCACCCCTACCTCACACAGATAACCAACCAGGACGCACTATGGAGAGAAATCAGCGGCAGCAAAAAAATACTCGAAGATCTCCTCGGGGTGCGCATACACGAATTCGCATATCCGTTCGGCGCATACAACGACACCATCGTAGCGATGGCGAAAAAAGCTGGGTACCGATCCGCTCGTGGAGATTATTTCACCGGAGTCCAGTCGGCAAACCATCTCTATGAACTGAGCGCTATGAACGCACCCACCACGATGGATCTCTTCAGGAAAAAGTTTCAGCCGAAATAATTCGTTGATGGGCTGATTATTCCACTCGGAACATGAACATCATTCCTGCCTCGAGATGCTCAGCGATGTGGCAATGAGCCATCCAAACCCCAGGATTTGAAGGTTCGAGGATAATGTCGACTATCTCACCTGCTTTGACGAGTACTGTATCCTTCCAGACAAGATTCGTCTGCCTCACTCCGTCACGATACGCGACCAGGAAGCGTTGCCCGTGGAAATGAATCGGGTGCTGCATCGGATGCATCGATGCTGCCGGATTTTCGATACGGATCTTTATCGGCACATCCCTCTTCAGGGTCCAATCGATATCCATGTTCACCTTACCCGTGTCTTGGTCGACGATTTTCCACGCGACACCGCCAGCCGACATTTGGTCCATCATGACCGTATCCTCCCACTCAATGCCGCCAGGATTCTGAGACATCAGAGGACCACCCATTGCCGACCCGTCCGGCATCATGTGAGACCCATGACCTATGTTCGCTGGCATCATGCCACTGCCAAGCGCGAGCACGAGCTTCTTGTCAGGTGCCTTTCCGAAATACGTCAGGAAGGCTGCCACACTCTGCTGTACGGCCTTATTTTCCTGCAGTGCGGCGAATTGAGCTGTATATGGCGTCGCAACTGCGTCTGTCCGCACAACTATTGTTCCGAGCACATACACAGCATTCGGCGTCTTATTCTGCAATTCATATGAACCAGCTTTTTCGAACAGAACATCTATGATCGCTCGCTCTGACGGACCGAGTAACACACTCTCTGTGAAAAATGCTTTCTCGTATGCACCATTATCGCCTCCCACGACCTTGATCGTCGCACCAGGAATCGCCACATTGAATGGCCGTGTCGTCGCGGCATTAACGACATAGAAACGAACCACTTCTCCGGCAGAGGCCTCGAGCGAGAAATGCTCTTCCCCGTTTGTAAGAAACACGTTTCCATAACGACCCATGAGCGCATGGCTCATGTCGTTCTTGCGCAATGTTATCTTTCCATTCTCAACCGGAATATCGGAAAGGAACAGCGGCATTTCCCGATTCACTGGAGGGAAATAATTCGCATCATTCGGAGTCACGACAAACGCACCATAGAGCCCGAGCGGCTGCTCATATGCTTCGTGTACGTGCGGGTGGTACCAGTAGATTCCGGCATCAGGGAATTTTAGCTTGTAGGAAAAAGATTCTCCGGGCGCGATTTCTTTTTGAGTGACAGGAGGAGCGCCATCGAACGGATTATCCATGCGCACGCCGTGAGAGTGCAGTGCCGCTGACAAGTCAGTCTCATTCTTGAGATTGATCGTCACTTCTGCGCCCTGCGAAACTTTGATCGTCGGCCCGGGGATCGAACCGTTGTATGCGAGCATCTTTTGCGCTTTGCCCGCAACCACCTTAGTGACATAGCTCGCCGTCAGCGCGTAGGTATCGCCATCTTTAAGCTCCACGAGCTGCGTATTCTGCACAGTGGGCGAAGTAGTGCCCGCAAGGAGATATATGGCCCCGAGTACCACTATGACCACTACTGCGTAAAGTATCGTTTTCATACGTTTCGAAAGTATATCAAAATCCTGCCAGAGGCAGTATTAGAAATATGGCACTCATCATGTTTGTGAAAGAGTCAAGCTTCTATGGAGTAACCGTATGCCCTGTGCCCGTTCGAATTTGAGCGAACACGATGACGCTTAAGATCGCCGCGAAGAAACACCATACGGAGAAAAATGTTTCGGTATAGAACCAGCCCGCGACGAGAAAGGCGACGAATATTGCCGCGCCGAGTATGCGCACGATTCTATGGCTCGATACGAAACAGCTCCCGCATGTAGCGAACAAGTAGAGAATTAAGGAGACGGTCGGATATAAGTGTGGCGAACCGTACGCGATACTGTGATTCACGATACTGGAAGTAACTGGCTCAACAATAATTGAATACAAAAGATACAGCCCTGTAAGCAGTCCAACGGCTATAAAACCGCGCAAGATTTTCCGGTGAGCAGGATCGGTTTCCATCACAAACACGGAAATCGGCAGAAAAATTGGCCATAACACATGCGAGAAAAGCGAGTAGGCGTATGTCATAACAGCATTCAGCGACGCTGATCCGAATGATAGCCAAATAACCCCTTCTATAGTTTGCTGCACTCCAAATAACAGAGGTATTGCGGCAAATGGAATTTCTTTTTTACTCTTTGCCTTAGAAAGCGTCACAGCCCCCGTAGCTGAAAGCGCTCCGCCCGCTATAAAACTAGCTGTTGCAGAAAAACACATATTCAATCTTGATTTAAGTGCGCCTCAACCCGCCGTAATGAGACTGCATTGACCGCAACGATGATGGATGAAGCGGACATAAGCAGTGCAGAAATTTCAGGCCGAAGCGACCATCCAAGCGACGAATAGAATGCGCCCGCAGCAACAGGGATCGCGAGCACGTTGTAGATAGCAGCCCAGAAGAGATTCTGTTTCATCTTAGTGACCGTCGCCTTACTCAGACGGAGTGCCGCTACGATGTCGTATGGATCTGATTTCATAAGCACGATATTGCCCGTCTCGATGGCCACGTCCGTCCCGGCACCGATAGCAATACCGATGTCTGCCCGCGCAAGCGCAGGAGCATCGTTTATACCGTCGCCCACCATCGCTACGAACTCCCCTTCATCTTGGAGCTTCTTCACATAGTTCGACTTCTCTTCTGGAAGCACTTCTGCAAAATAATGCTCGATGCCGAGCTGGCCCGCAACTGTCTTCGCGACCTGTTCATGATCGCCTGTGATCATGAACACCTTAAGTCCCATCTCCTTAAGTTTTGCTACAGCTCTCTTCGCGGAATCGCGCACCGTATCTGCGACACCGATGACTCCTACAACTTTTCCATCGATCGCGACGATGCTAATGGTATTTCCGGTAGCCAGAAGACGGTCTATCTCATTTTTGAGTGGAGAAAGATCGATATTATTTTGAGCCATGAGCCGCTCGGTCCCTGCGATCACGGTCTTTCCATCGACCAGGGCACGGACGCCGTGCCCGCCGATCGATTCGAATTTCTCTACTTTCTTCTCAAACGAAACATCCCTCCCTTTAGACTCTTCGATGATAGCGAGACTGATCGGGTGATTTGAATTCCGCTCGACAGCAGAGGCATAGGCGAGCACCTCTTCCGCACTGTGGGAGGACCCCGAAACCACTTCGGTCACTTTCGGTTTCCCCTCGGTAAGCGTCCCGGTCTTGTCGAGCACGATCGCAGTTAGTTTTGATGTGTTTTCGAGTGTTGCGGCGTCTTTTATGAGTATGTTGTGCTTCGCGCCGAGCCCGGTACCCACAGCTACCGCAGTCGGCGTCGCGAGACCAAGCGCATCAGGACACGCGATGACGACCGTTGAAATAGCAAACGTAAGGGCGGCCACAAATGTTGCGCCTGCAAACACGTACCATCCTAAAAATGCGAGAACACCAGAACCGACTGCAAGCACTACGAGCCATGCGGCAGCCTTATCCGCAATGCGCTGTCCTGGGGCTTTTGAGTTCTGTGCCGTCTCCACCATCTGGATAATCTGCGCGAGCACAGTATCGGCACCGACTTTCATCGCTTTAAAAGTGAGCGTTCCGGTCTGATTCACCGAACCACCTATGACGCTTGCTCCAACAGCTTTTATGACAGGAATTGATTCGCCTGTGATGACCGACTCATCTACCGAGCTCTCACCCTCGACGATTTCTCCGTCGACCGGAACTTTATCTCCAGGACGCAATACGACGATATCGCCCTGCAGTATTTCCGCACTCGGGATGATCATTTCCTTTCCATTTCTAACGACACGAGCTTGTGGCGGCACGAGATCGAAAAGCGCATGCAGCGCATCAGACGTGCCGCGCCTTGATTTCATTTCCATCCAGTGCCCGAAGAGCACGAAGGTCACGAGCATTGCAGCTGCTTCGTAGAACGCATCGCCACCGCCACTGAAAGCGAGTGCGATGCTGCCCAGATATGCGGCCAGCACTCCGGTCGCAATAAGCACTGCCATATTGAGCTTACGAGCTAAGAGCGAGTAGTAGGTGCCAGTGATGAAGATCGATCCAGTCCAGAACACAATTGGTGTCGTCAGAATGAAAAGGAGCAGATTCTTTGGAATCGGAGATGGGAGTGATATGCCGAAAAGCATCTCTCCCATAGTCGAGTAGAGGACAATAGGAATGGTGAGCGCCAGTGATATGAAAAACCGCTTTCGCATATCCCGCTCCATCTCTTCTGCCATCTGCGGATTGGTCATCGCCGCTTCGTGATCCATGTGACTCATGTGAGACATCACATCATGGCCCGCATGCTCATGATGCCCCTCCCCGGCATGGTGATGGTGATTCATGACACCATGATACCCCACAATGCATTTACACGACTTTCCTAATCAGAGACCTCAGTTTACGAACATTTGTATGTATAGATGACAGCATCAATCGACTTTCCCTCTTTCACGTGAGCGTCCTTACGGACTTCACTCCTTACAAATCCCGCATTGCTAAACAGCGCCACACTACGCTCATTAAATGCGAATATATCTGAATGGATTGTATCCAATTTTAATTTATCATGAGCATAATCGACGACGAGCCGCACCGCTTCGGCACCGTACCCTTTTCCGCGCATATCAGCAGCTCCTATAAAAATACCGATAGGAGCAGTGCGCGACCCCGTATCAATATGATGCAATCCGATATTTCCCACATGCTCGTTCGTATCTTTAGCGACGACGCCAAATACCAAATCGGTTCGTGACTGCTCCATACTCACGACCCATTCGCGCTCCTGATTTTCAGTAAACGGAGGTTCTACGGTCAGATATTGCGTGAGTTCTGGATTATTGAGCCATGCGGTCATGCGCGGAGCATCCGCTGCTGTCAGTGGACGCAGATATATTTTCTCCCCCTGTATTGTGGGTGCTTTCATAAAAATGATGTTCGATAGAAATGCTTGACCGAAAGAATAGCATTTCTACGGCACCGGTTCGCATCCATATGTCTCATGTGAGACATAACATCATACCCCACAACACGTTTTTACTGAGCAGATACTCTCGACTACACGAGCTAAAACAGCAAATCGCTCTTATACATACGCTTCCCGACCAAGGCGATGATATGTGTCTTGCCAGCAAGAGCTAGTGACACCGCACGATGATTCCCATCATCAATATCATATGCGCACCGCTGATACGCTTCTCGCTCTTTCTTCGGACGAAGCTTTGAGTGCCGTATAACGCTATCCTCAAGAACGATGATTGGCACGTGCTCCGTGATAATTTCTGCAAAATTCCCAAGCTTTTCAATGTAGAGCGCTCGCTTCATCTTGGGATTCATTTTCTTTTTTCCCGAGAGATAAGGTCGAATATACTCGGCAGTATCTACGACAGTACCGGTAGTAGCAGCATCAGGTAATTCTCCCATGCGTGGCCACACGCCACACTCGGCGAGAGGAATCATTTCAAGTCTCCATTCGGAATTAAAATAATTATCAAACCGTGGACCCCACATAACCCCTGATACCGTCAACTTCTCTAAAGGCATCTTACTCACCTTCTTTATTGCCGCCTCAAGACCCTTCTTCAGCTTCTTGGGATCTTTTTTAGATGGAGAAATGGTGTCAGAAATGGTGCAGAAATGGTGTCAGGTACCTTTTTTCGGGCGACCTCGCTTGCGGGTCGTAAGCTCAAGACCGTAGCGTTCGACCATATACTCGACCCACCTCATAGTACCAAACGGTTTGCCTTTGTTGACCGAGATACGTATATCTTCAAGTTCATCTTCTTTGTCCGGTTGATTAATCCAGGCGCGATACCCACTAGGCAGATCAACCGGGGAGCGGGCAAGAAGTTTCTTTTCCTCCACTGTTCCATCAAGGCGACGATAGCCACTTCCCCACTGCCAGCCCTCAACTCTTTTGGTGAGCCGAGCACGGACTGGGTTGCGCTCGACATATTTAATAGCAGCGAGGAGATAGTTATCATCCTCAACAAGAAAGGATTTGTAGCGGCCCTGGTAGACATGTCCGTAGCCGATAGTCTCGCGATATGCGTGATACTGCTGTGTGTGCGTGAGAGTAAGCCACTGCATGAAAGAGGAAAGGTCACCATCTTCGTACGAGTGAAGGATGAGGTGCCAGTGATTCGGCATGAGGACATAGGCGAGGATGCGCATACCAGTCCGGTCAACGGCTTCTTTGAGAAGTCGCTCAAAATGACGGTAGTCATTCTCAGATTCAAAAATAGTTTGGCGACTGTTCGCTCGATTGATGACGTGATAGATTTGGCCACCAACGTCGATGCGGGGTGCTCGAGGCATTCCTCAAGGGTAGCATGTAAAAGGTACCTGACACCATTTCCACCGAAAATAATGAAAAGAATGAGCAAAGAAACCAGGAATCCTAGAGCCAGAATCGCAGAATCAAGAGACAAGAACGCACTTAATAAAGTAAGGAGGAGCATCAAGACATAGAAGAAAACAAAATACTGAACATTCTTGATAAATCTACTGCTCCCTTTTTCTTTTGCGATAACTAAAATTCCAAGAAGGAAAAATATATAAGTAACGAATATTCCCATGCTTATAAAGAACTCTGCGAAACTAAGAGGGAGATTTTCTGGATAAAAACTTCGTGCGCCAGCAATAAACAGATATGGGATTACCAGAAGAAGACAAATTAATCCATGCAACTTCCCTCGGCGCACTGCTTTGAGATTTGTGTCCATAAAATTATGTGATTTTACTTGAATAAACTATAAACAAAGAGTCCTAACAATCCTACTCCAAACACCAACCACTGCATTCCTAGACTGTATCTAGTGAACCAAATTCGCCAGCGAGGCAGCGATTTATATTTTTCCTCTAGAGTCCTGCCTTCCGTTTCCTCAACTTCATCAACGTAGTATTTTTTTGATGTAAACGTACGAATACCTGTATAAGAGAAACTTATTCCAAGTATCAGCATTACTATCTGGAGTATTAATTCTATTGGCATAAAGTTATAGGTTTTATTTTTTACTAAAAGCTGATCGAACCTGGTCTATTGCTTTTGTTTGCGTAGCTGAGAGCGAAGAGACTCCAAATGACTGAGCAAGCGAAGATATAGCTGATGATTGCGTGCCAGTATAATTACTAGACACAGAGTTTCTAGTTGTATTCTGCAGTTGATTTTGATTGGTACTCGAATTCGAATACACTTGCGAACCAAAATAATGATCCATCACGTCAAGAACTGCTGGCGCAACTTGTAAGAATGTTCTTTCTGCCACATCTTTCGTTGCCCTACCAGCTCCAAAAAGTGCCGTATCAAGACCAATTTTGAATCCGGTCTGGAATTTCTCTTGTTTATTAAATACTTCTGGATAATCCCAAAAGACGGTCTTTGCTTCATAGAGATTTATTAGGGTTTGAGCTATGGAATATATACCGAGTATTGGTAAGAGAGGGATGGCTTCTCCCGTTGGATCGCTATATCGTAATGGGTTATTACGAGCATATCCATATGCATTGAGAAGCTGTGGATCGGAAAGAAATTCTTGCGAAATACGTCGATTTCCTTCTTGTTGGATTTGCCCACCAATTGTCTCTGAACGGAAAGATGCATTGGGTAAGGTGGCGATTCTTGTCAGAATTTCTGTTAGTTTCGGTGATCCAAGAGCGAGAAACACCGGATCCTGTGAAAGGAACTGTCCTCTACTCCCCTCATAATAACGCGCATTCAGGTATGAGAGCGAGGTGTCGGTATCAAAGTATTGGCCGATGTATTGGCGCTGTTCAGTACCGGTGCCTTGATTGATTCGTTTTGAACCATAGGGATAGTAGTCGAGGGTTTGAGCGAGGATGCCAGAGGAGTCCGTGGTGACCTGAGTGGAGCCGAGGTGATCGCCGTGGTCGTATTTTGTGCTTGTTGCCATGCCATTCCCTTCGATGGTCGCGATGAGCGAATCGCCAGCGAAGATGTGGAGCGTGGTTGTAGCACCCTGGAGGGAGTAGTACTTGTCGGGGTAGTAGGTGGTGGCTACCCAACCGAGCGCTTCGCTATCGCCTGCGCCGTAAGTAATGCTGTCTCCCCAGATACCAATTTCCATAATGAGTTTATTGTAACTTGCTACCAATCTCTACGCTCGCCTTGGCGGGATTGATGAGCACCCATCCAATTCCAGCTGTGTTCTTGAACCCGAGAGTGAGGACTTCTGATTCGAATGGTCCGATTCTCTTCTTCGGGAAATTCACGACACAGCACACCAGCATCCCTAGCAGCTCTTCTTTTGTATGCGCACCGACTGCTTGCACGCTTGATACTTTGACGCCGATCTCCTTGCCGAAATCTATCTTCAGTTTAAATGCAGGATTCCGCGCCTCGGGGAAATCCTGCACTTCGAGTATCTTCCCGACTCGAATATCTACCTTCTCAAAATCGTCGTATGAAATAGTCATAGATTCGCATCAAGGAATTCCTTAAGGGTCCCAATATCCTTTTTCTCGCTGTCGTAATAATAGGAGAGGATACCGACTGACTCTGCGCCTTTAACCGCATCTGGATTGTGTTCAAAATAAAGGACATCTTCCGGTTTTAGGCCGAAATGTGCAAGCATGGTCTTAAAGTATGCTGGGTCTGGTTTGTCCGGATTATGCTTGAGTGTGAAAACCTCATAGGGCATACCGTTCAGGCCGAATTTGACCATCTGTTCATCGTTGGCGTTCGTAAGAATGATCTTTCGATTCGAGTACTTCTCGAGCAGATCGTGAAGCGGCTTATAGATGCCCTCTCCTTCTATAACTAAGGCGTCTATGGCATCAACAAGGATAGTTTTCATGCGCTAAGTATAGCTTGAGTCTGGTATTCCTGCCCCCGTCTAGCTCGACCAGGACGGGAACTCGAGAACCGGTGTGGTCAGTGAGCTTCGCCAGTTCGATTCCAGCGCCCCTGCTCAAAATCAGGGAGGGACGACCGTGATTGCAACACGAAACTATGGCTAATACGAGAATCGGAATCGAACTGGGAATATGGTGTATCTGCTGAAAACGCAAAAACCACTTTCGTGGTTTTTGCTCGCTTTTCTGGCTGAACAGGGGCGCCGGTACAGTACCGACTTTGACGGGGAACGGTACTGGTTCCTGGCGTCACAACCGTGTTGCGGGGGCCGGAATTGAACCGGCGTCTGGAGGTTATGCTTACCACTACAATTTTCATTGCCCCTTCGGTTTGTGGTCTGGACTATGCCTTCACCCCGCGAGGGGTGTCTACCGTCTAGTCTCTACACCTTCCTTTCTCCAAAAAGAGAAAGGCTTGGCTCGGTATTGCCTTTCGCTTTCGCAAGAGGGTTCCGCCGAATTTGGCAGATGATCTTATGCGCAATTACTCGCGCACACGCCCGTATTATTCAAGCCTCCCGAGGTACCTCTCCTCTACCCCGCACAGAAAGTATACACAAAAAAATATGTGGGGCAACACCTTACTCAAATAGCTTTAAATTCGCGGAAAACGGATGCATAGCGGGCGATAGTGCGACGAGCAAGTGTGTCTGACAAGATGAATGCCGAGCCTTCGTGCGCGATCTGGTTACGCACCTTATGCGCATCCCATGCCTCCTGAATTGACGGATAACTCACCTGATCAACCTGCTTCAGCTTCTCGCCGACACCGACACCTGTATACCCCTGTTTCGTAAGAACATCGTCGAGCATGATGTCTGCCTCAATGATCGCCTCCTTCCACTCGCTCGAACTTGATCCGCCCGCAAGCTTTTCAATATGTTCCCAACGCGAATGTATCTCTCGCTTCGCCTCTGGAGTGAGCAGAAGCGTGTTGTAGAACTTCCTTTCACGATCGCGCAACTCAAACAGCTGCATCGTCGTATAGATGATGATGAAAAGGCCGATGACGGAAAGTGCGTAGCCGATAATGACGATCCAGACCCAGACATTCGCAAGCAAAGCGACAAGTTGAGAATATTCAATCGAGTTGTAACACGACCCCCAAAGGCATTCATAGAGAAGCCGGTACCAATATTCAACGTTCAGCTGCATAGCGTATGCACTCAGTATACGCGGAAGAAAAGACGTTAGCGGACCTTCTCCACTGCACTACCAGCCGCAAAAAGAACCTCTTCAGCCTGGTGCGGTGCGGTGAAATGAATGCCGATCGGGAGATGCTTGCCGTCGCGCACGACAGTACCCATCGGTACAGAGATTGCTGGCATGCCCGTAAGGTTTGCAGTGACCGTGAAAATATCTTCCAGATACATCGAGAGCGGATCCCCCTTCTCGCCGAACTTAAATGCTGGGGAAAGCGTCGTCGGAAACGCGATGATGTCGGCCTTTTTGAAAGCTTCCATGTATTCGCGGCGGAGCACCGCGCGTGCGGCATCTGCCTTTCTATAATACGCATCGATATATCCTGATGAGAGCACAAAGGTGCCGAGCAATATGCGGCGACGAGTCTCTTCGCCAAAGCCCTCGGTACGAGAATTAACGTAGTCATCGAGCAGCGTCTTGCCATTTGCATGGTGTCCATATCGAATTCCATCGAGACGCGCGAGATTTGTTGAGACTTCAGCAGGCATGATGACGTAATACGCTGCGAGCGCATGCGAACTAGTCGGAAGCTCAATATCGACAAGCGTATGCCCTGCATCCGTAAGCTTCTTTAGTGTCGCCTCAAAAGTTTCGAGCACATCTGCTTCTACTCCCTCTCGAAACAGGTGACGTGGTACACCGATATGGAACTTTGCGGAAACTTCGCGCTTTTCATAGAGACCATCTGGAATGGTCGTAGAGTCGAGAGCATCTTGTCCGCGAATTGCTTCATACAAGATTTTCGCATCTGAAACCGATTTCGTGAGCGGACCGATCTGATCGAGCGATGAGCCCATAGCGATGAGCCCCGAGCGAGAAACCGCGCCATACGTCGGCTTGAGGCCCACAAGCCCGGTAAGCGCAGCTGGCTGACGGATCGATCCGCCAGTGTCAGAACCGAGCGCTGCGATAGCGATGTGTGCAGCAACCACCGCAGCTGAACCACCAGAAGACCCTCCAGGCACGCGAATCGTATCTATCGGATTGAGTGTTTTTCCAAATGCAGAGTGTTCCGTCGACGAACCCATCGCGAATTCGTCCATGTTGGTACGACCAATGAAAAGCGCTCCGGCTTCCTTCAATTTCTTGATGACCGTCGCGTCATATGTCGCACAGTAATTCTCAAGCATCTTCGACGCTGAACTTGCGATCTTTCCTTCTATTAAAATATTATCCTTTATCGCAAGCGGTATGCCGCAGAGAGGCGGAGCTTTTTCTCCTTCAGCGTCAACGCGCTTCTGAGCAGCGTCGATCGCCGCATCGTCAGCGGGAAACAATTCTATGTACGCATTCAGCCCGGGATTCTTCTCTGCAGCAGCTGTTGCACACGCATCCCAGAGGGCGCGAACCGTGAGTTCCCGCGCGCGGAGCGCGTGGGCCGCTTCCTCGATAGTCATTTCATTCGGTCTAGTCATGTTGAATGATCTGCTTCACCGAAAGGGCATCTCCCTCACGAGCTGCAAACTGCGAGGCAATCTTTTCAGTGTACGCACCTTGCGCATGCGGCTCACCATCTGTCCGCATAATATTTCGCAGCGCCGGCTTCTCTCCCTTAAGATCTTGAGGGATTTCGAGCTTCTCGAGCTGTCCGACATAGGCAAGAATCGCATCGAATTCCTTCGTGAATTTCTCGAGCTCAGCGTCCTCCACCTTAATGCGCGCGAGCGCCGCAAGCTTTTTTACATCTTCTACTGTCGCCATTACCCGCACTCTATCACGCCCCGAGCCTTATGAGGAGTTCGGCTTCCGTAAGGACCGGAATGCCGAGTTCTTTCGCATTATCGAGCTTGCTGCCAGCATTTTCACCCGCAACCACGAAGGAAGTTTTGACAGATACAGACCCTGCCGGCTTTCCGCCCGCCATGCGCACTCTTGCTTCGGCCTCTTCGCGCGAAAGAGTCGGGAGCGTACCAGTTACCACGACTGTCATACCCGTGAGCGGGCCCTGACTCGGCGCAACGACTTTCTTGAGTTTCAGATGTTTCTCAAGACGAGAAATAAGTGCTCGATTACCCGCATCCTTAAACCACTCCGCAACCGCATACCCGATAATCGGGCCAATACCACTAATGTTTGAGAGAGATTCCTCATCAGTTGCACTAAGTTTTTCAAGAGTTCCGAAATGCGTAGCAAGAAGAAACGCAGTTTCTTCTCCCACATGCGGAATACCGAGTCCGATAAGGAATCGGTCAAGCGGAACCTCCCGCACATCTTTGATAGCCTGCACGAGCTTAGTAGCTTTTGTCTCTTCGAATCCCTCAAGCTCAAGCAACTCATCTTTTGTGAGCTCGAATATGTCATCAAAATCAGATATGAGATCATGCTCCATGAGCGTGCGGACAGTCTCGCGACCCATACCGGTTATATCGATCGCGCTCTTTCCAGAAAAGTGAGCGAGCTTGCGTGACTGCTGTTCAAAAGAGCCAGAGACCTTGCAGCGATGTGCAGCCTCTCCTGGTACGCGCTCAATACTTCCATCGCCACCGCACAGCGGCGAAGTTGTAGGAAACTTCCACCGCTTCGCCCCTTGCGGTCGCAGCTCACTAATGACCGACACAACTTCAGGAATGATATCTCCCGCCTTCTGCAAGATGACAGTATCGCCGATACGTATATCTTTTTCCGTAATGAAATCCTCATTATGCAGCGTCGCGCGAGCGACCGTAGTTCCCGCGACAGCCACACTGCGCAAGTGCGCAACCGGTGTGAGCTTTCCGGTGCGACCGACCTGGAGCGTGATATCTTCGATGATCGTCTGCACCTGTTCAGGCGGAAATTTGTACGCAATACCAAAACGCGGTGCCTTGCCGGTATACCCAAGAATGCGCTGCTGCTCAGGCGACTCGACCTTTAGCACAATACCGTCGATTTGATAATCGACTTTGTCGCGAGCAGAACCTTTCCATTTCTGCCAATATGCAAATACTTCCTCAAGTGTATCAACGTGACGGTGCTCCGGATTCACCGGAAGACCTAGACCCGCTAGATATTCAATCTCTTCTGTCTGAGACTTCGGAAATGCTTCCGACGTCTGTGCGACATCATATAAAAATACTCCAAGCGGACGTGCAGCTGCGACTGCAGGATCAAGTTGACGGATGGAGCCTGCTGCTGCATTGCGAGGATTCGCGAATAACGGTTCGCCTTGTTTCTGACGAAGCCTATTCAGCTTTACAAATCCAGAGCGGCTGAGGTATATCTCGCCTTCCGCGATAAGGTCGACAGAGCGAGCTAGTCGCTCAGGTATCTCGCGTATGGTTCTAATATTATGAGTCACATCTTCACCAATCACACCATCGCCTCGCGTCGCCGCAGTCGTCAAAACCCCTTTCTCATATGTAAGAACTATCTTGAGTCCATCTATTTTGAGCTCAAGGTCATATGTCGGCACTGCTCCACTTACCTTACGCACCCGTTCATCAAACGCTCGTATGTCGTCTTCGGTAAACGCATCATTAAATGACCATTGGGAGATGGTGTGACGCACCTTCTTAAGAAACGGTAAGGGCGCACCTGCTACGACTTGCGTCGGCGAATCCGGAGTTATGAGTTCTGGGTATTTCTCCTCAAGCTCCGCGAGTTCATATTTGAGCGAATCAAGCGCCTCAGCCGATATCGGAGAGATGTCCTTTCCGTGCTGAAGAGCACGATATTTCGTTATCGTGCTCTTCAGCTGCTCTGCACGCTCTCGCACCTCATGTGGGACCTTCATGCAGACAGTATACGTTTTTTTTCGTTGGTACTCCAACAAAAAAAACGCGTCGGGAATGGAGTCCATCGCGTTATTATGTAAGAGAATCACGCACTAGATACCTGCTTATTGATAACTAGCATTAATGCCGCGAGACATGAAACGCACCTTCCCTGGGTTCGCTATCGTCGCACAAGGGATGTTATACCCTCGCGAGAAGAGATACGTCCTTAGACCTGCGCTGGGATCTGGTTTATAGATCGTCACATCTGCACAAAGTCTCCCCGAATCAATGGAGACCCGTTCTGAAACAACCCACTGATTCGCATTCCACGAATCTATAGATGAAGAAACTGCCCCAACTCCATCGCACGTCAACGAAGGAGCAGACGAGGGTACCGGAGTGGTGTGGACAAAAAGATTCAGCTTCTGGTCTGCATAGAGCAAACACTCGAGCGCAGCATCAGCCGCATAGAACGCATTCTGTGACTCTATGGCCGAAGAAGCAAGTATCTGCTGCTTATAGCCAAGCGAACTAAGCGTTATGCCGAACACGAGCATCACTGACATGAAAATTATTGCAACGAAAAGCGCGAAGCCTCGTGAAGAATCCGCTCTTCGTATTTCCCGCGCACTGTTTCTATTTTTTATTGCCATGGCGTGAGATGGTCAGTAACTGTTACCGACTGTGTAACCCCATGGAAATCCCACGAAGTTCTAGACACTACACGCACCTCGGTAGGACTTGCCGCGGCATCTGGCACACTGAACACCTGAATCGTGCGCGTGTATGGCGTACGAGTGTTGCCCGTCTGCTGCTGTGTATACACCCCATCATTTCTCCGATAAAGTGGCGTGCAGCCTGCTCCCGAGCAAGCAGTAAACGGAGAACCCGCGACCTGCACAGGATCAAGCGTACAGGTCAAAGGCGCTGCAGATGTACCCCGACACTGAGTTACTGACGCTGTACCCGCACCTGAAATAAACTCGTTCCATGCGTCCGTCGATACGTTTGCTCCACCAATTCGATATGCATCAAGATACGAATCATCACGCATCTCGCGCACATATTCGATTCCCTCCTGAGCGAGATATGTAGCGATTAGCTTGCCCTCGGCAGACTGCGCCGCAACCAAGGAGCGACTCGCAGAATACAGTGGCCCCGCGACCGATAATGTGACAATTGTGATCGCAATAAGAGTCTCGACCAGGGTGAATCCTGACACCCATCTTCGAGGGTTGCTCTTGGAATTTCTGCCTATCATATAAGGTTCATATTTTTTCATACTCAAATATCGGTGCCGCGCATCGTTGAGCCCGTCTGAACGTAGAAACGATCGGTGTTCAGTGCACTTGAACTAACCGTCCCCGAAACAACCATCAGCACACGTGGCTGCTGATAATCGTTCACTGACGTTTTCGCCGTACCGACGACATAGAACCGGAGCAAAGAGACGTTCACTGACGCATCAGTAAGCGTTCTCGTTTCAGTTCCTTTTATCTCTTGTATCGTGTTTCCGACAAGACTATAGGTTATCGGTACCGTTGCACCGTTCACATTAGCATCAAATGAAAAAGTGTTTCCTCCGTTTGCGCAGTCACTTGCAAAATCGCAACTATAGTTGACGCCGGTACGCATGTTGCGCGTCATGACCTCCAGCGCAAAAGAGAGGTTGTCGACGCCGGTCGATAATCCTTGCGCTTTCCGAGTTATACCGATCATCATGAGGTATGCACCTGAGGCCAAGAGCATGATGATCGAGAAAAGTCCGAGCGCGACCATAAGCTCGATAAGCGTGTAGCCACGTGTAGGGTTCATGATGGACATGGGGAAGCATTCGCAGTTATCGCCCCTGACGCCTCGACCCAGACGGAACGCGAGCCGCCCTGAGTAGAAGCAAGAGCGACACATGCTCTTGAGCCCGTCACATTGATGAAAGGGTCGGGATTGGGTCGTGCGAAAACAATATCGAGCGTAGTCAGGCCATCACTCGCACAAGACCAACTTCCTGACTCATAGACGCAAAAATTAGTCATGTAGATTGAATTCCCTATATTGTACTCTTGAATCTTTTCATCCTGAGAGGGGGTATACATACAATCGCCGGGTACGGCATTAGGTGCACCCGCACCTCCAGATGGTAACCCATGGCAATTTGGACTAGGGTCTGTGTCGGCAAAGAGAGTGAATATATGGTTCGGAGCGGTTTGAATATGAATGCCGTACCCGACATTTGTGTTGCCATTTACCACACGACTGCTGATGCCGTATGTTTCAGCCGAACGGAACGTTAGAGCAATATCATACGCCGTATTCGCAAGGATGAGCGACTTATTGAAAGAGGTCTGACTATTCATGGTGATCGCAGTAATGACCATGATGATCGCAGTGACGACCAGAAGCTCTACTAGAGTAAACCCCATTGGAGATGGGGCACGTTTTCTATTCACAACACCTTTAGGGCGGGTCTCTGTCGGGACAAAAGCTCCCACTCCCATCATCATGGAGCTATCTGACGAATCAGGAGTTCGGTGAGAGCGAAAGGATTCCATTGCGTAAAGTAAGCGAGGAGAAAGCCGGCGGCCAAATATGGCGCGAACGGGACCTCAACCCCCATTCTAGAACCCTTAGGCCTCCGCGCCAATATGATTATCCCACTTACCGCGCCTATCCAGAACGAAAATATAAATCCAGAAAATGCAGCTCCGCCGACGAGCATCGAGAGTCCGAACGCGAATGGAGCATCCGCAAAACCCATGGCGCGCCCTTGGGAGAGTATATGGATGAGTGCGAGACTCGCCGCGATCAGGACAGCTGCGACAAGCGTGCCCATAAAATCTGATTGAGGTTGGGATGCCACACTTGCCGCAATGCTCATCGCCACGAACGGATACAGCAGCGATGAGGGCAATATCTGGTGCGAGAGATCGTACAGAACGAGCGCGAGGACCAAAGCCATCGACACAAACACGAGCGGAAGTGCGATACTAAGACCGATCTTGCTATACGCAAGCACGAACAGTCCGCCCAAGAAGATTTCAGTCAACGGGGCTTGATAGGATATTTTTGCACCACAACACTGCGCCTTGCCGCCCGAAGCAAGATAAGAAATGATTGGTACGAGCATGAGTGACGAAAGCGTCGTATCGCATATATCGCAGCGGGAGCGGCCAGAAAAAATGCTTTGCCCAGTATTGAGACGGGCGACGACTACCCCGATAAAACTAGCGACGATCGCACCCAACAAAAATATCGCCACCGATATCGGAGAAAACATGCACGCATCATAGCAGAAACCCGCGGGATACCCGCGGGTTTCTGCTCTTTCCCCCTTAAGAAGAAGATTACTTACTCGTGACGCACGAGCAGGTAGGAGTGGTGAACGTCACAGAGCTTACTCCGCAACGATTACCTGCCCCGTCGGCGCACCAATATGCCGATGTGGTCGAAGCGACATCTGCAGGTCGTGACACCGCAACTACGTATGCGGAGTTCGTCGAGAGACAGACTGCTGAGCCGCCTGATGAGTCGGTCACAGCCGCTTCAATCGCTCTTGCGATGGTCGATTCATGGAACACAGTAGCTCCCGCAGTTCCTGGTACCGGACATGCTGCAGCGCCCGTAGCGGTACCGTCATTGAAGATACCGTACGCGTTGTTGTTGTCCGAAAGGAAGAGGGCTGCTTGAGTGCTTATAGAACTGAGGTTAGCCTTCACACCAGCATCGTTACCCTTCGAACGTGCACTATTAAGAGATGCGAGCACGACAGCCGCAAGAACGCCGATGATCGCAATCACGACGAGAAGTTCGATAAGAGTGAACCCGCCTGATGCTTTTTTAGTGTTCATGTCTGAATATCTAGAGATGCGCCGAGATTAAGGGCAAACAGCAAGGGTACCAGCCGCTGCAAGGTTTGCCGTCGTTGCTGCTGGTATCGCCTTTGAGGTACCAGTGTAGTCTACGCACCAATAACCTCCACCAACGAGGTCAGCGGCAATAACGTAGGTAGTTGCGGTTGCTGCGCAACCGATTGCACCTGCACCATTTGCGGTATTAGCTGCATCGATAGCTCGTTTTATAGTAGTGTCACCAACTACAGACGTACCTGCTGCAGCCGGACAACTTGCAGTTGTCCAAGCAAGATCAACAGTAGCGTACACGTTGCCAGCATTACCGTAGTAGATCTCAGCCTGTGAGAGCATACCCGCAAGGTTCGACTGAACCGCTGCGTTATTACCCCTTGTGCGAGCAGTATTAAGAGATGCAAGCACGACAGCCGAGAGGACACCGATAATAGCGATCACGACGAGAAGTTCGATAAGAGTGAAACCTTTTGAACGATTGTTATACATAAAATATTATTTGGGCTAATGCCGAAATTGTACGCTGAGAGCGGCAGGAGCGGAAGCGGGGGTGTGGATAGCGTCACCCCTACGTACTATACCTTTTAGGTTCTAGGAGAATTGCAGAAACTAGAATGACCCTGCCATGTTATAGATCGGAAGCAACACCGCCGCAAGCAGCACGCCAACGCCGAGACCAAGGAGGACAATCATGGCTGGTTCAATGAGGCTGACGAGCGTATCGACAGCATTCGTCACTTCGCGATTATAGAATTTTGCGAGCGTAGTGAGGATCTTGCCAAGCTCGCCTGTTTCCTCACCCACTCTGGTCATGGCGACCATGATGCCCGGAATTTCCGCATGCTTGCCGAACGAATCCGAAATAGACGATCCTCCTTTTACGCTCGCGCCAACATCTTTAAGAACTTCCGCATATGCGGCATTTCCGACAACTGAGCTGGTAATCTCGATCGCCTCGACGACCGAGACTCCTGAGAGGAGCATTGTAGCGAAGTTGTCTGCAATACGAGAAAGATACAATTTCTTGTAGAGATCGCCCAAATACGGGACACCGAGCTTGAAACCATCAAGAAAGAGCTTCCCGCTCTCAGTTTTCCCAAGCCTCCACACATAAAAACCGGACGCGATAAGCGCAATGAGTATGAAGATGCCGTATTGCACTAGGAAGTTCGAAAAGCCGATGACGATTTTTGTGTACATTGGAACTTCTTGACCCGAATCAAGCAGGACGGCACTAATTTTTGGAATCACGAGCGTGAGCATCAGCGCCATGACACCAAAGAATACGGCGATGACGAATGCCGGATAGATAAGGGCGTTTTCAGCCTTACTGACGAGCTCATACGAACGATCAAGATAGTCTGCGAGATAATTGAATGTCTCAGAAAGCTTTCCTGATTCTTCCCCAGCCCGAACCATGTTTACATAAAAAGTCGAAAACACTTTGGGGTGGCGCGAAAGCGCTTTACTAATCGGGCTTCCTCCTTGAAGATCATCTCCGACCGTCGTAAGAATGGATGCTAGACTCTTATTTTCAACTTCGGACGCGATGAGCCGAAATACACGCAATGCCGAGACCTGCGCCTCGAACAGGGTGGCTATTTGGCGAGAAAGAATGACGATTTCTTTATTGGATACTCTGTCGAAAAACGCGAGATTCATCTCGAATACCGACTTCTTATCGGCAGACTCGATCGCCGAAATAATGAGACTGCGGCGCTGCAGGGCGGAAATAGCTATTTCTTGCGAGGGGGCTTCTATGGTCCCCTCTCGCTCGTGCCCATCCTGATCGATAGCGTGATATTTAAATAGCATAGGCGTTAGATATAGTGCTCGAAGGTCTTCGGATCCATCGCGTGTTCATAAGCATGCTCGACAGTAACTTCCCCACGATGCACAAGCTCTGCGAGCGAGCGATCCATATCGATCATTCCCTCCTGCGATGAAGTCTCAATGACGGAACTTATCTCATGGGTTCGCGCATCGCGAATGAGCGTACTCACTGCATTGTTGTTGATAAGAAGCTCGTAGGCCGGAATGAGACCGCCCGAGATGCGAGGGATGAGACGCTGAGAGAAGATACCAATGAGAGATCCTGCTAGCTGCACACGGACCTGATCCTGCTGCTCCGAGGGGAACATGTCGATGATGCGGTCGATGGTCTGTGCGGCATTATTAGTGTGGAGCGTGGAGAGCACGAGGTGGCCGGTCTCAGCCGCGGTCACCGCCGAAGAGATCGTCTCATAATTGCGCATTTCGCCGACCATAATCACGTCTACATCTTCTCGGAAAGCTCCTTGCAGGGCCGTGTGGAAATCGGCCGTATCGACGTTTACTTCGCGCTGATGAATGAGCGATTTCTTCGGCATGAAGATATATTCAACCGGATCCTCGATGGTGAGGATATGTTCCGCACGCGAATCATTGATGCGATCAACCATTGCAGCGAGCGTCGTCGACTTCCCTTGACCCACCGGTCCCACCACCAGAAAGAATCCCTGCTCGCGCTGTGTGAACACTTCGAGGATCGGAGGGAGGTTGAGTTCCGTGAATGTGCGAACAGAATGCGGAATCAAGCGGAACGCGAGCGCTACTGACCCTTGCGCGCGATACCCATTCACGCGAAATCGTGCGTCGGATTTGTGTGCATATGAAAGGTCGATGCTCTGGTTTTCCTTGAAAGAATTCCAGCGATCCTCCGGAACGATGCTCTTCAACATTTCTTCGGTCTCTTTCTCGGTAAGTGCAGGATATTTGCTGAGCGGCACGAGCGCACCTGACACCCGGATGACCGGGGACCCGCCTGCAAAAAGATGGAGGTCCGACCCACCCTCTTTTACGACGGTATCGAGGAATTCTGCGAGGCGTTTGTCGATGGTCATGGTGCTAGTTAGATTTTTCTGTCTTTATAATACGCAATGTCTCGGTAAATACTTCCGAGGGAATCGCGGACGCCTTGATGATGTACCCATCTACACCGAGCTTCTTCGCTTTCTCAATGTCGGAATCCTGACCCTGATTTGAAAGGATGATTATCTTCGCGCCTTTCGCGAGGTTATCTTTCCGTATCATCTCAAGAGCACCGAACCCACCGATACCCGGCATGATGACATCGAGCAGGATGGCGTCCGGCATGACTGCATCTTTCTTCCGGAGAGCCGCAACGAGATCCTCCCCACTACCGAACACACTCACCTCATGGTCGGCATTCTTAAACTTAACTGCGTAGAGGTCGAGAAGGAACTTGTCGTCGTCGACAATAAAAATACGGTATGCCATTACCGATTAGTATACTACGCATCCCCCACAGGGTCCGTATCCATCTCGGGGAAAAGATCGCCGCCAAGCGTATTGATTTCCTCAAAAGGAATGTCTTGCGAAAGAGCCTTCACAATCGCACTTTCGCGCATCGTGAGCATGCCGTTCATACGTGCCGCCGCGTAGATTTTTTCCTCAACCGGCTCCTTGAGCACGACCTGTTCAAGATCTTTGTTCATATGCAATATCTCGAACACTGCGGTACGACCGCGTGTACCATTCGCACACTCGGACGTCGGGGTCGCCGTATAAAATTCCTTGAATGGCGGGAGCTTGCTGCGGTATTGCTCCGGCAAATCTGAAAACTGCTGATCAAGAGACATCTTCACACTCTCAGTGATTGGCAACGCTTTACCTGCCCCTTTGCAAAGTTTTCGAACCAGGCGTTGTCCGATAACTCCAACCAATGTCGGCGCAATAAGAAACGGATCGACACCCATGTCGATGAGACGCGGGATAGCTCCTGAAGCGGTATTGGTGTGAATGGTTGAAAACACGAGGTGGCCCGTAAGCGCTGCCTGCACCGCAAGCGCAGCCGTCTCCTTGTCGCGAATCTCTCCGACCATGATCACATCAGGGTCTTGGCGCAGAATGGAGCGCAGACCAGTCGCGAACGTGTACCCGATTTCGGGTCGCACCTGGCTTTGCGACACGTTCGGTATTTCGTATTCAACCGGATCCTCAAGCGTAACGACATTCGATGTCTCACGATCAAGCTCGGAGAGCATAGCGAAAAGCGTCGTCGACTTTCCCGACCCTGTCGGGCCAGCGATGAGAATGATGCCGTACGGAACTTTCATCATAGTGCGCACCTCTTCAAGATGTTCGCCGGAGAACCCTACCGACTCAAGCGTCGCACTCGCATCTGACTGATCGAGAATACGCATCACCACCTTCTCGCCGTTTTCTGTTGGAAAGGTGGAGACACGGAAATCGATTCGACGACCTTCAACGGTGGCCGAGAAACGACCATCTTGCGGCTTACGTTTCTCATCAAGACGCAGTTTCGCGAGAATCTTTATGCGCGCGACAACCGCCTCGTGCACTTTCACCGGCAACTCGATCGAAGTATGCAGATCGCCATCCATACGGAAGCGAACACGAGTCCTCGTATGCATAGGTTCGATATGAATATCAGACGAGTGACCTTCGATGGCATATCTCAGTATCGTCGATACTATTTTCGTCACTGGCGCATCTTCTTTAAGAGCCTCGTGCGGGCCCGAAAGATTAAGCTTTTCTTCGGTCAGCATCGGCGACTCGTCAGAAGAAGCTGCTACACCCGAAACAGCATTATTTACCACAGGAGCTTTTCCCTCCGTCTCAAACTCAGACAGTGCCTTACCAACCTCTCCAGAAATAGAATGGTAGCTTTCGATCACGCGATCAAAATCTTCCTTGGTGATAAGAAAGATTTTGTATGGCATGCCTACCCGAGTCGAGATGAACTGCAGCGCATCAAACGCCTCGATATTGTCGGGATCGATAAGACCGACCTCGAGTGCACCTTCATTGACCGTAAGGGGGACGAATCCGTAGTGGCGAGCTGAATCGATTGGAATATACTCCAACGCCTGCTCCGAAACGGGAGGATCACCGAGAACTCTCACGGGGAATCCGTACTCTTTCCCTGCCTCTCCCAATGCATCTTCAAGCTTGATTCCCTGTTCGGAAAGAGCGTCCGAGAGCGAACGCGTCTTCTTTGCAAGATCAGCCTCAACAGCCGCGCGCGCACTCGCAGTGAGAATTCCTTTGTCGACAAGAAATCCGAGGAGATTCATCTTGTCAGAAGATGGTCGTAGCTACACGACCTAATTATGCGGCTAAATGATACGTGCATTTCCATACTTCTGTCATTCTACTACATCACGTACGGTCTTCAGCGAGATTTACCTCCTGCCTGTGTTTGAAACTCCAGAAATAGTCGCAAACGGATCGATGCGTCCAGCAGTCTCTGGAGCAACCTGCGTCGTAAGATCTACGAGCACACTGAAGCGAGGGTCATCAAATATTTTCGTGTCGAACGAACCAGGAAGCTTGACGATAAGCTCTCGGAATTTCGTCTGATCGACGTTTTCTGTCACGCTTGTCGTAAGAGGCGCCTCGTTCCCTGTACCGGTAAAAAAGTACCAATACGCGCCGGCAGCGATCAGAAGCGTTGCGATGATGAAAGTTGTGTTTGATTTCATAATAAGAAAATATGGGGCTGGCAATCAACGGAGCCAGAAGAGGCGGATCTTCATCCGATAACTATACACACCAGTATCGGAACCAGTGACACCAAGATCTCGCACTTCGAGTATGCGAGCACTCTTCTCTACTCCCACCAGAAATGTTTGCAGGGAAGAATACGTACCCACCGCAGAAAGAGATAAGTCGACTGAACCGACTGGATCAACCTTGGCAGCCGGCGTCGCACTCCGTGCTGGAGCATTTGTTGAAGCCGTATCTGTCGTAACATCGACATTAGAGAGTACGATTCCTGAGCGCGCAGCGAGCGCGTTCAGATCGAGAATGAGCCCAACATTGTCGACCGAATCGGGAAGAAAGACGGACAGTCTTTCGAGGTTTGCCGGGTCGATCGCACTGCGCGCAGATGCAAGTTGATTTTGCTTCGCTGAGTATGCGCTGGACGCCTCAAGCGCCTGATTATCCGCTTCGATCGAGGCTTTCGTTTCAGCTATTACTCCCGTCCATGCCGGATGAACATACCCAAAGAAAATACCGGCTGCGGCTAGGAAGGCGAATAGAGGGATGATACGGTCTGCCATCATAATGGTGTAGTGGTTGAGGTTTCTATAGAAGATGCGTCCTGTGCAGGCTCGCCCACGGTAAACTCGATAAGCTTCTGATCTAACGAGGCTGAGAGCGCGAAAGCAACAGAGCCATTGACCGGACTGACAACAAGGCTCGAGAAGATGGCGTCCCTGATGCGTCCATCAGCGGCAAAAGCCGACGACACTGCCGCCAGCGCATTGAAATTTCTTGCTACGCCAGCCCCGCTAAGTTTCGCCCCTCCTTTTTCGCCCAAGGTGATATTTAGTGATGAGAAGCGCACAGTGGAAGGAATAATCCTCTCAAGAAGAGAGAAGAAATTCGAGAACGCGATATGCTTTGAAAGAAGTTTTTGCCCTGAATCAAGACGATCATGCAGTCTGACGAAATTTTCGATTGTTGCGGAGTCGATCCCGCCTTTAGCCTTAGCAAGCTCCGCATCCCTGCTCGCCTGCGTGCTTGCCAAAATACGCCCGTAAAAGAAAACTCCGGCTGCAAGCGCAATAACGATGCCGAGAATTATGTAGATGACCACACCGAACACTCCAGTCAGGTCCCTACTTGCGCGGCGTGGTGCGCCGCCTAGCGGATGAGGAACGAAGGATGTTGGAATCGACGGAGGAAGCATTTACGTTCAGTATACGATACTCACGCAAGCTTCGTGCAACTCATCTGTGTAAAACACAGATGAGTTGCGTTTTGCAATGTGGAAAAATTCTTATGTTCTAGACTTCCTCAAGCTTTCGCAATGCAATACCGACAGCGACTGCGAACTCCGGACCGATCTCCTGAAGGACCGACCGCATAAACGCCGGAGCCTCGGTTTTTTTAAATGGATCGGCGACCTGTACATCTATAGAGAAGACACGTTTCGCATACGCACCGAGCTCTTTAGTAACGCCGCCACCGCCCGTGAAGATAATCGAGGTAACTGACTTCTTATGTGCTGTTTCATACTGAATGAGCACGCGCCGTGCTTCAGAAAAGATACGTGAGAAGACGAGTTCGGGAGAACTGTGCGTAGTCCCCTCCCCTAATCCTTCTTTCTTTTTCAGTGCCTCTGCTTGAGAGATGGACACGTTTCCGGAAATCGATATCGCACGAGTAATGTCCTGACTTCCGGTACCGACAGCATGCGAAAGTGCCACGACCCCATGCTCGATGACATAGGTCTTTGTTGATGATGCGCCAACATCAATAACCATGACCGGCTTTACCGGTTCATCAACCGCAGCACGGATGGTGCTGAAAATCTCGAGTTCGTAGAAACTTGCCGAAAGCCCTGCGCCGGCGACAATATTCTGTAGCACAGCAAGCTCATCATTATGAACCGCCACAAGGAGTACTTCGACTTTGTCTTTTTTGGGCGCTTCTTTATTATCTTCGGAGAACTGAGTTGCATCCGCCGAGGGCACAACAAACCACTCAAGCTGCACTTCACTCACCGGCACGGGAATATACTTACGAGCCTCGAGCTCGACGACGGTCTTTTGTTCCTGCGGATCCGCACGGTATGGGAGATCGACCAGAGTGAGAAGCGACCGTGCGAACGGTATGGAGACACCGCAGCTTTTTGTGGTTACTTTCGCCTCACGCAGCAGGTCTTTCAGAGACTCCGCAATCTGTTCCGGAGAAAGATTGGTCGCGAGCCCGACTTCTGAGCCGCCATAAGGGCCGAGCGCAAGTTCGCCATAGGTTTCGAGCACTGCCTGACCATGCTCCTTGCGCAACTGTACGACCTTCAGCGAGGACGACCCGATGTCCACGCCCAAGACGCTTTGCTCCTTTTTCGCAAAGAGACTATCGAGAAACGACATGAGAGAATAATACCATGGTGTCTATACGTAACTGGCTGGACCTGCTTTTCCCGCCCCGCCCCGATGAACTTGTCGTACGGGAAATATCTACCGACACATTTATCGCCTCTCTTACCCCGAAACTTGCCACAGTCACGCGCCCAGAAACGGTCGTGCTTTTCTCCTTTTCTGACCCTGCTGTACGCTCAACGATTCACGAAGCTAAATATCACGGTAGCGAACAGGCTTTTGAACTACTAGCAACGGCACTCGCTGAATATCTACAAGAAAGGAACGGCAGTGGGGTGGAAACGATCATTGTGCCAGTACCACTTGGGGAAAAACGTTTCCGGGAACGTGGATTCAATCAGGTCGAAGAAGTGATCCGACGTGCCACCAGACGTACCGGACAAACAGTCGACGCTACGATCCTCCAGCGAATACGCGAGACCGAGTCCCAGATAGCGCTTCCGCGCCACGCCCGCGAAGAAAACATGCGCGGCGCCTTCAAGACCAGGCACTCAATAGACCCCACATACACTTATATGGTAATAGATGACGTTGTAACCACTGGCGCCACCCTCCAGGCCGCCATTGACGCCCTTAAAGAAGCTGGCGCGAAACATATCATCCCTCTCGCCCTCGCACACTAAAAACGACTGGCCGTCCAGATTCTGGACGGCCGTGCATTATCCCTCTAATGGGCGATTGTGGTCCATAAGCTCCTGAAGCGTGTACCAGCCTGCGAAACTTAAAAACATTTGGACCGCAGCAAGATGGCTGCCCATCTTTCGCTGTTTCCTCGGATTTCCTGCAAACTCTTTCACCCCATCACACAGATAGTGCGCATGAGCGAGTATTTCGAACATGTTAAGCGACTCACATGTTCGGCGTGGATCCATTTTGTTTTTTGGAATTCCAGCACCACGCAAGCGACACTCATATCCCTCGATAATGGCAACTACCGCCTCTTTTGGTGTTCCTTTCGTCGGTACCATACCTCCCTCCTTTTTTTTATAAAAGACCCCTACTGCCAAGACCTTACCATACAAACAGACATGCTCGCCCTCGAGCATTAAATTTGATATTGTGGCGCAATACGGAGGGGTCGCATAGAGGCCTAGTGCGGCGGGTTGCTAACTCGCTATACGGGTAAAACCGTATCGAGGGTTCGAATCCCTCCCCCTCCGCATCGCTTGACAATACATTATTAATATGCTATCATAGCCTTAGTAACTACTTGAGCCATTCTGGCCCAAAAACAGCACATTTTCATCTCAACAAAGGAGAGTTGCATGTATCACAACACTATTGCGCTACCTTCGAAAACAACATTGCTCGAACGTCTGTTGCAAGTGGACGAAGATGTTAACTTTCAAATGCTCCTCTACCCAAAGATTCTCGAATCCGCTGGGCAGCAAAAAACGGCGATGAAGGTGGTACTGCTGTTGCGAATCGCCATCAACGATTATGCCGGGGGAGCGCCTTTGATAGAAGCGTCCGTACTCGTTCGGATGCATGAATTCATTGACGCCCTCATTCTCGATAAAGGAGTCGCGGAAGAGGCGAAGATGTACTTCGAGAAAGAGATGGCTATGGCAAGTAGATAATCAGTTAAAGAGCGCACGACCCCATGGGTACGGCGCTCTTTTCTTTTGTCGAAGGCCGTGATTATGCGTTTACGTCTGATCTGATTTCACGCACCTCTTTACTCGTTTTGTGACCTTCCTGGTCCACATCGTACACAACGATTGCACCGAAAAGCATCTCGACATTCTTCGCCTCTTCCGGTGGGATGGATTCGATATACATCATGAGCGCACGAAGCGAATTTCCATGAGCAACCACGAGGACATTCTTCCCTTCCAAAAGAAACGGAAGAATCTTTGTTTTATAAAACGGCACGACACGCTCATATACCATCTTGAGCGTCTCTCCGTTTGGAATAGGGCAATCCCAATCGCGACGCATGCGATCGAATTCCGCTTCTCCGACAAGTGACTTCATGTCCCACTTGTTCTTTCCCGTATAGTCACCATAGTCGCGCTCATTGAGCTCCTTTGCGTGCTCAGTCGGGACACAGTGCAAGTCGAGCGTCATGAGCATGCAGGCAAGCGTCTCGATAGTGCGCACTTGCATCGACGTGAACGCCTGGTCGATATGAATATCTTGGATCACACGACCCATGTCTTCCGCCTTCTCAAAACCGTACTCAGTCAGATGTACATCGCGCGTGCCGGTCCAGAGACCCTTCTTATTCCATACCGACTCATGGTGACGAGCGATGAGAAGCTTTCCAGTCGTGCTCATGTTTATTTTATATCTTACGCGGCTAGACGGTTCTCAATCTCTATCAAGCGATCGTATTTGGCCGTGCGCTCAGGCTTCGTCGGTGCTCCTGCTTTGATGTAATCGCATGAGAGTCCTGCAGCGAAATCGGAGATGAACGTATCCAGCGTCTCGCCTGAGCGATGCGATGCGAACGCCTTCCAACCAGCCTTGCGAGCCGCGAGAACAGCATCGATACTCTCCGTCACCGACCCAATCTGGTTCGGCTTGATGATACAAGCATTCGCCGCATCCTTCTCTACTGCCATACTGATGCGCTCGATGTTTGTCACCGTGAGGTCGTCGCCGACAATACTGAGCGAGCCGAGCGTCTTCTTAAGCGCAACAAATCCTTCCCAGTCATCTTCGGAAAGACCGTCTTCGATCGAAATGATCGGATATTTCGCAGCCATCGCGGCATACCACTCGACAAGCTCCGAACTGGTCAGCGAGCGCTCGCCGCCTGATCTGAGAACATATTTCCCCTCCTCGTAGAACGAGCTTGATGCGACATCGAGAGAGATCTTCACCTGCTCGGTCGTGTATCCGGCTTTTTCGATCGCAGTCACGAGCAAGCTGAGCGCTTCATCATTTGTCTCAAGAGCGGGGGCGAAACCTCCCTCATCTCCCATCTCCGTGCTGCAATTCTTCTGCTCGAGAAGAGTCTTGAGTTCGGCCATACACTTCTTCGCGACTTCTACCTGCTCTTTCATACTTGTGAAGCCGACAGGCGCAAGCATGCACTCCTGAATATCGATACCTGCTTTTGCATGCTTTCCACCATTCAACACATTGAAGAGCGGGACCGGAAGAGAAAAGGTGTTCTGGCCAGCGAGCGAGCCGAGATATTCGTACAACTCAACTCCGCGCTCCTGCGCCGACGCACGGGCGAAAGCAATCGAAATTCCGAGAATGGCATTTGCGCCGAGGCGACTCTTATTCTTCGTACCATCGAGTGCGCACAAAAAGGTGTCTAGGGATTTCTGGTCGAATTCCTTGCCGACAATCGCAGGAGCGATCTCGTCATGAATCTGTGCGATCGCTTTCGAGACGCTTTTAGGGTTCGCTGCACCTGCACCATCGCGCAACTCGACCGCTTCGTGCACCCCGACACTTGCGCCCGACGGGACCGATGCGACACCCATCCCGCCCGCGATTTCTACCGTCACCTCGATGGTTGGAGTACCGCGAGAATCCAAAACTTCCTTGCCTTTCACCGACTGTATTGTTGCCATTTCAAATCAAAATATTCGTAACGTGTCCGCCAACTATATCACCTTGGTACAAACTGTGAGAACTACCCACTTCAAAATACTGTGTCTAAAAGAAGAGGTTTGCGCAGAAAAGAAAATCCGGCACCCAGGTGCCGGATTTTCTTTTCTGCATGAATTTGAGTATGCCAAATTCACATCCCCGAACCGGAAACATCGCACACGCGACAATCCTTCCTATGAGAGAACAGGACGATGAGCGCCGAGAGCCCGACGAGCACGTACACGAGGTTTATCAGCGCTGGCCAAGCTCCAAAAAGAAACGACACGAGATTCCAATCGCTGCCCATATACATCCCAAGCCCGATGAGACCCCAATTGATCCCGCCGATCGCAAGCAATGCGAACGCTACGATATGCAATGACTTCATACGAGTAAAAAGTTATTAATGCGGGGTGATGTATCCGCTGCCTACAGTATGGACCTTCTAAAGACGGTTGGGAGGCCACCTGTGCAAAACACCACCTTCGCACTTTTAACAAAAAATAAACCTAACTCAGAGCGCGCCGGTCATTTTCGCCAGTTTGAAACCGACCCAGATACCCGCAAAGCCTCCGATGGCGCCCCAGATCGCATATTCGATCAAGTCTCCACCCCAGAGATACGGAATGAACTGACCAATCGTCGAACCGACAAGCATTCCGCCCCAAATGACAGACTTGCCGCTCATGCGCGCGAGCTCGATATAATCTTCCCATCGTCGAGTTTCACGATGCGTTCGGCGAATCGCGCGAACTCTTCCTCATGCGTAACCATAATAATGGTCTGTCCGCCCTTATGAAGCTCCTTGAAGATATTCATCACGATCGCGGATGACTCCTTATCGAGGTTCGCGGTCGGTTCATCTGCAAAGAGAACGTCTGGCGTGTGTGCGATAGCGCGCGAGATGGAAACACGCTGCTGTTCGCCACCCGAGAGTTGACTTGGAAGATTGTCGAGACGCTTCCCAAGACCTACGCGTTCGAGCGCTGCGGCCGCTTTCGCATCAGCGGCAGTGCGCGAAGCACCCTGCATGTAGAGTGGCAAGGCGACATTCTCAAGCGCCGTGAGCTCCGGCAGAAGCGCATAATCCTGGAACACATATCCGAACTCGGCGAGACGGAACAACATCTTTTCATGCTCGCTCATCGAGTGAGTATTCTGGCCATTGATGCGTATTTCGCCTGAAGTCGGCTCGTCGAGGAGTGATATCTGGTACAGAAGAGTACTCTTTCCCGCTCCCGAACGACCCATGATCGCGATGAATTCTCCGGCTTCGGCAGTGAAGTCGATACTCTTCAATACCCGCGTCTCGATCGGGCCGTCCTTGAAAGTCTTTACGAGATTTTTTACTTCGATCATATATACATATCAGCCTCGACCGAGGATGGAATCGAGCGTGTTCTTGCGCACAATCATGCGTGACGGCAAGTATCCCGCGATGACAGTCGTGAGTACCAACAGCCCGATGCGTATCGCAGTACCGTCGATCGGTGCGACCAGGATACCGTCACTGAACGGGAAATCGATCGGATGCGCTGCGACCGCCGGCACCAAGACTCCATAGAGAACAAGTAGCCCTATCGAAGAACCGATGATCGCATAGAAGAGGGATTGGAATATATACGATATCTCGATCGCTTCGCCCGTGATCCCAATCCCTTTCAAGATGCCGATGAATTTGCGGCGTGTGATTGCATTGATGAAGATCACTATGAATATAGTGATCGCCGCCACGACAAGCCCAATCGAGCTGAAGCCGTTCCCGAGCATCGCAAACGTGGTTTTGATATCGGCGACACCATTCGGGATCGAGTCAGTAAACGTCTGCACTTTCGCTTTCTCTCCAATGCCGCTCCTGAGGAGAAGGTCTTTGAATGCAACTGGATCGGCCCCTGGCGTGAGCCGTATCGCTATCTGTGCGACATTCTGATCGGTGCGCCCCATGAGCGTACGGAGTTCAGAAGCAGGCATAAAGATGCTGGTCGCAAGCAGAGCGACCTTGCTCTTCACGACACCTTTCACGATCACTTCGCGCGTGGAGCCGTTTATAGTGAGCCGCACCTTGGTGCCAGGCTCAACATCGGTAAGCGGCGTGAGGCCAGGCTGCTGACCGAAGGCATATTTCGCAAGCAGATAATTCCCAACGAGGACCTGATCATAATCACCCTCTGCGAGATACGAGCCGTCGATTACCTTTGAAGAGAGGTTAGTAAAAGCATCTTCCGCCTCTGGACCGATACCAATCACCTGTGCGCCAGTAGCATTTGGCTTTTCCGTATCGCTTGTGCGCGTAAGATAGTTCGCCTCAATGGTGCCTCCCGATTGATAACGCTCCGTCACCATCGACACCTGCGACAATGTCTTCAGAAACGCGATGATGCTCGGAGTGTCTTGTATGTAATTCTTCGTCGCGAGCTCTGAAAGGATTACATCCCCCGTGTATTGCGTGCGGTAGCTTTCGTTTATGCCCTCAATAAGACCCACTAGAATTCCGGTAACGACAACTAAGTTTAGAAACGTGAGGAGCATCACGAACACGATGAGTCCCGTGGTCCACAAACTAGCGCGACGGAGCTGCCGCGTAGCGAGATAGAAACCGACGCGAATATTCAGAAAAGAGAGCATGCGCTACTCTGCGGGAGCGAGCAAGATGACGTCACCGGCAGAAAGTCCTGAAAGAATGTGCGCCTGTCCGAGCGCAGGAGACGGGCCCATAACGACCGTGCGGGAAACCATCACGTCGCCACTGATGACGGACACATAAGGAACGCCATCTCTCATACCGACCGCACCCGAAGGAATGACAATTGAATCGTGCAGCACCCCTGTCACGATAGTGACATTCGCGGTCATGCCGCTCCGTATGCGGGTATCCGCCCTCTGAAACACAAGTGTCGTCTTGTAAGTAGGCACGCCATCCTTCAACGTCTCTGCCGGATCGACCGCAATGACCGTCGCAGGAAATATTACCGCCGAACCATAGGCATCAAGCGTCGTACTCGCTGAATTCCCCTGAGCGATGCGGGCAATATTTACTTCAGGAATGTACGTCTCAATCTCAAAGACTCCGTTGCTTTGCATTGAGATCTCTGAAGTCGTCGGCGAGATTATTTCTCCAACTTTCGCATCCATACGTGTAACGGTGCCAGAAAATGGAGCAACCACCCGCGTAGCAGCGAGCTTGGACTGAGCGGAGCGGACATCGGCAGCAGCCACAGCAACAGCCGCTTCTTGTGCTGCAATAGACTCACTTGTGGGGCCTGCTTTCTTGAGTGTAAGCGAGGACCCTGCAGCCTCAAGTGCAGAAACATTGGCGGCAAGATTCGTCGCGGCAGTGTTTACATTCGTGCGTCCCGTAGCAAGCGTCGTCCCATATGTAGAGAGCGTCGCAGCGGAAGTAGATTGGTCTGGTATGCCTTGATTGAGTGCCCTGTTCGCATCAGCAAGAAACGCTGTGACCTGTGCGAGATGTTTCTGAGACTGCGTCGCCGTAGCTGCGACATTCTCGTTCGAGAGCTTCACGATCGACATCCCCCAATTCGTAAGCACGGACTCTATTTCTGCCCGTTCGCGCTCGACCAATAACTTAAGCGCCGCATCTGAGACGTTGAATGAAAGTTTTGGACTGGTGCGCGGATTTGTGAAGAAAGAATCGATCCGGTTATGCACCGCATCGTCACTCACAGTGTATGCATTCTGTATCGTACTTACGAGCGCTGATTTCGCATTGTCGACCGCAACGGACGCGACAGCAACCTCTTCAGCACGTGTGCCGGCGTGGAGTACAGCAAGATTGGCCTGCGCCTGTGCGAGGGCAGCCTGCTTCTGCGTGAGTGCCGCAGCAAGGTCACCATTCTCCGTCTCTGCAAGGATCGCACCCGCTCCGACATATTGCCCGACTTTCGCGTAGATGCTGGCGATGCGTCCACTGGCCGCAAACCCCAGATCGACATCCTGCGCCGCAATGACCGTACCAGACACGCTTACCTGCTCCTTAAAATCACCAGGTGAAATAGTTAACGTAGCGCCCACATTCGTCCCACTCGAGAAATAGAAATACCCGACACCTACAAGAATAATGCTAATCCCGACCGCCAGTCGCCAGTACGAAACTGCGAATTTCCACATACCCGTACTCATTACGGGAGAGTGTAACACTCGGGTATACTAAGCGCATCATGCCTCCACTTGAACTCATTGCCATCACACTT
This sequence comes from bacterium, assembly GCA_030651285.1. GTDB lineage: Bacteria > Patescibacteriota > Minisyncoccia > Phycocordibacterales > Phycocordibacteraceae > C7867-001. Next base: position 94,805 of record JAUSCN010000020.1, read on the forward strand.
GTCGCAATCGGTGTCGTCCTCATCATGCGACCGAAGCGATTCTATTTCATCCGTCACGGCGAAACACTTTTAAACGCCAAACACATAAAACAGGGTGCCGAGGGAGCATTAAGTGAATCAGGGAAACAGCAGGCGGCGGCCGTCGGAGAACTGCTTGCGCCACTCGGTATCAAGAGGATTATCGCCAGCCCCTACGAGCGAGCGAGAGAGACCGCAACAATTATCGGCGAGAAGGTACGTGCGCCAATCATGTATACCCCCCTCCTTGTTGAGCGACGCAATGCGACCGAACTCATCGGCAAAAGCACGCGCGACCCAGAAGTGATACGTATCGTCGACGAGATGGACCTTGCGTACCATGAAGATGATTATCGCTACTCAGACGAGGAAAACTTTCAGGACCTGAAGATCCGTGCGCACAAGTGTCTGCTCTATCTCGCAAAAACTGGCAGGGCACAGACCTGCGTCGTCACGCATCACGCATTCCTTAAAATGATTCTCTCGTACATGCTCTACCGCGAAGACCTGCATCTCCCGGGATATGTGAAGCTCTCGTTCTTTAATACATCGGATAATGGAGGTATCAGTGTCTGCGAATTTCATCCGTGGAAGATATTCTCAAAGACGCGTGGCTGGGAAATCCTGAGCTACAACGAACAGTCGAGCGCTCATTAAAAAAGAACATACCCGCGAGGTGGTGACCACCTCGCGGGTATGTTCTGCGGTTATTTCTGAGACGGGTGCTAGTACCCCATCCCGTCCATGCCAGCACCGGAAGCTACTGCTTTCGGCTCTGGAATATCAGCGATGGCCGCTTCGGTCGTGAGCAGAATCGCAGCAGCAGATACTGCATTCTCGACCGCCATGCGCGACATCTTCACCGGATCGACAATGCCCCTCGTGAACATATTGTCGACTATTTCGTCGGCGAGAGCATCGTATCCGGCATGCGCCTTTCCTGACTGCACCTTCGCCACAATATCTGCAACATCATCCTTTCCTGCATTGATCGCGATCTGCATGAGTGGCATCTCAAGCGCACGCACGACAATATCAAAGCCAGTCTTTTCATCCGCATTCATCTTCCCTTCGCTCGCGGCGAGTTTCTTCGCGACTTTCGCGAGCGCGGTGCCACCACCCGGGACGATACCCTCCTCGATTGAAGCCTTCGTCGCCTTTACAGCGTCATCAATCTTGTCCTTCAGATATTTCATCTCTGTTTCAGTTGCTGCACCCACCGAGATGACCGCTACGCCACCCGAAAGTTTCGCTATGCGCTCTTCGAGTTTCTCCTTGTCAAACTTAGAATCCGAGAGCTCCATCTGCGCCTTCAACTGAGACGCGCGAGCAGCGATATCTGCCTTCTTTCCTTTTCCGCCGACGATAGTCGTCGCATCTTTGGTCGCAACCACACGCGATGCTTTGCCGAGCATTGAAAGGGTCGCATTCTCGAACTTAAGTCCGACTTCTTCCGATATGACCTGACCGCCGACGACCGTAGCGATGTCAGCAAGCATCTCTTTCTTCCGATCGCCGTATCCTGGCGCCTTTATCGCGAGTACGCTGAACGTACCGCGCAACTTGTTCACAATGAACGTCGAGAGAGCATCTCCCTCCACATCGTCGGCAATGATGACGAGCTCTTTCTTTCCTGATTGCACGACCTTCTCAAGAAGCGGGAGGATCTCCTGCACATTGCCAATCTTTCGGTCGGTGATGAGGATGAGCGCATCTTTCATCTCAGCTTCCATGCGATCAGTGTTGGTGACCATGTACGCAGACACATACCCCTTATCGATCTGGAGACCCTCGACGATGTCATAGGAAAGCTCCATGCCCTGACTCTCTTCGACAGTCACTACGCCAGAAGACCCAACCTTCTCGACCGCTTCAGCGATAATCCCCCCGAGCACCTCAGATTCAGCTGAGATCGATGCCACCTGTTTCACTTCTGCCTTATTCTTCACCGGCTTCGCCATCTCTTTCAGCTCAGCAAGCACAGCGACCTTCGCCTTTTCCATGCCGCTACGGATCATCATCGCGTTTGCACCCTTCAATACATGTTGAAGACCTTCCTCGACGAGCGCCTCAAGAAGCACTACTGAGGTTGTCGTACCGTCACCCGCATTGTCATTCGTCTTACTTGCCACTTCCTTCACGATCTCCGCACCCATGTTTTCAAAACGATCCTTCAGCGAGATCTCCTTCGCAATCGATACACCGTCGTTCGTGATGCGCGGACCACCATACGACTTCTCGATGACGACATTCCGCCCTTTCGGCCCGAGCGTCACCTTCACCGTACGCGCAGCGAGAGCGACACCTTTTGCGATCGCTTTGCGCGCGTCTTCAGAAAAAAGAATTTGTTTCGCCATATATAATTTTGAAAAGAGATTAATTGAGAATACCGAGCACGCTCGACTCCGACAAGATGTAGTATTCTTTGCCCTCGATCTTCACCTCGTCGTAGCCATACTTACTGAAAAGCACTTCATCTCCGACGTTCACCTGGGGCGGCACAAGCTCTCCCTCAACATACTTTCCGGGACCAACTGCGACCACTTCGCCCTTAGCCGGACGCTCCTTGTCTACCGTTTCAGGAATGATGATGCCCGACGCAAGCTTTTTTTCACCCTCCTTTTCTGACGGCTTCACGACAATACGATCACCGAGCGGCGTAATCTGAAATTTCTTTGCCATAAAGATTCTTATATAGATGAATAATTGCGCCCAAAGTCACACAGGTAGCGAAAGTATAAGAAAAGTTACCCACACTGCAAAGACTTGACAATATATGTATAGCGTGATATCATACTTTCAGCTTGATCTTAACCCTGGATAAGGAGGTCTGCCATGGAACCCATCACAATGGCCCGTGTTGCTGAAGCATTTGCTGCAATGTCACTGATGGAGATTGGTGCACTTTTTACCCTCATGACCTGTTTGGCAATCATGGGAATTTGCAAAGTGTCGCCAACCCCCCGACCCAACAAACATATCCATTAACATAGCCATGCCGCGAGAAAACTTCTCGCGGCGCTATTTTTTATATACAGGACCCTTACACCAAGAACCCCGACTGCGACTTGCGCCCCATTCCCCGCCCATGGTAGTCTACCTGGTACAGATGGAGGCACTCGTATCGGCACTGCCCTACGCGGAAATCATCCTCTCAGTACTCCTCGTCGTCGGTATCGTGCTTCAACAGCGCGGTGCGACACTCGGTGGAGCCTTCGGAGGCGATAACTTCGCGTCAACCTTTTACAAGCGCAGAGGCGCCGAGAAATTCCTGTTCAATGCGACAATCGCTATCGCAGTCATACTCATTCTCACCGCGATAGCAAACTTCCTTCTGGCAGGCTCTTAAACCTCCCGTTAGAAATAACGGAGAGGCGGCCGGTGCGTACGGCACATACTCAGAGGCATGGAACCATCCACACAAACAAACTCACATTTGATTTCTAACGAGGTACCCACTGCAGAAAATCGCGGAGCGATTCCTTTATGGCGAGAACGCCTTACCCGCTCACGTGGTGTCCGGTTCTTTGAATACCTGCACGAACGCCTCGATACCTTCTCGCCAAGCGACCGAGTCATTTTCTACACGCTTTCTGCCCTAGTCGGTATCGCATCCCTTTCCGGACTATATACCCTCGAACAATCCCTTCTCGTAGAAGTGCCTGCGTACGGCGGAAGCCTTAAGGAGGGTACGGTCGGAAGTCCTCAGTTCATTAATCCTCTTCTTGCAATAAGTGATGCTGATCGCGACCTTACCGCACTCGCATATGCCGGACTCATGGGGCTCTCGGGGTCAGGGTCGCTTGTACCAGTGCTTGCTGAAAGCTACACGATGTCTGAAGACGGAAAAATGTATACGTTCGTACTGCGCAAAAATGCGAAATTCTCAGATGGCACGCCGGTCACTGCAGATGATGTTGTCTTCACGATACAGAAAGCACAGAATCCCGCGCTCAAGAGTCAGAAATATGCTGATTGGTCGGGAGTGAGCGTACGAGCGATCGATCAGCAAACAGTGCGGTTTACCCTCGCGAAGCCGTACGCACCATTCCTCGGAATCACCACTCTCGGAATCCTTCCTTCACGCCTCTGGCAAAATATGTCGAATGAAGAATTCCCCTTCTCCACTCTTCAGACAAACCCTATCGGTGCGGGACCGTTCAAGGTCACGAACGTTTCGCGAGATGCATCGGGTCTGATAAAGAGCGTATTATTCACTGAGAATTCTCTGTATGTGCTCGGCCGCCCCTACCTCGATGACATCCGCTTCGACTTCTACTCGAGAAACGAAGATCTCGTGCGCGCACTCTCGGACGGGACCGAAGAGAGTTCGTACAACATTCCGACACAAGGAGCGCTGACCGCTCCCTATGCTCGCGTCTTCGGAGTTTTCTGGAACCAAAACGAGAAAAAAGTGTTCACGCGCCTCGAAGTCCGCAAAGCATTATCTCTCGCCCTCGACCGGCAAGGCATCATTGATTCGATGCTTGGTGGCTACGCAACGGCGATCATGGGACCTGTGCCACCAGGAGAGAACGTAGATCAGGTAGCAGTACCCCAATCGAAGAATCCGGTCGCTGACGCAGCCGCCGTACTTCAGGCGGCCGGATGGGCATACGATGGCACCCAGCATGTCTGGAAGCATGCAGCTGCGAAGCAGACACTCGACCGCATCACTCTTCGCACCTCGAACGTACCAGAATTGAAGAACGTCGCGAGCGCCGCAAAAGCGCAGTGGGAGAAACTCGGCATCCATGTCGACATCGAGCTCTACGAACCAGGCGACTTGTCCCAGAACGTCATACGTCCGCGCAAATACGAAGCACTTCTCTACGGCATGGTGATAGGTCGCGACCAGGACCTCTACGCATTCTGGTCGTCTCAGGAGCGGAACGATCCCGGACTTAATATCGCCTTATACGCGAACAAGACCGTCGACGAGCTTCTTGAGAACGTGCGCGGCTCTGCCGACCAGAAAACGCGCACTGCGGATCTTCAGAAGATCGAGGACACCATTGCGGCCGAATACCCCGCCGCGTTTATTTACGCGCCAAGCTTCACCTACGCAGTGCCAAACGATCTGAAGGGTGTTATCCTGCCACAAATAATCACCCCGGCAGACCGCTTCGCGACAGTCGCGACCTGGTATCGGGCGACCGATGCAGTGTGGCCGTTTTTTACAAAGTAGCGTCAGCCATTTTCGTACGGGTTTTCTTTTATTAGCAATTTTTACAAGCCCGAAACACATTAATCACAACACTTATGAATCCAGCACCTGCACCAGCTCCAGCTCCCGCATCAGCCCCGAAAGAAGGAGCTCATCCGGCAGCACACCCAGGCAACGTCCGCCCGCCGAGAAGTTTCGACCGAGGCGGTCGCCCCTCTCCCGGGGGTCGCGGTGGAGTAAGACGCCCAGGAGGCGCATCACGCCGCATCCAGCGCATACTCCGACGACCAACCTCCACCCCGACTCGAACGATTCGAACCGCGGACTATTTCCCTGAGCCAGCGGGTCCGACAACGGTCCGCATCATCCCTCTCGGAGGCGTCGAGGAAGTGGGCCGCAACATGCTCGCTATTGAAGTCGGCGCGACTGGCGACATTCTCGTATTCGACGCGGGCTTCCAGTTCGTCTCTGAAGACTCGTCTCCGGGCGTCGATTACATCCTCCCGAACACAAAATATCTCGAGAAGAACGCAGACCGCGTGAAAGGAGTCATCATCACTCACGGGCACCTTGACCACATCGGCGGCATTCCGTTCACACTTCCACGATTTGGCACGCCACCTATCTACACACAGAACCTCACATCGATCATGATTCAGCGACGCCAGGAGGAATATCCCGACGTTCCTAAATCAGAGATGATCACCGTTGAGGTGGGACAGTCTGTGATCATCGGAAAGACGCGTGTAAAGTTCTTCCCTGTCACACACTCGATCCCTGACTCAATGGGCTGCTCGATCGAGACTCCACAAGGAAACGTTGTCATCACTGGCGACCTCAAGCTCGACCACAATGATGGCATACCTACGGACCGCGAAGTGACGACCTGGGGCACCCTCGCGAAGGACAAGAACATCTTCTTCATTGCTGATTCTACGAACGCGGAGAAGGACGGATTCTCAATCCCTGAGAAACGCGTCATTCAGACCCTTGAAGACATCATCAAGACCGTCTCGGGACGCCTCATCATCGGCACGTTCGCATCACAGTTCGAGCGTATGATCCACATCATGACCGTCGCTGAAAAGCTCGGCAAGAAGATCGTCACTGAAGGCCGATCCATCAAAAACAACCTCGAGATCGCAGAAAAGACCGGCCTCCTTACGATCAAAAAGGACACACTCATTCCGGTGCAAGACATCAATAATTATCCGCCAGACAAGATTGTTATCCTCTCGACCGGTGCACAGGGAGAAGAGTTTGCAGCGCTCATGCGCATTGCGACCAAGCAGCACAAGTACATCACACTGAACGAGCGCGATACGATCGTACTTTCCTCATCGGTCATCCCTGGCAACGAGATCGCCGTACAGAAACTGAAGGACAACCTCTACCGTCATGGTGTGAGCCTCCTCCACTACCGCTCGTCTGACGTGCACTCGACTGGTCACGGCAATACCGGGGAGCTCATATGGATCAACAAGCAGGTGGGCGCGAAGTTCTTCATGCCAGCCTACGGCTATCGATCGATGACCACCTGCCACGCGAAAGCGCTTGAGCAGTCAGGCTTCCCGCGTGAAAACATCATCATTCCAGATAACGGCACAGTGATCGACATCGAGGATGGAGAGCGTATGAACGTGCACAAGCAGAAAGTGCCGTCTGCACCGATGGTCGTCGACGGATTCACTATTGGCGATATCCAGGAAGTCGTCATCCGCGACCGCCAGTCGCTCGCCAAGGACGGCATGTTCGTCATCATCGCGAGCGTGAACCTGAAGACTGGCAAGCTGCGCAAGTCGCCAGACATCATCAGTCGCGGATTCATTTACCTGCGCGAGTCACAAAACCTTCTGAACGAAGCTCGAGTACTCATAAAGAAAACGATCGAGGACTCGACGCAGAACATGAACCCTGTTGATCTCGACTACGTGAAGAACAACCTCACGGACGTGATAGCAGGATTCCTCTTCACTCGCACCAACAAAGCCCCAATGGTGATTCCAGTATTGATCGGAATGTAATCAGAGGTTGAAAATACATAAAAACGCGCCGAAATATTCGGCGCGTTTTTATTTTTATCCCCAAAAAATTCATTTTTGACCAAAAAATGCTTGACTCTCAGTGTGAATGCTCTATAAATGCAACAGGAAGAAAATAAGTTCTAGGTTTTAAAGCAAGTTGTCCCTTTCACAAAAAAGGAGGTTACCAATGGATAGAGAAATTTCTGATCCGGGCAAGGACACTCCCGCCTCATGTGCACAGTGCGGGAAAGCGGGCGCCAGAAGACCGCCAGGAATAACCGGAAGTACGACCGTGAAATGTTCGCGCTGCGGACAAAAAATTTTCCTGTCCCCCCTGGCCCCGAATCTTTTGAAGACCGCTTGATCTTTTAACTGGGTGGAGACTCTATGTCCACCCAGTTTTGCTTTCAGTCCGCAAGCGAGTACGTACTACCCTTGACTCTCACAAGACCCTCAACAAGAAGCGCCGCAAGTGCCTCAAGTATTTGGGTGCGCCGCGAAACACGAAATAGACCCTCAATGCGTTTCTTTGTGGCAGAGCCATCAGCAAGGAGCCGCAAAATAGCACCCCGCACTTCTCGTAAAGAGCCAGAAAATTTCGACTGTTTTGTGTATTGCTTAGTACGTGCATTGTGTGAAATACCCGAGCGTTTCAAGTAGCTGCCGTAATCCATGAGTGCGCTATACCATTCTCGCGACCTCTTCTTTGGCAGTGCCTGTATGAGTATTTTTTCTATCTCCGTGTCTGATACTTTTTTCTTTTTCGGAAAGAAATAGTGAATGATCACTGTCCGAACATTCGTTTCAATGACTGGCACATCCTGATTAAAAGCGAACGCGGCTACGGCGCGAGCGGTGTACGGACCGACACCCGATAGCGACTCGATTTCTTCAACGCTCTGTGGGAAGCGATTCTCGAACCGCCCGACGATATCTTTCGCTGCCTGCTGCAGCATTTTTGCACGACGATTATAACCGAGTCCTTGCCAGTTTTTAAGCACCTTAGAAAGTGGCGTGCGTGCAAGATCAGCGGCTGTGGGAAATTCTTTCAGGAAGCGCTCGTAAAAAGGAATCACACGATCCACCTGCGTCTGCTGTAGCATCACTTCGGAGACGAGTATGCGGTACGGGTCATTATTCGTTCGCCACGGAAGATCATGCCTTCCAGATTTCTTATAATGCGCCCATACGACCCTCCGAAACTTAGGAATGTCGTTCTGTGCGCGGACTCCGGCACTACGAGCCCTGGATTTCATAAATAACATCCTTTCGCTCCACAACAATCTCCCACCCTCTCCGCTTCGCATGCGCATACAGCCGCTGATTCGGATTGAATGCAATCGGACGATCAACCATCTCGAGCATCTGGATATCGTGCTCAGTATCACCCACCCCGACCGAGCCTTCGAGCGTGAGATTTTCTTTACGTACGACACGCTGAACAATCGCTGACTTGTTTTCAATGATGTCTTTATCTTCGACTTCTCCGGTGAAATTTCCCGATGCTCCAGAAGTGAAGAACATGCCGTATGATTTATCAAATCCCGCTTCATGCGCAAAACCGTCGACGATGAATTTCGGCGAACGTGAGATGGCGAGCAAAAAATATCCCTTACGTTTTAGGTCTCGAATTAGATCGCGCGTATAGGTATACACATGATGACGCTGTTCCTCAATTATTTCTCCCGCAATGTCCGCCACGGCCTGATATGGAACGCCCTTTATCCGCCGATGAAATACGCTCGCCACCTTGTCTATATATGACTTGTAGTCGCCCCTTCTCTCAATCCAACGACGATACTCTTCTTCATATGAATCCTTCTCTTCCCACGGGAAGACTCCTTCCTCAATGAGCCGGTCCACAAGCTCAATCGCGAGCGAAGAACGGAACAATGTGCCGTCTATATCAAATACGGCAATCTTTCGCTTCTTTACCCCGGCAGAGGCGCCACGACGCTCCGTGCTCGTTTTAACGATCCTACGAGAGTCTCTGCCGGGGCTCATACCTCCCATAGTACCTCAATTAGCTTTAGGCCAGCGGCGTGCCGCCTGAGGCCATATTTTCGTTAGGGAGTGCCCACTGCAATCATGCGGGCGAGCTGGACACACGTAGCGGCCATAGAGCACGAGTCCGTTGTTCACGAATTTCCAGTCCTTTTTGGGTATGAGCGCCTCGAGATCTTTTGAGATTTTCTTCAGATCAGTTTGAGTAGTAAGATCAAATCGTTTCGCAAAACGCTTCACATGCGTGTCAGTTGCAATACCTTCCCATACGCCATACAGCTCGCCAAGAATGACGTGTGCGGTCTTGTAGCCAACGCCCGGAAGCGCAACGAGCTCCGTCTCTGTGCGCGGCACGATTCCCTCGTGCCGCGCCTGAATCACTTCTGCCGCGCCGATGATGGCTTTCGCCTTATTACGGAAGAATGTCACAGAAGAGATCTCTTTCGTAAAAGTTGCCAAATCCGCTTTCGCGAAGTCCTTCGGCGTCTTGTATTTTTTAAATAACGTCGCCGTCACCTTGTTTACTGCCTTGTCGGTGCACTGCGCAGAAAGCATGACAGCAACAACAAATTGGAACGGGGTCGTGTGCACGAGCTCGCTCTTCGGTTCTGGATAGACCTTCTTCAGATATGAAACAATCTTTTTCGCACGCTTCTGCCGCTCTTTTTGGTTTACTGAAATCATCGAACAAGATCTTTTAGATCTGCAATGACTTCTGCCGCATGCTTCTCCGGCTTCACTTTTTCATATACCTTTGCGATCTTCCCTTCAGGATCAATGAGAAACGAGGTACGCATGGTGCCCACATATGTCGCCAACACGCCATAAGCTCCCACAACTTCTTTATGTTCATCTGCCAAAAGAGTGAATGGCAATTGATATGCGTCTACAAATTTCTTATGGCTCGCAACACTATCAGTCGAAACACCAAGCACATTCACGCCGATGGTAGTGAAATCCTTGAATTGATCTCGTATAGTGCACGCCTCGATCGTACACCCTGGCGTATCATCTTTCGGATAGAAGTAGAGAAGTACCCAGCTCCCCTGATACTCCGCAAGCGAATGCATCTTCCCATCTTGATCTGGAAGAGTAAATTCTGGAGCTTCTGTGCCTACCTTCGGTATCTCCATAGGGCGACTATAGCATTTCCGAAGTACGCTCCTCGTGCGGGAATGCAAAGTTAAAGAAGATGGTCAGAAGCGCACCTGCAGAGAATATCGTCAGGAAAAACAGGAGAAGTGGGCCAGCACCCGGGACAAGAGTGATGAGAGAGAGAGCGAGCATGCCGAGAACGCCATCGCGCCATAGCACTGCCTCACGCTTCAAGAAGCGTCGTGCAAACATGTTGCCGAGCAGGATACCTGCATATAAAAATGAGAATAGCGCGAGCAAGGCATACAATAGGACGAGCAGGATGGAGAGACCGATACCGACAAACGTAAGCGCAAGAAGAATGATTAAGACTGGCGCCGCGACAAGTATCGCGAAACCAAGCAGCATCGTAAGCAAGAGACTGCGCAAATGATCTGTATGCGCGCGTTCAGAAACCGCTTCGGCCAACTTTGGAAATAGACCTGCAAGAAGTCCCGCCAGAATAAGTGCACCCAAGATACGCGCAAAAAGGAAGAAGCCGAGACTTACGAGCGCAAGAATGCGCGATGTGCCGACATCAGGCAAGTACGAGGCGCTCGTATATTTGATACCGCCAATAACCGTCGCAGACTCGGGAATCGTTGCTGTATCTGGAGCTTCATATATCAACTTTCCACGAATCACCGTATCTGGAGCAAGCGTCACGCGGCCACTCGCAACAATATCGACATCTCCTCTGAAATCACCCGAGAGAGCGATGTTGTTCCCATAGATTGTGACCGGGCCTGAAGCTCCATTATCGAAAACAGCATTCGCAGCGATGATGAAAGAATTGCCAGAAACACGACCTGAATTGTTCACCGAAAGACCTAAGGCGATTAAGTCACCCAGAACAGTCTCTTCTACAGAAATACTTCCTCCCAATACCCGCAGATCACCCGCGACTTTAGCTCGTGAACTTACCGAGCCAGCAACAAGTAGTCCATCCCCAGAAACCGGAGCCGCAGTAACGATCGAACCACCAAAGGCAGAGAAATCTCCGGCGACAGGCGCAGTAAGCACAACAGAAGCTCCGGCAGCATATGCATTCCCTGGTGAGGAGCTCGCTGCGAGAAGAGAACGCGCAGCGATAAAAGATGCGTGCGCACCTGCAGCAGACGCGCTCGCCGGAAGGAAGATACTCGAAGCGAGAAAAATAAAAAATATGCGTGACATATTTGAATTAATTACGTTGCAGGCGGCAGAGGGATGCGCGTCTCAAGAAGATCTTGCGGGACACTTCTCCGCAACGGCTCAATGAAACCCGCACAGATCACTATGAAAAGCGCGATGACGGCAGATACGAGGCAATAGATACAGAATGCATTGATAACGAAAACCTGAACCAGTGTGAAATACAGTGAAGCAAGGACCCCGATGAGGGAAACTGCCTGAATGAGGCGGCGTACGAGCTGATTAAGCACAACAAGCTCAAGGGCAGCGAGGAAGAAAATGATGCCGTAGAAAAAGGCACCGTATGCGGCTAGCGGGATACCAAACAAGTAAGAGTACGAACTTGAGACGACGACATTGCATCCAGAGAGGTTGTTAATGTCACAAATGAGCGGCGTACTATTTATCTCGTGCTGAAGGATGTAGACCGAATCTGTGAGTCCACAGAAAGCGAGAATCAAGATAGCCACAATATATGCACGCTTCATAGCGCACAGGATACGCGCCCTACTACCCATATGCAACCATCACGAATCATTGTGTGATCAGGTGCTAAAATGCACCCATGAAAGACCTGACGCCTGAAGAGCTTCATGTAATGCGAGAAGGCGGGACTGAGGCACCCTTCTCTGGAAAATACATCGACCATTACGAGAAAGGAATGTATCTCTGCCGATCGTGCGGAACTACCCTATTTAGCTCAGGCGCAAAGTTCGATTCAGGCACCGGCTGGCCATCCTTCACCGATCCAGCAATCGAAAAAAACATAGGCACTCGAGATGATGATTCTCATGACATGCACCGTACGGAAGTATTCTGCAAAAACTGCGGCGCGCATTTGGGTCACGTATTCGATGATGGCCCAGACGAAAAGGGAGGCAAACGATACTGCATCAATTCAGTCTGTCTCGATTTTGAGAAGAAAGACTAGCCCCACTCCTTGGATCCCCAAGAAAAATTAGATGTGACACACGACGCGACCAGGATGCTTTTCAGCGTAGTGCTGATGATATTCTTCTGCCTTCCAGAAAACCTTCGCCGGCTCGATTGACGTTGCGATCGTGTTAGGAACATACTGTTGCGCAAGATCCTTTTTTATTTTTTCAGCGATCTCTTTCTGTTCCGGTGAGTGATAGAAAATGACTGATCGGTACTGTTCACCTACATCTGGACCCTGACGATTCAGCTGAGTCGGGTCATGCAGTGCAAAAAACTTCCGCACGAGCGTTTCGTACGAGATCTTCTCTGGATTAAACGTAATCTCTACTGATTCCGCGTGACCCGTATCCCCTTCGCACACCTGCTCGTAGGTAGGATGCTCGAACTGTCCTCCCGAATATCCAGAAACCGCGTCTTCCACACCAAGAAGCGCGAGGAACGATGCCTCGACACCCCAGAAACAGCCCGCTGCGAACGTCGCTTTTTTTTGCGTATTCATGCGTCTATTTTATCACTCGACGGTAGTACATCACCCATCCCAAGGACTCCGCCACATCTGCTAGAATAACTAGGTTCTCATGCCTTCCTTCGATTTACTTTCGCAATTCATTGGCGGCGCAGCGAGCAGCTCGGTCTCCCTATCGCTCGCCATAATTCTCGGCACCTTCATTCTCGAAGACCCGACAGCTGTTATTGTGGGATTACTCGCAGCTAACGGCATCATCGGGGTTCCGCTCGCACTCATTTCACTCTATGCCGGCATCATACTCGGTGATCTTGGCCTATATTGCCTCGGATGGTTCGCGAGCACGCATCCGAAACTCAAGCTCTATCATGACCGCAACATCACCCTTCCTCTCCGAGCATGGCTCGAGAGCAGGTTCGTCCTCACTATCTTCTGGGCACGATTCATACCCGGATCTCGCCTTCCCACCTACGCCGCAAGCGGCTTCTTCCGCTCTCCTCTTTCCACATTCATGTACACCATCATCGCCGCGACTTCGGTATGGACGACGTTTCTTTTCTTTATTTCGTACTGGTTCGGAGACATAACTTCCGAATGGATGGCGTACGAGCGGTGGAGTATCGTCGCAGCATTCTTGCTCGCACTCTTCTTCATTGGGCGACACAATCTTCTTGCGTACCGGGCTAAACAAGAGGCAGCAGATGCTGAAACTACAGCTGCAGTCGTAAAAATAAACTAGCGAAACGTCTGCTGCCAGCGCTTATATAGTGCAGCAGTGGCAATAAGATCCCCGGCATTGTAGCGAGCGATATCAAGATATTTCTTTTCCTTATATAGAGTCGCCACATCATCACCAGTCGTGCCCGACGCTTTCGGACTCTGTATGCCGAGTGCGCGGCAGAACAAGTGAAGGCTCTTGCGAAAACGTGCGGCCCCATAAAACGTGAGCTGATCCATGAGGTCGATATGAACAGCACCTCGCTGCATCGAAAGATATCGGTTGCTAAGCAAATCCTTCGTCGGGACGACATTGTGCACCATCGAACGAATAACGAGGAACGGCGCATCGAAGCTGCGGCCATTGAAGGAGACAAACTCTGTACAGACCGCGGCAACCTTCCAGAATTGCTCAAGCATTGCTTTCTCGTCCATCGCTTCATACTTAATGCCGTTCTCTTCCCTATTCTTAATTTCTGCATCTGACACCTCGTCACCCTGTTGAGGGTATGGAGCTGAAAAATACACAGCACCCTTCTCACGCTCAGTGTCATACACTCCGATCGCGACAATGCTTCCTGTGAGCGGAGAGAGCCCCATCCCCTCTCTGAGCTCTTTCATCTCATATTCGTACTCTTCGTCATTCTTCGACGATTCGCGCAAATACCATGAAAGATTATGTTGGGTTGTCTCATCAAGCAACTCCCACGACTCGCCAACCGTTTCAATATCAAACACAAGCGCCATGAACACAGTATAATACCCGACACATGAATCAAAAAATGATCCGTGCAATTATCGCACTTATACTCACGCTCGCGGCAGGAACCGCTGGATACTCGGCAGGAAGCGGCCAAGTACGAGACACGAACATAAGCATTCCCGCTCAAACCATCTCAGTCCCCGCAGTAGGTACGACACGAATTATCTACAGCCTCGATGCAAAACAGAATGATCAGGAACTCATCGCGCTAATCGACAATGCCGAGGACCATATCTATTTCGCTATCTATACGTTTACCCTCACTGACGTTGCAGACGCCCTTGTAAAAGCGAAAGAACGCGGAGTCGTCGTAAAAGGACTTATGGACTCCGAACAAAGCCGAAGCAGTTACAGTGCACCTATCATTGCGAAGTTCAAGGACGCTGGAATATCTGTCCTCACAGAGAAACATGCGAGTGGGAACGGCATCATGCACATCAAGCTCCTGGTGACAGAAAAAGCATACGCATTTGGCAGCTATAACTGGACAAGCTCTGCAACGAAGATTAACGATGAAATCCTTGAAGTCGGTACCGATCCGAGCACCCGACAAGCTCATGAAAATATTTTGAAACGGCTCTTTGAGGAATATCGAACTAGCGCGGCCGCGGGAGCGGCCGCGAGCGTTTCAAACGACACATACGACTACACTGACGCGTCCGAGCACGTCGGGGAATATGCCTCCGTGCGCGGCACACTCATCAAGACTTACACATCAAAAACTGGCACGGTCTTCCTCGACTTCTGCAAAGAGTATAAAAACTGCTCTTTTTCTGGCGTCATCTTCGCCGATGACGCGAAAAAATTCGGTGACCTATCCCGCCACGTCGGAACCAGCGTTACCCTGACAGGAAAGATTTCCTTGTATCAAAATAAAGCGGAAATAATTCTCTCCGATCCGAAACAGATTTCTAATTGACACTAATGGATTATCATGCTTAAATAATACTAGTCATCCAGTTCCATAAATAATCACACTTCAATTCCGTAAGGAGGTTGTATGTCTGCGAAAACGTTCGAACTGCCAAGCTGCCTGACGAAGAGGATCGTCGGAGAAGCAGTAATATCTGCACTTGCATCAACAGCAAACCCTTTTTGGCAAGAAATCTTGGAGTATCCGAAACTGCACATCGTGGTGCTAGTGCAAAAAAGAGTGGTCAGCTCTCGGAAGCATTCGCCTGGCACAATTCTGCCGCACATATTGTTCGAGCACAGTCACAGCGGCAGACCTGAAGGTCTCCAGACCGCTCGGAATCAGGCGTTCCAACACTGGAGCGGGTGTGCCAATAGCGGCACCAATGCAGTAGCCCACCTTCTATTCTCTGATAGCAGTTCTCGTTGTGGCAGCGTAAAGGAGGAAGGTCTTGTGGTCGCATGCTATGGCGCCCCCTCCCATTATGCAAAAATGATCGCTGGATTCATCGCCCATTCATGCATCGCACTCTCCCAGGATAAACTTCTAAAGAATCGAAAGAAAGTAAGTGGGGACCACGCTCACTAACTCGACAACACTGCTCATTCAATAAACCCAAATCGCGTCGGCACCCAGCCGACGCGATTTTTCTATATCATTGCGCTCCACCGTCTTTTTATGCTATAGTATCGGCACTTCCCTTCCAGTGTCTACCGACCGACTTCGCATAAATAATGAGATTCGCGCACAGGAGCTGCGCGTGATTGGCGCAAACGGTGAAAACCTCGGCGTTCTCTCGCTTTCGGCAGCTCTCGAGGCGGCGAAGACTGCAGGACGCGATCTGATCGAAATCTCGCCTTCAGCCGTCCCGCCCGTTGCGAAGATCATGGATTATGGTAAATTCGAGTACGAGCGTAGTAAGAAGGAAAAGGTAGCAAAAGCGAAGGTAAAAGTGTCTGAAACCAAGGAGGTCCAGATCAAGGTCGGCACTGGCGACCACGATATGGGCCTTAAGGCCAAAAAGGCAGCTGAATGGCTTGCTGAGGGGCACCGAGTACGCGCTGAGCTTTTCCTGAAAGGCCGCTATAAAGGCATGGAGGAGGTATTCTTGAAGGAACGTCTTGGAAGGTTCCTCAAGCTCATCCCTTGTGCTTACAAGGTCGCTGAGCCAGTCGCCCGGAGCCCGAAGGGCTTCGCCGCAGTCATCGAGCGCGATCTCATAGCTCAAGCGAAACGCGACAAGAATCACCCAGTAGATGTTTCTGCTGAAACAAAACCCACAACATGAAAACCAACAAATCATATTCAAAGAGAATCCGCGTAACTCGCAACGGGAAGCTTATGGCGCGCGCAAAAGGCCAGAACCATTTCAATGCCAAGGCGAGCGGATCAGAGCGCAACAGCAAGCGCCGCCCTGTTGCGATCACTTTGACAAAGAGCGTCCGTCGCCGCTTCCTTCCAGGCACTGGTGCATAATTAATCTGAGTTTACTAACCATTTTCGTATGACAAGAATCAAAGGAGGTGTAATGGCGCAGAAACGCCGCAAGAACGTCCTCGAGCGAGCCAAGGGCTATCGCGGGGTACGCTCCAAGAAGGAGCGCTATGCGCACGAAGCGCTCATGCGCGCAGGTCGCTACGCGTTTGCCCACCGACGCGACAAGAAGACCGACTTTCGCCAGGTTTGGATCGTCCGACTCAATGCTGCTGTCCGTGAAAACGGTCATAAGTCCTACAGCACCTTTATCGCAAAACTGAAGAAGACTGGTTTTATGCTCGACCGCAAGGTCCTCGCACAATTCGCTTCCGAGCACCCAGAAGTTTTCACCCGCATCGCAAAACAAGTAGTGTAGAGAAATGCCCCGCAGACCGCAGGGCATTTTCGTAAAGAAGGAGAGGTTTACCGATACATCGCTCGCTCAAGCTCACACAGACGTGCAAGCCCCATAAGAAGCGAGAGTTGTTGGATACCACTGTCCACATTGTGCGGGCTCAGTCGATATCCATGGGATGGACCCTCGTATGAACCACTACCGAAGGAAGGATCAAGACCACAAGCGTTGCCAGGGACCGATAGATGAATCGCTGTCGGTCCTGAAAAATTCACTTTAAATTGCAGTGGGAATAGTGAGTCTTTTTTTCGGTCTGGCCGCCACATATGTTCATCAGCAATTTGCATCGCACTCCGAATCAATTCAAGTGAACCCTTCTCCGGACTAGACAGGAATGGATTCATTCCTGGAGTAACGATCGCCGATAAGGCACCACTGTTTAAAGCCTCTTGCACCATCAAACCCTCAACGATAATGAGTTGAGGAGTATCACAGTCCGTATCCTCATCGGGATAAGACCCTAAAGACATGAACAGCACATTCAAGGAGGCACGTATGGCAATCGCCCAACCTCTACCGGACGCGTCTTTCTCCCAACGTTTCCTGTAGACAGGGAGCGGACAATGATATGACACCCAACCTTTTTCACCCGACACGCACTGAATAACTCCTCCGAAGCCCCAACGTTCCTTTTTTGATAAGACAAAAGGAGGAACTTCTAACCTCCTGTTGTAATCCCGAATGATGGGTGAATCCAGACTCACTCGGTCGAGCAGAGACAGCGCTTTCGGGTGAACACTAATGACAAGTGTCTTTCCATCATGAATTCCTAATTCGTACCATGCAGGGATTATGTCCCTCCAAGGAAGTCGTATTTCGCCCATACCTGCCTCCTTTGCAATAAGTTAAAGGACTCCCGGTAGGAGTATTACCTAGGTCCGAAAATTGCACAACTGGAGGAAAAGGGACTGCAGTTTTCACCCGCATTGCAAAGCAAGTAGTCTAAATAACTTAAAAACCAGTTGCCACGACGCCTACAATGACAGGGAATATGAACAGGACACATGCCGAACCCAGAAATGCACTAAATCGAAATTCAGAACCGTATTTTTTACCCACCCACAAAGGTGTGATGATAAATGACAATATTGCCAAAATAGGAAAAAGAAAGACAAACGCTTCCAATGCTATAAAAAAATAGGCTCTAGGATCGATATATCCAATAGGAGTGGAATAATTTTTTAATAAATTTTCTGCTAAATTTACAATGACTATTGCATAAAACGCAGCAAAAAGTGTGATGCCGAACGGGATACAACCCCCTAATAAAAAGCTTTTAAATTTAAGATTTTTCATATTGAATGAAAAAATTCAATCACACCATTTTCACCGAATCTTTCGTAATCTCCCAGGTCTGACCAAGCTCAGGGACGACAGTGCGGACGCCGAGATAGTCATAAATACGCTGAGCAAGGAATCGCTCTGCAGACGGCTCGCCGATCGCCACGAAAATGGCCTTCGTCTTAGGGAGCGTCGCCTCTGCAAATTTCAGTAACTCATCGCGATCAGCATGTGCCGACCACCCTCCGAGCACCTCGACTGTTGCATTCGCAGCAATCTCTTCGCCATTCACTCGCACCTTGCGAGCACCTTCCTGAATGCGGCGACCTGGACTTCCTGGTGCCTGATAACCAACAATAAGAAGTGTAGTTTTTGGATCAGGTAAGTAGCGCGCCTCCCATCCGCCAATCCGACCACCATGACTCATGCCTGCACCAGCAATGATGATCTTCGGATTCGGTGTCTCCTCTATTTTCGACGATTCTGTTCTCGAAGAGGTCATCTTCAGGAATGGAAATTCGAAAATACTCCCCTCCCTCCTCATTTCATCTTCAGTTTCAGGTTTAAAGTATGAGGAACCCCATTTCTCGTATACACTCGTCACCTTGATCGCGAGCGGTGAGTCCAAAAATACTGGTACCTTCGGAAGCGATCCGTCCGAAAAGAAATTCGAAATCTCATAGAGCATAAGCTGCGTCCTCTCGAGCGAGAAAGCGGGAATGAGAACTGTGCCGCCACGCTTGAGCGCGCGATGCAAGGCGTCCTTCAAAGCTGCGGTGCGACCCGATAGTAGAGGATGCAACCGATCGCCGTATACACTCTCCATGACGAGAGCATCCGCATCAGTCACTGGCTCCCAATTCGGCAAAAGTGGCGAAGGCGAATTGCCGATGTCGCCCGTAAGCGCGACCGAAACCCCCTCTTCATCAGTAATGCGCACGCTTGCCGATCCGAGTATATGTCCAGTATTGCGCAAATACACCGAGAGACCTGGAGCAACTTCTTTTTCAATGTGGTAGTCGAGCGTTTCGACGAGAGAAAATGTCTTATCGACATCTTCTGCAACATACAAAGGAGATATGCCGCGAACGTCTGCCTCTTCACTGAGAATTCCGATCGAGTCATGCAAGATGAGCTCGGCAAGATCTTTCGTCGGAGGCGTCATATATATCTTCCCGCGGAAACCATCTTTTACGAGCTTCGGGATGCGGCCAACATGATCGAGATGCGCATGCGTAATGACAAGAGCGTCGATAGTCTTCACATCATATGGAAACGGCCCATACACGCACTCTTCGCAGACATGGGCCCCTTGTTCAACACCACAATCAACAAGAACTCTTCCCTGCTTCCCTTCAATAAGAAAATTGGAGCCAGTGACCTTTCCAGCTCCACCATAAAAACTCAGTCGCAATGCCATGTCTGAAATGTACCATGAGTAGCGCGCCAGCAATACAGAAAAGGAGGGCAAAGACTCGGCCTTAGTGGCCCGGAACGCACTCCTTTTCTGTATTGCTGGCGGGCGCTAAATATAAAAGCATGAAAAGCCGCTCATAAGAGCGGCTTTTCATGGAGCTGTCCCCTTAAAGCAACTTAAATTTGCCAAGTGGGTGCAACAACGATGCCTATCGGATTTCCTCACGGAATTCGCCTAGCACATCTAAATGCAGAGCTCCCGATATATTAGCAAGTTGCGTTTTTAAGAACAGCTCCGTTTCAATTATATCACCGACAACATATCGGGCTAGCCGATAAGACTCCTCATGTCGGCATCGTACAGTGTCGCTTCATGAGGTACCCGATAGCTTATGAGTTCAGTGTGAGAAAACCAGAGCGGAATCTCCTTCTGAGCCTCAGGAATAGTGCCGGAGGCATGAATGAGGTTGCGTATAGCACGAGCGTCCCCATCAGCCATCTGATACGAATCAAGCACAAAATCTCCCCGAATGGTGCCGACACCTGCGCTGCGCGGTTCGGTGCCACCCGTAATCTTCCGCACGAGCTCAACAGCATGTGCACCTTCCCATACCATCGCAATGACCGGTCCGCTTGTCATGTATTTCTTTAGATTCTCAACCACGGCCTCCGCCACTTTAATCGGGTCGCTATTTGGAGGAGTTTCCCCTTTCTTTACATAACTCGCAATCGCTTTTTCCCCCACATTCTTCTTCCAATTCGGATCGATCAAGTAATGATTCTCGATCATCGATTCGGTCGGCACCATCATCTTGAGACCAACAAGCTTGAGACCGAGCCGTTCGTAGCGCTTCATGATTTCGCCAATGAGCGCACGCTGAATGCCGTCTGGCTTCACAATGACGAGCGTCCTTTCAGTTTTCGGATGTGTCATGGTTACGCTGTAATGATACGCGCACCATTTTTTTCTATCAGAATCGTATGCTCGAAATGCGCAGAGCGCGAACCATCTTTAGTGCGATACGTGTATCCGTCGGGAGCGAGCACGACTGACGCCTTCCCTGCGGTAGAAATCGGTTCGAGCGCGAGCACCATCCCCTCCTCAAGAACCTCCCCCTCACCAGGGCGACCGAAATTCGGAATGAACGGCTCCTCGTGCACAAGATCACCGACGCCATGACCACCAAGCTCCTTCACCACCTTGAATCCCGCACTTTCAATCTCTTTCTGTATCGCATTTGCAATATCGCCGATATGATTCCCCGGAATCGCTTTTGCAATACCTGCAGCGAGCGAACGCTCGGTTACCTTGAGAAGATTCTTTGTTGCTTCATCTACCTCACCCACCGGTACCGTAATTGCCGCATCGACGATCACGCCATTATGCTTCAGACCGAGATCAAGCCCGACAATATCTCCCTCCTTCAGTATTTTTGGCGATTCGTTCGGAATACCGTGCACGACCTCATCATTTATCGAAACACAGAGCGTTGCTGGGTACGGGCGCTGCGCACCCTCGGGCGTGTAACCAAGAAAACATGGCTCATCGCCACCATCACGAATCATCTGCTCTGCAAAATCATCAAGATCCTCAGTTGAAACACCGGGGGCAACTTTCTTCTTGAGCGCAGCAAGCACGGCAGCAAGTCGCTTCCCTGCTTCAAGCAAATTTGCACGCTCGTTATCATTTTTAATAGTCATTTTTTATCAAGTGCTGCATGTATATCTTCTGAGATACGTTCCGGTGATTGCTCTCCCTGTATCTCGACAAGTACCCCTGCTTCACGGAATATCTGAATGGCAGGCTCGGTGTACTCATAATATTCCTTCAATCGCTCATCGACAGCCATATCATCTGCACGCCCCTCGACCACTTTACGACCAGCAAGGCGACGACGAATCTCTTCATCTGAAACTACTATATTGAAAACCTTGAATGGCCGATCGAGCCATCGGAGCGAATTAATGACGAGTTCAGCCTCTGGAACCTTGCGATTGAATCCATCAAAAATAGCGCCTGACTCGTGAGAAATCGAAAGCAGCGAATCAAGGTAGAGATGCATCGCGAACCAATACGGCGCGAGCATACCGGCCTCATTCTCGGTTTTTATCTTTCGCCCGACAGGAGTGTCGGCTTTCGCAATCTCACGAAAGAGAGCACCCGATGCAAAAATCGGCCAGCCGGTTTTTCCCGAGAGCAGTTTCGCCTGCGTCCCTTTCCCGCATCCCGGCTTTCCAATGAAGAAGATGGTATTTGCTTCCATGCCGCCCACTCTAGCATCACTTTATGATTGAGGTAAGTATATAAAAGTGAAAGCCGCTCCCATCATCGAGAGCGGCTTCATTCTTTTCATTTTTCAGAACATACTCAAACGTAACGGTTCCCCACCCATATTTTTGAGCCGTACCTCGCGTCTACTGAAGAAGACGAACTTAAAGAATACTGCCAAGAAAAGCAAGATGAAGATAAAAAACTCGAACACATAATTAACAAACCT
Source organism: bacterium (assembly GCA_030651285.1). Taxonomy (GTDB): domain Bacteria; phylum Patescibacteriota; class Minisyncoccia; order Phycocordibacterales; family Phycocordibacteraceae; genus C7867-001. The sequence continues at coordinate 117,209 of JAUSCN010000020.1, forward strand.
CCTCAACATGGCAGCACCTCCATTTGATTGCGCCAAACTATATCCAGATATATGGTACACTAAACATATAAAATGTCAACTTTTGTCGACAGGAACTACCTCCCCAACACCACCCTCACCCTCGCAATCACTGCAGTATCTGCTCCGAAGGACTGGAGGAGAGCGATGATCGAGTCTGCCTGTGCCGGAGTGAGCGTGGAGGTAGAGGCATAGGAAGAGGAGGTGCCGTTTAGTTTGGCCCGAGTCTTGGCACCCACCATGCCATAGCCGGTGGAGGTTTGGGTGCCGGAGCAGACGATGTTTTGGGCGCACTGATACTTCTGGACAGCGGCTCTAGTGAGCGCACCATAGAAGCCGGTGGTGTTGTTTGGGGCGAGGTAGTTGTTCTGGATGAGGAAGGTCTGGAGGTTCTTCACATCAGTGCCTTTGGTGCCTTGGTAGAGGGTGCGGGTGAGGGAGGGGGTGATGGCGGGTGAGGTTGGGGTAGTTTGAGAGGATGGCGGGGTGTATGTGCTGCTGGTTGCAGGGGTGGTCGTCGTGCTGGCGAAACTTCCGGAGGATCCGCCTGCAGGTGAGGTGGTGTTAGGGGTAGAGGTGTTTGTCGAAGCGGGTGTATTGCTCGTCGTGGGAGTTGATGGAGTGGCGGGTGTAGCAGGGGGTGTCACGACCACTGCTTGGGTGGTGGCGCTTGCAGAGGAAGATTGTACCGAGGCATTCCCTGCTGCGTCATATGCGGCAACGGTATATGAATAGGTCGTTGAAGGTGAGAGAGTGGTGTCGGCGTATGACGTTGCGGTTGTGGTGGTGAGCTGAGCGCCATTGCGGTATATGCGGTATCCACTGACAGCAACATTGTCAGTTGCCGCACTCCAAGAGAGGTTGATTTGAGTAGAAGAG
>JAUSCN010000002.1 GCA_030651285.1 bacterium
TGACAAACCGCGACTCATCGGGAAAGAACGGGCGCTGATGCTGCGCGAGGCCCGGCGTCTCTGGCTCAATGAGCAGTGGGGTGAGCATTTTGAGCGCGCGGCCGGTCCGTTGCGGGTGCTCCCGCCCGCGGCGCGCGAACAACAGGCGAGCACGTGGTAGAAAAATGACTTATGCCCATGCAGTTCTGGCCAGATTCGGGCAAATCAAAGGCGGACGGTCCCGCAACAAGCTATTTTTGAACTCGGTGCCCTGCGCTTACTGCCGTGGCAGCGGGGTGGACCCCGCGTATGGCAACGCAAGCCGCTGCCCGGTCTGCGGCGCTAGCGGCAAGATTGCGGTCACTTCGCCCGTGGTGAGCTGCCTGAAATGCGGCGGTACCGGACGAGAAAGAGGCAATCTGAGCTGCTTGACGTGCCGCGGAATAGGTGTCGCGTCCGTGCACAAGGACGCAACGACTTGCGCCACATGCCTGGGAACCGGAAAAGACGGGGTGTTTCACTGCACCCCCTGCAAGGGCCAGGGGATTGGCTGATAAGTGAAGTGCCCGCGTCGGCAAGATGAACAAAGAAAAAAGGTTCCAGCATGCAGAAAAATTTGGTTGGGGATAGCACATGAACACGCTCGTGATGGGGAAATACATCTACGCGATTGTCGATGAAGCGGGCGAGCAGACCTATGGGCCGATCGGCCTCAATGGCGGCGCTGTCTATACCCTTTCCCATGGCTCAATCGCGGCGGTGGTGAGCGACCTGATGGACAAACGGATCCGGCCCGAGCGTAAAAACCTGGCGGCGCACAATGCGGTTGTCAAACGCTTGATGGAAGACTGCACTATTCTGCCGGCGGCGTTCGGGACGCTGGCCGGCAGTGCCAAGGCGGTTCGGGATATCCTGAAGAAGAACAGTGACACCTTGGTCGAGGAACTGGAGCGGGTGCGCGGAAAAGTCGAGATGGGGCTGCGTGTGACTTTGGATGTGCCGAATATCTTTGAGTACATTGTGAACAGCTCCCCGGAGCTCGCGGCCTTGCGCGACCAGGTGATGGGTAAACAGCATGGCCCTTCCCAGATGGATCAAATCGAGCTGGGGCGTCTATTCGATCGCTTGTTGACCCAGGAGCGTGAACGCTACACCGAAGCGGCCATGCAGGTACTGGGGCCGCTCTGTGCGGACATCAAGCAGAACCCACCCCGGGAGGGGGAGGTGATGCATCTGGCCTGTCTGGTTGCGCGGGATGCCCAGAAGCGCTTCGAGGATGGCGTCTTTGAGGCGGCCAAGCTGTTCGACAACAACTTCGGTTTCGATT
>JAUSCN010000009.1 GCA_030651285.1 bacterium
GAAATTCTGAGGAAATATGGTGGGCCCACCTGGACTTGAACCAGGGACCAACGGATTATGAGTCAAGACAAATCGCCGAAGATCGGCGCAGTAAGTCGAAGATAACCAACAGAGTTCTACTTTTCGATTCTGATTTTCCCACCGAAACCGACCGAATACCGAACCTTTTTCCGATTTTTTCTTCGACCGAACCTGTCAAGTTGAAGAATTTGTAAGACTTTTCTCACACCGAACTCCGAACCTTTTCCGAGATCTCTGAATATTTCGGCGGTCAGATGCTGGGGTTAGTCCACTTCCACGCCTAAACGCCGAACTATTGAAGCAGGGCGATGCCTAGCTGGAAAACTCTACGTTAGAGCAACCATCCTCGCTCTATGGGAGGACTGCCCAATAACACTATCGAGACAATTTGAATGCCCCACGAAACGTGCGGGTACAATATGTTCATTGATAGGGATACACTCGGAGCCAGAGAAGCAAATTACCGTTAACTAACCTCCTCAATAGCCACCGAAGCAGAAGAGAGATCAAATGGCACTAGATTTATCAGATACTTTGGTAGTCGGAATTACCGCTACTGCCCTATTCAATCTAAGTGAAGCTGATTCAATTTTTCGGGAAAACTTCGAGAGCGACCCGGGGAAAGCGATAGACGAATACAGGAAATACATGGCGGCAAACGAAAAAGCGCCGCTAGAAGGAGGAACTGGTTACCCACTTGTTAAAGCACTTCTATCTCTGAATGAATTTCAACCAAAAGGCGAGTCGCCGTTAGTGCAGGTGGTCGTCATGTCGAGAAATAGTCCAGAAACCGGTGTCCGAGTATTTCACAACATTCGGGAGAAGAAGTTAGATATCACTCGATCTGCATTCACAGGCGGGGAATCCGTAGTTGATTATTTGGACGCCTTTGATGTCGACCTATTCCTAACCACTAACACCAAAGATGCACAGAAAGTGATAGATAGTGAAACGTGCGCGGCTGCGCTAGTGAAAGAGCCGCCGGGAGACATTTCTAAAATACCAGATGGCCAAGTAAGAATTGCGTTTGATGGTGATGCGGTTCTCTTTAGTGAAGAAAGCGAGATAGTTTACAAAGTAGATGGATTAATAGGATTTCATCGGATTGAAGATCAGGAGCAAGATACACCTCTCAATGATGGCCCGTATGCCACACTCTTGAGAAAGCTATCTAGGTTGCAAGAAAGGCTTCCGCATAAAATCGAGTACTCACCAATCAGAATCGCAATAGTAACAGCTAGAAATAGTCCTGCGGAAATGCGAGTAATAAAGACTCTTAGG
>JAUSCN010000024.1 GCA_030651285.1 bacterium
GACGGGTGGGATTAAGTTTCCTGATGGGACTGTTCAAACAACTGCGGCGAGTGGCGCTGGAGCTGAAACGGACCCTACTGTTCAGAGCTGGGCGAAGACATCAAATCCGACTATTCCGGGGAATTTGCAGGTGAATGGAACCTTGACTCAAGCAGGAGGAATATCAATATACCAATGTCCCGGGAATTGTGATGGATATCCTACTGAGGGATCCACTTGTATTAATCAAATAGGTACTCAATCAAATTGTGTTGATAGATGTCTCGGGACAGTGGCATGCTCGTTTATTGGGAAATTGACCCAATAAGAAAACCTGCATACGAAGCATCTTCCTGGTTCGCAGGAAAAGTGGTATAGTCACACTGTACCTGCCCCGCCACGGGCAGGAAATTCCTATGAAGAAGATCAAATCAGAAGGACGGGAACACCGACATGGGAGCGATTGGCTTACTGTGAAGGGTGCGCGCACCCATAATTTGAAAAATATCTCGGTCGAGATGCCTCGTGGTGCAATGACCGTTATCACTGGTCTCTCGGGGAGCGGGAAGTCCTCGCTCGCATTTGATACTATTTTTGCCGAAGGGCAACGACGCTATGTTGAATCACTTTCTGCGTACGCCCGACAATTTCTCAATCAGATGGCAAAGCCCGATGTAGATGAGATTACCGGACTCTCGCCAGCTATTTCTATAGATCAAAAGAGTCGCTCGAATAATCCACGTTCGACCGTGGCGACTGTCACCGAGATTTATGACTACCTGCGTGTTCTCTATGCTCGTGCGGGGCAGCCATACTGCATCCATCACGACGTACCTATCGTACGCCTCTCAAAGGAAGAGATGATTAAGATGGTGTTCACTCGCGTGGAAATGAAGCGTAAGGGCACAGGAACTCCTGAAGGGGTCCAGGTTATGGGCGTCGCGGTCGACAAAACAGCAGTCACTATTTACGCCCCGGTCGTCGTCGGCAGGAAAGGCGAATACTACCAGCTACTCTACGACCTCCTCGGCAAAGGGTATGAACGAGTTGTTATAGATGGGAAGGCACAGTCACTGCGTGAAAAAATAGTACTCGACCGGAACAAGCGGCACAGTATCGATGCTGTTGTCGACTCCATATTTGTCTCTGAATTCGCACGTACTACCGCGGGAGCGCGCGAACGGCTCTCGGAAGCGCTCGAGCTCGCACTCAAGCAGGCGGACGGTTTAGTGAAGATTCAGCATGCGGACGGCACACTCGAAACTCTCTCATCCAAATTTATCTGTCCAGATGATGGCGCTTCATTTCCTGAGGTTGAGCCACGTCTCTTCTCTTTTAATTCGCCCTATGGCGCATGTCCATCCTGCAATGGCCTCGGAACCGAATCTCTCTTTTCAGAGGAGCCGTGTCCAGTTTGCGAAGGGAAGCGTCTTCGTCCTGAGGCGCTGCGCGTATTTCTAAAATCTAAGAAGGATAAAACGCTTGGGAAAAGTATTGTCGACTTTACCAACATGTCGATAAAGGAAGCGAAGGAGTTCGTGGATTCTATTGAGCTTTCCGAGATGAAGAAAGATATTGCGGCACCGATTCTCAAAGAAATCGATAGTCGGCTTACATTCATGCTGAATGTTGGCCTCGATTACCTTACACTCAACCGCTCTGCAGCAACGCTTTCTGGGGGCGAAGCTCAGCGTATTAGGCTCGCATCGCAGCTCGGAAGCGGTCTTACGGGTGCACTGTATGTGCTCGATGAACCGACCATAGGACTCCATCAGCGCGATAACGATCGCCTCATCAAGACTCTGCTTGTCTTGAAGGATCTCGGTAACACCATTATCGTTGTGGAGCACGACGAGGACACTATTTATTCCGCTGATTACATTGTCGATATTGGCCCGGGAGCAGGTGTGCACGGCGGCAGGGTTGTCGAGTCTGGCTGGCTTGATGACTTACTGACCGCAAAGGAAAACAAAAGCGGGTCGCTCACGCTCTCGTATCTGCGACAGGAAAAAGAAATTGCGATTCCTGAAAAACGCCGTACAAACGACAAGGGTATAATTAAAGTGCGTGGCGCAACGCTGCACAATCTTAAGAATCAGAATATCGATGTACCACTGGGAAAGCTCGTGTGCATCACCGGCGTTTCTGGAAGCGGGAAGTCGACGTTCTTGTACGATATCTTGCATCGAAATGTGGCTGCGCGATTCGCAAAGCGCGAGGCGAAGCTCGAGCATGTCGCGTCATTGACCGGTACCGAATATATCGGCCGTGTGGTACTTATCGACCAGTCGCCTATCGGCCGTACACCACGCTCCAACCCGGCCACCTATACTGGCGCATTCACGCATATTCGCGATCTGTTTGCAGCCTCTGCTGAATCCCGTGCTCGTGGCTGGAAGCCGGGCAGATTCTCCTTCAATGTGCCAGGAGGTCGTTGTGAAGCTTGTCAGGGAAATGGCTCGATAGCAGTCGAGATGCACTTCCTCCCGACGGTGTATGTGACCTGTGATATATGCATGGGAAAGCGATTCATGAAGGAGACGCTCGAGGTAACGTATCGCGGGAAAAATATTCACGAAGTACTGCAAATGACAATTGAGGAAGCGGAGAAATTTTTTGGCGATATCCCTGCTATCGCTGATCGTCTAATGAGTGTGAATTCAACTGGACTTGAGTATCTCACGCTCGGACAGAGCGCGACGACACTCTCTGGTGGTGAGGCGCAGCGCATAAAGATTGCGAGCGAACTCTACCGATCAACGACGATGAAGACGTTGTATCTCCTCGATGAGCCGACCGTAGGTCTTCATTATGAAGATGTGCGCAAGCTTATTGAAATCTTGCAGGAACTCGTGGCGCGTGGAAGCACTGCGGTCGTTATTGAACATAATCTTGACGTTATCAAAAGCGCTGATCACCTCATTGATTTTGGTCCTGAGGGAGGGGCTGGTGGCGGGAAGGTGATCGCGAAAGGTACTCCTGAAGAAGTCGCGGAGACGGAAGGTTCTCACACAGGTTCATATCTGGAGAAAGCTCTCAGACGCCATGCGAAAAAACGAACTAAGTAAATATGATCTGCCGGACGTACCGGGTGTCTACCTTTTCAAACAAGGGAGAAAGATTCTCTACGTCGGCAAGGCCACGAGCCTTCGCGACCGTGTGCGCTCGTATTTCGATGATGATCTAATTGCAACTCGTGGTCCGCGAGTGGTCGACATGGTGACGAAGTCGGATCGTGTCGCACATGAGACAACTCCAACCGTACTTGAGGCGCTTGTACGCGAAGCTGCGCTCATAAAGAAATATAATCCCGCAGCAAACGTAGAAGGGAAGGATGACAAGACTTTCTTGTATGCGGTCATTACACAGGAAGAGATTCCGCGAGTGCTTGTAATGCGAGGAAAGGACATTGATTTCAAAACAAAACGGACGAACGAGGGAGAGATGTTGAAGGCAATGTACGGACCATTTCCTTCGGGGACTCAGTTGCGTGAAGGATTGCGACTGATACGTCGCATCTTTCCTTTTTTTGATACGCCGAAACCTATCGGTACGAAGAGTAAGCATCAAGCCGCATTGACGGAGTTCAATATGCAGATCAAACAATATCCCCGAGTATTTTCAGTAAAGGAATATGGCAGGACTATACGGCATGTCATGCTATTTCTCAGCGGGCACGGAAAGGAGTTGCGCACGACGCTCGAGAAGGAGATGCAAAATGCGGCGGAAGAGGAACGTTTCGAAGTTGCGGCAGAAGCGCGTCGTGCGTTGTTTGCGCTTGATCATATGCAGGACGTATCCCTTATCAGGGATGAAAGGCTCGACGATATTCGCGAGAAGCGCGGGAGCGCCCGTATCGAGGCGTATGATACGGCACACTTATCGGGTACGAATGCGATTGGCGTGATGACCGTGATAGATGCTGGCGAACCGGTTAAATCCGCGTATCGAACTTTCCGCATTCGCGGCGTGCAAAAAAATGATGACATTGCCTCTCTAAGAGAGATCCTTACTCGCCGCCTCGAGCACCCAGAGTGGGCGCTTCCGCAAGCCATTGTGGTAGATGGCGGTGCGACACAGAAGAAGGTAGCGGAGAGCGTACTTGCCGTGGCAGGTGTCAGTATTTCAGTTGTTGCTGTAGTGAAGGACGATCGTCATCATCCACGTGAAGTAATTGGTGCTCAACGCGCTGGAATCACTGAAGTGGATGCGGTTCTCGCTAATAGCGAAGCACATCGTTTCTCACTTGCTAAGCACCGAGCTGCTCGTTCGAAAAATATGCGAGTAAAGTAAATGCGTGGGCGCGTATGCTATCATTTTAGGATGGCATTACTTCTCTTCACTTCTGTTTTTATAGTGCTTTTATTTTTTGGCTTGCCGGCATTTGCAATTGTCGTATTAATGAGAAAGAAAGTGAAAAAAACCTCACCTCAGAATGTTCTAACAAAACCAAGAAATCCGCTAATTATCGGAGCTTTCTTCTTATTGTTCCTAGTATTTTTCAGCTACTTCGTTTTTTACGTTGCCATTACATATACTGGGAATGGGTAGGTATCAATATTCGGCGACCCGACCTCTGATATACTTTTCAGATGCAAACCATCGTCGGAGTGTTGCGCGGAGGGCCGTCGCGCGAACACGAGGCTTCACTTAAGTCTGGTGCTGCCATGCTCGCACATCTTCCTGATGAGCGCTTCGCTACGCGCGACATTTACATAAACAAGAATGGCGAATGGCATGATCGTGGAAGACTGATAACTCCTGAGCGGGCGCTCCGGCAAATCGATGTCGCGCTTATTGGTCTTCATGGCGAGTACGGTGAGAACGGTGAGATACAAAAGCTTCTTGCACGCTATGGTGTGCCATACGCTGGCTCAGATGCTTTCGGATCGTACCTCGCGAAGCATAAGCTTCTGGCAAAAACTCGTGCGCAAGAGGCCGGACTGCTCACTCCTGTCTACAGATATGTCGAGAATACTGCCAAGAGTGAAGCTATGGCGCATGAAATTACACGCAGTCTTTCTCAGCCAGTCATCGTAAAGCCAGTCGGATGGGGTTCTTCTTTTGGAGTTTCTGTCATTGGCGGCTATGCGCCCGTACTTACTGCTATTCAGCATCTTTTCGAGCTGGGTGCGCAGGGCGTCCTCGTCGAGGAGTTTATACGCGGGAAGGAGGCGACGGTCAGTGTGGTCGAAGGATTGCGTGGTGAGAAGCTGTATGTGCCTCCACCAGTCGAAATTGTTCTACCGAAAGGAGAGTTTTTTTCGCATAAGCTGAAATCTTCGGGAGAAGCACGACAGCGTTTCCCAGGAAATTTCTCTCGCGCTGCTTCTGAAGAGTTGCAGCGTGCTGCACGGGTGATGCATCGTACCCTCGGGCTCCGTCACTACTCTCGCTCTGACTTTATTGTCACCCCGAAAGGAGTCTACTACCTGGAAACGAACACGCTCCCGGAAATAAATGCTGAGTCGCTGCTAGCAAAGTCTCTGGAATCAGTTGGCATCCGATTTCCTCATTTTTTGGAACATTTGGTCAAACTAGCGCTTGGGAAATAGGTGGAATAGTCTGACTTCAAATTATGTAAAGGGGATGATATAGTGGCACGCACGGGCCCATATCGATCACTTGCACCGATATGGAACCCTCGCTCGGCGAGAGTAGATCTCGTTACGGGCCCATAGCTCAGCTGGTAGAGCACCTCATTTGCAATGAGGGGGTCAGGAGTTCGAGTCTCCTTGGGTCCACTAATTCTGGTTTTGTGCGCTTTCGGGCAAGCTTTGATTCTTCAGAAATTGGTATTCGTGCCAGGTGAGGACGATGATTGCTATATCGAAGATCGTGAGTGCCACGAGGAAGAATGAGGGTGCTATCAAGTAGCGATATATCTGGTAGACAATAAATAGTGCAAAAACGATGATTGCTGAAGGGTATGCCCACAGCTTATTGCGGAGCAGCCCTACTGCCAAAAAGAGCTTGATGATGCCGTGGCTTAGAAGGTATGCGGAGAGAAAGTGCTCGGTCTGTATGGTCAGAGGGCGCAGAAAGTGTTGTGCGTAGGTAGCGATCATGCTATTCGGGTCCTCAATGAGTTCATTGAGGTCTAGAGTTTGAATGAAGCTCCTAATTTGATCTGTAAATAGGACTCCAATACCGAGTATGATTTCAAAAACCGCATTGATTGCTTTTAGCTCGACGCTGAAGACGAAAATGGACCGAATGCGTTTTTCATTGGAGAAAATACTCATAGGTATATTGTAGTGCCGCCCTACGCAGTAGTGCAATCTAATTGACTGTCCAGATGTCTGTAAATCTGGTCGGATTTCTGATATGGTAACGCAAGGTTCGCGCTCTTAGCTCAGTTGGTTAGAGCGTTCGCTTCACACGCGAAAGGTCAGGGGTTCGAATCCCTTAGAGCGCACTCGGGAGGTGTCTTGTGTCGGGCTGGCGTATGCCGGTAGTACATGCGATTCGGGTTCGTAAAGACCGGGTTCGATTCCCGGCAGCCCGACAGAGGACATCTCTAATGTAAAAATAATATGGATTACAAATTTTGGAAAAGGATATTCGGAGGACTGCTGATGATTCTCGGCGCATTGGCGCTCGTCACGCCACTTACTCCTGGTTCATGGCTTATCTTTGTCGGGGCTGAAATGCTTGGCATAGGTATTCTGTCTCGTGCGAACGTCGCGCTGTATTATGAGAAAGCTAAGATTAGATTGGGTGGATGGATAGGAAAAGCAGATAAGGAACAGGGCGAATAGCCCGATGCTATAGTCCATCCATGAGATCAAATATCGTACATCCGGGAGCCGATAAACTCCGGTATGAAATACGTGAGATTGTAGCCGTCGCTAAGAGGGTGTCGGTGGCTGGCATACCTATAACCTGGGAAAACATCGGCGACCCCGTCGCGAAAGGTGAAGTACCTCCGGCATGGATAAAGAAAATAATTCAGGACACGACCAAAGAGGATCTCATTTTTGCATATTCTCCCACCAAAGGTCTTGAGGAGACGCGAGAATATATAGCTCGCGAACGAAATCTTGAGGGAGGGATACAGATCACTGCGGAGGATATTCTCTTTTTCAACGGTCTCGGCGACGCTATTTCTCATTTATATAGAAACCTAAATCCGCGCGCTCGAATAATTGGGCCTGATCCGGCATACCCCACGCATTCGTCTTCAGAGGCCGCACATTCAGATAAGCCTCATATCACGTATCGTCTTGATCCGGAAAATGGATGGCGCCCTGATCTCGCCGATATGGAGCAGAAGATCCGGGCGAATAAAGATATCGCTGGCATAATTATCATTAATCCAGACAATCCGACCGGGTTCGTGTACCCGCAAGAGACGATTAAATCTATCGTCGCGCTCGCGAAGAAGTACAAGTTGTTCATCATTTCAGACGAGATCTATTCGAACTTGGCATTTGAGGGGAGTGGTATGCGTAAACTCGCTTCAGTTATTGGTTCGGTACCGGGAATCGCGATGCGCGGTATTTCAAAGGAGTTTCCGTGGCCGGGCGCACGATGCGGATGGGTCGAGTTCTATAATCGCGACAAAGATAAGAATTTCGATGCCTATGCGCACTCAATAGTCGCCTCAAAGACCCTTGAGGTGTGCTCGACAACGCTCCCTCAGCGCGTCTTGCCGAAAGTAATGAGTGATCCCCGCTATTACCCATATTTGGCGGAGCGTACCCGCCGCTACGAGAAGAAAGCTGTGTATGCCCACGAAGTACTCTCAAAACTGCCGGGCCTCATAGTCCATAAGCCGCAGGGTGCGTTCTACATGACTGGCGTCTTTAAAAAGGGTCTTCTGAAGAAGACTCAATCGCTTCCTGTAAAGGTTGAGCTCAAGAAGTTTATTGATCCATATCTAGCGAAAGCATCGCTCGATAAACGTTTTGTGTACTATCTTCTTGCGTCCACGGGTATCTGTGTCGTACCACTTTCTTCAGGATTTAACTCATCGGTACAGGGGTTTAGATTCTTGCTGCTTGAGCGCGACATGGAGAAGTTCAAAAAGACTATTGATACTATTGCGAAGGCCATTTCTGATTTTGCCGTATCTTGATAGGATATTTTGGTATGAAGAGGGCCCTTAGCTCATCTGGTAGAGCGCGTCCATGGCATGGACGAGGTGAGGAGTTCGAGTCTCCTAGGGTCCACCAAACGAAACATTGTCGGAATTAAGAAAGCGGAGTGATTTTGCGGGAGCCAAAATCGCGCTATCAATTTTTTCAAAACCCTTTCCGCCTACGGCGGAAGCGGTGAATTCCCAAAGTTCCCCCAAATTGCATGAAAGCGTTTTGTCTTTGAGAACAGGGTTCGAGCCGATTTTTTGGAAAAACTCTTTCCATGCGAAATAGTTTTCGCCTTTTTCCAAAATAACGGCTTCTCTCAAAGACAAAACGAAACTCCGCAAGGGTTCGACCCAATTTTTTCTCTGTTGCCCAAAATCCTT
>JAUSCN010000027.1 GCA_030651285.1 bacterium
TCCCACTGGCGGCCCATGAAGCGCTTGATGGAAGCGATGGTGTTCTGCGAATTGCTAAGCTGCTGCTGCTTGGCGGACGCGCCGACCAGTCGCCGTCCGTCCGGCGTGAACGCGACAACGGACGGTGTGGTGCGGCCGCCCTCGGCGTTCGGGATGACGATGGGCGCGCCACCCTCGATCACGGCCATGCAACTGTTGGTCGTGCCGAGATCAATGCCGATGGTCTTGCCGATAGTCTTGCTCATGCCAATAACGCTCCCTTATGGTCGGCGATAAAAACTTTCTCAACCTCCTCCTGGACGAAGGAAAATTCACCTTGCTTGCTGCGCTCGGCAAAACCCTGAAAGCCCTGACAATACGCACTCACCATCTGGTAGGCTGCCAACACTTCTTTGCAGCGCAAAGCCGCCTCTGGACTATCGGGGTTCCGGTCTGGATGATGGATCAGGATTAACTTTCGATAGGCGGTTTTTATTTGCTCCCAAGTGGCCTTCTCCGGCAATTGCAGGGTTTTCCGTGCCTTGTCGAGCAACGCGAAGTTTCCCTGATTCAGCTCGATATTGACAAAACTGTAAGCCGGCAGAGGACCGATGTAGCGAAAGCTCAGAATGCCCTCGTACTGGTTGCCTAGAGAGTTCATGGCTTCATCAAACAGCGGCTCATCCTCCCTTGCCACCAGGTAACTCCGGTTGAAAATTATTTCTTCCGCTTTGCGTGGCCCCTCCGAGAAATCCGTGGCGAACGGGGAGAGCTTGTCATGCAGGGCTTCGACGAACTTTTTTCTTCTTGCCTCCGCCGCTTCAAACAGCATCTTCCCGGTCTGTACCGGATCCGCACTCAGCAGTTCGGGCTGGTCGCGTGCAATTCCCGGAAGGATATTTTGCAAATCCCAAGAGGCCTGAACCACCAGTTCCACCTTCCCCTTGAGTCGATCCAGGTAGGTTCTGAGTTGAATGTAGACCCGCTCCAGCACCCTCTCTACCTCTTGCTTGTCACGGGCGGTGAGGCCGAATCTTAGAGGCAACATCCCGCTGCGACGGGTCTGTTCCAGCAGCAAGGAATTGACCTGTTGGTACTTCAGCAAATCGGCCTTTAGGCGATCTTGCGTCTCTTCATTTTGTGCGGACGAAGCTT
>JAUSCN010000023.1 GCA_030651285.1 bacterium
CGAACAAACCATTCAGGCGGCGCTCACTACCGTGGTCGACGCCAATACCGGCAAGGATCTCGTCAGCACCCGCAGTGCCAAGAACATCCGCATAAGCGGCAGCGATGTTTCGCTCGATGTCGAACTCGGCTACCCGGCGAAAAGCCAGATCGAAGCCTTGCGGGCGGCGGTTATCGCGCAGCTGAAGACCATTTCCGGCATCGTCATTTATGCCGCCTGGACCATTATTGGCGGTGTGATGAATCCGCGCTAGGAGCGAAGGAAGAAAGAGCAGAAGGGCTTCTTGATAATCTTCAACCGAAGAAGACGTATGAAGAAAACGCACCATTTTCAAACCGCCAAATCTTGGCGACTTTCAGAACGCCGCTGACAGGTATTTCGATGCGCGCCGGTCGATTAGATTAATGCGCCCGATAAATCTCAGGGTCAAAGTCAGCCTGTATCTGTTCATCGCGCTTTCGGTGGCGATGGTCCTGTTCACACTGCTTATTCTGAAGCACCGGCAGGAAGACATGCAGAGCGTGGTTTCCCAACATGTGACGCAGCTTTCGGACGTGATTGTCGCGAGCACCCGCTATACGATGCTGGTGAACAAGCGCGATATTGCCGACAAGATCATTGAAGATATAGGCAGACAGAAGGGCATCGAGCGGCTGAGGGTGATCAGCGCTGACGGCACAATCATTCATTCAAACCACCCGACGGAAATTGGACATTCGGTTCAGCAAAACGAGGAACCCTGTGTTAATTGCCACCAGACCAGCAAGCCCCTGCAGCATGTCCCCGACGAAAATAGGTGGAAGGTTCATGAGGATCCGAACGGACACCGGGTTCTTGGCACCATGCGCGCAATAAGGAATGAGCCCTCGTGTTCGTCGGCGTCGTGCCATGAACATCCTGCAAGCCAGTCGGTGCTGGGCATAGTGGATGTTGCCTATTCCCTCGATGAGATGGATCAGTCGATGAAGACGCATGGCGCTCACGTCATCGGCGTGTCGGTCGGCTTCATTCTCCTTTTTTCCATTGGCATCGGCATACTGCTTCAGCGCCTGATCTACCTTCCCCTGAAAGACTTGGAATCCGGTGCCGAAAAGGTTGCTTCCGGAAAACTCGACCTCAATATTCCGGTGCGCAATGACGACGAGTTTGGTCGCGTCGCCGGATCTTTCAACCATATGACCGAGGCACTGAGCAAATCCAGGCTGGAGTTGCAGGAACTGGTACAAACCCTGGAACTGAAGGTCGAGGAACGAACCCAGGAGCTTCTTGTCGCCGAGGCCGAGATTGCGCAGGGCGAAAAACTGGCTTCAGTCGGCGTTCTGGCTGCCGGCATAGCCCATGAATTGAATAATCCGCTGACCGGCGTGCTAACCTTTACCTCACTGTTGCGCAAGAAAATGCCGGATGGCGGCGAGGATGCGGAGGATCTCGATCTGGTCATCCGCGAGACCCGGCGCTGTGCCAGCATCATAAAGCGGTTGCTCGATTTCGCGCGGGAGAAAGTACCGACCAAGGGATGGTTCAACCTTAATCGAGTCGTTGAAGATACGGTGCGGTTTACCGATCGACCGGCATCCTTGCGGAATATTGAGATCTCGACTTTTCTCGATCCGGAGTTACCTCTGGTGTGGTGCGATGCCGACCTGATCAAGCAAGTCATCTTGAACATACTCGTCAACGCCCAGCAAGCCATCGAGGATCAGGGGAGGATTATTGTGGCAAGCCGGCCTTACATTGCCAAAACCCCTGCCAAACCGGGCGTCGAACCCTTGCCGATGATAGAGATAGTCGTCAAGGACACCGGTTGCGGTATTCCGGAAGCCAACCTGCAGAGGATTTTCGATCCATTTTTTACGTCGAAAGAAGTTGGCAAAGGAACGGGGCTGGGATTGTCTGTCAGTTATGGCATTGTAAGAGCCCATGGCGGACGCATCGAGGTCGAGAGCGTCGTCGGCAAGGGGAGCACTTTCCGTATTCTGCTACCGATAACGTCCCCGTTTGGTGAAACCGAACGATATGCAGGCGAGAGCGCCCAATGAGTGCAAGGATACTGATTGTTGACGATGAGGAAATTGTCATCCGGAGTTGTCTGCGCATACTCGGTGATGGCAACTATGTGGTCGATTCGGTGCAGGATGGCTGGGAAGCCCTGAAAAAGGTCGACGAAGCGGATTACGATATTTTGATTCTCGACATCATGATGCCGAGGATTGACGGCCTCGAGGTGTTGCAGCAGGTGAAGGAGCGATATCCGGACATCGACGTGATCATGGTGACCGGGTTGTCACAGATCCAAACGGCCGTAAAGGCCATGAAGCTGGGCGCTTTTGACTACCTGTCCAAGCCTTTCGATCCGGATGAACTCAAGCATGTGGTGGATCGTGCCCTGGAGAGACGCCGACTGCTGCAAGAGAACCGCGACCTCAAGAGCGAGGTCAACTCCAAGTACAGCTTCGAGAACATCATCGGTTCCAGCCCACCGATGCAGGCCGTCTATCGTCTGATCGCGAAGTGCGCCCCGACCAACAGTACGGTCCTGATCACGGGAGAAAGCGGCACCGGTAAGGAAATGATTGCTCGCGCCATCCATTACAACAGCTTGCGCAAAGACGCGCCATTTGTCACCGTGGATTGCAACACGCTGAGCGAGCACCTTCTGGAGAGCGAACTGTTCGGTCACGTCAAGGGATCATTTACCGGCGCAGTAGCCAACAAGCGCGGCATGTTCGAGATCGCAAACAACGGCACGTTGTTCCTCGATGAATTCGGTAATATTCCGCTATCAACGCAGGCCAAACTGCTCCGCGTCATCCAGGAACGCGAATTCAGAGCGGTCGGCAGCACCAGCACCCAGAAGACCAATGTCAGGCTGGTCACCGCGACCAACAAGGACCTCAAGGCGCTGGTTGCCGAAGGATTGTTTCGCGAAGACCTGTACTACCGGATCAACGTATTTCCCATCCATTCTCCGGCCCTGAGGGAGCGCCGCGACGATATCCCGGCGCTGGCCTTCCACTTTCTCAAGATTTTTTGCAGTGAACTGGAAAAACCGGTGTCGGGAATTTCGGCCGGGGCAATGAGCCTGCTGATGAGCCACGACTGGCCGGGCAATGTGCGCGAGCTGGAAAACACCATGCATCGGGCCACGATTCTCGCGTCCGACAATAATATCCGCCAGGCTCACTTGGCAAACATTGTCGACAACTCGCCGCGAGCGGGATTCAGAGTTCCAAGAACCAGCGGAGATCTCAAGCGAGTCAAGAAGATTGCCAGGGAAAGATCGGTCGAAGAAGTCGAGAAGCTGTTTATTCAGGAGACTCTCAAGCGAAACGACTCGAATGTCACCCGGAGCGCCGAAGAAACCGGCATGCAACGCTCCAATTTTCAGGCGCTGATGAAGAAATACAATATCCGGGTGCGGGATACCGAATACGATTCCGACGAATCAGAATCCACTTGACCTGATACCGCATGGCGAGGCGTAACGCCTCGCCATGAACGTTCAAGAAGATCGGGCTGTTTCCGGTTCGTCTTCGACTTCCTCATACCCGGTAATCATGGCCTTGAAGTGCGCCCATGGAGTTTCGCTCAGGCTGGCCAGGTAAGGATGTATGAAGATAAATCCGGTGAAGAAGATGAAGAACAACACATGCACCGTATCCACCACGCGCACTCCGCCGAACATCTCGACCATGGACGAAAACCGTGCGACGTCCCACAGTAGCAGCCCTGTGAAAAACTGTACCGGCACGACCAGCATCATGATGATCTGGTAGGTCATGCTCTGCAAGGGGTTGAATTTGTGATACACGCTCGCATGATGGGGATTAGGGTCGCCGCGGAAGACCCCGTAGCCATAGAACTTCAACTGACGAAAGCTCGCGCGGAAATATTTCGTCGGGCTTAGCTCGGGGTGATAGACCTTGATCTTGTCCGTGAATAGGTAGAAACCCAGCCACAGGAAGAAGTTGGCTATGAGGACAAAGCCGATCCAGTTGTGAGCGACTACCGCGGTCCTGAATGACACCAGTTGGATCAGGTCCAGATACCGGATTTGCAGGCCGGTGGCGATCAACAAGATAAAACCGAAGGCATTAGTCCAGTGCCAGATCCTTACCGGCAGTGGATTGATATATAGCTTGTGCATGGCTGGCTCCTGTTATTTTGAGGCATCGTCATTAGCGGGACGATCACCGGGGAAAGCTTGACTTTGGCCTTGCGCAACTTCAGCCCTGATCTCGGCCACATGCTTCTCGCGAACTCTTCTGAACAGCCACTTGACCGTCATGTGTGCCAGGGGACCGCCGACGCCGGCCAGAAAAACCAGGATCAACGCGTAATCGAGCAGTTTGATCCGGGTGCTGCCGATGGCGTAAAACCCGCGCACCGACTCGGTTGCTTGCAGGGAACTCAGCACTTCCTTCTGCACGCCATGGCGCAAGGGTCTTCCATCCGGGCCGGCTATTGTCAGGCTGACGCTTTGAAATGCCTCGGCACCTACCTTGTGGCACGTGTCGCAATCCTTGATCGCCCTGGATTTCTCTGCCAGCTGGTGGGCCTCGATGCCGGAACGAAGCTCCAGCCGACCGCGCAGAACGGTATTCCCCGGAACGCCGCCCTGATTGAACTCCCTGAGCAGGCTCAATAGCGCCCGCTCATCCAGTCCCACATTTTGCAGGTCGGCCGCATCGGTGCGTTTGTCAAATAGCGGAACGCCGGTCTTTTCAGATACTTGACGTTTCCCCGCATTGTCATACAGCCTCAGGTTAACCCGACGCTTCGCTGTTGGCACATGGCAGACCGGGCAAGAGATTGCCTCAAAGTGCAGCGCCGCGTTGGGTAGCCAGTCCTTGTGCACGATGACCGTATTCTTGTGGCATGACAGACAGCTATCCTTTATGCCGTCACCCAGCGAAGCCGCCTTTACGTCGTGACTCTTGTGGCAATCGGAGCAAATGGGAGCGGTTTTGCCTTTGGCCACTCGTTCGAGGCCATGCACATCCCTCGAATAGGCCTTGAATATTTCCTCGTGGCACGCTGCGCAGGGCGTCGCGGCAATCGGTTCGACAATCTTGACGGAGTGCAGCGTATGCACCGCGTGACAGTCGGCGCACAGCGGAGCGTCTTTCCGGCCTTCCTTGCTGCCATCCTTCACCAGCGCGGCATGAAGGCTGTCTTCGTATTTCGCAAAATTCTTCTTGTGGCAATCGCGGCAACTTTCCTGCATGCTCAAAGAATATTCGCGCTTGCTCTTGATGACGGCTTTTTCCTTGCCATGGGTCTTGGATTCAATATTCGAGTGGCAGTCCTCGCAATCGCTCTTGCTGTGCATCGACTCCACAAAGGCTTTGGTGGAGACATGCAGGGAAAGCATTTCCTGGTTCTCGAGCTTTTTCTCCAGGCCAGCCTTGTCGTGGCACTTCAGACAGGCCGCAGTCTCCCTGGACAGATCCCCATCCCCGGCGCGAGCGGCCGTTCCCGGAATAGAAAGACAGAGCGCGACCGAGGCTGCCAGAATCAAACTCCCTTTCGATGACGAAGGAATAAGTTTGTCCAATATCCAGGAGATTTTCATCGGAGTTTCCCTTAAATATGGCGCCCAGCCTCAAGCCGCGGGCCATTGGCGGCGTGCAAGCGAACACCATCAGGGGGATTCGACCAACCCTGATGGTGTCGTGGTCATATTAGCAAGATGCATCTACTGCGACGTTCGTGATGTTGCCGTTTGCGTCATTCCGTTTGAGTCTTCGCGATCAGCGCCCGCACGCCAAACCACGCTAGCATTGCAGTTCCGACGAAGGGAAGGGTGACTATGAAGGCTAGACCGATGAAGGGAGAGGCGATCAGCGAAATGACCTTCATCGCTTTGGCGTTCCGGCTCAAAGCCTTGAATGCCATGTAAGCCAACGCACCGAGTCCGACGAAGGGCAGCAGGACTGCATAGAGCAGACCAATGAAGGGGGCGACCAAGAAGAGGCCGACCTTCTTCAACTGACTTTCGGTTGCTGCCGCTTGCGGACTGGCTGCTTCCACCAGACCCGGGAGGACCGCAGGAACCGCATCGAGCAAGGCCTTCGTCAGGCTTCCCTCGATCATTTCGGGCGACAGGGG
>JAUSCN010000028.1 GCA_030651285.1 bacterium
AAGTTAAACGGCTCCTCCTCTTCCTATGTCTCCACCTCCACACTCACTCCAGCTCAGGCAGATGCAATCATTGCGCTTATACAATCCTTCGGAGCAGATGCTGCAGTGGTGGCGAGGGTGAAGGTGGTGTTGGGGAGGTGAGGTGGGTGAAAATTTTAGAGATTCTTATAGTACGCTAGTATACTTTTATACATGCGTTTTAATTCATGGTATTTCTACGGAGGAATTCTGGCAATTTTCTTTGTAGTCGCAATATCTCTATCTGCCTATAGGGTAGTGCAGCAGGTAGAACGAGTGTCCCCTGCGGCAGAGTTTGGGGATATATCCTTGAATATTGAGTACGCGACGACTGATGAAGCGCGGCAGCGCGGGCTTGGTGGGCGAGAGAGCATCCCAAGCGACTACGGAATGCTTTTTGTCTTTCCCAAGAGCGATCGATACGGTTTCTGGATGAAAGATACGCTCGTGCCGCTCGACATGTTCTGGCTCGATGAGGGTGGAAAGGTAGTGTATATGGCTCAAAATGTGGCTACTTCGAGCTATCCAGCTGTGTTTTATCCGACCGCTCCGGCTTTGTATGTGCTTGAGACGGCAGCAGGGTTCGCGGGGGCACACAGCATAGCGACCGGTACGCCGCTTCAATTGAAAAATCTCCCAACCGTTTCGAAATAATCCTATCCACAGAGCATTTTCCGGTGGCAGGAGTAAACTTAACCCCAGCCATGGTGCCTAATTATTTATAACGAAGTAACCCCCCTGATATGTCGAAAACCGCGAAAGTTTCTGTCCGTACGAAAGCTCTTGTTGCGCACGCTCCGAAGTCGGAGCCGGCTGTCCAGGAGGCTGTAGTGTCGAAAGAGACGCGTCGGTATCGAGAAGTAATCCCGATGGTAGAGAAGCGCGACGGACGTCTCATGCCATTTGATTTCGATAAGATTTCCGCTGCAGTATGGAAGGCGATGAGTGCAGTAGAGGAAGGAAGTCAGGAAGATGCTGTGCTCATTGCGCACCAAGTGGCAAGTGAACTTGGGCGTTTTGCAAAGAAATATAAGGGTTTTATGCCGACGGTCGAGGGCATGCAGGACTCGGTCGAAAAGCATCTTATTTTGAATGATTATGTGAAGACGGCTAAGTCGTACATCCTCTATCGCGACAAGCGTGCACAGATGCGTTCGGCACACATCGAAGTGCCAGAGCATGTGCGGAAATTGGCAGAAGAAAGTAAAAAATATTTTGAAGGCAATGCGCTCGGAGAATTCGTATATCTGCGCACCTATGCGAAGTGGATCCCTGAAGAAGGTCGCCGTGAGACGTGGATCGAGACAGTCGATCGCTATATGAATTTCATGCGCGAAAATATCGGTAACAAGCTCACTGAAAAGGAATATGCCGATGTGCGCATGGGCATTCTTAAACAGGAAGTCATGCCGTCGATGCGTCTCATGCAGTTTTCAGGGGAAGCTGCTCGCCGCTGCAATACATGTGCCTATAACTGCACCTTCACAGCTCCGGTGAAGATAGAGGATTTCGCAGAAATCATGTATCTCTCGATGCAGGGGTGCGGTGTCGGGTTTGCTGTCGAAAGCCAGAACGTTGAACAGCTTCCACAGATCATGAAGCAGACGGGTAAGAAGCTTGCGACGCATGTGATTGCCGACTCAAAGGAGGGTTGGTGCGATGCGCTCACACTCGGGCTCAATACTTGGTACGCAGGCAAGGATGTTGAGTTTGATTTCTCCAAGATTCGCCCAGCAGGAGCACGCCTGAAGACGATGGGTGGAAAGGCCAGCGGCCCTGAGCCGCTTCGCAGTCTCCTCGCATTCGTGCGTGAGCGCATATTTGCTCGCCCGGGACGCCGTCTGCGCGCGATCGACGTGCACGACATCATCTGCAAGATCGGCGAGTGTGTGGTCGCCGGCGGCGTGCGCCGCACTGCGATGATCTCGCTTTCAGACCTCGACGACGTCGACATGCGCGACGCGAAGAAGGGGCAATTCTATATGACCGATCCGCATCGCGTGGTCGCAAACAACTCTGCAGTATATGAGGCTCGCCCTACGAATGCTGAGCTCATGGATGAGTGGGTCGCTCTCATGAAGAGTGGTGCGGGAGAGCGCGGTATCTTCAATCGCGGCTCGCTCGCAGCTACGTTGCCGAAGCGTCGAGTCGACTATTTCAAAGAAGTCGGATTTATCGGAGAGGATGGCGTCGTGCGCGGTTCTATCGGTACGAACCCATGCGCCGAGATCATTCTGCAGTCGAAGCAGTTCTGCAACCTTTCTGAGGTGATCGCTCGTGCAAATGACACTGAAGAATCGCTCGTGAGAAAAGCACGCCTCGCAGCAATCCTCGGAACGTATCAGTCGACGCTCACGAAGTTCAATTACATTTCGCAGGAGTGGACTGATCATTGTCGTACGGAGCGACTTCTTGGAGTGTCGGTGACTGGTCAGTGGGATTCACCAGCAGCTCGCCAGCCTGAAGTAATGCAGAAGATCCGCGACGTAGCGGTGAAGACGAACGTGACATACGCAAAGCGCTTTGGCGTGGAGCGATCGATGGCAGTGACTGCAGTAAAGCCGTCCGGTACCGTGTCGCAAACCTTTAACTGCTCATCTGGCATTCACCCGCGTCATGCTCCGTACTACATCCGTCGTGTCCGTATCAGTGCAACGGACTCGCTTTTCAAAATGCTTCGCGACCAGGGCGTGCCGTACTACCCGGAAGTGGGGCAGACAATGGAGGAAGCAAATACGTACGTATTTGAATTCCCGGTCAAATCCCCTGATCATTCGAAGGAAGCTCGTTTCAAGGATAGTCTCACGGCGGTTGATCAGCTCGAATACTGGAAGCGCGTGAAGCTGAACTTCACGGAGCACAATCCCTCGGCAACTATTTCAGTGGGTGAAGATGAATGGATCGGTGTCGTCGATTGGGTCCAGAAGAATTGGGATATCGTCGGGGGTCTTTCATTCCTCCCACGCTTGAATCATGTGTACCGACTCGCGCCATACGAGACGATCACTCAGAAGGAATACGAAGATCGAGTGGCCCGTTTTCCGAAAGTCGACTACTCGAAGCTTGTTGCCTATGAGCTCAAGGATGAGTCAGATATGAAGAAGGAATTGGCCTGCGCCGGAGGGACTTGCGAAATAATGTAAGAACATTCTCATGTCTTATACATCCCTTCGGGTGCAACGAGACGTCGCTTGCGAAATATTGTAGGAATTCTTTCGCAAAAAATGAAATGCAAAAACCCACGCAGGAGCGTGGGTTTTTGCATTTTGTAGACCGAGCCGATAAGCCGAATTCTGTCGTGGGCGATCATTTATCTGGGCTCGCAATCGCTTGCGGGCTCGAGCGGCACTCTCCACCGAAATGGAGCACGGCCTTGCATACGGGTAAGGATTTGTTCGTTGCACTTCTCCGGTTACCTGGAGAACTCATCCTGCTACAAGAGCAGCATGCCCCTTGCTTTCGCTCGTGGGCGTCTCTGTGGGCACCTCTATCCTCGCGGACGACGGGCGTTACCCGCTACCCTCCGCAGGGAGCTTCCGAAGGGAAGCATCCGCTGCGCGTATGTTCGGACTTTCCTCTCCACGGTTGCCCGAAGAGCGATCGTCTAGCTCGGTCTGCAGTCAATTATACCACACTTATATCTATATGAATATCTGTGAGTATTGTATGAAATTAAAGAAATAGCGAGTGTATACTACACTGTATTACCAGTGAAATTTCATTAAAAATTAATTCATGCCCCCGCAATCCTCGGTAGTAGGTTTTCGTCGTCACTCCATCGAAACTATAGGTGTATGGACGTTGTTCGCAACGCTCATTATATCGATATTTGTGTTTGTTCCATTTGTAGCGATTCCGTTCGTAGGAACCAAGACGTTCGTGCTTGCTGCTGGAGCGTTTGCAACGCTCGTGCTCTATATTCTCGCGCGACTTGGGCGCGGCAGTGTGATTTTCCCGTCATTTACGCTTGTTGGGGTACTGTGGCTACCTGTCATTGCTTATGCGCTCTCGGCGGTATTTTCTAATGTGCCGTTCACGAATGCCTTTTGGGGATCTGCTCTTGAGCTCGATACGCTGGGCTACATGCTTATTGTAACGATTCTAGGAACTCTAGCGGCGCTCATGCTTCGCCGTCCTGAGCAGTACCAGTCCTTCATGCGCGCGGGCGCTTGGACGTTCGGCATATTTGTCACGCTCCAAGTGTTCATTGCTATCGTAGGGCAGTCATTCCCGAATACAATCTCCCCGGCATTTTCTCCTGTCGGCTCCACTGAAGATGTAGCATCTCTCCTTGGTCTCGGTGTCATCAGCATTCTCATCTTTCTCCGAGAATTCACTATTTCGCAGCAGATGCGTCGTGTATCGGTCGCGATCCTTGCTGCTGCGCTTGTCTTGCTGGCGATCACGAATTCGGTACTTATCTGGATATTGGTCGCGCTCGTCTCACTCGGTCTTTTTGTCGAATCAATACTGCGCCGTAAGACGGAATCTATCGAATCTGATTTCGACAAGATTATGCTCATGGATGAAGCCTCTCTCGAGGTTGAGGAGGGAACTCGTTCTCTTGCGGTGCCGCTCGTCGTGCTTGTTGTTTCCATCTTCTTCCTCTTCGGAGGGTCGCTTGGAGATGCTCTTGCCAGCTCGCTCAACATGAATGCTGTCAATGTCCGCCCTTCTTGGCAGTCGACGGTCTCTGTCGCGCAGCAGGTGTACGGCACTTCGCCGATGTTCGGTTCGGGGCCGGGAACCTTCGGAATCGAATGGCTCAAGTACCGCGATGCAGCGCTTAATGCGACTCCGCTCTGGAACGTCGATTTCACTTCTGGCATCGGCGCTATCCCAACTTCGTTTGTAACGACTGGCATCGTAGGGGGCGTCGCGTGGGCGATATTGTTCCTATTTCTCATCGTCTCCGGCTTCCGCACGAATATATTTCGCGCGTCGCAGGACACGTTTGTGCGCCATGTGGCCGTCCTCTCATTCGTTGGAT
This sequence comes from bacterium, assembly GCA_030651285.1. Taxonomy (GTDB): domain Bacteria; phylum Patescibacteriota; class Minisyncoccia; order Phycocordibacterales; family Phycocordibacteraceae; genus C7867-001. The sequence goes on from JAUSCN010000028.1 coordinate 5,009, forward strand.
CTTTCTATTTGTTCGTAATCTCTCTCTTCAGTCTTCCGAATCCTGGAATCCTGGCACTTGCATTCGTGTTTACCGGGCTCTTCATATCGACTACGCGCTTCTCAGTGAGTGGTCAGCAGTGGGGCATCATCTTCGCGCGTAGTCCGCGACTCGGGTTTGTCGTCGTATTTTTCCTCACGATCATCCTCCTCGGGTCGGTTGTCGCTGCATATTCACTCGTCGGGCGATATGTCGCGTCGGCGCAGATTACAAAAGCAAATGTTGCCTTCTCTGTCGGAGACCTGAATGCCGCTGACGCAGCTGTTCAGAACGCGCTCTTCTTCACCCCAACCGCTGCCGCATATCAGATTCAGGCAAGTGTCGCGAGTGTGCGGCTCGATCAAATAGTGTCATCTACAACGATGCCGGTATCTACTGCGCAGCAGGCGTTTCAGACAACTCTCTCTTCGGGCATAAATGCCGCACTCACAGCAACGCGTCTTGCCCCTTCTGATTATCAGAGTTGGATCGTCCTCGGAAATCTCTATGCAAAGGCGGTACCGCTCTCAGTCTCGGGTGCGTACGAGAGCGCAAAGACAGCCTACCTAAAAGCACAGGAATTGAGCCCGACGAATCCTCAGATTCCGTTCGTCCTTGCTCAGCTCGAAATCGCACATAAGGACATAAAAGCGGCGAAAGAGGCTCTGAAGGCTGCTATCACGCTCAAACAGGACTTCACTGATGCTATCTTCCTTTTCTCGAAGCTCGAGGTACAAGATGGCAATGTGAAGGAGGCGCTCGCTGCTGCTCTCGCCGCTGCATACTTCACGCCGAATAATCCAAGCATCCTCTTCCAAGTAGGGATATTGAGTGCTGCGCAGGGCGACTATGTGAGCGCTACGAATGCTCTCGCAGATGCTGTGGCGGCAAATCAGGAATTCGCGAATGCGCGCTACTTCCTTGCCGCGGTGTACGCGAAGCGTGGTGACATGCAGAATGCCCTCGCGCAGATGGAAGCGATCGCAAATATGTCGAGCAGTAATGCAAAAGTGGTCGCCGCAGAACTCGCTGCTCTCAGAGAAGGGAAAAATCCTTTTCCTCAAAACCTTCTCTCAGTTTCGCCAGCTCCGGTGAAATAGGAGGTATCGAGTGATTCTTTAGTTCACTAAAAACAAGCTGCAAGACAGCTTGTTTTTAGTACAGGGCCACATCATCGCAATTTTCTCTTTTGGCCGTTCGGGAGGTATCATAGAGCGATGGTTCGGCAGATTCTTGAGCGCATCGCGGCACCAGTACGCGGCCTGCATCAGGCCGCGTACTTGCTCGCAGCTCTTACACTTGCATCACAAGCGCTCGCACTTCTGCGAGATCGTACCTTCGCGCACGCATTCGGTGCTGGCCAGACGCTCGACATGTATTATGCGGCGTTTCGCGTACCTGATCTCGTTTTTGCACTCGTATCATCGCTTGTGAGTGCGTACGTTCTCATTCCGCGCATTGCTGGAATGGACAGGGAAGCCACGCGGCGACTTCTTTCTGAGTCAGCATCGTTTCTATTCGTGGCCGGAGGTCTTATTTGTGTGGTGCTTGCATTTTTCATGCCACAATTTCTCGCGTTCTTGTACCCGAGTTTCATTACATCTCCTCAATATGGAGAATTTGTATTTCTTGCGCGTTTATTGCTCTTGCAGCCTGTTCTTCTCGGCCTTTCGGGTGTGCTCGGGAGCGTGACGCAGGTACAACGGCGCTTCACGCTTTTCGCAATTTCGCCCGTTCTCTACAATCTCGGCATCATTTTTGGTACGGTTGTCTTGTATCCGCTCTGGGGTCTCCCAGGCATCGGGGTCGGCGTCATTGTTGGTGCAATCGCTCATCTTGCTGTAAATATTCCGGTCGTAGCAGGAGTCGGTTCTTTGCCACGACTGCGCATTCCAAACATGGCGATCATGAAGTCGATAGTGCGGGATTCTGTCCCGCGCTCTTTAGCACTTGGAATGGGCTCAATCACGGCGCTCGTTCTCACCTCTATTGCGTCGCGTATCGGTACCGGCGCAGTCTCTGTATTTACCTTTGCAGGAAATCTTGAAGCTGTTCCTCTCGCACTTATTGGATCTTCATATGCTGTCGCAGCATTCCCGGCGCTTTCTGAGTCGGCGACACCAGACAGGCGGGCGGAATTCACGCGCATTCTCGGAGCAAGTGCGCGGCACATCATTCTTTGGTCGGTCGTAGCTCTTGGTCTTATTGTCGTCTTGCGCGCCCACGTCGTGCGCGTAGTGCTTGGTACGGGTGCGTTCGATTGGGATGCGACGCGTCTTACTGCTGCACTGCTTGCCGTTCTTACTGTGGGTCTCGTTGCACAAGGACTTACGCTTCTTTTTTCCCGCGCACTATATGCGGTACGCGAATCGTGGTGGCCGCTGTTTTATCAGCTCGCAGGCGGTGCGTTGACTGTATTTCTTGCAGTGTTATTTCTCTTCCTTCCGGCGGATGGGTTGCCTGCGCACCTCGCATCCTTCTTGAAGATCGCTGGTGTGCCAGGAGCAGACATTCTCTTGATCGCCCTTGCAGCAACAATCGGGCAGATCTTCCTTGCGATCATTTCTCTCCTGGCACTGCGGAACGCTACTTCCGGTTTGGCGAGTATGCTTGTGCAGCCGCTCGTAGATGGCGGCATCGCGGCTTTTGTCGGGGGTGTGGCAGCCCATGCGGTGCTCGTGTTCGAGGGAGGTATCGCCCCTCTCACGACTCTGGTGGCGGTCTTCACGCAGGGATTCATTGCTGGTAGTGTGGGTCTTATCGCCTCAGCGATCGCGCTCTATCTCGTCGAAAACGAGGAGTTCCGCATCGTGACGAGTGCTCTCGGTAGGCTCATCCGCGTACCAGACATTCGTGCTCGAGTGCTGGCGCCTTCTGCCGAGGACCCAAGACAACTGTGAACCCGCAATACATCAGAAATTTTTCTATCATCGCGCACGTCGACCACGGTAAGTCGACGTTGGCTGATCGCCTGCTTGAACGGACGGGAACGATCCCTGAGCGCATGATGCGCGATCAGGTACTTGATCGCATGGACCTCGAGCGTGAGCGCGGCATCACCATCAAGATGCAGCCGGTGCGTATGCGCTATTCGCGACAGGGAACCGATTACGTGTTAAATCTCATTGATACTCCCGGACACATTGATTTCTCATATGAAGTTTCGAGAGCGCTGCATGCCGTCGAAGGCGTACTTCTACTTGTCGATTCGACACAGGGTGTGCAGGCGCAAACACTGACGACGCTTGCAGCTGCACAGGCGCAGGGGTGTGTCGTCATCCCGGTCGTTTCGAAGATCGACTCTCCGGCCGCGCGAGTGTCAGAAGTAAAAGAGGAGCTCGCAAAATTACTGCACGTATCGAGTGATACGGTGCTCGCAGTGTCTGGAAGAGCTGGCACGGGAGTCGCTGAACTTCTCGAAGCCATTGTGGAGCGAGTACCGCCTCCGCGCGCTTCTGTGTCGGGTAGTGGTGACGAACCGCGTGGTACCATCTTCGATTTTTCGTACTCCAAGCATCGTGGGGTCGCAGTGTATCTACGTGTATTCGATGGCACCTTTAAAAAAGGCCAGCAGCTCACTTTCCATGCCGCGGGAAAAGATTTTATTGCACTTGAGACGGGCATCTTTGCACCAGATGAGACGCCGTCGGAATCGCTTTCAGCAGGAGAAATTGGATACATTGTCACGGGTATTAAGGAGCCGGGCGTCGTCGCAGTTGGCGATACTATCGGCATGGTGCATGGGTCGCTGTCGGCGCTGGGAGGATATGAAAAGCCGCGACCGGTCGTGTGGGCGTCGGTGTATCCGGAAGGTCAGGACGACTTGCCAGTACTGCGAAAGTCGCTTGAGCGTTTGCGCTTGTCCGATTCGTCACTCTCGTTTGAGGAAGAGTCGTCGGGTGTACTTGGGAGAGGCTTCCGCTGCGGCTTCCTGGGACTTCTGCATCTTGAGATCGTCACTGAGCGACTGAAACGCGAATTTGGTCTCGCTCTTGTCGTGACCATTCCGACTATTTCATACGTGATTACGCGGCTGAATGGTGAACGAGAGACTATCTACACGCCAGCGAAGTTTCCCGAACATGGCGACATCATGAAGATCGAGGAGCCCTGGGCCAAAGTCATCATAATCACTCCGCCAGATTCGGTGAGCTCGCTCATTCAGTTGCTGTACGAGCATGAAGCGCATACACTCTCGACCGAGACCTATACCGATGGGCGCATTGGCATGACGATCGAGATGCCGCTTCGCGAACTCATGCGCGGGTTCTTCGACAAACTGAAGAATATCTCTTCAGGCTACGCGTCGCTTTCGTACGAAATTCTGCCAGAGCGCGAAGCAGATGTGGTGCGGCTCGACGTGCTTGTTGCTGAAGAGTCGGTACCTGCTTTTGCACGTGTCGTTGCACGAAGGCGCGTGGATGAAGAGGCTGAAAAGATGGTGGAGAAACTCTTTACGATTCTTCCGAAGCAGCTTTTCGTCACCAAGATCCAGGCAAAGGCGTTGGGACGCATCATATCGTCGCGTTCGCTTTCGGCCATGCGCAAGGATGTCACCGGATATCTCTATGGAGGTGACGTGTCGCGCAAAATGAAGCTGCTTCAGAAACAGAAACGCGGTAAGAAGAAGATGCTGGAGCGTGGTACCGGAAAGGTGAATATTCCGGAAGAGGTATTCATGAAGATGGTTCAATCTTCCGCCGAATAACTTTTTGACGCGATTTTCTCGCTGGAGTACCAACGAAAAAATCGCGTATACTGTGCGATATGCGGGCAGCCCAGTGGAAACAAGGATTTCTCATCGGTATTCTCTTGCTAGTCGCATTCTGGCTCGGGACGCTCATCTGGGGGCTTGTCGGGAAAGCGCATGTTGCAGTGTCTCAGGCGCATGAGGCGGAGCAGCAGTACCGGGCGCTTGAAAAGCGCAAACAGACGCTCCAGGCAAATTTAGCCGCTCTTGCAACAGAGCGCGGGCAGGATATTGCGATCAGGACTGCGTTTGGAGTTGCGCGGCCGGGAGAAGAGGTTATCGTAGTGGTACCGCCCACTACGACGGCGCCCACGACGACCCCATCATGGTGGGATAGACTTTTCAGCTGGTTCTGACAATAGGCGGGTATGGTTTAGTGGTAGAATGCGACCTTCCCAAGGTTGAGACCCGGGTTCGATTCCCGGTACCCGCACCAGGACAGGAAAAATGCCAGTTGAGCATCTTTCAACGTCTAGGCGACAAAATACATTGTAGGTACAATGTATTTTCGTGATCAAAACATTTTCAGCAGTACCGAGTGTTATCCACAGAGGCAACGAGAATCGAACCCTGCATATATGAAGGAGTCATCTTGGAAAGAAAAACAAAAGGGACGAGATCGTCTCCCTAAAAAGAATGTTCTTGACCTTGTGAGTCTCGGGTGTAGTCTATCGCTAAACTGTCGCCAACACACACACAAGTATGCGCCTTCGAAAATTCAAGATCGTTAATTTTAAAGGCATTACGGACTCCTGTTTCGACTGGGAGGATCTCGTTGCGTTTATTGGAGAGAATAATGCCGGGAAGTCGAGTGCACTTCAGGCGTTGAAATGGTTTTTGCTTGGATCACAGTTAAAGGATGAAAAGTTCTTTCGCGATCATATAACTGATGGCGAAAATGCAATGGAATTGATTGGAACCTTCGAGGACCTTACTGAGGATGAGCAACAATCTCTAGCCGTACGCGGACGGATGCACGGCGATTCTTGGATTATAAAAAAGCGATTTTGGGCTGACGGAGCGCCAGGAGAAAAGGAATGGCAAGAGAAGTATTTTTCATACTCTTCTCAAGAGCGATTTCGAGATTGGCCTACTCCGGACAATTCTTGGTCTGCCTTCCCAGAAAACTACCAGCCAATAATTGAGCAAATTCCAGATCGAGGCACACGTCCAAATCAGCAGTCTCGTGAAGCCCTAAAAGAGCTTGTCCGTGCTCAACGACGTGACCTTATAGAGGCTGCAGAACCCGCATGGCTCGAAAATCCCGGAGGAGGTGGGAACTGGAAATCAAACGCTAATTCGCTTTTCCCGCGGCTCATATTCATAGAAGCTGTTCACGATGCCAGCGTCGAAGCTGTCTCAAGGGAAGCGTCAGCATATGGCAAGATCTTAGGTCTCATCGTTGAAAAGAGGATGATGCAGCGACCTGAGGTTCTAGAGTTGAAAGCGCGCCTAGATGCCGTCTTGAGATTATTTAGCCCCGATCCTACAAATGGCAATGGTCAAGCTGAAGAAATACGGGATCTCGAAAACCGTATAAACACTCGTCTCAATGAAGTGGTAGGGGGGATTGTCAGTATTGAAACTTCAGAAGTTGATATTCGACCCATTCTCTTGCCAAGCACAGAACTAATGTTACGGGACAAAGTAGACAGCGTAAAAACGCCCGTGATGCATCAAGGACACGGTCTTCAGCGAATGCTAATCATGACATTGCTCCAAATTCTCGCAGAAGTTCAAGCGGAGCCTACTGCAGAGAACGCGACAATCGTCCCGCGTACGGTGATACTCGCAATTGAAGAACCTGAGCTTTACATGCATCCGCAAATGGAAAGGAAAATGAGAGATGCTCTTTATCGACTCGCATCTCAGGATGGAATCCAAGTGATTTGTACCACCCATTCTCCTGTCTTTCTGGATATGGGCCAAAAACATAAAGCTATCGTGCGGGTCGTCAAGGACGATACTAGGAGCATTAGGTTTTTGCAGGTCAAAGCTGATCTCTTTACTGGAGTTACTGCGAATGATGACAGGAATCGTCTTCGGTTGGTCACCTCCTTCCACCCGACCATAAATGAGGTTTTCTTTGCCCGACGTGTTGCGCTTCTAGAAGAACAATCTGCAATTGCGGCATTCCAAAAAGGGTCGGAGTTAATTGGGCTGTTCCAAAGACATCCTCACTTGCGCCGTGATGTGACTCTTATCGACGCAGATGGAAAAGGAAACATTCCTTTGTTTCAGCAAGTATTGGGCCATTTTTCAATTCCCTATACTGTGATATACGACGAAGATCAGGGGAACCCAATGGCTCCTAGTGCTAATGCGAGGATAGAATCCCTCATTGGCACAGGATCCAACTCAGCCTACAGAGTTGGCCCAAGAGATTTGGAAAGCCTTCTTGGTTATACGGCCGGGAAAGATAAGGTGTATCGAGCTCTGCAACAAGTAGAAAAGTTAAATTCGGCAGGAAGTTTGCCAGCGCCATTCTTGGAGGCGATCAATTGGCTCTACTTTGGACAGGCCACAGAGCCAGTGGCATAACATCAAATCTTGGAAGGTACATATTCTCACCTCTATCTGTAGCTGCACCTCTCCGATACATTATGCGGATGAAAATTGATGATACAGATTTCGAGGAGATACTAGCCCTTCTTGGTCCTGAGAATATCCCGGAAGATCCACTTGAAGCTCGACAGGCGGTCGAGAACTTTGTGGATCTAGTGGAACTCCTGATGAGACCTCTCCCACTTCCACCTCCAGGCGGTTCTTCGTTCAAGCGGCCTTCTTAAGATCTTCCTCAACCATCTTCTCGATCGCTTTTACTGACGCGATTAAATCGAGTAGTTCGGGATCACGATTGATGTATCGGGTCCGAACGTCGTTGACGAGCCTGCACAAGTAGGGGAAACGTGCCAACCAAGCACGGCAACGGCGGCGGGCCTTTTCCTAAGGGCGTCATCTGGTATGTCTTTGTGTATAGAGTACAATTACCGACATGGAACTATCTAATCTAGAAGGCGGTCTTATCTTAGGTTTTATTTTGATAGTTTCGGTACCAGCGCTTCTTGTAATTGGGTTAAAGAGGGAAGCAGAAAATAATTCATCTCGAAAGGGTTTGAGAAATCCTAAAATTGCGATTCCTGTCGGGATTATTTTCTTGTTTTTATCTTCTGTATCCGGACAACCTGGCCTTTGGAATCCTGCCTTCCTCTTAGTGGGTATAGGATTTGTGTGGATCGGAATAGTTGGTGTATATAAAAAATATAAAGACGGGGTTGCGTAGAAATGTTCATACTGCCTCCTTGAGATTTTCCGAAACCATCTTCTCAACCGCTTCTACTGATGCAATTAAATCGAGCAGTTTGGGGTCACGATTGATGTATAAGGTTCGAACATCGTTGACGAGCCTGCACCAAATGTTATCTGGGGATAACCACACGTGCTATACTCGCCGCATAACTTCATATATATGGATAAAAAAGTAACCATTTACAGCACTCCGACATGTCATTTCTGCCACATGACAAAGGATTTTCTTAAGGAAAAGGGTATCAGCTACACTGATTACGATGTCGCTCGCGACCTCGAGAAGCGTCAGGAGATGATTCAGAAGTCAGGTCAGATGGGTGTGCCAGTTATCTTCGTAGGTGATGAGCTGATTATTGGCTTTGATAAGGAAAGGCTTGTTTCTTCACTCGGTATTTCAGCATAAGTTTTGGGAGGGATCAGTTTTCTTATCACAAGCACCCAATTGGGTGCTTGTGATATATTTCCCTGCAAGGAAATCCTTTTGCCCCCTTAGTTCAATGGATAGAACGGCTCACTCCTAACGAGCTGATTCAGGTTCGACTCCTGAGGGGGGCACAAATGAGCAAAGCGAAATTTGTGCCCCTCGCACGCGACGCTTCGTCGCACCTTTGGGTGCATTGGGAGGTGGTGTGCGTTCAGGAGTCGAAGACTTTGCGAGTATTTTATGAAGCGGAGCGAACAGAAAATCTGCAAAGTGTACTGATCCTGTAAGGATCGACAAGTGTACTCGCGGTCCTGAGGGGCACAAAAAGTGTAGCTAGGAGCTGTGGGGTTAAACAGAATGAGTGTCGGGTAGCGGGGATAATATTCAGTTCACTTTGAACAGGTGGTATAATTGTGCATGAATAGGTAGTCATGAATAAATTTCTGATCACAGGCGTGTTGAGCGTTATTTTGACAACAGGAGGCGCGTTCACCGCTCATGCGGCGGCAGTATTGCCCACATTGCCTCAGAAGCAAGTCGATGTAACCTTGCCGACCGTAAATGGTTCGACACTGAATGCCACCTGCTCGACACTCCAGGCTCAACTCAATGCTGCCGCAGCACTCGACGTCAACCTCACCCATCAAATCATCCTCGCTACGGGCACTACCTGCACTGGCCCCTATAAACTTCCGTCCCACACTGGCGGCACTGGTTGGATCCTCATCAAGGGTCCGAACTATGCAAGCCTCCCCGCATCAGGCACCCGAGTGTCACCAAGTGATGCGGCACTGATGCCTATTGTTATGTACGGCGATGATGGTAATGCTTATACGGGAGCTTTCTCTGCGCAGACCGGAGCACAGCGCTATCGTATTGTTGGAATTAATGTCGTTCACAATCCGGCCTTTTCCCCCAATTGGGCGCTGATTGTAACAGGCTACAATAACCAAGACGCCCTTAATACGGGCTATATCATTCTAGATAGGGTCTTGCTAAGAGATACCGATATGAACCATTTAACGTATCGCGGAATATATGGCGATGCTGAAGTGGGTAATACTGCACTGATCGATAGCTATGTTTCAGGAATAAAAGGAGGGACACCAGGCAATGGTCGTGATACTCAGGGCTGGGCGTCTGTTAATAATCCAGGACCGATTTTAATTCAGAATAATTTTATCGAAGCAGCAGGTGAAAACATTATGTTTTGTGGCGGGGGTACGAGAAGCGACGCTACGATGCCTCGAGATGCAACCATTAGACTGAACACCATATCAAAGAATCCAAACTGGTGGGGTGAGCCGACAGTCCCGGCTGGACTGACCGTTAAGACATTACTAGAGCTCAAGTGCGGGCAACGAGTATTGATTGATAGTAATGATTTTCTCGACATGCCTTGGAATGATGGAGGTAATGCTTTTCGATTGACAGTGCGAGCGGACGGAGTGACGTCCAATGATGTATCCGATATCACCATCACTAATAACTTAGGAAAGAATGTTCAAAATTGGATCAACTCATTTGCCTCTGATGATGGTACTGTGACGACAAAGCACGGGAAGCGTTGGAATGTCGCCAACAACTTAGTATACGGACTCGGCTGGTCGTGCATGCCGGGCAACGGCTGTGACGGACATTTCTTCACCATTCAAAATGGTGGGGGCACTTCAAATTGTACTGACCCCACGCCGACTTGTCAGCATGAAGACATCACCATATCTCATAACACTGTCGATGATGTGGGATCTAATATAATGCAAATACAAATGCCGGGAGCAGTGGGGTTAAATTTTAAAGACAATCTCATTAACAGTAACGGATCATACGGAATATTTGGGGGCGGTGGCACGGGTATAACAGTTTTTGGCACAAATTTATTTAACTATGGCTGGCCCGGCCCCACTTGGACATTCGCTAACAATCGTATCGCCGGAATCGGCGGCAACAGTCTCGACTCCTCCGCATACCCCCAAGGCACCAACTCATATCCTGCCGACGTCTCCTCCTTCCTCTTCACTAACCGCGCCGCCCGCGACTACACCCTCCAGTCCGGCAGTCCCGCGAAGGGCGCTGCCTCTGACGGCACCGACCAGGGCGTGAACTTCGCCGCATACAACGCGGCCCGTTCCGGCGGCACGCCTCCTCCGGCTCCCACCCCCGACACCTCTGCTCCCTCCGTCCCTTCAGGCCTCTCTGCCACATCCATCTCCTCCACCCAAATCAATCTCTCCTGGACCGCTGCCACTGACAACGTCGGTGTCTCCGGATACCGCATATACCGCAATGGCACCCAGATCGCCACCTCCGCCGGTACCACATATTCCAACACCGCTCTCACCGCCTCCACGGCATATTCATATACCGTCTCTGCATACGACGCGTCGAACAATACTTCCGCACAATCCGCTTCCGCCTCTGCTAGTACCCAAGCACCGCCAGTGGTCGCCACTACGCCAACTTCCTCCACCTCCTCGTGGAGCAAGGGATTCAACTTCCGTGCCACAGGCGGATTCGTCACTGACGGAACAAATGAGACGTACAGTATTGGTGCTGCGTATCCGGAGACGCGCAACGGCGTAACATTCGGGTGGAGTAGTAAGGCGCCAAGTTTTGATGTCCGAGACAGAAGTACTGCACCGGATAGACGATTGGCAGGACTTAACTTCACTGATGATAGTGGTACACAATCAGTGTTCCGTGTGGATTTGCCTAGTGCGGGCACGTATACGATCAATCTCGCGCTCGGAGACTATTCATATAGTGATGGGTATTCGTATGCACAAATATTGGACAATACGACTGTGCTTGCCACGATGGATGCCGCTACTGGCCCCACCTATAGCACATATAACGATGCCACCGGCGTTAATCGCACTGCAGCAAACTGGCCTTCGCAAAATGTTTCAATCACAAAAACCTTCGCCAGTACAGTTCTGTATATAAAAATAGGAACACCTACTAATGTATCTTCTTCGTCCTATACAACAATAGCGCATCTATTCATAAGCCAGGTTCCGGCAGCAACTCCGACCCCAGACACCACCGCCCCTTCCGTCTCCCTCACTACTCCCGCTGCCCTCACCACCGTCTCAGGCGCAGCCGTGACTGTCTCTGCAACCGCTTCAGACAATACGGGCGTCTCCGGTGTGCAGTTCCTCCTCGACGGTATCGCACTTGCCACCGAAGACACCACGAGTCCATACACTGTCACTTGGAACACCACCACTGCGACGAATGCTTCGCACACGCTCTCCGCCCGTGCCCGAGACGCAGCAGGGAATCAGACCACCTCGGCAACCGTCACGGTGACCGTTGCAAACATCACCGCCCCGACTCCTGACACCTCCACCCCCTCCACCCCCACCAGCCTCTCTGCCACTGCCGTCTCCACTACTCAAATCAACCTCTCTTGGAGCGCAGCAACGGACAATGTTGCTGTCAGTGGATACCGCATATACCGCAATGGCACCCTGCTCACCACAACCACTGCTACTTCATATGCAAACACTGGCCTCTCCGCCTCAACCGCATACGCATACACCATCGCCGCATATGACGCAGCAGGGAACATGTCAGCACAGTCCTCAGGAGCAAGTGCCACCACCCAAGCAGCGGTCGTGACACCCCCTGCCACACCCGCCACTCCATCAACTCCCGCGACGAGCAATACACCCACTTCGACAAACACCAATACCCCTAACACCACCTCACCTGCAGGCGGTTCCTCCGGAAGTTTCAGCAGCACAGCGACCACCCCTGCAACCAGCAGCACATACACCCCTCCATCCTCTCAAACAACTCCTGTCACCCCAACCCTCTCCCTCACTCGCACCCTATACCAAGGCACCAAGGGCACTGACGTGAAGAACCTCCAGACCTTCCTCATCTCCTCCGGCTACCTCGCCCCCGCAAACACCACTGGCTTCTATGGCCCCCTCACCAGAGAAGCGGTGCAGAAGTATCAGTGCGCCCAAAGCATCGTCTGCTCCGGCACACAAACCTCCACGGGGTATGGCATGGTGGGACTAAAGACCCGTGCCAAGTTAAACGGCTCCTCCTCTTCCTATGTCTCCACCTCCACACTCACTCCAGCTCAGGCAGATGCAATCATTGCGCTTATACAATCCTTCGGAGCAGATGCTGCAGTGGTGGCGAGGGTGAAGGTGGTGTTGGGGAGGTGA
>JAUSCN010000001.1 GCA_030651285.1 bacterium
GCCTGAGGATTGGTATTGTGCACGGTTGCCGGAGATGCTCCAACCACCGGTTCCCCCACCCTCTGCAGTATATGCAGTGCCCAGAGAGGCGCGGTTAAAGTTGTCGAAGAGGATCTTGCCGGAAGAGATGCGGGTGAGGGCTGGTGCAGCAGATACATGAGAGATAGTACCTGTAAAAATAACGATCGTCAGGAATATTCCCGCTACCACACTCATTCTTTTGATCATATATGTTACTAGGAATTAATAGTCTCCCAATCTCGTACGGCGAGTCTAGTGCAGACTATCTCCAGTGTCAAGAAAACCATTGTGGTACGCGACAAACTTTAATGGGCACTTACTTTGGAGCCGCCTCCCAGACTCGAACTGGGGACCTTCGCTTTACAAAAGCGTTGCTCTACCAACTGAGCTAAGGCGGCGTATCTACTCTATATCTATATATCAGAAATTTCCGGATGTGTCGTCTTCAGACGGTCCTTAAAGTCGGAAAGCGTCTTCACATATCCTCTCGCGCTCTCGCGCGGAGTCGCGTCGACCGCATGACGAGATCGGAAGTAACGGACGACGCGCGTAAGAAGACGCTCGGCAGCGCGCACAATAAGAAGCGAAAGATGTGCAGCATCATGTCCGATACGTACCGCGATGCGATGCGCTTCCTCTATGAAGAATGCTCCGAAATCAACATGCTCGACAATGAACTCAATGCGTGCGATTTTTTGATCGAAACGTCCTCGTGAAGCTCCAAAAAATCGCAGGTCTCGCCTCGTCTCGTACACAGTGAGCACGAAGAATCCTGTAAGAAGCGCCAGTGTCGTAAGAATAAAGACAAGGTGCCCCATAGTGATTAGCGAGCAGAGATACGGACGAAACGACCAATCTCAACGCGCTCACCGAACTTCTGCGCAGCCTCGTTGAGCAAGTTGCGTATCGTCTTGCTTTCATCCTTAATGAAAGCCTGCTCGAGGAATACCTGATCGCGGAAATAGCTTGCAAGCTTTCCTTCGAGGATCTTCGCCTGCATCTCGACTGGTTTACCCTCGACTTCCTTTTGGAAAACGGCAGTCGCAGCACTCTTTGAGTCCTCTGGAATCTCATCAATATTCAAGTACGTAGGGTTCGTTGCTGCAACCTGCATCGCGAGCTCGCGTGCGAGCGCCTCGAATTCGGGGTTCTTTGCTACGAAATCTGTTTCGCAAGAAAGAAGTACCATCGCGCCGATACCTCCATCGTGGATGTAACTGCCGATCGTACCAGCACCAAGCGAGCGGTCGGCTTTCTTTTCAGCCGAAGCAGCTGAGTGCTTCTTGAGGATGACTAGCGCCTTAGCAATATCGCCTTCAGCCTCCTGAAGAGCTTTCTTGCACTGCATTACTGATACGCCTGTCGCATCCCGCAATTCCTTAATGCTTTCAGTTGTGATTTCCATAGGTATTTAAAAGAAATAATAACACGCTACGCCCGAAGGATACGCGCGACCATTTACAAAATCTACGCAGCCTGACCCTTCGCGAACGCTTCAGTAAGTTGAGAAAGGATGAGACGGACCGATTCACGTGACGTATCGTTCGCGACGATCGGATACTTCGCTTCGCGAAGATCGCAGTCCGAGCTCATAATGGCGATAACCGGAATTCCTGCATCGTTTGCCTCCTTTACTGCATGCTTCTCATGCTTGGTATCCACGACCAAGAGAGCGTCTGGACGCTTCGCCAACGTCGTGATGCCATCGAGACGCTCCTCAAGACGCTTCTTTTCGCGATCGAGGTACACGAGTTCGAGCTTCGTGTGCTGCTTTGCGAGCGTACCTGCAGCCGATTTTTCAGTAAGTTCCGCAAGCCTCTCGATGCGCTTCTTGATTTCGTTCCAGTTAGAGATGGTTCCGCCGAGCCAGCGTGTAGCTACGAAAGGAGCAGAAACCTCCTGTGCCGCCTTCTTAACGAGCGCAGCGATTTCCACCTTTCCGCCGACAAAAAGGACAGTCTTCCCTTCTCTTGCGAGCGCGGCCATAGCGGCCTTAGCAGCCTCGATCTGCTCAGCTGTCTTTGCAAGGTCAATAATCTCCTGGCGCCCCTTCGTGCCGACCAAGAAAGGCTTCATAGACGGGTGGCGGCGACTCTTCATCTGCGCAAAATGCGCCCCGGTCTCAAAAAGGCGCTTAATCTCTACCATATTGCTTCCTGCTGTCATGTGGGCTCCACTCTACTTGAATACTGCTTGATACGCAAGCGTCTAGCTCATGAACTGGGCAAAATCACTCCCCTGCCGCCAAGCCAGCTCCTGCTATGCGAAGCGCCTCAACAATAGCGTCAATATCGCCTGCTAGAATCTTCGGAAGATTGTGCCAGGACTCTTTCAACCGGTGATCGGTAACCCGGTCTTGGAGGTAATTATAGGTGCGAATCTTCTCCGAACGGTCTCCCGTGCCTATCTGCGCCTTGCGTTCCGCAGCATGCTTCTTCGCCTCCTCTTCCTCATGCAACCGCTCGAGTTTTGCAGAGAGAATTTGCATCGCTTTCTCGCGATTCGCAAGCTGGCTTCGCTCTGAAGACGAGCGCACATCGATACCGGTCGGTGTGTGGATGAGCCGCACGGCCGTCTCAACCTTGTTCACGTTCTGCCCACCGGCTCCGCCACTTCGAGAAAACTCCATCTCTATATCGGCCGGATTGATCTCCACCTTCGATTTTGTGCGTATAGGAAGCACAGCAATCGAGGCAGTTGAAGTATGAATACGGCCCGACTTCTCGGTGAGCGGCACACGCTGGACCCGATGCACCCCAGTCTCATACTGGAGAGCCTCATACGCGTCAGCCCCAACAATCTCAAGCGTCAAATCATCAACAGTACGCGTCTTCCATCCATGATGCTCCGCATATTTCTGATACATATCTTTCAACTCACGAGCGAAGATGTTCGCTTCGTCGCCACCGGCTGCCGCACGCAACTCCATCACGACCGAACTCGGTCGAGAGATTTCCTCTTTTTCCTTAGCGAGAATCTGCTCTATCTCAGAAAGGATATCTGCCTGACGGCTACGAACCCTTGAGACCTCCTCTTCAGCAAGAGCCTTCAATCCTTCATCAGAACCTGCGGCGTCTTCTGCCTCCGCCGCATCCTTTTCGAGACGCTCGTACTCCTCCGCGAGATATGCGGTTGAAAAATTCTTCTTAAATTCTGACGAGAATTCCATAAGCTCAGTATACGCGAAACGAGATGTGAGATTTTGGGGCGTCCGGAGCGCGCCGGCGCGAGGCTAGAGCAAATTTCCAGCAGGAAATTATGCGGCCCAAAAATCTTACCTCCCGTTAGGTTATTTCTTCTTTGCAGCGCGCTGCTTGAAGCGCTCCACGCGACCAGCCTTATCGAGAGTACGGTCCTCACCGGTGTAGAAAGGGTGGGATTTCGAAGAGATTTCTACGACATACTTCGGGTACTCTTTTCCGTCTTCCCACTTTATGGTTTCGGTCGTATGAACCGTAGAACCAATAAGAAAATGCGCGCCAGAAGCGATATCTTCAAAGACTACAGGACGGTAATTCTCCGGGTGGGTATTATTCTTCATTTGCGGGATGATAACACAGGGTTAGAATTCTTGGAAGGCGGAAATAATATTCACGATCTTCGTGGCAGAACCTGCAATTGCGCTAGAACTTGTGTTATTTGTACACGAAATAGTGTACGTGGTCTGGGAATTAATAGTATCCGGAGCGGAGCCGATTGCTGATCGAGAAGGTCCTGTGGTAAATGTTTTCCAAACGGCACCATTCTTATTTATTGTGCAGCTGTTTACGTTCGAAACATTCCAGGAAATCGTTGTCGCCCCTCCAGCTCCAGTCGTCGACACACGATCAGGAGAGGCGGCAATGATGACATTCGGAGCAAGTACTGTGACACTCGCATTTGCGACAGCATTACTTCCGATACCAATACAAGTAATCTGGTAATTCTGCGTAGAGGTAAGTACCCCAGTAGAAACAGGACCTCCACTGGTCGCACCATTTGTATCAAAACCTCCTGCTGAATTACAGGCTGTCGTGCCTGTAGAAGTCCACGTAAGATTTGAGCTCTGTCCACTATCAATAGTATCCGGATTAGCCGTTAGAGTTGCAGAATTCGGTACATTGACCACCGTTGTAGTTCCATCCGGATTCGCATTCGAACACCCCCAGATTATGTTGATGTAGCAGGTCGTAGCATCTATTATCACTACCGTCGTTGCCGCGAGTAATATCGTACTGATGAGCATAGGAACCAAGAAGAAAGCGTGCGCGGGACGCGGGAAGGAAACAGAACTGACAAAAATGATCGGTACGATGAGGAAAATTGCTACGCTTTTTGAGAAATTTGAATGTCGCATTTCTTCTCGCATATGTATTAGTGTAGCATACCAAGATTAGTCAATAGGAACGAGACCAGCAACGCTCCCATAAAGGGGATAACCGTCTGAGGTTCAAGGTATCTGCCGGAAAGGTGACGTCTCGTCAAGAAAAGAAAAAGTAAGACGCCCGCGATCATGAACACACTAGTGAGTAATGCTGCAACACGAGATATCGCTCCGCCGATGAAGAAGAGCGTTGCCATAATCCCCATAAAAATCAGTGTGCTTGAGAACGCCGCAAGAAGCCATTTCCTACAAAACATAAAACCATACCCGATAATACCGTTGAGCAGCACGTAGCAGAGGAAAAGTACTGTCTCGAGTGACAGAATGGCTCCACCATTAAGGGAACGCATCACTATACCGAGGGCGGTGTAGATACCAATACCGTAAAAAATAATACCGAGTATCGAATACATGCCATAAATGAAGCGCGGATATCCCGACGTGTGTCGCACACGATAAAGCGCACTAATCCCTTCAAAAGAAACGCTAGGATTTTCTTGTAACGAAGACGTATTATCCACAGACTGATTCATGCTGATATATCATCTATAACATGAGGTGCTATCATCTCCCATATGGATACTCTTTCTACTGTTGAAAACTCTACGAATACCGGCAATAGGGGCAAGACGGTGCTTTATTCAATCATAGGCGTAGCAGTAGGGACACTTATAGGCGCAGGAATTGTGTTTTATTTTTTCCAAGATGCTGTGTTTTTTACTACTCCCGCAATGTCGGACACCAAGGGACTCTCATATCCGAATCCAGCCGACCAGAAGGTGCCGGACATAAACTTGAAGAGCAATATCCTCCTTCCGAAGAAAATAGTAGGGGAAGATTATTATCTACTCATCAACAAGATCGTCGATGATCTGCGCGTGGTCGGAAACAATAATGTTTCGACCCTCATACCACTTCTGGACAGCATCAAACAGAAGAGCGCCGCTCGAGACTTCAACGGCTTCTTTGACCTAGTGACTCAAGCAAAGAATGAGATTACCAAGAATATTGCCCTTCTCGAAACGACTCGTGGTGACATCGCTAATCTAAAGAAAATTAACGACTCGACCGTAAAAGATGCGGATGTCCGGAATCAGACTAACGTCCTTCTCGCCTCTAGCGATGCATTCGTACAGGAATTCCTAACCTACTTCGCACTAGTCAACGAAACGCTCTCCGGCTCATTCCCGACACAAAGTCTTCTCGATAAGCTAACCGCACAAGTGACGACTCTCGGAAACGCTGGGACCTCTGTTCAGTCAGAATTGAATACCCTTCTTACGATTATTAAGCAGAAAAATGATGCGACTACCCGTTAAGATCAGAGACTTTTCTCTTCTATTTCTTTTTTCTTCTCTATAAAAAACCACACTGGCGCTACAAAAAGCGCGGAGAGGAGATTTGGATACAAGATGAATGAACCGGTGAGTATCAAAAAAATACCAAGATACATTGGGTGTTTGAAGTAACAATATAGGCCGGCTCTTGTCTGTGATTGGCTTTTAGCGAATACGACTTCCGCAACTGTGAGCTCTCGCAACTCCCAACGCGAAAGAATCATACCCGCAGCACCAAGAATCGTAAGAAATACACCTATAGAGCGAGCAATGTTGCTAAGAAGAAACGTGCTGAATATAGTTCCTCCTGCAAAAGATTCCCCCACCCCGCTGAATGCGATCCAATAGAAAAAGGTTATGCATATAAAAACTGCACTGCTGTAACGTACCAGTCGAGGATCTGTCGGGAACCTTTTAGAGGCACCTCGTCCTATGACTACGAAGAGGAGCCACAGGACCGCCCATACGGTCATGAGAAAAAGTGCCGAAATGTCTGTTATGTGCGCCGGTACCATCGTCGAGTGGTAGTTTACCACGCGCGACATGAGTATTCTTTGTTATACTTCGAGGATGATTTTGTGGGAAAATAAAGCGGAACTGGCGAAAGAAATCGAAAGGATATACTCCAGTCCCCACTCTGACTTTTATAAGAAAAAATTTTCTTATACCTCTCCTTCTTCCCGAATAAAACTTACCGACCTCCCCTTCCTCTCTCGCACGGAGCTAGTAGCAACAGCGCCTGACGATCGACTGTACGTACCAAAAGAGGATGTCGCATTCGTTGGCTTCACTTCAGGCACGACAAGCAATAAGCCGCTCGTCTCATATTTTTCATCCGTCGATCGCTATTTTTTCGAACCATCGCTCGGCATGCCGATAACGCGCCCGCTTATCACGTATCCCCCGCTCAATAAAAACTTTTCTGCGAGCTTTATCCAACAATGCCGGCAAGCGCATAAGAAAGTCACACCCGTTCTTGCTGATTACCAGAATCTCCCCAATAGCGCAGTCATAGCGCGAGAAACCAATATCGATGCAATCTACGCAACTCCGACCATCGCGGGAAATCTAGGCGAACACATCGGAAAATATTATGACCCGGGAAAAATAAAGCTTCTGGCTCTTTCCTCCGAGACATTGACGCGGACAAAGAGGGGTCAGCTGCAACAGATGTACCCGAACGCTGCCATAGCTAATCTGTATGCATCTTCTGAGATTGGCCAATTCATCCTCTACCCTTGCACGCACATGATGGAGCGAAATGAATTTTCATTTCACTTCCTGCACGAAGCACTCATCGCGCTCGAGCTCATAGATGGGGAGCTTGTGGTCACGTACGCTCTCAATAAGGCTTTCCCGCTTATTCGTTACCAGACAGGAGACTTCTTCGAGCTCGCGAGCGACTCTTGCAACTGCGGACTCCCAGGACCCACATTGCGTTGGTCGGGAAGAGAGCAGGTAGACAAGATCCGAATACATGGATTCGAGATACGGCGCGAAGATATGGACGCACTCTTTGCATCTATGAGCGGGATCGCGGGAGACGATTATCAGATACACGCGCGCATCGATGCGGACAATCCGAAAAAGATACGTATTGATGTTGAGCTGAGGGGTGCTGACACCATAACTCACCACGACAGCGTCGCGACGATGGTCAAAAATGAACTCTTGAGCCGCTGGATACTTGCCCCAGGGGTCTCTATCGCGGATGCGATAGAGAGGGGAATCATCAGCGACGTACGAATATCTTTTGTGCACGCATTCTCGCTCGTGACGGGGAAAACAAGACGACTGGTAAATCATTGCCTATAGACATGCACCGATTTTCTCAATTATACGAGCGATTCCCGTATACTCTCCCGATCGTATCGGCGCTTGCTTTAGTAGTTACCCTGCCGCCTTTTGATCTGTGGCCGCTTGTGCTCGTCGCTCTCATACCGCTGTACCTCTTCATATACCGAGAAAAAGACATTTATAGGATATTTACCGGCGTTCTGTTCTTTGGGTTGATTTTTTCAGGCTATCTATCCTATATCACCCTCTTTAGCTTCAACTGGATTCCAGAGGCTCATCTTTTTTCGAGTGTTGTTAAGCTGTTCGCGATTCCTCTGGTTCTTTTCATGAGCGTTACCACCGCATTTGGAATCTGTTTACTCAAGACTGAGAAAGAGGGCCTGCAGCCGCTTGAGCGAGTGCTTCTTTTCGGTATTTTTTCCGTAATAGAGTGGGTAATCGGCAACGTGTTTATCGGGTTTAATTATGGCTCTCTCGCATATGCAGCGAACCATATCTCGGCCTTGCGCTTCATGGCAAGTATCGGAGGAGCATTTCTCGTATCTTTCATGGTGGTCTTTGGAAATGCCGCGATTGCTGAGGCATTGCGATTCGCATTCCGACCGAAAGGACGCCATGTCGTTTCCCTTATTCCTCTCGGTATATTCAGCGCAATCATCGGTGCGTCATTCGCCTACCAGTACATACATCCCATTGATCCCACAACTCAAGCTTCGTCTATTTCGGTAGCGATTATTCAAGACTCGACACGAAAAGAGAGCGCCGCATTCGGCACTGTAGTGAACGGATCATTCCAGTTCCCACTACTTGAAAAGCGAGTCAAAGAGGCACTAGTCTTGCATCCGGATATCATCATCTATCCATTTTCGCCATGGATAGGCGCAATAGGAGACACACTGGACAATAGTGGTTTTACTAAAGACGTCATTGGGATGGATTTCCCTATTTTTAAGAAATGGCTCACGGCGCATATTCCTCCCGAAACGACGCTGGTGACATGGGACACGCACTTCGCAGATAGCGAATACTGGAACGAAATAAACTTCTGGAGAAACGGGGAATTAGTTGATTCTTACCGCAAGAGGAAGCTTTTCCCTTTTATGGATTACACGCCGCAGTGGGCGGCAAACCTGGGCATATATAGCACCCCCTATGACGGCACAGTAGGGACAAGCACCTCTCCAGTCTCAGTCGGCAAGGCCGTCATAGGAAATCTAGTTTGTTCTGAGGTTAGTCGCCCCGACTCTGCCCAAGAAAACGGGAAAACTGCTGATGTACTATTTGCCATCGGCTCAGAGGCCATGTTCACGAACTCAGTTCCCAATGAGTTCAATCTGATGAACGCACAGTTACGTGCTGTGGAATCAAAACGAATGGTCATTCGCGCTAACAAGTTCGGTCCGTCCGCCCTCATCGATGAGTACGGAAATATAGTAAAGAAGATTCCCTATAATCAATCGGGGATTCTTTTTGTTGAAGTTCCTATACGGACAGAACATGGGGTGACTTTCTATAGCCTCGTCACCGAATATCCATTTCTTATCCTATTAGTAGGATATGTCGCATTTCTTTGGTTCCTAGGATTCCTTTGGTCAAGAAAAATAAAGAAGCCTTGGTTCTTCTGGTTTCTTCGACTGAGACGATCAAAGGAGCCCCCTAAATAGCATAGGCAGACAAAAAATAGAAAAACCCGGAGAATATCCGGGTTTTTCCGACAAGACAGATGACAAATTAAAGAATGGAGTTGCAGCCGCTAAAGTGGGGTGCGCTTGCATCTTCAGAGACGGCACACGAGGTCTTCATGCTGACACGGATACTTGAGCCGTCAGCGACACCTTTCTGAATAACCGTATTGAGACCCTGCCAAGCCCATGTGAAAAGGAGTGCACCGCCCGCAACGGCAGCGACTACGAGAGAACGCGTTGCATGTATACTTGTATTCATATACTCCGTAGTATAGACGCCGATGAATCACGTGCAAGTTATGGCTGTTGATATCTTTGAAAAGCGTTTTTTCTTATCTCCAAAGAAAGCTCTGCTATATCCTTCGCAAGGAAGGGATAGTCTTTCTTAAAAAACGGAAAAATTCGTCGCATAGTCTGATACATATTTTTTGTACCTTTTCCTAACGTGCTTTTTATCCCAAGAAAATCAACCGCCTGAAGTAATGTGGCAAATAAAATTGCCTGTATTTGGTATGTATTCTCAACAACCCTACTTGCCATAAGTGCGGCGTTCGTTCCCATACTTACGATGTCCTGATTATCATTATTGGTCGAGATCGTATGGATACTCATTGGCGTGGAGAGAGCTTGATTTTCAGCTGCGGTCGATGTCGCTACAAATTGCAATCCTTGCATACCGAGATCAAGTCCTGGGGTACCCATAGTGACGAACGGAGGCAGTACTCCATTCAGGCGCGGATTGCACAGAAAATTAAGCTGCCTTTCAAGCAGTAAAGAGAGTTTAGTTATGGCGATCTTGAACTTGTCCATTTCGAGCGCCACGTAGTCGCCATGAAAATTCCCGGAATGGAAAATACCGTCGTCCGACGATACTATAGGATTATCTGTCACCGAATTTATTTCGGTTTCTATTATTTTCTTGGCAGAAACGAGCGTGTCCGCTACCGGACCTATGATCTGAGGGACGCAGCGCAGAGAATATATCTCCTGCACCGTATTTTCTATGGGAGAGGTGTCTTCGCTATGTACGCCAGGCAACGTACGATAGGTAGTATGCCTTATGTGCTTGGAACCCTTAAGAAGGGTATTCATCATCTGAGCCGCCTTAGACTGTCCGGTATGTGGCCGCATCTGCGAAACAATAGGATGGATGCTTTCAATATTCGCTCCGACGATTTCCATGAGAAGCGCAGAAGAAGTAAGTGCAAGATCGACCAAATGTTCTCCCTCGATGAGATTGATCGCCGAAATAGCGGTCATTGCCGAAGTGCCATTTATGAGTGCGAGCCCGTCCCTACCGCTAAGCGGTACTGGCTTCAATGAGTGCTTTTTAAGCGCTACTGACGTTTTTACACGCTTACCCTCCATAAAAACCTCTCCTTCGCCAATGAGAGCTAGAGCTATGTGCGCAAGCTGGACTAGATCGCCGCTCGCCCCGACAGAACCATGCTCAAAAACAACTGGCACAATTCCCTTTTCAATAAAATTCTTGAGACCATACAAAATTTCTGGCGAAACGCCCGAATACCCTTGTGCAAGAGTATGAAGCCTCAGGAGCATCATGACTCGAACGAAACGCTGATCGAGTGGAGCGCCTTGTCCCACAGCATGACTTCGTATCAGATTGTACTGAAGGTCGCACTGCTTGGAAGGATGTATGTATGTGCGCGCCAAGGGACCAAATCCTGTATTTATTCCATAAATAATTTCTCTCACGGCCGTATCCTCAAGATGCTTTTTACTTTTCGCAACCCTAGCCAGAACCTCTTTGCCCATGTTGACTGACGCAACCCCATTCAAAAATAGGGCGATATCTTGGAGTGATATGCACCCACCCACTACTATGTTCTTCTTCAAAGAAATGCGAGATGTCATGAGCGAATTTGATATACGCCTATCATAGTACCCCGAGGCATTTTGTTTGGGAACAGGTCTGGTATTGACTTTTTTTGAAAATAGTACCATTCTTCTCCTAGAAGGCCATTGAAACATCCGTCAGTCAAACCAATACGAGGAGGTTGTTATGCGCGCAAGAATCGGCATGGGCAGCAATCCGAGAGGCATGGCATTTGTGTTGATCTTTCTTGTGTTGACTCTTCCGGCCTGTAGCGGGCCGAGTTTCAAATTCCCAAAACCGGAACTTTCCGGCATAGAGAATTCAAGCCATGCGGGCGACACTCCCAGCTCAAGAGCCGCTATCTCTGCCATGCAAGTAGTGGCAAAGATCTCTGATACCGAATTCGTCCCACCCCTCATGAGACTTATCGAAGCAAGCTCCTCGTGCAACGGGTGCGACAAACTGCGAGAACCAATCAAAGATTCTCTGAGAGGTTCTCACCGATTGTATGTCGAGCTCTTGAGAGCCGAGAACGCTATTCGTCTTTCTGCGCCCGATACGGAGAAGGATAAACAGATAGTCGCAACGTCAAAAGAATTGATCAGGGCGTTGAAAATAATCGTAGCACTTACTCTGGAATCGCTCGCCGATGCCGATGCATACGTACGGTCAAGCGAAGAATGGAATCTCTCCCAGTTATCAAAAGAGAACGAAACCAGCCTACAAAAAACATCCCATCAGCTTGGTGCAGCAAAAAAGCAGGTACTACAAGCCAAGGGAAAGTTTCTTGCAGCTCTGAACTAACACACTTGATCCGAAAAGGGAGGGTCAACACATGAGAATGTACGCCACCCATGGATTAGTCGCTATACTGGCAATACTGTTTCTGTCAGCCTGCAACTATATTCCAGACCAACGAGCATGGACGGACATTGAGTATCCGGCTCAGTCGGTGCAGCTTGAGATTGTCGATAAAGACAATATGAGCAGGAAGGAGATCGAAGAGATTCGAACCGTTCTTACCGAGACATTGCACGACCTTAGGATTGAAGTAGGTCCTGCCGCTGGTCGCAAACTGATCGTAGAAGTCGTGAAGTACAACGAGCAGTCTGCGGTAACAACGGCTCTGCGGTGGATTATTCAGACCACATTACCCGGACCATGGGCATACTACTCCACTAACGCTCTCGATCTTCGAGCGCGACTAGTCAGAGAAGATGGCTCTATAATTGATTTCACCAAGCTTAGTGAAATTAACGAGAGCGGCCGTGAATTCAAGTACCTTCAACAAAACATGGCTCGGCGAGTCGCGTACGCCGTCTTCACAGCTGATGCTCTCGCAGTGGCGCACGCACTCGGATATGATCGAAAAGAGTAAGAAAGGTAAAACCCGCATTTTTCTCTACCCAGCCGGGAGAGGAAAATGCGGGTTCTTTATTTTTAAAGTAAAAAAGAAAACAGCTCGATTCGGTATGTACCAAAATCGAGCTGTAGGACGCCTCCCCTTTTTACGTTTTTTTGTATTTTCCAAAAATTGCTTCCCAAATCGCTTCAAGAGCCTCAAGAAAACACCCTGAATTGCGCCCGCCACGCCAGGAATATGCATTATTCATGATTGAAACCTCCCTTATTAGCAAGTGAACTTCTTTGTTTTTTATACCACGTTTTTAATCCATTTGCAATTTTACCGTTTAATCCAGATTAGTTGATTGAAAGTCCGCCAAGCTGGTCGATATCTCTCTGGAAATTCGTGGCGAAGCCCATCACTCCATCCCCATAAAACGCATACGCCGGATTTTTCGCACGAGACCAACCAGCGAAGTAGCGAAGCGCCGCAAGTCGCTCGGCCTGCGGTGTCTGCGCATCTGCACCATTGTCAGCCATAAGCATTGCTGTCGCCATAATAGCCACCTCCGCACTCCACGGACTTGAAGGCTGGGAACTGCCGAGAAGCTTGCGTACACGATCCTTGCTCTCAACATATTGCCATGGACCCTTCCAGAAAGAATTTCCAGCGATACTCGATGTCGGCGTGCAGCCGCCCGTATTCGTATTTATAAGTCCTCCATAGCATGCCCATGTCGAAGGAATGAACTGTCCAGGCCCCATTGCTCCGCCCCATCCGTACCACGGCTTCTTCGAGACTGGCATCTTATCCGGATCAAGTCCGAGCGCTTGAGCGATATAGACGAATACTGGCTGATCTCGAGTCGGTGACATGTCGACGCGCCACGTGCCGGTACCGAGATTTTCACCAAGATTAGTCTCCTGCTTGAGCACACCAAGAGTCACGGCCGCACGAGTACCTGTCGCCCGCTCCGCAGCTTTGGCATAGGTAAGCGCCAACCCGAATGGAATCGATGCACTATCACGCAGCGAGAAGAGCTCCGAACGGATCTGGGCTGCCGTTTTCTTTGAGACAGCGATCAGTTTCTGATAGTTCGATTCAACGCCTTTGGTCTGCGAAAGAAGCTGCTGCTTCCCCCTTTCCTGCGCCTGTACCTGCTGCTTGGCCAGCTGCGCAACAGTACGTAGCTGTTCCTGCTCCGCAAGACGCGCCTCAAGCTCTTCCTTTTCCGCTGCGGTCGAAGAGCTCGTCTGCTCGATCTGATCAAAAGACTCAGCAAGAGAACTCTTTATCGAGGTAAAAGCATCTAGATCTCGAAAAAAATCAGACACGCTCTGTGACCCAAGAGCTACGCTGACGACCGAATACGCATCAATCATCTGTGTCTGCCTGAGGATTTGTGCGAGCGATTCTTTTTCTGCAGCAAGCTGTGCTGAGAGTTGTGAGAGCGTCCTGTTATGTACCCCGATATTGTCGCTCAACTGAGCAATGGTGAGATTGATCGCTTGAATCTGAAGCTGTGTCTTTTTTATTTCCGCATTAAATGCGTTTATCTGGGACTGCAGCGTCTGATGTTGGCTTTGTGCAATATCAAGCACCTGCTGCTGAGCGGCAATCTGAGCTTCAATCGTACTCAGCTGATTCTTGAGCTGTTGTTGACGGTTCGCTACGATTGAAGCCGCATCTTGAGCAAAGACAGATGCCGCCGGAGCCATTGCTAACAAAGAAAGCAAACAAAGAAACAGAAAGCGCCTCATTTGGTCGATTTTACCATGCCTGAAGATGGGTGCGTAAAAAGAGAATCCCCGCATTTGCTTTAAGCAAATGCGGGGATTCTCTTTTTACGCCGTACTTACGCGGCTGCAGCCTCCTCAGGTTCCTCCTCCTTACCCTTCTTCTCAACCTCGATCGTCGAGAGGTCCGCTGGAGCCACCTCTTCCTTCTGCTCCACAATCTCCTGCGCGAGTGCAACAACCTCTTCAGCATCCACCGCAAGCTCAGTTCCAGCTGGGAGCACAAGATCCTTTGCATGGATTCGGTCGCTTACTGTCGCAAGAGCAGAAAGGTCGACAGAAATATTGTGCGGAAGATTCATCGGATCCGCCTTTATTTCAAGCTCATGGAGCACCTTCACGAGATTTGCACCTGCCTTCACAGCTGCAGATTCACCCGTAAACACGAGTGGAATAGCGACCTGCACCTTCTTACCCTTCGTAACCGCATAGAAATCCACATGACGTGGATGATTCGTAAGAGGATCGAGATCTACTTCATGAATAAGTGTCGGAATCGGCTCTCCAAGACCTGAGAGTGCTACGATCGTAGCCTCACCAGCCTCACGAAGAATTTTATCAAAAGCACGTGCCGGAATGGATATTGGGGTCGATTCCTGGTGCGCACCATATACGACTGCCGGGATGAAATCTGCACGGCGAAGCGCCGACGCAGAGGCGCCGTCTTTTCCACGTTTTTCTACAGAAAGAGTAAGCATACCGCCTGAATATACGCGAAAGGCCTAAGAAAAGCAATTACCCAAGCGCCGCAGATACTTTAGCGAGGCGTTCCATAAATGCCTTACGAGCAGCGGGAACATTCTCCTCCTTACCGCTCCATATAGAGAGCGCCTCTTCCTGAAGAGCGCGAGCATAGGAGAATGTAAGCGGCCACGGAGCACCCATTTCCTTTGCCTTGCGAGTGATAGCTGCAAGATTCGCAGTCGCCTCGTCTGGAGTCTGTCCTCCTGAAAGGAAAACAATGCCTGCGACCTGTTTCGGTACGCTCTGCATGAGCGTACCAACCGTATCCTCAGCAACTTCTTCCGGCGTATCTTTCTTTCCGCTCTCGCTCCCCGAAAGAGCCATAGATGTTTTCAAGATGACGCCAGCCCGGTCGACTGCCTGCTCCTCGACCACCGAAAAGAGCGTGCCAAGCGTCTCTTCAAGTACTGCGCGGGCACGGGCACGACTATGTGCCCCTTCGAGTAGTACTTCTGGCTCAAGCATAGGCACGAGACCTGCCGCCTGCACCTCTTTCGCATACTGCGCGAGACGTTTTGCATTCTCATGAATTGCGGCTGCCGTAGGAAGCTGATCACCATCGATGCGTACGACAGCGCGCCACTTAGTAAACATGGCACCCTGTTTCTTATATTCCGCTAATCGCTCAGGAAGATCGAGGAGACCTTGCGTGATGAGTTCGCGCGGACTCGTACTGATCGGTTCAGTGCCGAGATCTACTTTTATACCCGGCAAGATGCCGCGCTCCGCAAGTGATTTCGGAAACGGCTTCTTATCATTTCCCTTTTCAAGAAGCGTTTCGGAAAAGAGAATGACGCCTGATAGATATTTTTCGACCCCTTCTGTGCCCAAAAAAAGATCGCGATACTGCCGGCGCATCTCTTCGCTCGCAGGAATACCATACGAAGCGAGACGCGCGGTCGCAGAATGCACGCTTTCATCTGCTGCAAGAATTCCTTTACCTGTACTAAAGAGCGAACGTGCAATTGAAATAAGATCAGTCATGGATTTCATACTACCATGCACATAAAGGGTGTTATACTCGCAGCCATATGGACTTTATTGCAATAGGAGACACCGCGGTTGATGAATTTATCAAACTTAAGGAGGCTCGCGTTAACTGCGACATCAATAACGAGAACTGCACCATCTCGATGAAGTGGGGCGACAAGATCCCGTTTGAGTTCGCAGTGAACGTTCCAGGCGTCGGCAACGCAGCGAACGCAGCGGTCGCCGCAGCCCGTCTCGGCCTTTCTTCCGGATTCATCTCGAACGTTGGCGATGACCGTAACGGGCAAGAAATCATCGATGCCTTCAAGAGAGAAGGTGTCGACAGTACGCATGTCGCAATCAACAAAGGAATGCCGACAAATCATCATTACGTCCTTTGGTACGAAGCAGAACGTACCATACTCATCCGTCACGAGGCCTATCCATACAAGATTCCAGAAGGATTCGAGCCGCCGAAATGGATCTATCTCTCTTCTGCTGGTGAAAATTCCGCTCAATTTCATCTCGATCTCGCGACATGGCTTAACGAACATCCACAAACCAAACTCGCCTTCCAGCCAGGCACCTTCCAAATGAAGATGGGCAAAGAAAAGCTCGCGACTCTTTACGCAGCTACTGAAATCATCGCCTGCAATAAGGAAGAAGCAGAGCGTATTCTCGAGTGCGGAGAAACGGATATAAAAACACTCCTCACGAACATGCGCGCACTTGGGCCAAAGATTGTTCTCATCACTGACGGTCCAAACGGCGCATACTCGTTTGATGGAACGGAGATGCTCAAAGTGCCGATGTACCCTGATCCGAAGCCGCCGATAGACCGCACAGGCGCAGGCGATGCGACGACCTCTACTATCGTTGCGGCGCTCGCGCTCGGCAAACCCCTACGCGAGGCACTTCTGTGGGGGCCCGTAAATTCGATGTCAGTCGTACAGGAAGTCGGAGCCCAGAAAGGACTCCTTTCGTACTCCACGCTCGAAGAGTATCTCAAAAACGCACCAGCAGACTATCAGGTCGAATCTCTATAGAAATTAGGCGCGCAGCGCTCGTAAGTTATTACTGGAGTTGGCCAGAATGCCTCGCTCGCTTTGCGGCGGGGATGGCGAGGCGGACTGTTTTACTCGTGGACCGGCGGAGTATACGTCCCGTCGTAAGCATACATGCTGGTCATCGTGTCAGTATTTGCGACACGCACGATTATCGACGCAGCTCCTGCACCGAAAATCGTAATTAGCAATACTGCAAAATAAGCATTTATTTTTTCTTTCATAGAGTTAAAGTGATTCTGTAACATTATACGGCCACGAGCGCCTGCGCAGCCTCTTTGATGTGTACAGCGTCGAGACCGTAGTGTGAAAGAAGCTCGTCAGGAGTTCCTGACTGACCGAACATATCTGCAACACCAAGTAGCCGCATAGGCACCGGATGTTGCTGTGAAAGAAACTCAGCTACCGCACTTCCAAAGCCTCCCGCGGCCTGATGTTCCTCAATGGTGACGACACGGCCCGCACGCTTCGCGACAGCAAGCACCATTGCTTCATCGAGTGGCTTCACTGTCGGCATATGAAGAACTATAGACTCAATACCCTCTGCCGAGAGCGCTCGAGCCGCCATGAGCGCCGCATGCGCCAGAGAGCCAGTCGAAAGAAACGCCACCTTAGGTGCATCCGATTCCCAGAGGAGCAGTGACTTACCTATCTGAAACGGCGTTTCGCTTGTCGTAAAGACAGGTGTTGCTGCGCGACCGAAACGGATGTACACAGGCCCATCGACTGCTGCAGCTGCCACGACAGCCTTGCGTGCTTCCTCCGCATCCCCGGGAACAAGTACCGTCATACCCGGCAACATACGCATCAGACCGATGTCCTCGAGCATCTGGTGGGTAGCTCCGTCTGGACCGACCGATACGCCTGCATGCATGCCGCATATTTTTACTGGCACCTGATTGAGTGCAATGGTCGTACGGATATGCTCATAATTACGACCAGGATTGAACGCCGCATAGCTCGTGATGAACGGAATCTTTCCAGCAGCAGCCATGCCGGCCGCGACGCCAGCCATATTCTGCTCAGCGATACCCATTTCGATAAAGCGCTCCGGAAACTCCTTCTGGAACCACTCGGCACGAGTGCTTTCAGTAAGATCGGCACAGAGCACCACGATCCGAGGATCTTTTCCTCCTGCTTCTACGGACCCCCTCCCGAAACCATCGCGTGTCGGTACCTTCTCTATATCGTCTGCAAATATTTTTGTAGACAGTTTTGCAGCAGCGTTAAGCATATTCGTGTGGAACTTTACCGGCCATGGTGTGTACCTCCTTAAGAAATCGCTCTCCCTCTTCTTTGGTCGGCGGCTTGCCGTGCCAATGATAATCAAATTCGATTTCTGGAACCCCCTTACCAGGGATCGTGTGCGCGATGATGATGGTCGGTTTTTCGTACACAGCTTTCGCCTCGTCGACCGCCGCGATAAAAGCACGGATATCATTACCATTAACCTCGATCACGTGCCAGTTGAATGCTCGATATTTATCGGCGATCGGCTCAAGCGGCATGATGTCTTCCGTCATACCATCTATCTGAATATTGTTCCGATCGATGATCGCAGTGAGATTGTGCAGCTTATACTTTCCTGCAAACATCACCGCCTCCCACACACTCCCTTCTTCTTGTTCGCCATCGCCCATCAAGCAATAGACTCGCTGTTTCTTATTATCCATCCGGAATGCGTACGCTATGCCCGCAGCCTGAGAGAGACCCTCACCAAGCGGACCCGATGTAGTTTCGAGTCCCGGTAAGCGCAGCCGCTCCGGGTGCCCCTGCAGTCGACTACCGAACTTCCGGAGCGTAAGACATTCTTCGACCGGAAAATAGCCCGCATGCGCCATCGCCGCGTAGCGTACCGGACAGATGTGACCGTTTGAAAGTATCAGCCGGTCTCGATCTTCCAGTTCAGGATTTTTAGGATCGTGCTTCAGGATATGGAAATAGAACGCTGTTAATATATCTGCCATTCCGAGCGGACCTGCAGTGTGTCCGCTCCCCGCTGCCACGAGCATATTGATAATCGTCTCACGAACTTCTTCTGCTCGAGCATCGAGTCCGCTAGCTTCTGCATCTGTAAGAGTCATCGTATATAGTATATGTACATAACCTACTGCGCCATTAAAAAGTGCATTCTGGCGGACTACCCCACCACTCAGGATTCACATTGACCCCAGTTCTGCAATAGCTTTGACTTTTATCGCTGTAAATATACAGCCCATAGGAATCGTCAGGTCCCCAGACGTACTGATCATTATCATATATAAGAAGACTCGAGATGATTGGGATGTGCTTCGGTGCAAGAAATGGCATTAGATTATGAACATTACTGGCTGTGTCCGGCGCAAGAAGCTGCGGATATTGATTGTTGTCAATATGATACGACTCCATGGCAGTTTTTAGAGATTTTACGTTTGACATGCGCGCAGCATCCTTCGCCCTATCGCGAGCAATATTGAGCGAAGAAAGCACCACTGCCGAAAAAACCCCGATAATGGCGATGACGACGAGCAATTCTATGAGAGTAAAGCCTCGTGTGGGTGAGTAGGCAAGCATAACTAGTACGGAAACTTACTCGTATTGAGTGATATATTTCCTTCGGGTGGCAAGAGCACATTTTGACCTTCTCTGAAGGGATTGACTGGGGGCTTATTCTCACCGGTAAACGTTACAAAAAGAGTAATGAGTACCCCCGTGGCAAAAATACTTGACAGTACGTATCCTGCATATCTTTCAATCTTCATGCATTCTGTCCCGAATGCTGGCCGTCGCGGAATCCTGATCAGTCGAGAAGGTTTATTTTTCTTAAATTGAATACTCGTCATGGATTGTGGAGAAATAATAACATACCCCACATGCGACACTGGAGAATCAGAAGTAACCACCTAGTGGATTACCGCATATTCTGATCTCTTCAGAGAGATTATGGACGCACACCTCCTTCGGGTGGCAAGAGCACATTTTGACCTTCTCTGAAGGGATTGACTGCTGGTTTGCTAATGCCCGAGAGTACCAATAAGAGGGTCACAAGCACGCAAATAACAGCGAAAACGAGTAGGAGATTCTCGGCATTTTTTTCAGTCTTCACGATACCCGTAGTCAACACAAACTGTACAAACGGTGATGGCTTTGGCACTTCAACGGGTCGAGAGAAATCTTTTTCTTCATCTAGCTGAAGGTCGGTTTGCATAGAGGGCTTAGCGAGAAATTCTATCACACGCCAAACGGGCTCTTGAGCCTTTCAAACGCATCGAATGCCGCCACAGGATCTTCGGCCCGCAGGATACCAGAACCCACAACAAGCCCTGACACGCCAGAAGCAAGTAATTGCTTCGCGACCTGCAAAGTAACACCGCCATCAACCTGTATAGGAACTTTCGGATATCGACGATGGAATGAACGAATACGTTCAAGCACACGCTGGTCAAATGGCTGCCCCTGAATTCCTATACGACCAATCCCCATGAACTGCACATAGTCGATTCCGTCGATATTCTTCTCAATAAGCGAAAGATCGGTATCGACATTAAGAGCGATTCCAAAAGAGACAAGATCGCCATAATAATTCCGAACCCGAGGAAGAAATTGAGAGAAATTCGGGACACTCTCAACATGAAGAGTGAGACGGGTCGCTCCAAACAAAAGCCAAGCGTCAGCCGCCCGATGTGCATCCTCACACATGAGGTCGATCTCGTAGGAAATTCGATCAAGGAACGGGAGTGTTTTGCCGTGTTCGATGAGAGACTTGAACTCTGTGGGGGCTGTGTAAGGCCACGAAGCAGGAGATGCGAAACGTCCGTCTACGACGTCGATCTGCACACGAGAGATGTGTGGAAAGCGTCCAAACAGCGCAAGTTTTTCTTCAAGATCTTTATGCGATGTCGGAAGAACCGCTGGAGCAACAAGACTCATTGCAGATAGTATACGCTAGGATATACAGCTACTTTCCCTTGCGGGTTGAATTAGAATTTAGTGATACGCCGAATATGGCGTGGCGCTTCTGAAAAAGTAGTTTCTAGAAAAATACGGACCGCTTCACGAGCCACTTCATCTGCTACGAAACGCGCACCGATGGATAGCACATTTGCATTATTGTGCTGACGCGCGAGCCGCACGATCTCATATATGTCTGCAGATTTGGCACCAGGAGCCGAATCGTCAGCCACTTCCGCACTGGCGGAAGATGCTGCTGGATTCGACACCATTGCCGTGGATGCGGCAATGACATAAAACACTGCAGCTCGGATACCGGGCACGCGATTTGCGCACATCGCCTCTCCTTGGCCACTACCCCCAATAATAATTCCTAAAGACCCTGACTCGCTCGCTATACGCTTTGCGAGTGGGGTCACGAAATCCGGATAGTCATCATCCGCATTAAACGAAGCCGCCCCGAGGTCCTCTATTTCGTACCCGAGTCCACGAACATATTCGACAAGCACTCCTTTGAGTGCAAATCCCGCATGGTCAGACGCGATGAATATATTAAGCATGGTTGTGAATACGATGCAGCGATTTACGCCGAATTCGCATCCATTTCCGCACTGGCGGAAGATGATGCCGAATTCGGCGTGATTGCCGTTGATGCGGCAATCACATGCCGTACGAGTGACTCCGTGTATCCCATCTCATTGTCGTACCAAGCAAGCACTTTGACTAGATTTCCATCAACGACGCGTGTCATACCGAGGTCAGCAATAGACGCATGAGGCTCGCCAACAATGTCGCTTGAAACAAGCTCTTCATCGGTCGTTGCAAATATCCCCTCCCAGCGCGGCGTAAGCGCCGCGGCACGCAATACGTCATTCACCTCTTCTTTAGAGGTAGGACGCTTCGCGATGAAAGTAATATCAGCAATAGAACCAGCTGGCACCGGAACACGGAGCGAGATACCATCAAACTTTCCTCTGAGCGGCTCATATGCCTGCCCGACAGCGATAGCAGCACCTGTCGAAGTAGGGACGATGTTTTGAGCAGCAGCCCTACCCTCCTTCATATCTTTCTTTGACGGACCATCAACGATGGACTGACTCGCGGTGTACGCATGCGTTGTCGAAAGTACGGCTTTTTCGATACCAATGGCTTCGTCCAAGATTGCAATAACTGGGCTTGCAGAATTCGTCGTGCAAGATGCATTAGACGTAATCTGGCATGTCTGTATGCGGTCATTATTGAGACCCATGAGCACCGTCGCTCCGAGGGTCGACTCGCCTTTTACAGGTGCAGTAATAACAACGCGACGCGCACCAGCAACGATATGCGCCTGCGCTTTTTCGTAATCAGTAAAAAATCCTGTCGACTCGACGACCACATCGATACCTAACTCTTTCCATGGCAATAGAGTCGGATCTTTTTCAGAGACAAACTTCACCTCCTTCCCATCGATAACGAGCGCCCCATTTTTAGCTTCAACCGAAAATGGTGCACGGCCGTATACGGTGTCGTACTTGAGAAGATAGGCGAGATTTTCGAGCGAACCGAGATCATTCACCGCGACGAGCTCGATACCGCGATCATGTGAAAGCCGTGCAAATGCACGACCGATGCGACCGAAACCATTAATAGCGACACGAATTGCCATAAAAATAAATCAGAAATTAAATGAATTAAAGGTGAGGTATCACAGAATTATACACTCTTTTCTAAGACAATCTTGTTTTAGATGGACCAACAAGCAGCACCTTCAGTCCACATCCCTACATGGTAAAACGTAGGTCCGTCGAGCACACAAGGATTACTCCCTCCATCCCATGCCGGATCTCTTAAACTAGGTGGGCTAAGGAGAGTCTCGTTATGCGTAATTAGTTTATAATCAATGCCGTCTGAAGCATATGACCAGGAATGGGTTATCCCTGCACAATTAAGGGCAGGATCTACGGGCAGCTTCGAAATATAATTGGGAACAAGATCGGGAATATAAGTACCGTTTTGGCATTCAGTTAATTTAACTAGGACATCGCCGGGTTCAAATGTTCTTGGGTAGTACCCATTTGAGAGGTGATACAGTTCCATCGCAGTCAAAAGTGCCTGTGCGTTTTGTATACGAGCAGCATCGCGCGCCTTGGTGCGAGCTGTATTCAAATTTGAGAGTACAACTGAACTCAATAGAGAAATTATTGCAATGACTATAAGCAATTCAACCAGCGTGAATGCTCGTGATCCTAATTTTTTATATTGGACGGTCATGACTTTTAATGCCTATTTGATCTTTTGGAACATCGGATTGCCCTGTGGATACAAAAATTAAAAAAGAAATTGCAATAAGAAGAATTGCAATTCCAGCAAGCACCACAATAGCGTCTTTGGACGCGGTAATTTTTCCTCTTGAAAGATATCTCACGGCTCGTATAAGAAATATTTCTTCCATGTTGATGATTTGATAAAAGTTAATCTTATTTGAAGTATCCTCACCTCCCCAACACCACCCTCACCCTCGCAATCACCGCAGCATCTGCTCCGAAGGACTGGAGGAGAGCGATGATCGAGTCTGCCTGTGCCGGAGTGAGCGGGGAGGTAGAGGCATAGGAAGAGGAGGTGCCGTTTAGTTTGGCCCGGGTCTTGGCACCCACCATGCCATAGCCGGTGGAGGTTTGGGTGCCGGAGCAGACGATGTTTTGGGCACACTGATACTTCTGGACGGCGGCTCGTGTGAGAGCGCCGAAGAAGCCGGTCGAGTTCGTGGGGGCGAGGTAGTTGTTCTGGATGAGGAAGGTCTGGAGGTTCTTCACATCAGTGCCTTTGGTGCCTTGGTAGAGGGTGCGGGTGAGGGAGGGGGTGA
>JAUSCN010000013.1 GCA_030651285.1 bacterium
GGCGATTTGGGTGCCGTTTCGGTAGATCTTGTATCCAGCGATGCCGACATTGTCGGTGACAGCGGTCCAGGAGAGGTTGACTTGAGTGGTGGAGATGGTAATGGCGGAGAGACCGATGGGGGCGGAAGGAGCGGTGGTGTCAGAGGTTGGGGTACCGCTGACTGCCATTGGGCCGATGCGAGTTGTGCGCGCAATAACTTGATCGTTATAGACTTCGCCAACAGCAGTCATCGTTGATGAGTTTGACCAGTTCTCTTGCCATATGACGCCGAGCCCTTTGTTTGCGCTTGGTCGAATATTCCCTGCATATACTTGCCGCAATGTACCTGGGCCAGTGCAACCCTTTCCGTCAATACCACAATCATCTGCCCATGTTTCGATGAGTCCGTTGCCAGCCCCCATAGGGGAGTCGAGTCGAATATGGACTTCCATATAGTACCAGTGACCGGGAATGAAATTGAGATTGTTCCCCTGGTTTTGCCCCGCTCTAATGTCTGGAAGCATCACAGTATAATCAAAAGTATTGTTCCCAAACGGAGTCATGAGCACGGCGACTTGTTCTGTGCTCCCACCCGAGTCGCTCTGCTGATAAAAAACGAGTTTCTCGTGTCCAAATTTATATCCTGGTGAAAACTTCACGTAGAATCGATGATAGATTTCATCGTAGACCGTCTCTGAAGGTGCGAAATAGTGGAAACCTTCGGCAAGAGCCCCTGAGCGATTTCCGCTGGTGGACGTACAGTTTGTTCCTGCTGAGCCAAGTAATCCACAGCGTCCATACCCCTGCGAATCGAGTGGTGCAAAAGTATTACCAAGCCATCCATCATTAATGGGATTGAATCGACCACCCCCACCATTAAGTTCGTTTGTCACATACCAGTCCCCATCTTCAAAATCATCACAGAATAGGACCGAGGGATCAGTCCCGTTGCACATGGGCTCGCTTGAATTAAAATATTGGCCTGCAGAGGAGACAGGTACGGATGCCTGTGTGGTCGCGCTCGCCGAAGCAGATTGTACCGAGGCATTCCCTGCTGCGTCATATGCGGCGATGGTGTATGAGTATGCGGTTGAGGCGGAGAGGCCAGTGTTGGAGTATGAGTTAGTTGCTGAGGTAGCGATCTGGGTGCCATTTCTGTAGATGCGGTATCCCGTGACACCGATGTTGTCCGTTGATGTGCTCCAAGAAAGATTGATCTGTGTGGTGGAGATGGCAGTGGCAGTGAGAGAGGTTGGGGTGGTGGGAGCTGTGGTGTCTGAGACGGGGGCTGGAGTCCCTGCCGCAGAAAGCGCCTGGATCTCAGAGAGGGAGAGGGCGCGGGGATAGATGCGGACATCGTCGATGGCGCCGCTTAAGAAGCCACTATCTCCGGTAGCATCTCTTGAGCCGATACGGAACTCTGCGGAGGAGTCGATGGAGACGCCACTGAGGGAAGCAATGCTGGCTGTGGTACCTGTTTGTATACCATCGACATACCTCACCACATTCCCTGCGCGGTTGAAGACGGTGGTGATGTGATGCCAAGAGCCGTTGTTAATGATCGCACCGTCGCTTGGAGAGAAGACGCAGCCGGCAGCGGAGTCATTGAGTCCGGCTTGGAGGGTGCCGGTGCCTGAGATATAGACAGTCCAGCCGTCAGGGTTGCCGCCGCAGATGAAGCCTGACTTTGTCACGATGTTGCCGGTTGCGGCTGGTGCCGTCTTCACCCACGCGCTCACAGTCCAGTCGGAGGTGCCCATGTCGAGCTTGGTGGTACCACCACAGGAGGCATCGGTACAGAACGCGGTCGAAGCGATGCCGTCGAAGGAGAGGGCTTGATTCACTTTGCCCGTGATGCGAGTGGGGTTGTTGATGAGGGTGAGAGTGTTGGCGAGGCCGGAAGTGTCGAGGGCGGTGGTGGTGGTGAGGTCTGTGGTGTCAAAAGTCCAGAGGCCGATGGGGGTGGTGGAGACGACCGGAGTAGCTTGAGTAGTGGCAGAGGCGGAAGCGGATTGTGCGGAAGTATTGTTCGACGCGTCGTATGCGGAGACGGTATATGAATATGCGGTGGAGGCGGTGAGGGAGGTGTTGGCATATGAGGTACCAGCTGCGGTGGCGATCTGCGTGCCATTGCGATATATGCGATATCCGGAGACACCGACGCTGTCTGTGGAGGCGGTCCAGGAGAGGTTGATTTGGGTTGCTGAGATGGATGTGGCAGAGAGGCCTGAAGGGATGGAAGGAGGGGTGGTGTCGGGGGTGGGGGTTGATGTGCCGCAGCCGCCTTCAACTTCGCAGGCTGCGCCAATGCGCTGACCGGCGTCGGTGTCCCAGGCGGCGGCCGCGAATTCTGTAAAGCCGTAGGCCCCCGCACAGTTGTCCCGACCCGGTTGTGGATTTCTAAATAGATCCCAAAACATATCCCAGCCGCCTTGTGCGAGAGAAAGGTTATCCGCCTGACTCTGTGTCCAGACTGTCTGATTTCCCCACTGATCAGTGTAAATACGGGGAAGCGCAGTGTCCAAGATCTTAAATTCTGGCGTATTGTCGGTTACATTTTTCAAATAGACTTCCACAATCGTCTTAGGTCCAGGAAGATTGCGGTATACGACCTCATATCTCCACCACTTTCCCTTGAAATCAGCAGAAACCATCGTCAGTCCTTGGCCGGTAGCGCCGAGCTGTGGTTGGTCCGTCGGACTACCACCCCAGAAAGAACGAACCCCATCATATAAATACGCCCAAGCATGAACATTCCAACGGTCAGAATTGAACGTGAGAATGCCCCCACCTCTCTCCGAGAGTTGGATAGTCTTACCACTGTTCTGACAATCCACACCAGGCAGGACATTATTGTTCCAATCCTCGGAAAAGACGAAATTAGGTGTGTAATAGAGATACAGCCTCTGTGCTCGTCTTGCTGTGGGAATGGGATCGGTCGCCCATGAATGCTGCAGGCTAAAGCTCCCTGTTGGACCCTCATCATTAAGTTGGATAAACTTAAGCGAATGACCAGGGGGAAGCGCGTTCCATGCGGGTCCGGAATTCAAGGAATTCCAAATCCTGGAACCATGAGAGATGAGGGTACCCTCGTAGCCGGGACTGCTCACGATTGTATGACATTGTTTATCAGTCGTCGTGGTATCCGCAGCATCCCAAAAATAAGTATTGATCTGGTTGAACACCGTAGTCTGGAGCGGCTCCGAACACACACAATTCGCACCTAACTCATCACACCTTTGTTCTACTGCTGCAAATACCTTGTTTGAAATACCGAAAAAAGTTCCTAACGATATTAGAACAATTGCCGCATAAGAAAACACTCTACTTGTCTGCATCTTGCAGTAAAGAATAACACTATCTATTAGCAGAGTGTTATTCTTCTGTGTCTAACTGGGTACCGATCTTTGAGAGCGTCTTATGGGACAGCTCGGTGACTGACTTGATAAGTGCTGAGTCTTCGCTTGATCAGAGTCAAGAGCACATCGACTTTATCCTGCACCCCTTTCTCTACTTCAGCATTTGTCTTCCTTCAAAACTTTTTGATTCTAGTACTCGCGGAGTGAAACTTGGGCATCTATCTTATGAGCAAGATCGAGGGCGACCTGAACTGCAATGAGAAGCGCCGTACCTCCAAGCACAAGTGTCGTAATGCCGGTAATCCCTTGAATGATCGATGGAGCTACGGCAAGAAGTCCAAGGAAGAATGCTCCCGGGAGCGTCACGCGATTCACCACCCTGCCGATGTACTCTTCAGTTTCGCGACCAGGACGCACACCAGGAATAAAGGCCCCTGTCTTCTGTAGATTTTCTGCGACACGCTTCGGCTCAAAAGTAACAGCAGTGTAGAAGTATGTGAAGAGCACCACGAAAGCGAAGTAGATTGACCCGTACTTCCAAGGATTAGCAAGAAACGCCGCGTACCAGAGCGATGCACTTGAGGCAAATGATATCTTGAGCGTCCCGAGCATCGAAAGGACCATCTGGGGTAAAAGGAGGAGCGACAGCGCGAAGATGATTGGAATCACCCCAGCCTGAAGGAGGCGGATCGGGAGATATGTCGCTGCACCCTGAGCGACAGCCGCACCGCGCACCGCGCGAGCATATGCAATAGGGATTGAACGCTCAGCATCAGAAACAATGACGACCGCATAGATCATCAGGAGAGCAAGGATCGCAAACGCGAGATACGAAGGGATATTTGCTGCAGTGGCAGCGAATATTGCTTGTGAAATGCTTACCGGGAGACTCGCAAGGATACCTGCAAGAATAATGAGCGAGATGCCGTTTCCAATACCGAACTCGGTCACAAGCTCGCCGAGCCACATGAGCAGTATTGAGCCTGCTGATATGAGTGCAATATTTGCAACGAGAGCTACCGGCTCAAGATGAGCGATGATGCCCTGATTCTGAAGGAGAAGGAGAAACCCTATCGATTGCAGAATACTGATAGGGATAGTGAGAAGACGGCTCCAGTTGATAAATTTCGCACGACCAGCCTCCCCCTCCTCGAAATACGCCTGCTTCACTTGAGGAAAGATGATGGTACCAAGCTGCATGATGATCGATGCTGTGATGTACGGACCAACACCAAGCATCACAACAGAAAGCTGCGAAAGCCCGCCACCCGAGAAGATATTGAGGAGTCCAAAAAACTGATTGCTTGCAAAAAAGGAGGCGAGTGCGGTCTTATCGACTCCCGGAATTGGAATCGATGCAAGAAGGCGGAACAATGCGAGCGCGCCTATTAGGAACAGAATGCGGGAACGAATTTCAGAATCACCGAACGAAAGCTTGAGTTTGTGTAGGAAAGAATTAAGCATGAATCGTGCCGCCGGCTGCGAGAAGCGCAGCACGCGCAGTGCCAGAGATCGCACATCCATCAATAACGAGAGCTTTCGAGAGAGCTCCTGTGCCAAGAATCTTCACAATCGGTGCACGACCCTTTGCGCGACGCACGAGACCCTTCGCAAGGAGCGTTGCTGGCGATACAGTCTCACCCGCTTTGTATGCAGCCTCAATCACCGCAATGTTCACTACGGTAGTCGCGATGCGATTGGTGCGGACTGTGCGTGCACGATTCTTGCCGTGACCACGAAGCTTAGGAAGCTTTTTGATGAGGTCGCGCGCCTCAGGACGGATCTTGTGACCAGCACGCGCTGTCTGCCCTTTTCCGCCGCGACCCGAGGTCTTACCGCGCTTTCCGCCGCGTCCTACTGGCGGATTCTTTCTATTCTTCGTGCGTGGAGAAAATGAGTTAAGTTGCATGATAGGAAATATTACTTCGTGCGCAGCTTCTTCAAAGCCTCGATTGTCGCGCGTGCGATAGTGAGCTTATTCTTCGAGCGAGAGTGGATCTTAGTGACCACATCCGTAACACCCGCGAGGTCGAGCACGGTACGCATCGCAGAGCCCGCAACGAGACCACGACCCTTCGAAGGGATGATCTCGACAGTCGATGACGCATACTTCGTCGAAACCTGGTGAGGGATCGAGCCCGATGCAGTGCGAGAGACCGTGAGGAGATGCTTCTTCGCATCACGAGTCGCCTTGTCGATGGCGAGTGCAGTGTCGACACCCTTGCCGAGACCCACACCGACGCGACCCTTCTTGTCGCCAATGACGACTACGAGACTGAAGTTAAAACGGCGACCACCGGCCATAACGCGAGCCACACGACGAGCGTCGATAGTGACTTGCTCGAACTCACCGCGCTCACGCGGCGGACGAGGGCGACCGCCGGTGCGAGGTGCGCGCCCGCGGACCGAACTGCGACCACCTGTGCGTGCAGGAGTCTCTGCTGCTGGTGCCAACACCTCTACCTCCGGTACTACTGTTTCCTTTTCCATCGTCGTAGTCATAATTATTAAAACGCGAGGCCGCCGGAGCGAGCAGCATCTGCAAGAGCCTTTACCTGGCCGCCGTAACGATACCCACCACGATCAAAGACGATCGTGGTGATACCTGCGACCTTGGCCTTCTGTGCAATTGCAGCACCTACAGACGTCGCCTGTACCGACTGTGGACCCTTGAACTCACGACCGTGTGATGCGGCAATCGTCTTTCCGGCAGTATCATCGATGAGCTGCGCCGAAACGAAACGATTACTCTTGTATACCGCGAGGCGTGGGCGCTCTGCAGTACCTTTTACCTTCGCACGGATACGCGCATGGCGGCGCTGGCGAATCTGAGTATTTGATGTGGTTGAGTTTTTCATGGTTTTGATCTCAGTATCGACCTATTCTTACACGGCCTTCTTGCCCTGCTTGCGGCGGATGACCTCACCTTCGTAACGAATACCCTTTCCAAGGTACGGCTCTGGCGGCTTGATGCGGCGGATATCTGCCGCAAACTGTCCAACCATTTCCTTATCAGCACCCTCAATCTTTATGATGTTTTTTTCTACTGTTGCTGCAATGCCTGCAGGAATAGCAAGCGGGACTGTGTGCGAGAAGCCAACTGTGAGGACAATGTCCTTCCCTTTTACTTCGACACGGTAGCCGACTCCTTCGAGAATGAGCTTTTTCATGTAGTTATTCTCGACGCCGTGCACCATGTTCTTCACATGAGATGCAAACGTGCCGGTGAGCATCTTTGCGAGGCGGGACTGATCTTTTGGTGTGACCAAAACACCAGCTGCATCTACAGCGATTGCGACTGATGGGTGAATGCGCTTTGTAAGCGTACCCTTTGCCCCCTTTACAGTAAGCACGCCATTAACTGCTGACACGTCAGTCTTTCCTACTACTATGGTCTTTTTTGCGAGTCTGCTCATATATAATTACCAAATTTCGAAAAGCTCTTCGCCGCCGAAACGGTTCTTGCGAGCCTCCGAATCAGAGATGATGCCCACCGAAGACGAGATGATGCGCGCACCCGTACCACCCTTCACACGATGTGCTCCCGTGTGGGGGGTGTACAGACGGCGACCCGGCTTCGAGATGCGCTTCACACCGCGCAAACGAGGAGTACCCTGCCCATCGAACGCAAGTACTGAAACAAATGTCTTCTTTACCTCATCATCCTTTGAGGATACATCGACCTTCTCGATGAAACCGAGCTCCTTGAGCTTCTTAGCGATAGCGACAAGGTGAGCTGAGTACGGCGCAACTACTTCAGACTTGCCGATGAGAGCGGCATTCTGAAGACGAATTATGAAATCTCCTACGCGGTCTGTTACCATGATGCTTTCTTAACGCCTGGGATCTTCCCCTCGCGTGCGAGCTCGCGGAACTTGATGCGTGAAAGTCCGAAGACTCTCATGTAGCCGCGAGAGCGGCCCGTGATTGCGCAGCGGTTCTTGAGACGTACTGGTGAGGAGTTTCTCGGGAGACTCTGGAGACCCTCTACATCGCCAGCCAACTTCAAAGCTGCACGCTTCTCGGCGTACTTCTTCACAAGCTTAGCTTTTTTTGCGTATCGCAGTAGTTGGGACTTCTTTGCCATAAAAAAATGCTCCGAGGAGCGTAGTCAGAGATTATCAGCGTTTTACGCTGGAGTCAACGACGAACGGCATTCCGAGGTGACGGAAGAAGGCTTCGGCCTCAGCCTTCTCTTTTGCAGTCGTCACGATAGTGATCGCAAGGCCGAATACGTCCTTGAGGTCTTCATCGCTCGTTTCTGGGAAAATTGTGTTCTCCTTGATACCGATAGTAAGGTTGCCCATATCATCAATCGCCTTCGGCGAAAGACCACGGAAGTCGCGAGTACGCGGAAGAGCGATATGTATGAGCTTATCGAGGAAGTCATACATGCGTGCACCACGAAGCGTCACCTGGAGACCCACTGTGTCGCCCTCACGCACCTTGAACGATGCGATCGAGAGGCGCGCTGGGCGCGGAGCCGGCTTCTGACCAGTGATCTTGCTGAGACGGTCCTGGATTATC
Organism: bacterium; assembly: GCA_030651285.1. Taxonomy (GTDB): domain Bacteria; phylum Patescibacteriota; class Minisyncoccia; order Phycocordibacterales; family Phycocordibacteraceae; genus C7867-001. Next base: position 7,867 of record JAUSCN010000013.1, read on the forward strand.
TCAAGCTGCTTCTTGTCGCGCTTCTTTCCGACGCCTGTAGAGACGACGATCTTCTGGATGCGCGGACCCTGCATCGCGCTCGTGTAGCCGAACTGCTCCGCAAGGAGCGGATATGAAGTCTGTTGACGCTGTTTAGTAATGGAAGACATATTATTTTTCGATACGCTTAACGTTTGATGCATTGATCGGGCGAGGACGCTCGACGATACGACCCACCTTCCCTGCAACCCCTCTCATGTGACGCTTGAAGAGCGCCACACCTTCGACAACGACTTTATTCTCGCCTGGAAGAGCGCGGACGATAGCTCCAGTCTTACCCTTATCCTTTCCTGCGATCACCTGTACCTTGTCTCCTTTTTTTACGTGCATATTCAAAAAATTAGACGACTTCCGGAGCGAGCGACGTAATAGAGTGCCAGCCGATCTCAGAAAGCTCGCGTGGTACTGGACCGAAGATACGGTTTCCTTTCGGACCCATCTCCTTACCCTGCTTCTCGATAAGTACGACTGCGTTCTCATCGAAGCGGATATACGAACCATCCTTGCGGGCAAACGGCTTGACCTGACGCACGACGACTGCACGGAACACATCCTTCTTCTTCACTGCCTTGCGCGGCTCTGCGGTCTGAATGGAGATCACGACGACATCGCCAATCTCTGCATATCGACGCTTGCTCCCGCCAAGCACTTTGAAGATACGTGCGACTTTGCCGCCGGAATTATCTGCAACCATGACGATGGATTGAGGCTGTAACATATTAGTTGTCGTTTTCTGCTGACACCGTCTTTGCAGAATCAATGACGAAATGCTTCATCTTTGAAATAGGACGGGTCGCAACGATAGTGACCGTGTCTCCCACCTTCACCGTATTACCCGGATCATGAGCGAGATACTTCTTCGAGCGAGTGAGATACTTCTTGTACTTCGCGTTCTTCACGTAGCGATCTACCTTTACGGTTGCAGTATCCTTCATTGCCGTCTTAACGACGACTCCGACGAATGTTTGGGGGCGAATAGTTTTTTGTTCCATAAAAGTTATGCGGCGGCACGGACACGAACGTGCTGCTCGGTAAGCACGCGAGCAATCTTCGTGCGGAGCTTCCTGGGACTGTTCGAGTCCTTAGCGCGGGCGCCCGCAGCGGAAAAGCGCTCTGTGCGGAGCTCGGCGCGAGTATCAGTAAGAAGCTTCATAAGCTCCTGATCAGTCTTAGTCGTCATAGTATCTTTTTTTGCCATAAAAATTAGAAAAAAGCAATGATTAGTGGCGTGCGACGACTGAGGTGTTTACTGGCAACTTCATGCCTGCCTGACGCAGATATGCACGAGCAACATCCTCAGGGACACCGTCGAGCTCGAAGAGTATACGGCCTGGACGCACCTCGAACACGTAGTGTTTCGGATCTCCTTTACCGCTACCCATACCCACTTCTGCTGGCTTTGCGGTAACCGGTCGATCTGGGAAAATGCGGATCCAGAGCTTGCCAGTCTTCGAAACAGCGCGCGCAAGCACCTTGCGAGCTGACTCGATCTGATTACTCGTGACGCGCGCACTGGTGAGCGCCTTGATGCCAAACGAGCCGAAAGCGACAGTAGTGCCGCGCGTCTCAGGACGTGCGAGACGCTTGCTGCTCTTGCGCTGCGTCTGCCACTTACGATGTTTTACTTTCTTAGGAAACAACATACAAAAAATATTAGCTGTGCGCCGACACAATCTCTGGCAGGCGTACCGGGGCCTTCTTGTCCTGGTACACGTTTCCGCGATAGATCCATACCTTGATGCCAATTACGCCGTACGGGAGGTATGCTTGCTCATGTGCGAAATCGATATCAGCACGGAAAGTTTGGAGCGGGATGCGACCCTTCTTAGCCTCTTCCTTGCGGCTCATTTCAGCACCACCAAGGCGACCGGAGATGGCAATGCGGACTCCCTCAACCTCGCGTACAGCGATGACTTTCTCAATCGTCTGTTTGAGTACACGACGGAACGGCATTCTCTTCTCAAGACCCTCTGCAATCATATATGCGACGACTGCCGCATCCGTCTCTGGCTGGCGCACCTCGACAATGTCGAGTTTTACCTGCTTCCCTACTGGAAGAGCATGTTCCGAGGCCTTTCGGGCGACGGCGGTCAATTCGGTACGGAGCTTTGTTGCATTCTCACCGGAACGACCAATTACGAGACCTGGGCGCGCTGTCGAAATAATGACACGAAGCTCGTTTGCTGAACGCTCAATCTCAATATTGCTCGTATAGGTTCCGCGGAGACGCTTCGAAAGGAAGCGGCGAATCGTCTCGTCGACCTTGATGTTCTCGCGGAACATCTTCTTATCACCAGCGAACCAGCGACTCTTCCAGTCTCGGATGATGCCGAGGCGGTGTGCGAAAGGATGTACGATATGAGTCATAGGATTTATTTGGAAGCGCCGAGTACGAGCTTTACGGCACTCTTGCGGCGACGGATCATTGAGGCGCGACCGAAAGCGCGAGGCATGTACTTCTTCAGCATGCCAGCACTCTCAACAGTAATCGACTGAACCTTGAGTGTATCGACGTTCTCGCCCGATACCTTCGCATTAGCGACTGCGCTCTTGATCAGCTTCGCAATCGGCTCTGCAGCGCGCCTTGGGAGGAATTCAAGCGCTACAAGGGCATCCTGGACCCTCTTACCCTTCACGAGATTAGCTACAAGGCGAACCTTGCGTGGAGTCTGATTATGGCTCTTGAGGAATGCGTGTGCCATAGGTTATTTCTTAGCAGCCGGAGCCGGGGCCTTAGCAGCCTTTGCAGAAGCTATTTCAGCCTCCTGCTTCTTCATTTCCATCTCCTTCTGCATCTTGCCTCCGTGACGGACGAACTTCTTGGTTGGTGAGAACTCACCGAGACGGTGCCCCACCATATCCTCAGAAACGAGGATCGGGAGGTGCTGCTTGCCATTATGGACACCAAAAGTGAAACCGACCATCTCTGGACTTATCTGGCTTCGGCGTGCCCACGTATTAATCACCCCGGATGTTGCCGGTTTTGCATTCAAGACTTTCTTCAGGAGTTTTACATCCACGAAAGGTCCTTTTTTAAGTGAGCGTGCCATATAAGCAATGAAAAGCCCGCAATGCGGGATATGGCAAAGATACAGGAATCAACAAAAATCGTCAAACTTATTTGAAGTTCTGAGACTTTGGTACACTACGTACCATGCAGAAAAACAACATCATTGGGGGCGCGATCGTGCTTATGGCCATACTCGGAATCGTTTTCTATGCGGCAACACAGCCAGACAAAAGAGAGGTCACAAAACCCAGCACCACCCTCCCTGATACGGGATATAGTGAGCACGCCAAGTACTACGACATCACCGCAAACTACGCGACAAGTACGCCACTTTTGCAGACAGTCGGGAAACAATATGACACCTCCGCAAAGGAACTTATGCACGCCTTCGTGAGTAACACAATCACCGCATTCAAGTCTGAGGGAAACTTCGAAAACCTCACTGCCGAAGACGTGAAAATGATGGGCTTCGATCAGGGCCGCAAAGAGAAGCTCAATATCGTGTACATGACTGCCGTTTCAAATCGCTCCATCTCCTACATATTCACGATATACACGGACACCTTCGGCGCGCATGGAAACTTAGATTTCGGCACCTTCACTTTTGATGTAAAAACAGGAGACCGCCTGAAGCTCGGAGACATATTCATGCCAGGCACCAATTACCTCGAGACACTCTCCTTATTGAGCCAATCAAAGCTTCCGGCAGTCATTGGTCAGCGTGCTGATACTTCCACCATCAATAAAGGCACGGCCCCAGAAGAGAATAATTTCGAGCGGTTTTTCCTTGATACCAAGGAACTTGTACTCCTCTTCCCTCCTTATCAGGTCGCAGCATATTCAGAAGGCCCCCAGACGCTCCGTATTCCTCTCACAGAACTCTCCAGCATCCTAAAGCCGGAATACCGGTAGAAAAACAAAAAACCCGCGTGTGCGGGGTTTTTTGTAGTTCTGAAACTAGCCCTTGCGCTTCTTGCCGACTTTGCGGCGAGACACGATGAAGACGTTCGAGTACTTCTTTGGAGTACGTGTCTTCTGACCCTTGCCAGTAGGCTTACCCCACTTACTCTTTGCACGACGAAGACCGCGACCCTGCTTACCTTCACCACCTCCGTGCGGATGATCGACAGGGTTCATGGCAGTACCGCGCACAGTCGGGCGAATACCCATCCAGCGGCTGCGACCAGCCTTACCGATGACCACGAGGTTGTACTCCTCATTACCGACAGCACCGATACTTGCCCATGCGAGGTCAGACACCTTGCGGATTTCGGTCGATGGAAGCTTTATCTGAGCGTACCCGGCATCGTGAGCGACGACCTCAGCAAAGCTTCCTGCTGAGCGAACGAGCACAGAGCCTGCACCCGGGGAAAGTTCGATGTTGTAGACGAACGTACCGACAGGAATTGAACCAATTGGAAGACGATTTCCTACAGTAAGAGGAGCTTTCTCAGAAACGATGAATGCATCCCCGACTTTGACCCCTTTTGGCAAAATTACATAGCGGCGCGCACCATCGCGATAAAGCGCAAGACCGATAAAGGCACTGCGGAACGGATCGTATTCGACGGTCTCGATCTTTGCTGGAATATCCTTCTTATCGTACGTAAAATCGATATCGCGAAGACGGCGCTTGTGACCACCGCCCTGATGACGGGTTGTGATGCGACCGAACGCGTTTCGGCCTCCTCGACCGCTCTTCTTATTGAGAAGCGCCTTGTGCGGCGCGTCGCCCGAGAGAAGCTCCCGGTATGGAAGCGTTGTCATGAAGCGGCGGCTTTTTGATGTAGGGCGGTATGTTTTCATACGAAATTATTAAGCAAACTGAATGCTATCGCCTGCGTTCAGGTACACATAGGCCTTGCGGCGCGATGCACGCGTGCCGGTGCCGCGCTTGGTGCGGAGAGACTTCGTCTTTCCAAGCACATTCATGACGCGAATCATACGAGGTTCAACGTTATACACGTCCTTGATAGCTCCAGCAATCTCAGCCTTCGTAGCACCAGGAGACACCTGAAACACATAAACCCCCTTCTCAGTTCCAATGAGCGCCTTTTCTGAGAACCATGGAGCACGAATGATGTCGTGCGAGGTACCATTCGCATTTGCAGCCGTGCGTGCGCGATGTCGCGGTGCGACTGACTCCTTCGAACTTTTCTTCTTTTTTCCGAAAATTGCCATGGTAGTTTATTTAGACTTTGCGCGGGCAATAAGTGCCTTGAACGCTGCCTCTGGCTTCTCAATGATGAGGTACTTGTGCGTAAGCACTTCAAGCGGATTCAGGTTGCGCACCTCTTCCGTCATGATGTTTCCGAAGTTCTGGAAACTCTTGATCGTAGCTGCATCGTAGGATGCGAGTGCGACGAGAGCCGTATTCTTAGTCTTCGTGATGAGCTTTTCTGCTCCGGCTGCCTTTGCAAGAGCAGTAATAGCGGCCTTTGCAGTTGCAGTCTTCGGCGTAGAGAAAGAAATCGCATCGACGAAGATGATCTCGCCATCTTTCGCCTTCTTCGAGAGGACCGCAAGGAGTGCGCCAATACGCATCTTGCGGTTGACCTTTTCGCTGTAGTCTCGTTCAGAACGGGGACCGAAAGTGATACCTCCGTGACGCCAAATCGGGGAACGAGAAGAACTGTGGCGAGCCTGGCCAGTACCCTTCTGCTTCCATGGCTTCTTGCCTCCACCAGACACTTCTGCACGATTCTTAGTGTGAGCGCGGTTCTGGCGCGCATTTGCCTGCATCGCCGTCGTGACCTGATGCACCAAATCACTTCTCCAAGGTGCGCCGAAGATTCCCTCTGGGAGAGAGATAGTCGAAACCTTCTTGCCTTCCATCGAGAAGACCGGCGCGTCTGTCAGCGCGATTTCAACTTTCTTTGTTGTTTTCTTTGCAGTAGCCATGGTATGTAAAATTATGCGGAGACTACTTCAAGAAGGGTGCCGCGACGTCCTGGCACTGCACCAGAGACGATGATCTTTCCTTCTGCAACATCAATAGCGAGAACCTTGAGGTTCTTTACCGTAACACGATCAGTGCCCATACGGCCGGCCATGCGCATACCCTTTGCGACACGACCTCCGGCACGACCGCCGCCGCCGCCGATGGAACCCGGGGAGCGTTCCGTGTGCTTCTGACCGTGAGTGCGAGGACCCCCATGAAACCCATGACGCTTCACGACACCGGCAAAACCCTTACCTTTCGTAAGACCAGAGACCTGTACCGTATCGCCGACAACAAATACCGACGCATCGATTATGGCACCAACCTCAGCAGCGTCAGTCGTGCGGAATTCGCGAATTGCCTCAAAACCCTTACCCTTAGTGTGACCAAGGACCGGTTTAGAGATATTTTTCGTTTTGCGGTCACCCTGACCGACCTGCACGGCTGCGTAGCCATCCTTGCCCTCAGCTGTTTTTACGGCCGTAACCGTATTTGGTCCAGCCGAAAGAATAGTTCCTGCACGAGCAAGACCATCTTCCCCGAAGATGCGGGTCATCCCTTCTTTTGTAGCGAGAATGAATTTCATTTTTTTAAAGCAAATCGCGCAACAGCAAATCGCGTTGCGCGAGTTGCCATAGGTCCCGCATCGGAACGTCCGAGGGGACGCGGTCGATGGGTACGTAGCTTTAGGAGCACTTTACACGAGTCGTCCAAAAGATGCAAATACCCAGTAGGCGATTCGATTGAGCACAATCGCCTACTGGGCTGCTGAATCGAAACAAAAACCGCCCATGGGGCGGTTTTTGTTTTTCCTTTTGTACCAGGAAATTTAGACCATCTTGACGTCAATCGTAACGCCGGAAGGAAGATTGAGGTTCGTGAGGGCCTCGATAACCTTTGGCGACGGATTCAGAATATCGACAAGTCGCTTGTGGACGCGCATCTCGAACTGCTCTCGTGCGTCCTTATGGACGAAGGTTGAGCGGTTCACCGTCCAGCGCTTAATTTCTGTCGGGAGAGGAACCGGACCAACGACAGTCGCATCGAAGCGAGCTGCGGTATCCATGATCTGCTTCACCGAGAGATCGAGAATTTTGTGCTCATAGGCGCGGATGCGGATGCGGAGCTTGTGTTCCATCTGAGTCGGTGCTGCGGCCTTCTTAGGGGTGCGCTTCACCTTTGGTTTTTCTGCTGTCGCTGCTGTTGCCATATGAGTAGTGATTCTCGAGTGAGAATTTAGGCCGTAATCTTCGTTACGACTCCTGCACCCACCGTCTTACCACCCTCGCGGATAGCAAAGCGCTGCTGTTCCTCAAGAGCAACCGGAGCAACGAGCTTCACGTTGAAAGTGACCGTGTCGCCCGGCATAACCATTTCCTTACCCTCTGCAAGCGTCACCTCTCCAGTTACGTCCGTCGTGCGGATGTAGAACTGAGGCTTGTAGCCAGAGAAGAACGGAGTGTGACGACCGCCCTCATCCTTCGAAAGGATGTAGACCTCAGCGATGAAGTCGGTGTGCGGAGTGACCGAACCGCTCTTCGCGAGAACTTGGCCGCGATGCACATCTTCCTTCTTAGTACCGCGGAGAAGAATGCCAGCATTGTCGCCTGCCATACCCTCAGTGAGCTGCTTGTTGAACATTTCGATACCAGTGACAGTCGTCTTGACTGTGTTCTTGATACCAACGATCTCAACTTCCTCGCCAACCTTCACGACACCGCGCTCGATGCGGCCGGTAACCACCGTACCGCGACCTTCAATCGAGAAGATGTCTTCAATCGGCATAAGGAACGGCTTGTTGACTTCGCGTTCCGGCTGGTCGAAGTACGAGTCCATCGTGTCGATGAGCTCCTTAGTCTTCTTTGCGTACTCATCGCTCATATCTTTAGCCTCAAGAGCCTTCAAGCCCGAGCCGCGAATGATCGGAGTAGCAGCACCATCGTAACCCTGCTTCGTAAGAAGCTCGCGAATTTCCTCTTCGACGAGGTCGATGAGATCAGCTTCAGCAACCATGTCTACCTTGTTGAGGAAGACGATGAGCTTCTTAAGACCCACCTGCTTTGCAAGAAGGATGTGCTCACGAGTCTGAGGCATCACGCCATCAGTTGCGGCAACCACGAGCACTGCGCCATCCATCTGAGCGGCACCAGTGATCATGTTCTTGATGTAGTCAGCGTGACCAGGAGCATCAATATGAGCGTAGTGACGGTTTGGAGACTCGTACTCAGAGTGGTGAAGCGCGATGGTAATACCACGGGCCTTTTCTTCTGGTGCGCTGTCGATCTTATCGACACCTTCTACACGGGCGCTGTAACCCTCGCCCTTGAGCATGTCGAGGGTGTGGAGGATACCTGCGGTAAGAGTCGTCTTTCCATGGTCCACGTGACCAATGGTGCCCACATTCATGTGCGGCTTGCTGCGATTAAATTCTGCCATACAATCGGATAAATTATCTGTTAAATCACGAATTAATCCGACGCGAGTCGGAACAAACTCTATAGCTTGCCGACCCGAAAAAGCAGACAAGCCAAAGAGCGACGCCAAGATGCGTTATCTATGAATGTACCCGAGCCCCCTTAAAAGTGCAAGGCGAGCTGATGTAAAACAAATCGCTATTTGTGTTGGAACTCAATTAGAATCACAGGATGTTTCTCCACTAGCAAGTGGTTGAGCAATATTTCTACGGGTTCCCATCGAATCAGTACAATAATACTTCCCATTAAGAGGGACTGACGCTGCCCATGCATCGCGCGTATCATTACAGACAGAAGAAGCTTTGTTCTTATTATTACTTCCGTAGTAAGAAGCATTGCCAAGATGAGACATAGCCTCAAGACTGTTGCAATAGTCCAAAAAAGTTCCATTACCGACACCGTCATAATAAATCTCAGCCTGAATTTCAACATTCGACATGTATGACACTACCGTGGCAGTTTCAGCGTTCGCACGTGCAAAATTGAGGATAGTTAGCACATATATTACGAACGCTATAGGGAGCGCAAACACTGCTAGTACTGCACACACTACCCAACCGGTCTTTGATTTGTTCGGGTCCTTTTCAATGACAACCGTACCAGCAATCTTATCGTGGAGTCCCTGTTTCTTCCCTGTCCAAGCGACCATTAGATAGCCGATCAAGACAAGCGACGAAAGGATTTTCCCGATAATTTCTCGCATAAATACTCTCCCAAAGCCTATTTTGTCTCCATCAGTGCCTTGTATGCGCAAACCGACAGCCATCTTCCCAAGCGTTGCTTGGTAAGCTGTAACCATGAAAAGAATATAGCCCCAGACAGCAATAATGGCTAAAATAGATACGTAGATTGTGTCTCCAAGGACTCGAGACATGATGCCTAGAGGTAGTCCCACTAAAAGAGCATCAACGAACCAAGCTGCAACTCGTACCCAAAATCCTGCATATTTTACTGTCTGAACAGTAGGTGCTGTAGCGTATTGCGGTCGCGGTACTTGAGGTATTGATGGAATATTTGTGCCTGCTGCTGAATCGACGACTGCGATAGCGGCATTAATATCTTCCACTTTCCAACCCGCAGTAAGCAACTGTTGTATGAGAGTGGTCTTATCTACTCCGCTAGCAAACTGAGTGCGAATATGAGCAACAAGCTGTTCGTTAGGCATTAAAGTCAGATTACGAGTATATGTGCAAGAGTAACACAAACGGCCACCCTCTCGGACGGCCGTTTGTTGAAAGATTCTGTTATGAATTATTTTCGCGAAGCGATGATGTCGGCGGCGACATTATTTGGGACAGTATCGTAATGATCGAATTCCATAGTCATACTTCCACGACCTTCGGTCATGGAGCGAAGCGTCGTAGTGTAGCCAAACATTTCTGAAAGCGGCACTTTCGCATTCACCACCTTGTTCATACCGCGCTCTTCCATACCCTCGATCTGGGCGCGCTTGCCCGAGAGGTTACCGGTGATATCGCCCATGAACTTGTCTGGGACAATAACCTCGACACGCATGATCGGTTCGAGGATGACCGGCTTTGCCCTCTGTGCTGCTTCCTTGAAAGCCATAGAAGCGGCGATCTTGAAGGCGATTTCCGAAGAGTCCACATCATGGAATGAGCCGTCGTACAGGTCAATAGAGACGTCGACCATCGGGAATCCAGCAAGGAATCCACGAGACATCGATTCGCGCATACCCTTCTCCACTGCAGGGATGTATTCCTGAGGAATCGCACCTCCCTTGATACTGTTGATGAATTCGAAATGATCTTCGCGTGTGATGTTCTTAGCGATTTTTGCACCCTCCTCAATAGGCTCCATCTTCTTCATTTTAATCTTCACGTGGCCGTACTGACCGCGACCTCCGGTCTGCTTGATGTACTTACCTTCAGCCTCACCAGCACCAAGAATTGTCTCGCGGTATGCCACCTGCGGCTTTCCTACGTCTGCAACGACGTTAAATTCGCGCTTCATGCGGTCAACGAGAATTTCAAGGTGAAGCTCACCCATGCCTGAGATGATAGTCTCGCCCGTTTCCTCATCGGTCTTGATGCGGAACGTCGGGTCTTCATCGGCAAGCTTTCTGAGCGCGACGCCCATTTTCTCCTGGTCAGCTTTAGTCTTCGGCTCAATACGTAGAGACACCACCGGCTCAGGGAACTTGATCTCTTCGAGCAAGATTGGACTCTCTTCATCGCAAAGCGTGTGCGAGGTCTTCGTATCCTTTAAACCTACGGCTGCAGCTATTTCTCCAGTAAACACCTTCTCGACTTCCTCACGCTTATTGGCCTGGAGACGCACAATACGTCCCACGCGCTCCTTAGAGCCTGTGGTTGAGTTGTATATGTAAGAACCGGCCGTGAGCGTACCCGAGTAAACACGGAAGAATGTGAGAGCACCCACGAACGGATCTGTCTGGAGCTTGAATGCAAGAGCGCAGAACGGCTCGTCGTCAGAAGCATGGCGTTCGATAGGCTCGCCAGTCTTCGGATTCTTTCCTGTCGTAGGAGGAAGATCGAGCGGAGATGGGAGATAATCGACGACAGCATCGAGCACGAGCTGCACACCCTTATTCTTGAGCGCGCTTCCGCAGTACACCGGGAAAATCTCGTTTGCGATGACCCCTTTACGGAGAAGCTTCTTCAGTTCCTCAACACTTGGCTCCTTACCCTCGAGGTAAGCGCCCATAGCTGCATCGTCCTGCTCGACAATACGCTCGACGAGAGCTGCACGATACTTCTTCGCATCTTCAAGAAGATTCGCCGGAATCTCACCCTCAGTCACCTCTTGACCCATGTTTCCAGAGAAGGAATAGGACTTCATCGTAAGAAGGTCCACCATACCTTCGTGCGCCGACTCTTCACCAATCGGAATCTGCATGCGGATCGCCTTTACTGAAAGACGGTCGAGGATCGAAGCGTAAGAGCGCTCGAACGATGCTCCCGTGCGGTCGAGCTTATTTATGAAACAGACGCGCGGCACATTTGCCTCGTCGGCATAACGCCAGTTGGTCTCGGACTGCGGCTCGACGCCAGACACACCATCGAACACGACGATGGCGCCGTCGAGGACGCGCATCGAACGCTTCACTTCAGCTGTGAAGTCTATGTGTCCCGGGGTGTCGATAATATTGAAACGAAACTTCTTAGAAACATCTTTCTTATCTGCTTCAGCGGTCTTGGACCAGAAGCAGGTAATAGCAGCTGCCGTGATAGTGATACCGCGTTCGCGCTCCTGCTCCATCCAGTCAGTCGTCGTCTCTCCTTCGTGCACCTCGCCGATCTTGTGCTGAGATCCAGTGTAGAAAAGGACGCGCTCACTGGTCGTCGTCTTTCCTGCGTCGATGTGCGCAATGATGCCGAAGTTACGGACTTTCTCGAGTGGATAATCGCGATTCATAATTTGAATAAAAAAATAAGGCGCCGAGGCGTTAACGTGAAGAATAGCCGAAATCGCGCAAAAAGAAAAGCCTGGCTACAGAAAACTGTAGCCAGGCTTGGGGCACTGAAAAACTAAGGACTCGAGACTACTTGAATTTTCCTGTACCTATTCAATTCGCGCTCTTGCCACGCACGACACTTCTGAAAGAGTGGGCTCCAATAACCCCAAAATGCTCTCCTATAATCACTTGTATCGATTGCGTCTGTATTCCAACCCTGTGGTGGAGGGTCATTAGGATCCAGCGGATTGTTCGCGTCGATCGGTTTCTGAAATGCAAAACCCGTCATAACACACCTCCTTTACATAAATAAAAGTACAATATTCTATGCGTATTAGATAACAACAGACAAAAAAACGCCACGAACGTGGCGTTTTTTTGTTTCATTCAAAATGAAATTACCAAGCAAAGTGAGCAAATGCCTTGTTGGCGTCTGCCATGCGGTGCATTTCGTCTTTCTTCTTGATAGCATCACCTTCGTTCTTGGAGGCGAGGAGGAGTTCTGCTGCAAGCTTGTCTGCCATCGGCTTACCCTTCTTCGCGCGAGCTGCACCAATGAGCCAGCGGAATGAGAGTGCGAGACGGCGGCTCTGCGGAACTTCGCGAGGCACCTGGTAGTTGGCGCCACCAACACGGCGTGAACGCACTTCCATGAGTGGAGACACGTTTCGAAGAGCGGCCTCGAACGTCTCGAGAGGGTTCTGACCATCCTTCTCTATTGCAGCAAGAGCATCGTAGACAACTGCGCGAGCAGTATCCTTCTTACCATCCCACATGACAGCATTCACAAAACGAGTGATCGTCTCAGATCCGTACTTGATGTCCGGACGCCACACACGCTTCTTTTTAAGAGGTCGACGCATATTAAATATTATTTAGGACGCTTTGCACCATAGCGCGAGCGAGAGCGGCGACGCTTCTCGAGGCCAGAAGTATCGAGTTTACCGCGCACGACAGTGTACTGAATACCGACGTCTTTCACGCGACCGCCACGGAGCAATACTACCGAGTGTTCCTGGAGGTTGTGTCCCTCGCCTGGAATGTAGGCGGTCACTTCCATACCGTTTGTGAGACGCACGCGGGCGATCTTACGGATAGCTGAGTTCGGTTTTCTCGGAGTCTTTGTGGTCACCTTGGTACAGACACCTCGTTTGAAAGGAGATGGGTAGTAGGTCGGGCGGTTCTTAAGCGCGTTGAAACCACGAGTAAGAGCCGGCACTGTAGTCTTACGTGCCTTGTTCTTGCGTCCTTTCTTGGAGAGCTGATTAATGGTTGCCATTTGAAAAAGAAGACCCGAGAAGGGTCATGTGCAATATAAAGGAATACCTCTAGGAATGCAACCTTTTACGCCGATTATTCTATCGGCTCGCGATACGGATCGACCGAATATGACTTTATTGGGTCGGGAGGTGCCACGGGCGCAGAGGATACTGGAGCGGCCTGAGGAGTCGAAAACACCGATCTCGGCTCAAGCGGGCGTGGCATAGCCGGTATCGGCACAATGATTCTAGGAAGACTCTGTGCTGGTTTTGGTGCAGGAATCTCGTGAACTGCCTCTTGAGCTGGTTTTACGACGGTATCATTTTTGGAAGCTTCTGAAATAATTGGGGTGATTGCAGGCAGATTCACGATTGGCACCACCGGCACAGACGCGGAAATTACTGGTACTTTCTTGACCACTTGAGGCAATTCGTGATGAATCACTCGCGACTTCTCCTCGACAGTCTCAGTTTCGGCCGCAACAAGCGCAGATTGTACAGACTCCTTTTCTGCAACACTCTCCTTCATCTCTTCTTCTCGGAGAGGGGCAAAAATTTGTGCATTTACATCCCCCGCAATGTCATCCGCCACATCTTCGCCTATCTTCGCTTCTTCCGTAAGAGCATGCATAAACTCATCAGGGCTCTCAACCCCCATCAGGAGCAGCATAATCTCACGCTCAAGGATACCTCCCTGATCAATACGGAGACCATACTTACCCATCAGACTCTTTGCAACAGGAGTGTACTTCCCCTGAGAGAGGTACGAACGTATGATCGGCGGCAGTGACTGCACTACCTCTTTCATACTCTCATCAAACGTAAGATCTTGGTGGTCTTGATCCATAGGTGCGTTGATTAAGATGGTTTTTTCTCTTTAGACTCCTCCCCCTCCTTTGACTTCTCCTCCTTCACTTCACCCTTCTTGGTCAAATCTTCCTCAAAAGTCTCTTTGAAAGATTTCTCCAGCACTTCGATTGCCTCTTCTTTTTTAGTCTTTTTCTTTGTTGCTTCTTTTATTATTTTCTTTGAGGCTTCAGAGGCTCCCGAGCCGAACATGGCCAATGTTCCAAGCTTTTTCAGCCCGAGAAATCCTTTCTTTTGCAGATTCTCCCCGTATACTTTGCGAGCATTTTTAGCATCCTGCTCCCCTGTTCTGGCATTTATTTCCCCTTTTGTTTTTTCTTCAATCTCTTTCTTTTCCTTGAGAAGGTTTTCCCTGCTAGTGAGAGTTTGTTGCAAAGAGTTTATATTTACCCCACTTGTCTCCAAGTTTGCCCGAGCAGACTCAAGACTCTGCTTCGTCTCCTGATCTCGCCTGTCTCTTTCGGGAGAAACAATCGTTGATGTAGCATTCTGCTTCACCTCCTTTTCGAGACGGTCAACTTCTGCTTGATTTGCAGTATGCTCTACCACAGCCTTCTTATGAGCCTCTTTGACGATCTCATGCTCTTTGTTTGCATCTTTCACTGCCTGTGCAATACCCTCTAACTGTTTTTCATCCAACTTCGTCTTTGGGCGTCCTTCAATAGTTTTTGCATAAGACTCGTACGCCTTTACATTCTCATTCACACGCCCCCTGTATCCACCCTTTTGAGCATCCCCTGCCTCAATACCAAAAGTCTTCAGGGCTGACGAGCCTGAAGTTGAGCTACGAACATCCCAATTACCTGTCGCACCCCGATCGAGAGCAGTAGCTGTCATGCGACCGAAATTAGTTGATCGCAATCGACTCTGTCGTATTGCTTTAGAACCCGCCTGCATTCCCCATCCGGCCGTAGAACGCAACGTTGCCGCAGTAAGACCGAAAGATAATTTCCCAGCAGTCTTTGACGCCCATTTCCCACCAAAGGCACCGAATTTATTTGTTCCGTATATAACGCCAAGAAGAGCTCCGATGGCGACGAAGAATGAGATGAGGATGTTTGCGAAACCGGAAAGGTTATAATTTCCTTTAGCATCCTGGATGAATCCCATGTAGTCAGGCGGCGCACCAAATCCAAGAAAGCTTGCGTCCGTGATGATCCGGAGGGCTACATAGAGCAAAAGAAACATGACTGGCGCCGTCATAGACTGCGTAAGGAGGTTCTTCATCCAGTCTTTCCCGACACCTTCAAATTGTGGAATCACGAATCCCACGACCCCGACAGGGGCAATGATGATCGCATATATGAGATAAATGAAACGCGCGATGAGTACGAAAGATAGGAAAAACATCACGAACGCAAGAATGATAAAAAGTAATATGCCCAACGCAGCGACAAGCGGGACGTTGTTTGTGGCCAATAGCTCTTTATTTCCCTTGAGAGCGTCACCATATATTCTCTGGAGCCCCAACTGATTCATGATCTTGCTTGTAATGGCTTCATTGTTGATCGACGATGCCGTAGAAACTACTGCAGCAGTAGTCCTGCCAACAATGCCAGCATCCGCAGCTGCTGGCGCTACTGCGGAAAGTTTCTCTCCCGCAGCGACCCCCCCGTTAATCTGCGTATAAATGTTCGTTGCAAGAAAATTGCCGACGTCGATCACTGCTTCGGTCATGAAGAGCGAAAAGTTCAGGAGGATGGCGCCCATGATGAGTCTCGGGATCATCTGCTTCCCGCCGTACCAATTGGCATTGAGTATGGTTGCGATTCCAATCGCAAGAAATCCAAATATGAGGGCTATGTTTCCTATGTTCCGCAATATTTCCCACGTAACCCCGATAGCAGAGAGGCCTTTTATGTATGACCCCATATTGACGACTGTGTAGAGCACCGCATTGTCGAGCATGACCATCGCGATACCAAGCAGCCACGCGGCGAGTGTCATGATCGCCGTCATGACGAACATAAAAGCCTTATCTATGGGTCCTGTCTCATACGCCATCGGCTTACCTTCATCAGGATTGCCACCGTTAATTCCGGCGGCTTTTGCAGCTCGCGATTTAGCTGCCTCATTTAATACCGAATCACCCACTCCTGGAGCCTGAACGGCTGCAGGCGCAGCTGGTGTCGGCGCGGGCCCCGACGTGCTCTGTGCATGTACCATTGGAACGAACGCCCCCACAGCACTCATACCGAGCGATAGCGAGATGATGGATGTGAGAAGTAGGCGCAGCATACTACTCAAGGTGCGGTCGCATCAGTGACAGGCGGCGCATTTGTTGGCACTGGCGCTGTACATACCGGGCGAAGCGCGGTGGCATTTATGTTTATCAGACTTAACCGATCCATAAGGAAATTCCCAGTGATATTGAGTGAGCCCGATGGGTTCGCAACCGCAGTATTTACAGAATAAGTTAGCGCATCCTGCATCGCCGTAGAAAGATCTTCACCTGAAGGCGGCATAGTCCTGAGCGTTTCAATATCAGCGACGTCCTGAGCGCCCGACTGATCCGTAGCGGTGTTCAAACTCACCTGTACCCTATCCACCATCATTCGAGCCGCTGCAATGGTAGTAGACGCAGCGGTCGTCCTCACGAATATCGGCGCAAGCACTGCAGTGAGTACATTCTGTGCAGCATTTATCTGCTCCGTGCTCGTACGCATAAATGCTTCTAGATTTGTTTGGTCGGTAAGATTACCGGTTACCAACGTACTCGACGCTACTTGCTGCTGCGCCAGACAGAGTCTCAGAAGAGACGAGACACTCGTCGAGGCTGTATTAGCAGCAGTTTGAATAAGGCTAGTCGCTGATTCGTATCGCGCTACCCGATCGAGCATGTCGGGACCGGCAGACGAGAGACTTGCCGCACTCTGCAGAACATCGGCATTGGTAACCCCGAGATTTCCCGGAGCATCTGCGTATTGACGAAGCAATGATCTTGAATTAGCCCCTGAAGCATTAGCAACCCCGAAGAGACCGCCTGAGCCCGGGCCGCCGAGAATCTTCGCGGCGAAGTCCACGGTCTTTATGACGGTAGCGATATTACCTAATATAGTATTGATCTCTGGACCGACATTGCCCATACGCACAACCGAGTCTTGCTGCCCACCAAGAGCCTTATTAAGACCCGACAAGATGACCGATCCAGGGGTTTTGATACTGCCCGTCTTGCCGTCTGACCTTGTACATGGATCTCCAGGATTCACTCCGAGCAAGGGGGCTTGACCACTCACCGAACGATTTTCGGCTCTTGATTGCTCCATCGCCGTATTTCTTGCGGACTCAGCCGCGACGGTCGCAATACCAAGAAGTTCCTGAGTTGAACGATTAGGGTTAGCACTGTACGCCTCCTGATAAGCGGCATTGTATGCCTCGTCAGCAGATTGCTCGGCCCGAACAGTCGCATTTTGAGCTCGAGGATCAGTCGTAAATGCTCCTAAATCGCTATCGCTCTCTCCACACCACGACACGAATCCCTGACCATTTCTTATGTCTAGGACACGCGAACCTGTAGCGCCACCGACACTTGGACCAATGAGAGACGCGAGAGCGCTCTGCGAACTCTGAATTAACCAGTACGGATTATTCTGCTGCTGCGTAGTGAGTGCAAACCAGGTCGTAACACCTCCCATCAACCAATTCCCCCTCAGGTAGCCATAGGGGTTTGGCGAGGTCCTGCGGAGCGTATCCATGTTTTGGGCCCAGAATCCAGCAAGACTCGTCTTATTCAGATAATCCTTACGGAGGGCAGAAACGATTGAGCCCGCATATGGCGACTGCGAACTTCTCATGTATGCATCGAGATACGAAAGCGTCTGCTGATCAGAGATCAGCTGCAGAGATGCCTGAATATCCGCCACGAACTGCGGAGCTCCTGTGCCATTGGCCTTCCCTATAACGAAATTTATGACTCCTTGCGTGATGATTTTCAACAAATTTCCTGACAGCACGAACGCGAGCGGTTGAAGGACGTACGCGTCGATCTGAAGCGCGACCATGGCAGCTGTCTCCGTAACTTGAGAAATATATGAAAGGGTTGATTTGATTTGAATGATACCGGTATTCACCCATGTTGGAATATCCTCAATTATAGCCACAGGTATCGCATGTGCCCGTTGAGGAGCAACCACAAAAGTCGAAGGTATAGCAATCGTGATAGAGAGAAATATTGCCGCAACTGTATTTAAAAAGCGGAATTTCATGGCTTTTTCGCTGCCTTCTGACTTGCGGCAATATCCTTCATGAGATTCACGAAGGAAGCACCTGGAACACCCTCTGGAAGAGATATTCCGGCTGCTTTATATATAGTACCAATCTGTATAAATGCATTGCCGAGCTCAAGTACCGCCTGCGGGTACAGCTTCAGCGCAAGAACGGTTGTAAGAGGGTCGTTACTTACGCGAGCAAAATCCGTGATGATTTTGCTTAGACGCATCATCGCATTGACGAGAGCAAGATCCTCCTTGGCTAGCTCCGCAGGCACTGGAAGCACCGAGATGCCCGCAGCGGAGTCGCGATACGTATTGGCTATTGCAGATATGTACGGAAGAACCTTTACATCATCAAATTCGATCACTTGCTTCAGATACATGACCTCACTGGTTGTTGCGCTATTTGTATTTTTTAGCAGAACCGCCTCTGCTTTGATCGCAAATGCTTTGAGGGCTTCCTGCCCGGAACCAGAAACCGTCATGTCTTTTGCAGATTTAAAATCGGGCACGGGAGCTACGGCTGATGAAAGAGACTCTAGAGACTTGGCAGCAACCTCGTTCATCTCCGCCTCGGAAAGATCTCCCCCGTCCTTTGCTTTCTTTGCTGCGACATATAAGGTGAAAAATGTCTTAGCGAATGCAGCTGTCAGAGTATTGTCTTCCTGTGCGACTGCGGATGAGCCAGAAGAAGAAATTCCCGGCACATCAGCGATCGCTATCGGAACGATAAGACCGCGGGAAACCGCCTCACCGTCGGTCATACCAAGATGTGAGGTGTCAGTAATACGCGGATTAGTGCCATACAGCGACTCTTCCCAGTCAGGAAGACCATCATTGTCGGAATCTTTCGTGGCAACCGCCTGGAGAAGTGCGGATTCCGTGGACGCCTGAGCAGTAGGTGGCGATTCGACTCCTTTCGCAAGAATATATACTCCGGCAACGAGCACTACCGAAAAGAGTGATGCGGTAAGTACACGCCAATGTTCGATAATCCGCTCCTTCATAGTGTCACTTCGAAGTATAGCAGCTATACAGGGAGAGGAGTGATGCTATTGGGAAGAAAAGTGAATTATTCTTCGCGTGCGATATCAAGCCAGACTGGGAGCGGAAGATCCTCCGCACGAGCTTTTGCAGAAATAGAAAGTTTTTCCAGTCGCGACCTCATTTTTTCAGAAAAAAGACCCGCTTCGGCAAGATTTTTCAGTACGAACTTGCGTTTATGCGCGAACCCCGCGCGAACGATTGCAAAAAACCGCTCTTCATCCGTACGCGTCTTGAAATTCTTCTTTGAGATGTTGCGAATTGTAAGAACCGCCGAATCCACCTTAGGTGCCGGGACAAAAGCTCCGCTCGGAACGACGAATTCACGCTTCGGCGTGCCGTACGCCTTCACGGAAAGCGATAGGATGCTTTCCTTTTTTGATTGAGCGACGCGCCCTGCGACCTCTTTCTGGACCAATAATGTCATGGAAATCGGCTGATTCTCAGTTTCGAGGAACATGCGGAATATCTCGCCAGTGAGGTAGTACGGTATATTCGCGACGATCGCATACCCCTTGGGAAGCGAGCCTATATCGAAAGTACGGATATCGCCATGCACAAGCTCGAGCCGACCATTCGCAATATCATCTGCAAAATCCGTCTGCAGTTTCTCAAAGAGTTCCTGATCTGCCTCGAAAGCGATTACTTTTTTCGCACGCTTTAAGAGCTCTCGAGTGAGCATGCCGGTGCCGGGACCGATTTCAAACGCCACGTCGCTTGACGAAAGTTCTGAGACCATCGCGATACGCTCCGCAATGCGCGCATGCATCAGGAAATTCTGCCCGAGGGTTTTCTTTGCGCGTACCATAGACGTACCATACCATCCGCAACAAAAATTATCTGTACAATCCTAAGGCATTCGGAGCATTTTTTTGTTATAACTGCACTATGTTTCGCCGCTTTGCAATCTACTACGCAGCATTTGCAAGCGGTGCTGCAATCATGGCGCTTGAAGTGATCGGACTAGGAATGCTCGCCCCCTATTTCGGTACAGCTCTTCTCATACAAACCAATGTCATTGGCATCGTATTGATAAGTTTAGCGATCGGATATCGTTTGGGTGGAGTATGGGCAGACACTCAGCCACCAAAACTCTTGGAAAGAATATTTCCCAACAAAAGCGAGCGCGCTGTCGGAATGATGCTGTGCATAGCTGCTCTTTGGGTCGGAATCGTTTTCCCATGGAGAGGACCATTGAGTAGTCTCATCGGTTGGGCGATCCCTACAAACTCTTTAGGATCCTTTTTGACAACGAGCATACTCTTCGCATTTCCTGGCGTTGTGCTCGGCATGGTGCTTCCTTACCTTATCAAACTCCACACACAGGAAATCAGGGTTTCAGGAAAATCGAGCGGAATCCTATACGGACTTTCTGCAGCCGGAAGTATCTTCGGTACATTCTTAATCGGACTATTCATCCTCCCTCAATTCCAATACGGGATAGCTCTTGCAGGTATCGTACTGCTACTTGTGCCCGGGGCATTCCTGCTAAACGTACGTTGGCAATATACCGCGATCACGATGACCATCTCCATCCTATTGTTATTAGGATTCACCCCGCCGGATTTTGTCTTGTATAAGCATCGTATTTTTTCTGACGGCAGGATAAAGAGCGACATGTCTGAATGGAAAAAGCTTGCCGACAGAACAAGCATATTCAGCCGCTTACAGGTATACGAAGGCACTGAGCTGGAATCAAAAAAACCACTTCGGTTCCTATTGGTAAACGGCGAGATTCATTCAGCTTCATATCTCGATAGTAATGAATTGGTATTTGCATATGCGCACTACAATCGCTTGGGCGGACATTTCAATCCTGCAGCTAAACGTGCCCTCCTTATCGGAGGCGGGGCGTATTCGTATGCGAATTATTTCCTAACCGACACGCCCTTATATGACACCGAGAAAGTGTGGGAGTTGGCAGGGAATCTGTATCACAACAGCAAAACCATCACCCTACCTATTCTATTTTCGTATGATTCCACAAGGAGAGACGAGAAACCGTCTCTCGTATACGAGTCGAGCACAAAACCAATCGGGCGACAGATAGAAGGATCGCTCAATCATCTTGAGGCGAACAATCAAATGCCCGGGGACCGTGTGGTAGTGAAAGAAGCTGACATATTGGATACCAGCTTTACCATCTCTACAGGCTATGTACACATTCATGAAACGAGCGACGACGGCACACCGGGCCGAGTAATAAGCGCTGACATTCCTGTCAAGGACTATATGCAACGACCTCGAGCCATTATTGGGAAAAGTCAGCTTATTTCTGGAAAAAACAAGGACGTTATTGTCCGTCTCGACCGAACAGCAAAAGAGGGTGAGGTGCTGTACCCGATGCTTCATCGCGACAATGGCAACGGGCATTTTGATGAATTCCTGCTTGATGGATACGAGCAGATCGAAGGACTGGATGTCGTAGAGATCGATCCGCGCACGACAGAACTTTCGGAGAAATTTTTTCACCTGAATCGCCAGGACCCGCGACTCCGCATTTTTCATGAAGATGGTCGCACATACTTGAACCATTCAACGGATACGTACGACATTATTTACCTTGACGCGTTCCAGAGTTTCTATGGAGTGCCATGGCAGCTGACGACTGCCGAGGCGACGAAAAAACTTTTTACCATGCTAAATGACAACGGTATCGTGATCGCAAATGTTCCCGCAGCTTTGAAAGGAACATATAGCGGTTTTTTCCAAGCGGAGTTCAAGACATACCAATCAGTGTTTCCTGAAGTGCGCGCATACGCAGTCACTTCACCCAAAGAAGAAGAAACGGTTCAGAACATCATCTTGGTAGCTTTTAAGAATGAGGAGACGATTCGCACATCACCCAACGACAATTCAGAGATTGCTGACCAGCTGACGCACCGATGGTATGGATCAATAGATCCGAAGACTCCGATTCTGACCGATGATTTCGCTCCTACTGATTACTTTGCAAGCACGTTCGTTAATCTGCACTCGCTCTAACCTCTTCAAGATGAGGAGTCAGATATATGTATAGACTGAAAAGAAGAATCGCTGCGCTAAGGGCATAGAGAATGTGGGGGACCGTGAAAAATGGTACGAGGATATAGCTCGTACCAAATACACCAACGACACTTCCGGCAGTGGTGAGCGCATATAGATCACCATGAGTCCGTCCGATCGAATCAAGGCTTTTTACAAAAACACGGATCACATAGACGGTGAGCGCACTCAGGAACGTGATGGGCACTAAGAACAAAAGTGTTGCCCCAACAATCGCGCCGATACCATACGAGACATTAGGAGCGACAATACTCATGATGCCGCGAAGAGTCGGTATGAGGGCGATGTATGCGCTCGCTGCTGCTGCGAGCCATACAAGCACTTCTTTTTTTTGAATCCGGTCCGCAAGGACACCCCCTCCATAGTACCCAACAACACTCCCGAACAGAGGAATACCGACTACTGCAGCCCATACAGGAACCGTCGATCCTACATAGGGTGCCAAGATCCGGATCCCAAGAATCTCAAGAGCGAGGGTCGCGAACCCTGAAATGAAGAGCAGCATTTTTATTTCTGTCGATCGTTCATGAGACATCGTGCCGGCAATTATACACGCATGCGAATTATTTTCTGCGGTTATTTTGAGACGGGTTCTAGAAATAGATCACATCCGCACCAGACTCGTCATACAACAATAGCGAGTTATCAATATCTGCGAGGAATGATGATGGCTCTGCGGCAAAGTCAGTACCATAGATCTTGCGGACACGGGCAAGCGTCAGGAACAATCGCTCTTTCGCACGTGTCACTGCCACATAAAAAAGTCGGCGCTCTTCTTCCTCGTCGCGATCTTTCTCACCTCCCATACCTTGATGAGGGAACAATCCTTCTTCCATACCACTCACGAACACGGTACCGAACTCAAGACCTTTTGCTGCATGCACCGTCATGAGCGTCACACCCACTTTCTCGCCTTGATCAAGCTCGTCCTGATCTCCGGCAAGCGCGGACTCTGCAAGAAATGCAGAAATGCCTTCCTTGCCCGGCGTTCCGTCGTGTCGTGTCGCGACCGATGCGAGCTCCTCAACGTTTTCAAAACGCTCGCGATCCTCAGTATTTCCTTCTTCGACAAGCGCCCGGCGCAATCCACTCTTCTCAATGACGAGCTTCACAAACTCAGAAGGCGTGAGTGAATCCGTTGCCAGCGAAAGCTCGTTAATGAGCGATTCGAATTGTTCGACTTTTGAAAGTTCCCCTGCACGAAGTTGTGATCGCTGTCCAGCGGCAAGTTTACCGAGCGTTACCTTACCGATGCCGCGAGGAGGAGACGCGGCAGCACGCAATTTGTCAGCCTCACGCGAAGGCTCCATCGCGAGTCGCATCCATGCAAGAGCATCTTTCACTTCTTTGCGTGCAAAGAAGTGCGTACCAAGAAGTCGGTATGGGACACCTGCACGGAGCAACCCCTCCTCAAGAGCGCGTGACTGAAAATTTGTGCGGAACAATATCGCAACGTCTTCTGGACGCGTGCCACTTCTCATCAATTCTCGTATTTTTTTTGCTATCCAATACGCTTCCGTCTCGGCAGATCGCGCCATATGTATCATGATCGGCTCTCCCTCCTCGCGCTCTGTCGTCGAATATTTTTCCTTACGATTCTTATTCTTTTCTATGATCCCATTCGCCGCATCGACCAAATTCTTGGTCGATCGATAATTGCGTTCCAGGATGATCGTTTGTGACTCGGGATATTTCTTGTCGAATTCGAGCAGGTTTTCGATCGTTGCACCGCGCCATGTATAAATTGTCTGATCTATATCCCCCACAACGAACAAGTTCTTGTGCTTCGCTGCAAGAATATTTGCGAGACGCCCCTGCAGCGCATTCGTGTCTTGGTACTCATCGATATGCACATAGCGCCAACGGTCCTGAGCCTGCACACGCACATCTGCATGCTCTTCGAGAAGCTTGAGAGGGAGCGAGATGAGGTCGTCGAAGTCAAGCGCCTTTTCTGCCTGAAGCGTCTTCTCGTACCGAAGCCATACTTCTGAGACAATGCGTGGACCGAACCCCGAGCGAGAATATTTTTCATAGAACTCATTCGCGCGCATACCCTCCCCTTTCGCGCGGGAGATACGCCCGAGCACTGCCCGCGGAGAAAGCTCCTTTGTTTCGACATCGAGCGCCTTGAGTGCCGTTGCGATCGCCTTTTCGGAGTCATCGCGGTCATACACACTGAAAAAGCGCGGGATGCCTATCGCTTTCCCATAACTCTCCAGCAGTTCGCGCCCCAGACCATGAAAAGTTGCAATGAAAGGTGTGGCACTATCCTCTCCAAGTACCAGACGGACTCGCTCCCGCATCTCACGAGCAGCTTTGTTCGTAAATGTGACAGCAAGAATCTCTAACGCGGGAACCCCTTCGCGTATAAGGTGGTAGATTCGTGTCGTCAGTACCTTTGTTTTCCCGCTACCCGCACCAGCAAGTACAGAAATCGGCCCATCTTTTGCAAGAACAGCACCCCTTTGTGCAGCATTCAGATTATCGAGATAATTCACTATCTGAATATACCCTAAAAACCGCTCTCCACAGGCATCCGAAGAGGTAGTTGACTGTCAGTTTCATTAGCCTATACTCTGGGTATCGACTGATACGGAGGCAATCAAGAAATGGCTTATATACGTTGTATGTAAGCAATTTTTGTATGAGCAGACACACCCAGAGTTTCCCTGTTTTCTTATCGCTTCACACCCAAAAACTTCCAGCTTGATGCCGCAAGACACGAGACTGGATATATATAAGGTACTTGAACGATGCGCCCTGCTCATCGCAGGGTTCGCGATTATCACATTCGCCGTCGCTTCAATACCGAACCGTGCAAGCGCATTTTGGCCTTTTTCCACACTGAACGCAGACGCGGCGGTAGATACCTATATACCAAGCTCTACCACGCCAGTACTTATAGCGAGCGTGAATAGCAACCCAAACGCAGATGTTCCTATCAGCCTCACTATTTCTGGAGATTCGGCTCTTATTCCCCATAGCGGACCAATCGGCACCATCACGGACATAGGCAACACACCTCCGCCAGACAGGATCTCAGTCTATGTAGTACGCCCGGGCGACACCCTCTCGGATATTGCAGGCATGTTCGGCGTTTCCGTAAATACCATCATCTGGGCAAACAATCTCACAAACGCCCGCGACGTGCACCCAGGCGAAACGCTCGTCATCCTTCCTATTTCTGGCATTGAACGCACGATAGTTAAGGGAGACACCCTCAAATCGATTGCTAAGAAATACAACGCTGATGCGGAAGAAATCGCTCAGTACAACGGTCTCGACCCCACAGAACCACTTGCCCTCAACTCAACCATCATCATCCCTGGCGGAGAATTTGCAGCGCCATCTGCGCCCGCAACCCAAAACAAGCGCAATCCACGCACGATTCGTGAGCCATATCTTGGCGGAGGAGGATCTGCTCAACCGGGCTACTATATGAACCCGATACCGGGCGGAATTATCACTCAGGGCCTCCACGGCTGGAACGGTATCGATATCGGTGCTGGCCGCGGCACACCGATTCATGCGGCCGCAGACGGCACTGTCATCATCGCTCGCAACAATGGTGGATGGAACGGCGGATACGGAAACTATGTCGTTATCGCACATGAAAATGGAAGCCAGACCCTCTATTCGCACATGAAGAATGCGATCGTTTCTTCCGGACAGTATGTTTCAGCTGGTCAGACCATCGGCTATGTCGGCTCCACCGGACTATCAACGGGGCCACATCTTCACCTTGAAGTTCGCGGCGCGGCGAATCCTTTCCGAAACTGTACCGTCGGCACTGCCTGTTCACCGCAATAGTCTCTCCATACTGATTTTCAGTAAAAAATAATCGCCAGCTCCTCCGGAGGAGCTGGCGATCGTGCAAGGCGGGATTTCTCCTGTCATTTAAATTTGATCTGACCGACACCCATATGAGCGTCAAATTGCTTTTGATACAACCTCCAGAATGTTTCCGCTTCTTGTTCAGAAATCACATGATCGCTATCCAGATCGGCCTTTACATACAGACTATAAATCACTCTCTCAAAATTTGGACCGTCCTTCACGTTTAAGACGATTTCCTGGTTCTTCTGAACTTTGTCCATAATTTCAACAGCTTTCCCTTGTCGCTCGAATTGGAAAGTGTCCCCGAGGAACATTTTCGTATCGACGAATGAGGGTTTCGAATTAAACGCAGCACATCCGGCAGCGAGAAATGCGAAAAACAACATCAGAACCAAACCAGCATGTCTTTTCATCATTACTCCTCCTAATAAGATGGTGGATGATTCCCTGGAGAGAACGAAAACTTCAGCCCCCATTTATACCAACTTTTGACTCAAAAGTCAAAAGACTCAATCTCTGTCATTCGAATCCAAATAGTCCACGCGGGCGGTATTGAAGTGCTTCGTATACAAATGCGGGAGTGACGGGCTCGGACCCTGCAAGATCAGCGATCGTCCGAGCGACCCTCATAGTGCGATGGTAGCTCCGCGGAGAAAGATTGAGACGAGCAGCAGCATCTGCCAGAGCCTGTTTCGCCAGAGCGTCAAATCCGCTTTTTTCATCAAGATCTCGACCCGTGAGCGCAGCATTCGTTACTCCGTTCTTGCCAATGCGTGACCGCGCGCGTTCGCGCGCACGAATGACACGACTGCGAACAGTCTCGGAAGATTCTCCTGTTGCAATGCCAGCGAGTGTCTCATGAGGAACGAGTGGGACTTCGACCCACAGATCGAGACGGTCCACAATAGGTCGAGAGATGCGGCGCGACTGTTTTGCAGCAGCGCGTATCGCTACCTGCGAATCGCCTGAGAGAGTATCTGCTGGATTCATCGCAGCGACGACCATGCAGTCAGCCGGAAACGTAATACTTGCGCGTGCGCGTGATACCGTCACTACACGATCCTCGAGAGGCTGCCTAAGTGCTTCAAGCGCACGAGACTCAAACTCAGGAAACTCATCGAGAAACAGCACGCCTTTGTGTGCCAAAGTAACTTCACCTGCTTTAGGAAACGCTCCGCCACCAACGATCGCGACATGAGAAACCGAATGGTGTGGTGATCGAAACGGCGGCCAATGCACTGCTTCACCTTCTTGAAGAAGGCCAGCGGTCGAGTGTATTGCGGTCACCTCAAGCGTCTCATCATCAGTCAGCGGAGGAAGAATGCCAGAAAGCGCGCGGGCAAGCATCGTCTTCCCCGTACCCGGAGGACCATGAAACACAATATTGTGACGTCCTGCAGCTGCAATTTCAAGTGCACGCTTCGCGCCTTCTTGCCCTTTCACATCCGCAAGATCAATAGCGACAGAAGGGACGGGAGATTGCCGATCACGAACGAGGCGTGATAATACTTTCTCCCCCTTCAAGTGCTCAATAAGCTCTCTAAGCGACTGCGGAGCATGTACGACAACACCGTCTGCGAGAAGCGCTTCGCGCACGTTTCCCGGCGGGACAAACATAGTCTTGATGCCACCACGTTTTGCAGCAAGCACTTGCGGAAGGACTCCGCGCACACTCCTTACCGTCCCATCAAGCGCGAGCTCACCGATAAACAACACATCCTCGTTGTGCTGTTTTAGATCACCGACGGCGATGAGATACGCGACCGCAAGCGCAAGATCGTAGTGCGATCCCTCCTTCTTTATATCCGCAGGCGACAATGAGAGAACAATGCGCTTGTTCTGCTGTTTCGGAGATTTGTATCCCGAATGCCTCACGGCAGCACTCACTCTATCGCGAGCCTCTTCTACGGATTTATTGGCAAGACCGACTATTGAAAATGCGTGCAGTCCACGCGTAAGATCCGCCTCGACAATAACCATCTCGGCTGCGGAACCGACCGGCTGCGCAGCGAGCGTTTTCGCATATCCGATTTTCTGGAGCGGAGCAGGAGCAGAAGGCATATGAACCGACGGATGATTCGGTTTTGCCGCGGACATGCTTGCTTATAGATGCTCGACGCAGGTAGTAGCAGCCGGATCTGCTTCAAGGCGTGCAACTTCTATGTCTTTAGTGCAGACCGAACACTTGCCATAGGTCCCCTTCTCGATCCGAGAAAGTGCCGCAAGGATAGTATCGTATCGCGCTTCGAGATCTGCGAGAATGGCCGTATTGCTTTCGCGACTCATGACTACATCTGCCTGATCAACGAGATCAGCCTCTACGCCGGTTTCAGACGGAATCGGCTCCCAATCTCCCGGAACACTAGGATTCTTACGGCCAACGCTGGCCATCTCAGCCTCCAATTTGGCTTTTTCTTCCTCTAGCCTGCTTTTGAACTGATCAGTTTTCATAGCATGATAATACCAGAGATTTTACCGGGCCCGTGAGGTCGCAAGACGTTGCAGTATTTCTATGAATGCAGCAGTGTCCCGCGCAATAATGAGCGTCGTCTGATCCCAATAGCCATACACCATGACACCACTACCATCCGTATCGCGATATACACGTACGTCGTGATTAGCAACAACTTCATCGGTGAAATTTGTCGATTGAGCGGGCTTAACGACCGGAGCAATGGTAGGCCGAGCAACGGTTCTCGTCACCCTCGCTAGTGTCGTGACATCTGGAGTGCTTGACGCGATTCCTGAAACTTGAGCGGAGCGAAGCGGAAAAAGCTGACTAAGATGTTCCTGTATCGCTGGCTCCCATGAAAGCATTCCTGAAAAAGTTTCGGCATAGGAATCGACTGAAAGTATGAAAAATGGACTTTGAGTCCCGCCAATGTTCACAATACCGGCCATGCTGCCGGCGACATTTACATTGCGACGCAAGATATCAGGAGCGGACACATGCAGTGAAGAGAATACGCTTTCAGAATTGTCCGTCGATGATGCTGTATAGATGAGCCGGACGGAACCGGGCATGAGCGGCCGCTCCATTGATTTGGTGATTGCTTCAAAGAGTTTCAGACCGACACCAGACACTTGTTCTCGATCATCGACGAATATCGGCGAAGAGACGGAGAACTGAAAGATAACAGGATGGAAATTGCTCAGATACCGCGTGTAGGCAAAATACATGCCAGTACCACTCAAGATAAGCAGCGCGATGCCTGCTGCGATATACAGACGACTACTGAGCGAGGTGGTTTTTTTCTCTGACGGAGTTATTTCTGGAGCTCCAGTTGCAGCATCTTGCTCTGCTGCAAGTACCGTAGCCGCTGAAGCATGTGTCTCTTTTACTTTATCTGAAAAATCTCCCAAATATGTCTTCACTGAAATAGGTACCGTCGACACCGGAGGAGCGGGAGGTACCATGACTGACACTTCTTGTTTTGGTACTACGATCGGCATCTGTTCCAATGGAGATCCTGCAACGAGCCGTTCTGCTGGTACAGGTGTCGACATTGCTGCTGGAGCCGGCGCTGGAATCGTCCCACTCGACGCCATTGGCGCACCAGCACTCCGATTCACGACAATATTTTCCGGTATCACCGTGGCTTTTCGGAACAATGAAAGATCTGGAACACCTCCCTTCTTCAAGGTCTTCATGTCGCCCGAAAAAGTACGCACGTATTCTTCCGGATGGCCTTCAGGCTTTGCTGCGCCAACTTCTTTCGTACGCTCATCGAAAGAAGCTTTTACTGCCTCGGGAAGACCGCGAAACGTCGGGAATTCTTGTTTTCCATCCGCAGCGAGAGCATCGGTCTTACCCTGCTCCTGGACTACTGCAACTGACTGTTCTTTAGTGACAGTGAACGGAGTAAGGTCGGGCGTACCTCCCTTCTTGAGGATATCTATATCGCTCGAAAAGGTACGAATGTATTTTTGTGATTCTTTTTTATCTGAAGATGCATTCGATGCATTTACATTCTCGTCCATTGCTCTCTATAGTAACGCACCAAACGGCACTTGCGGGTTATGCTCGTGACGTAATGGTGAATTTCTTAGGATCGTCGCACATATCGGTGAAAGCATGTGCTGCTTCTTTGAGCTTACCTGAAGAAGATTTCCCGAAAGAGATGACCTCTACCTGGCACCCTTCGTGCATATCGAGATACTGAATAAGCGGCACAAAATCGCCATCTCCCGTAACGAGCACGACCGTGTCGAGCTTTGGTGCAAGCTTCACCGCGTCGATCGCAAGACCGACATCCCAGTCGGCCTTCTTCGCACCGTCAGCAAACACCTGAAGGTCTTTCACTTTCGTTTCGATACCCATCTTCGTCAGCGCCTCGAAGAAATTCTTCTCTTCGCCTGCTTCCGTAGAGATCACATACGCAATCGCTCGCACAAGGACGCGCCCCCCGACCGCCTCTTCGAGGATCTTGCCGAAATTGACGCGCGCTTTATAGAGATGTTTCGCACTGTGATATAGGTTCTGCGTGTCGATAAAAACTCCTACTCGCTGTGCTGGATGCTTAATAACTGCCATAAAAATAGATACTTAATGCGCACAAAATAATAAAATGCAGCGGAATTACCGCTCCTTTCAATGATACCACCAGAAAGTATGCCCGAACGGGGCAAAGTGTACTAAACGAGAGAGATATCTCCCCCCCCCTAGACTACTTCTTCAAACCGAGCTTCTTCACGAGCGCGTTGTAGTTGCGCTTGTTGTTAGTCTCGAGATAGCGAAGATGACTGCGACGATCTGCGACCATCTGCAGGAGGCCACGGCGAGAATGAAAATCCTTCGGATTCTTCTTGAGGTGCTTTGTGAGCTCGTCAATCTGTCCTGAAAGAAGCGCGACCTGGACCTCTGGCGAGCCAGTGTCCGTATCGTGCCGAGCAGTGTTTTTCATGACTGCCGCCTTTTTCTTAGTGGTAAGCATGTAGACCCCTACCCTACCACGCCTTGCCATTATATGCAAGTCTCGCATAATCACGCCTTCTTATCTTCCCTACCCTTCAAGCCGAAGGTCGCACAATATAATACGAGGGACAGGATGCTACACTTTTCGTATGGACACCGAGACAGCAAAACGCCAGTTTCTCGAGTACATTGAGATCGAACGTGGGCGCGCTGTGAAGACTATTGAGAACTACGACCACTATCTCACGCGGTATTTCTCCCAAATGCGCATACAGAAAGTGGGCGATATAAGCGAACAGAGCATTCGGGAGTTTCGTCTCTGGCTGAACCGCCAATCAGGCACGAACAACGACCCAATGAAGCGCCGGACGCAGAATTACTACATGATCGCACTGCGCGCATTCCTTAAATTCCTCCGGAAACGCGATATTCCCGCCATTTCTCCAGAAAAAATAGAGCTCGCGAAGCTTCCAGAGCGCCAAATTGATCTCATCACCCCTGCAGAGCTCCAACGCCTCTTGAAGACAGCTTCAGGTACTGAAGAGAAAGATCTTCGCAATACTGCCATGCTTGAACTCCTTTTCTCGACCGGACTGCGTGTTTCAGAGCTTTGCGCACTTGATACTGATCTCGATCTCACTCAGGACTCTTTTTCGATACGCGGGAAGGGCGACAAAGTTCGCGTTGTATTCGTCTCCCTTGCCGCAAAAAACACAGTATCTGCCTACTTAAAAACACGGAAAGACATGGTGGAGGCGCTTTTTGTAAACATTCCTCGCGGATCCTCAATGCCCACCCGCCTCACTCCCCGTTCCGTTGAGAGAATCATCAAAGAGTGCGCGATTAAAGCCGGCATTACGAAAAAGGTGACCCCGCACATCCTCCGCCATGCCTTTGCCACAGACCTCCTTAACAATGGAGCTGATATCCGTTCAGTGCAGCAACTCCTCGGCCACGCTTCGATTAATACTACTCAGATCTATACCCACATCACCGACTCCCATCTACGCGAAATTCACAAAAAATTCCACGGCAAAGACCGCACATAAATCAGTTTATTCGCCAAATAGTTCCGAATGCGTACCGACATTAAGAATGGTAACGAGGTGCAATATATCGTCTTTCTCATATTGTACGAGGAGATTGAATCCGAGATGACACTCTCGAGATCCTGCAAGATCCCCTTGAAGTGCGTGGTCTTTGAAGTTAGCGGGTATTCTTTTGCAAAATATAAACAAGGACAGTAGTTCTCTGAACGTATCTTTTGGAAACGAGCCGCTCCGTCGAAGTCGCTTTAGTGCTTTTCGTGCACCTTGTGCATATGCGACGTCGTACATATGAATTACGAAACGGCTTTTAGCGCCTCTTCGACAGTGCTGTATCGTTTGCCATACTTTTTAGCATATGCCATTTCGCGTAAAACGCGCGCTTCAAACTCAGGAGTGAATCCGTTCACGGTGCGCGGGGTAAATGGCATCGCTTTATCCTGTGCCACTCTGGTGAGGTACATATTGACACCCGTTGAGAGGTCGAGCCCCATACGCTTGAATACGCGCTGCGCCTCGCGTTTTATCGCTGCATCAGTTCGCACATTAAGAATTGCTGTTTTTGTTGCCATATCGACAGTATATACAATGTATACACAACTGCAAGAAAAGAGATATCACCAGTGGCCGCACTATTTCCGAATCCTTAAGCAGTAAGGGGGTTCTTTATTTGAGCATCCGTGTAACGAGCGCAATCATCTGCTCTTTCTTCTTTGGGTCGCTCTCGGCGATGAGGAGAGTGAGCGCGGTGAGCGCTGGCGGATTTATATTGCGACCATTCTTGCTTCGAGCCTTTCGTAGAAACTAAACAAACGAGAATGCTCCCGACCGTTTGTTACCGTCGGTGAAGGGATGATTCTTCACCATGAAATACAGAAGGTGGGCAGCCTTCTCTTCAATGGTCTCGTACATAGCTTTCCCGCCAAACGATTGCATGACGTTTCCGACGATGCCTTCGATACTTCCTACAGCTCTCTCGTGCGCAAAAATCTCCGTCGCTTCGCCTCTTTTGAGAAGCTCGGAACGAAGACTTAGAATCGCTTCCGTCAGTTCCACGCCAGTCAACTTGACCGCTTTTTTAGTGGACCCAACCGTTGTTAGAGTCTCTTTATCATACGCGTCAAGCGATATCCAAGTACTCGAGAATTCTTTAATCAATTCCAATATCGCTTTTGGATCAAGAAGCACCTGTTCCGGCAAAAGCGACTGAATATCCGAAACGGATTTCATAAACGCATCGTAGTTCTTCGCAATCTGCCTGCGATTTACGGTGTAGCCCTTGGTGATGTGCTCGCGCAGCGTCTTGGTCGCCCACTTTCTAAACTCTATGGCAATCTTTGAATTAGTTCGGTAGCCGATGCTTAAAATAATGTCGAGAGAATAAGCAGCGACCGGTTTGTCAGAATGTGCAATGTGCATTTTTTGCACATTGCTTTTTTCATCAATTTCTCCGTCTTTCAAGATATTCCTGATGTGTTTGGTTACAACCGACCGCTCCACACCGAACACATCGGCGATTTGCGCCTGTGTCGCCCAAAGCGTCTCGCGCGACATATCGCCACGGAACTCGATTGCGCCGTTCTTTGCCTGATATATGACCATGCCGGTATTCTTTTTTCCCATACGTTCATTCTACCTCACCCCAAAGAGGCGCGGCCTGCGGCCGCACCTCACACAAGCGAAACCCCCGCGTGAGGCGGGGGTTGTGTGTTACGAAAAAATGAATGTGCAGCTACATCCGGTGGATGTATGTCGCCTGAATCTCTTGAGCGATAGAAACACCGGAACGCAATCTTTTCACGCCGAGCTCTTGTAGGCTTTCAAGAGCATTCGCACGAGTGTCTATCAAGGTCATCGGGGCACACATCGTGGGAGTCCGTTCGACAATTTCCAGAAATAGCCTTTTGGCGAGACCTTTCTGATTTTGCCGAACACATAACTCGGCGAATCGACATAGTCCGAAGTATCCGAGCTTCCCCGGAGTGTCTGCCGTCTCGCTCGAGTAATATCTTCCGAGCTGTGGCGGATCATGAATAAGAAGAACCTTTTTCTTCCCATCCATGATTCCCAGGAAGAGTTCCATCGCTTCAGCCTCATGTCCTTGCTTGGCGAGACACAGAGCAAGCTTCTCCGAATAAGAACTCTTGCAGTTCAGCTTCCCGTCTTTCCCAACGACTGTCGCCAATTTGACGAGCAGATCTTCCAGATCACTCCGGCAGAACAATGGGTTCGAATCTTTGCCATACCCTATCTTCTTGAGCCAACGAGTAGTGAACAGGAACGGGTGACGAGACGAGACTTTTCGAATCGCCCGGGTGGTAGTTCCCATGGGCACTCCTTTCCGATAAATATGAATTTGTACTTATTTTGATTCTGGGTGGAATGTACCACAGATGTTTCTAGTGCAGCAGATTATTATTCTAAAACTTCACGGCTCTGTAGTCATCAAATTCGACATCCATAAAGTCTGTCCTCATACCAGAATATCCTTCATTTAGAAAAAATGCTCCCGTTGCGAAGTCTTTAAGCATTTACTCAATCTCTCTTATGCTGAACAGTTTATATTCCGCGTCTTTAATCTCATCATTTCTTATAAACACGGAGGTGCCGGGCTCTAAAAGAATTTTATTTGCCGGGTAACCACATATTTTCTGGACATCTATCCCTGGATTGATCTGTGACCAATCGCCTCTGTCGGTATATTCCGCAACTTTTTCCCAAGCACCACCATTCTTTCCATCTGTTAAATCTCTATGGAGCTCCAGCTTTACCGACCCCCCATCTGGGTTAGATTTTACGATAAACTTCACACCAATCCATACATTCG
The DNA here is from genome assembly GCA_030651285.1 of bacterium. Classification (GTDB taxonomy): domain Bacteria; phylum Patescibacteriota; class Minisyncoccia; order Phycocordibacterales; family Phycocordibacteraceae; genus C7867-001. The sequence continues at coordinate 42,821 of JAUSCN010000013.1, forward strand.
ATGGCATGGATGCATCAACAGTATTCCATTTCGTTTTGTGAGTCTCGCTCGGTTTATTCCTACTGTATGATCCTTCATGTATCAATTCCTTTTGGAATACGGCGCGCCCATCGTAAAGCAGTCTCCCGTAATACGTCGCACCGAAACAAGGATTTTCCTCTGTTGCATCCTGATGCTCGCTTCGTGCCCCAATGACAATACCCTGAGAACTTGTCGAGCCGTATTCCGACACCCGTTTCGCATAAATCGTGACCTCAACATTATTCCATTTTTTGTTTTTAGCAGGATCAAGAACATACATTCTCGGAGCATCGCCCTCTAGTCGAACAGTACCGTCACCCTGAATGTACACAGCACCATCGCCACGAGAAACAAATTCACGATCAACAGGGTCACTGTCCCCACTATGCAAGGTCTTAGCTTTTTCTTTTGCCCATTTTGAGTACCAAACCCGACTATTTTCCTTTGTGGGATATAGCATTGCAATCCCATCGAAAGATAACGCGATCGTTGGTGTGATAACAGGCTTCGAAGGAAGTTTCTCTGGATCCTCTAACTCACCTGGCTCAATCGATAATACCGGCTCTGGTGCTACATTCTCGGAATTTGTGCCCAGTGACTCAGCTTTGAGATATAAAGCCCCCCAAACCACTACAATCAGAGCAATACCTACCCTTGCAAGGAATTTAATCCTTGAGCGCCTTAGCTCCCCCGACCTGTGAGGTTCATCCATCCGTCCAGTATAGTGGACCAGATTGTTCTTGGGAAACGAGACGACAAAATATCAAGTTTGAATTGAGCGGGAACAGCTTCGTGAAGAACGAATTCTGTCTGCGGAATGCCATTTCCCCTATCCAGTTCAGAAAGGGTCATAATTCTTATTCCCTGCCGCTTCATATCTTTAATGACAGTCTCGAAATCCCTCAATGAAAATTCAGTATGTTGAGATGCTGGTCCCTTTGAAATTTTATGGAACATTAGGAATAGCGTCTGCTTATATTTTATTGCATCGCTAACAGCATTATGAGCATCTGTTGATTGTGCGGTATTACTGTACATACCAAACGTTCCTACTGCGAGCGAATCAGCAAACGGGAACGCTACAGGCACAGCAATGGTTGCTCGAGCGTATTTATAGTATTTGCCTATGATGGCTCGCGTAGAATTGTCGATGCTACCATCTGGATATACGTACCAGTTTGGAGCTGAATTGAGATCATTTTTGATCAAGTAGTACAGCGCATCCATAACATCATTAGTAAAGCCCTCTATGTTATCTTCATGTACGTATTCAAGAACCGCATTCTTGTGGAGACTCGAGTGACTTACCACATTCCACCCATACTCACTCTGGAGGGTTTTTAGATTATCCAATGTTAGATACCTCTTCGTATCAACGCTACCAGTCACCATTGCAACATTGCCTTTTACTCCGTACTTATTCATGATTTGAGCAGCATCCATCACCGATGCCCATCCATCATCAAAAACAATTACTGCGCGAGCCTCCTTTTGATCAGGAACTAATCTAAATTCATGAATATTTACTTTTGCTACCTTACCCTGTTTCGCAGTTGCGACAATTTTAATTCCATCGACCTTAGACCAATCGAATGATGAATCCTTCTTTGTCCAATTACCCAATTCGACCTTCCTCAAGTCACCCTTAGCCACTCCGAAGTTGATCCACGTATTATTTCGATTGATGTCTTCTTCCGGATCAGGAATAATCGACTTTACATTAAACTTGGCATAAGTTGCCCAATTATCATTGGAAAGATACAGATCAACGCCCTGCAGGCTGAAGATCCTATCGACCTTGAATTGGAAGTAGATGTTGTGATTCGACAAATCTAGATTGACTTTCTTCTCAATACCGAAATGTGAACCATCGGAAGCCGTGGTTATTCCAAGACTGTTTTCCTTCTGATTAACAGATAAGGATCCTCCAACTACTCCAGAAATGAATTCGCTTACCTCCTCCCATCCTATAGATGTATTTAGAGAATCAATCTGTTGTATTGATGAGTTACTCTGGTTTGCATCATAATTTTTCTTCACATCGATACTTCTCTCTACGTTCTCAGTTCTGTCTATTTTAACTGTATACTCACCTTTCTTTGTCGTAACTATTACAAGATTTTTATCCTGTCTGAAGGTTACATTAGCGGCATTTTGACCGATATTAATTGCAGTCACATAAGAAACACTGTTTCCTTTTTTTGCATACGAAATCGAATGACATGGAATCGCTACTTTGTATTGAACTGAGCACTGTCCATCAAGTGGTTTCTGTTTATTTATTGCCGTACTCAACTTAAGACCATCAGTGGCGAACTGTTTGATAGTTAGGGATTGCTTTGGATCAGAACCTTCCGCCTTGAGAGTTAAGCCGTCAGTGGTTACTCGAGCTCCTGGGAAGAGGTGGAACATCTGTTCATACGTATGCGGTGCAGAAGACTTGAGATTGTCCAACACAAGTACGGTGGAATCCTCGATTAATACTATTGCCCTCTCGTGAGAGACGCCATCATAAAGAATGTTTTGGCCAGACTGGTACACATAGCCATCCCCTTCTTCGAAAAATCCAGCGAAGACCTTTTTTGGCTGTGTACTTGATTCGAGACCCGCCGACTGATCCTTACCGTCTACAACGACAGTATTGTGAGATCGTGTTCCATGGAAATATGAGCGGTATGACCCCTCTTCATACGTATAAAGACCCGCGTCCGGCATCAAAGCTATTCCCCCGCCAAAAAGATTGAAGCTGAGTGCGTCGAGATCGCTATGATTGGTTCTGTAATTCCCAACATCAAATATAACCTGTGTTTGATTTACATACCCATTCTTATTGTTCCAAGCAGACCTCATTATGGTTTGCCCGCCTGAGGGGTATCGAATATTCAGCTTTGCAGGCTTCTCACCCTCCTCGCCCTGCGTCAATACATACAACAGATCCGGACGTTTCTCTGCAATTTCCTTATAGAGACCAAATAGATTTATCTGCCTCGTAATAGAGGCACCGACCGTCGACACCGACAGGTCAGGTTGCAACATATAGACGACGTAAGACACCATTTTATCTAGCTTTTCTTCCGAAAAACCATCTATCGTGAGGTTGTTCTGTTTTAGATATTTATTGATCTCCAAAAACTTTTCCAAAACATAGAGATGGTAGTACGGCGAATTTTCGACCAACACCCCATCCTCATCAATAATATTTGCCTGACTCTCAGCAATTCGCTTTGACGCCAATTTGTACCACGAATCTGCCCCCTTCATGTCGGGGAAATTAGCTGCCAAAAGGAAGAGTGCTGCAGCCTGATCGAGGCCATGGTTATAATCCTTCTCAAAATGAGTAGGGTCCGCCAGGAAGTTTCCATGAACCTTGAGCGACGCCAATATTTTCTTGTCTAACTCGGGTGACAATTCATTTTTCTCACGCAACTTCGCCTGCACGCTTATGAGCGTCATGGCCCTAAATGCAACACCATGGTAGTCCCACGAATATTGGCCTTTTTGACCCTTATCTAGAAAAGACTCGGTGATCTGAATCAGATTATCCTTATACTCTGGCTTGCCAGTCTTCTGCCACGCAAAAAGAAGATTCCGTACAGGCTCTAGATTGTAATAATTAAAACGCCAATAAATATCAGAAAATGGATCTTCTTTCCAAGTTTGTTTATTTATCACTACGGGCTCGAATCGACTGATTTCGTATCTATTCTCGAGAATCCCATCTGCCACTCGAATATCTCCGGTTGCGATATTCGAGTAAATAATTTCCTTCCCATACACGATAGGATAGTCGTGATTCTGAATCATCTTGAGTATCTTGCTGCCCATCGGATACAGCAAAACAACGACTACCCCTATCAGGGTAACGATAAGTCCCAGATGAGCATGTTTCTTTTTTAGAAGAGCCATAAATTTTAGCGTGTCCCCCACTTCGTATCATTGATACGAATGATGGCATACGGCATCTGCCAAATCATAACGACCGTGTAAAAAACTGAGAACAGAGGCATAAGATACCAGTATCTTTCTTTCTGCATCAAAAATAGGTACCCGCCAAATAAAAATCCCATGGTGGTTACCCCAAAGATAAAGGCTATGAAAAAAGTCGGATTCATAAGCATAATGCTCTTGAATATGACAAGGCCGACAACAATAGGACCTAAGGTGGGAAGAATAAGATTCGTATAAAATGCGGTGGCCGCCAATGGGTGCTTTCTCCAAATAAACTTGGCAGCCACAGACCCTTCTCGAATCCACGACTTCTTCCAGCGAAGCTGCTGTTTTAGGAATTTATTGTATTTTTCTGGAACGATAGTTACAGCCCTTGCCGCCTGACAATATTCGACATCCCGAGTGCGAAGCACGAAATTTGTCAGACTCCTATCATCGCCAAACGTACTTCGTGTCCCCATGAACATCTGATTACGCCACTCGGCAATCACTGGCAAAACGGCATCCCTTCTGTACGCAGAAAAACAACCTGGGCAACAGGTCACTACCCCGAAAAAACTTTCTGAAACCTTGAAGATATCGTACGATACTGCATATCGTATCGACTGCATTTTTGTCAAAAGATTTACTTGATGATTTGCAACTCCAGTATTTCCCGACACAGCTCCGACACGCGGGTTTGCAAAATGGTGCACAAGGTGCCGAAGAGCGTCTCTCTTCAAGAAACTATCAGAATCTACGAAAACGATTATCTCATTTCTTGCAACAGAAACCCCTTCAGACATCGCTTCCCTTTTCCCTTTATTTACGCCCAGAGTAATCGCCTTAACCAGCTTCTCGCCAAAAAACTCACTCGCACGCTGCATCTCAGCATAAGTCTTGTCGGTAGATCCATCATCAACAGCAATGCATTCCATTTCCGCTGGATAATCGGATTTCATGCATGTTTCTATCGTCTCAAAAATAGACTTCTCTTCATTTTTTCCAGCGATGATGAAGCTTACTTTAGGGTAATTGAAATTCGACAGGACATTTCCTGTATGGATATCCTTATCGTCATAGAGAAAAGCGAGAGGGAGTCGCGAGAGTAGAAATACCCCCCCCCAGCAAGCTATAGATGTACCAAAAAATTAGTACCCCATCGCCAGTTTCCGTATTCAAGTAATATGCAACTTTATACAGAGAAATAAGGGACAGTATCGAAAAGAAAAGAAAGAATGCAGGAACAGATGAAATACCGCCAACAAAGCCGACATTTTTATCCACCGCAAATGGAGTAATTATGTGAGTAGGTTTATACGATGTATTTTGCTGCATGAGGGTAAATAAAAAGGCATGGAGACGTCTCCATGCCTGACATAATATGTATCATACAATCATACATATGTCAACTTTTTCATAAAAAATAGAAAATGCAGTGAAAAATGAGTTTTCTCTCTGATATAGTTCTCATATGAAAATCGTCTCCTGGAATGTAAACGGCCTACGCTCGCTCGCAAAGGATGGGTACTGGGAATCTTTTTTGAAAGGTACGAAACCCGACATATTTTGCCTACAAGAGACCAAAGCGAACCCGGAGCAAGTTTCAGAAGCAATGCTCTCCCCTCTTGGATTCCGATCGTTCTTTTCGTCGTGCCAAGTGAAAAAAGGCTATAGCGGCGTCGCTATTTACTCAAAAATCGAGCCATTAAAAGTAATTTATGGCATGGGAATAAAGGAGTTTGATCAGGAAGGGCGGCTTGTCGGGGCTGAATATGAGGACTTCTGGCTCATAAACGCGTACTTCCCTAACGGCGGGCAGGGCCCAGAACGACTCGACTACAAAATGCGTTTTTATGATGCTTTCCTCGCATTTGTAGAGAAACTGCGTAAGCAGAAACCAGTCATATTCTGTGGCGATGTGAATACCGCTCATGAGGAAATGGACCTCGCACGACCAAAAGAAAACTCAGATAACACAGGATTCCTTCCCGAAGAGCGTGCATGGATAGACGAAGTGGTGAATGCTGGATATGTAGACTCCTTCCGCCACTTCTATCCACAAACGAAAGACGCCTATACCTATTGGGATATGAAGACTCGTGCGCGCGACCGAAATGTAGGTTGGCGCATTGATTACTTCTTTGTCGCACAAGAATTTTTGAAACAATTAAAGAAGGCGGAAATTCATCCTGACATCTACGGTTCCGACCACTGCCCTCTTTCAATTACACTCTCTTAAAAGACATTTATCCACAGCGTGTCCTTTACATTGTCCTTTACTAGAATATCATCAGCAAAGGAGGAGAAGTTCTTTTCTAGATCTGTCAGCAAATATCAGTGTCGGCATCACAGTGCTTAGTCACAGGCCCCTGCCCACGTCCGCGGCGATCCGCGTTTGAGTTATGGCGCATGGTGTTCCACGTGAAAGCGCAAGTGGTGCAAAAGAAAATAAAAACCACCCTCATTCTCGGGTTGGAGACCCCATCAAGTACGCCTCAGCTCCTTTTTGTCTCTAACCACCTTGGGTGGTTTTTTTGTTTCTAGAACTAGTCTCAAAAATAATAGCTGCGTTTTAACCGCAGACTTTTCATACTCGACAGCACAGTGAGACATTGTACCCGCCAGTACGATGAAGCATCGCATTGAATGTTTCACGTATAACTTACTCTCGGCAGTGTCATTTTAAGTCAACAAACGTGGTGTTTTTCCATTATATGGCGTATTTCCTCATCTTCTGCAGACTCACGACGTTGTTTCCCTGCTTCCCCAAGCTTTCTAAGGTCCTCATCAGTCATTCCAAGCAGTTCCTCCGTGCGCTTATCGAGGTATTCCTCCGTATTCTTACCGGAATCATCAAGTATTTCCTCAAGAAGCGCGTTAAGCGTCCAACCTATTCTAGGGCCAGGTTTCACCTGAAACTTAGCCATCAGGCGTGTCCCGTCGGTCTTGAGCATGGTTACTGATATAGGGTCTCTGAGCGCCTGCTCGACCATAGCCTTATACTTCCTAAATCTAAACGGCTGTTCTTTTGGTCTCCCAGTTCCGATACGGTCGCATATACGGAGATTGAGCAAGTCCCATACATTCTCCTCTCCGACGTTCTTTATCATCCTTCGTACCGCAGATAGGGTAATCTGCTCAGGATCAGAGAAGAACATGTGCCAGCGAACCAATTTTACGACCTTTTCTATCGTTTCACGTGAAAAACGCATGTCTTCCAGAGCTTTCTTTGTTACACGTGAACCAACTACCTCATGGCCATGAAAGGTCCAGTCCTTCTTTTCATCGGACCATCGACGGGTCTCTGGCTTAGAGATGTCGTGATATAAGCCCGCGAGACGCAGATCGAAGCCCCATTCCTTATCTGCAGCATGCTGCATTGTGCGGAGATTATGCTCAAAGACGTCGTACGAGTGGGCCTGATTCTGTTCCACGCCAATACCGCGCATAAGATCTGGAACAATGAACTCGAGAATTCCCAGTCTTTGCGACAAAAGAATCGCGCTCATTGGCTGTCTTGATTTCAGAATTCTTACGAACTCTTCACGAACTCTTTCACGTGAAACGTGGCTTAAATGCTTGCTATTTTCGCTTATAGCCGCTGCAGTACCGCTATCTATACCAAACTCAAGCTCAGCAATGAGTCGAACGGCGCGGAGCATACGCAATGCATCTTCGTTAAAACGCTCTGAAGCATTGCCGACGGCGCGGATAAGTTTGTCCTTTATGTCTTTTTGACCCTCATAGGGATCTACGAACTGTCCTTTAGACTCATCCATCGCAATCGCATTGATAGTGAAGTCCCGACGAGCCAAGTCTTCGAGTAGGGAAGTGCCAAACTCAACCTTGTCTGGTCGACGCCTATCGGAATAGTCGGATTCGGTTCGGTAGGGAGTTATCTCGACAATACTTAGCCGAGGATCCTCGGAACCCGTCTTTACACCAACAGTACCGTAATCATTTTCATAGAAAGAGTCAGGAAATACGGCCTGAATCTGCTCTGGAGTCGCATTAGTGGTGAAATCCCAGTCTTTCGGCTCTCGACCGATAATCAGGTCACGGACACAGCCTCCGACCAGATACGAGTCGAATCCGGCACCTCGAAGAGACCCGCCAACCTTTGTTATTTCGACTGGAATACGGTAATCCATGGCAGAATCGTAGCACAATACACCTGGTTTTTTCGCGCCCGTACCGTACTATGACATGTACGCCCCGATGGTGAAACGGATATCACGCGACGCTTCGGACGTCGAATTCTGGGTTCGATTCCTGGTCGGGGCACTGGCAATACAAGCGGACGACATGCTACCATATCGCGCAGAGCGGGTATGGTTCAATGGTAGAACATCTGGTTGCCAATCAGATGATGGGAGTTCGATTCTCCCTACCCGCACAGCGAGCATGTGAAACCTATCAAAGACTTATCTCTGATAGGTTTCCGATGGAGTGCGTGCAGGTAAGTAGACTTGCCCACACCGAGAGAGGTAAATAGAAAAATGCTGGATATCCAGCATTTTTCTATTTCGCCGAACGAAGTACGACCGCACTGAAAGTAGCGCACTAATACGTTGAGTACCCATGCTTCAAAGATTATTCACTTCTCCACTATTCACAATTGCTGAATTTGTATTCAAATGCTGAAAAACGGCTTAATGACGCTATTTTTCATGTCTTTTCGCTATATGACATAAGTGGATAAACATGTTCATACTGTGGATAAAAGACAGTGGGACTTTTAGCAAGTCTGTGAAATAGTGAGTAACCAGGCCACTTTTATAAAAGCCGTGAACGTTATTTCTAAAACTCATAGGGAAATAGGAACACTTGGGGAAGCTATAGCCGTGGAATATCTCAAAAGACATGGTTTCTCAGTTGTTGAGCAGAATGTTTCCCGAAAGACCGGTGAGATCGACATTGTCGCGAGAAACGGGGAAGTGCTACATTTCGTTGAAGTTAAGACGATTCTTACGGAAGAATTCCCAAAGGAAGGGGATATAGGGGATGCGTATGACCCTTCACTGAATCTCCATGAAACAAAAATTCGTAAGGTGGCACGCACAGGAGAATGGTATACGCTTGAGAAGGGGTGGGAAGGAGAGTGGCAGGTAGACGGGTGCCTCGTGTGGATTCGACGGTCAGACGGCATGGCAAAAGTCCGCTACCTGCCACAAATCGCGTAGATCTGTTACGATGCAAACAACGGGCCGGAGTATGCCGGTAGTACATCTGCTTTGGGAGCAGACAGACCGAGTTCAATTCTCGGCGGCCCGACTAAATTACATAGAGCAAGTGAGCTAGGTCAGCGTGGCAAATTAGCCGTAAGGATTGCTTCGAGTGGTGATATTTTTGGTACGAAATCGGCGACAACTTCCAAGAGAGGTCTTGTCAGCAGGAGCTCGAGGGAGTTTCCCGTCTCACGAGCATACTCAGCGCGGATATACGAAGCAGTAATTGCGGAGAGGGTACGGGTGTCCGTCGCCCCCGAGACTGTACTGGTGGTGATAGTTGCGACTAGTGCGCCATCTACTGCACTAGCGACACCCCCGCCCGAGGACCCTTCCTGTGCAGCAGGTGATCCACCAAGAGAGAGAACATCGATGGTACTCGTCGCGAAGGTGAATATATCCTTCACGGAACCGAATACGACCGTCGGGAAGAGAAACGACTGTATCTGACTTGATTCAAGGAACTGAGCGCCGTATGAGGCAATGACGATCGGTGTTCCGAGCTGAATGGGCGTGAGCGCGAGTGAAACGGAGGGGAACAGGGAAGGAAGCGCTGAATTAGTCGCACTTCTTTCTATCGCAAGAAATGCGAAATCGTATTCGCCAGTTCCGGTCGGCGCATCCTGAGCGATGGCTGAGGAATTTTTTTTGATCCATTCAGGTGAAATGTAGATTGGCACAGCTTTGTAGCTATCTACCGCCGGACTGCCGGTACGGATCGTGCAAGAAACGCCACGATTGGCAAAAAGGAAATATTGGCCTATATGCGCATTCGTAAGAATGATGCCTTTCGGATCGACAAAGACGCCGCTACCGCTTATGGAGCGCAGTCCGCTGCCCGTAGGGGCATAACAGAGGATATTTACGAGCGCGCCCCGCAGTGTTGCCGCAGCTGAGTCATATGAGGCCTGTGTCGCAACCCGAGCTACTGGGGGACCAGAGGAGGAGGTTTCAATGGGGGCAATTTGCACTTGTGCTGCCTTTTTATTTTTACTGGTGTTTTGCGTGGTCGTTGCTACTTCTTTAGCAGGAATTGTAGTGGGGACTGACTCGACAGGAGACGTTGCGACCTCAAGCGCAGGAGTTGTTATGGCAGGCGATACGAACGCTTGAGAAGAAACCCAGTCACTTGAGATCGCTCCGGCAAAAATAACCAGTGCCAGAGCAGCGATCATGCCAATGTAGGACGTACGATTCATTCGTATACGCTAGCGCACAATCGTTCCAAAAAATAGGGTGGGACTTCGCGCAGAACCGATTTCCTGGTATCCTCGTCCTGAAGCGGGACTAGTTTAATGGTAGAACAGAAGGTTTCCAACCTTCTAGTGGGAGTTCGATTCTCCCGTCCCGCACAAATGACAGGGTTTTGAAATGAAAATCGCGGCGCCAGAGGCGCCGCGATTTTCATTTGAGAGAGCTTTATTTCACCGCATCCTTCAATGCCTTTGCGGCACGGAATTTCGCGGTGCGGGTAGCTGCGATACGGATCGTCTCGCCAGTGCGAGGATTGCGACCTTGGCGCGCTGGGCGTGCCTTCGTCGAGAAGATGCCGAGACCTGCGATTGATACTTCATCGCCAGCCTTGAGGCCAGAAACGATAGAATCGATGACCGTCTCGACAGCGCGCTCGGCATCGGCCTTCGTCGAACCGAGATTTCCGTGCACCTTGTCGACAATGTCTGCTTTATTCATGGATATCCGCTAATTACTAATCCCGCAGCCTATAGGAGCGGGTATGTGGGAAAGTATAGAAAATGAGGCTTTTTTAGCAATAGGCCTTGCCAAGTCCGAGGGGATAGTGCGAAATCACATTTTGTACGCTTATACATAACCCAACATGACGCTAAAGGCGTCATGTTGGTTGTATTCCAATCACTATTTATCGCGCGAATTCTACTACTCGATTTTCTCTGATTACGTTTACTTTTATCTCACCCGGATATTTCAATTCTTCCTGTATGCGCACCGCAATATCACGAGCCAGTGTATGCATCGCGATGTCTGAAATCTTGCCCGGGTTCACAAACACGCGTATCTCGCGCCCCGCAGCGATGGCGTACGCCTTTTCTACGCCTTCAAACGTAGCCGCAAGGCGCTCGAGGTCTCCCAGGCGCTCGAGATATCGCTCAACGGTGTCACGACGAGCTCCAGGACGTCCGCCAGACACCGCATCTGCCACCTGCACAAGGATGGATTCAGGTGTTTCATACGGATATTCCTCATGGTGCGACTGCATCGCCTGAATAACACGCTTATCGACTCCGAATTTCTCAAGGATCCGGCGACCGATCTCGACATGAGTTCCCTGTACTTCATGATCAACAGCCTTGCCTACATCATGAAGAAGAGCGCCCGCACGTGCAATAGCAGGGTCAGCACCAAGCTCAGTAGCAAGCATGCCGGCGATATGTGCCATTTCTACAGAGTGAGTAAGCACATTCTGGCCGTAGCTGGTGCGAAAATGCAGTCGCCCGAGAAGCATCGTAAGCTTCGGATCAAGTCCCACAACACCAGCTTCATATGCTGCAGCCTCTCCTTTCTGTTTCACAATCTCTCCGATCTCCGCACGAGTCTTCTCCACCGTTTCCTCTATCTTGGTCGGCTGGATGCGTCCATCGACAATAAGCTTCTCAAGCGCTACTTTCGCAATAGTGCGGCGGAGCGGGTCAAACGACGAGAGGGTTATGCGATCCGGAGCATCATCAATGATCATTTCAACGCCCGTGGCGCGCTCGAAAGCTTTGATATTGCGCCCTTCCTTCCCAATTATCTTTCCCTTCATGTCTTCTGAAGGGAGGGGGACTGAAAACGACATGGTTTCAGCATTCACTGCATTCCCAAGCCGATGAATCGTACTAATGAGAATTGAGCGTGCTTTATCTTCAAGACGCTCGCGACCATGCGCCTCGAGTTTTTGTAGCCGGAGCAAAATCGCTTCCTCATGCACACGCTCTATTTCAGAAAAAAGCTCTTCGCGCGCTTTGTCTTCAGAAAGATGCGCGATGCGCGAAAGATCTTTCGTGCGTTCCGCTACCAACTTCTCTGCCTCACTTCTGGTGCGCGACACCTCCTGCTCACGACCACGAACCTCGCTTTCTTTCTCGTCCAAATCTTGCTGACGAGTATCAAGAAACCCCTCTCTCGCAACGATACGCTCTTCGCGCGCAGCAAGTTTTTCTTCACGATCCTCGACAGAAGCTAGGCGCTCCGTCTCAATAACCTCTCCGCGGAACTCTGCGTCTGCAATAATCTTTGCTGCCTGCTCCTTGGCCTGAAGTAGTTTCCGCTTCGTATCGATCTCGACTGAACCGCGCTGCGCAAGACCAATAAGAACACGGAGCACATACCCGAGCGCAATTCCGCCTACGCCAGAAAGCGCAAGCATTATCAATATGATTTTGAGTGACATACGCCCGTTGTATTAAGTCGTCCCGAACGACGGAACGGTTGGAAATTCTAAGAAAGGAAGATCTGCGAGACTGTCGGATTGGATGGTCGGCGAGGCAGTACCGGCTGACTGTATCACAAAACGCCGCATGACACAGTCATGCGGCGTTTTGTCTCTAACACTCAAAATTCCCTAGAAAACCTTGTCGACGATGCCGTATTTCTTCGCCTCATCTGCCGTCATGAAGAAGTCGCGCTCGACGTCTTTCTCGATCTTTGCGAGCGGCTGGTCGGAATTCTTCGCGAGGATCTTGTTCAGCACCGCGCGAAGCTTCAGGATCTGCTTCGCAGTGATCTCGATATCAGTCGCCTGACCCTCGGCACCACCATGCGGCTGATGAATCATCACTTCGGCATGAGGAAGAGCAAATCGCTTTCCTTTCTCGCCCGATGAGAGGAGGATTGCCGCGCCGGACGCCGCCATACCGACGCAGACCGTCGAAACCGCTGGTTTGATATGATTCATCGTATCGACCATCGCAAGCGTTGCGGTGACCGAGCCGCCTGGAGAATTGATGTAGAGCGAAATATCCTTCTTAGGATCCTCTGCTTCGAGGAAAAGAAGCTGTGCGATGACGAGATTCGCAACGTCATCATCAATAGGCCCCCCAAGGAAAACGACGCGTTCCTTGAGGAGACGGGAGTATATGTCATATGCGCGCTCGCCGAACTGGCTTTTCTCAACAACCATTGGGACGAGCATCGAGGCGCGGAGCTGCATGTTGTTTTTCATAGCGTTAAATGTATTACATTCTGCCGAACTCGGCCAGAATAACACGAAACCCCTTTCGGGGTTTCGTGAACTGAACTTATTGAGCTTCTACCGCTGAAGGCGGAATATTATTCGTCTCAGCAACCCTCTTACCCCACGCATAGAAGGCACCCCCCACGACCATAAGCACAATAACAACAATCGAGATGACAGCACCCCACGACTGCGCCTTCCGCGATGGTATTACAGGATTTACAGTAACGTTCTCCGAGGGCGTCTGTTCATTCATAGATTACGTAACCTCAGTATACATCTTCCTCGAACGCTCGTATGCAGCTTCTGCTGCGGCACGGCCCTCAAATTCTCCTACGGTGACCTCTTTCTTCTGGATCTGCTTATAGGTTGCGAAAAAGTGCGCGATTTCCTTCAAAACATGCTGATTCGCATCAGTAATATCTTTTACGGAAGCGTAGCGCGGGTCACCCGACGCGACGGCGATCACCTTTTCATCTGCCTCTCCTCCGTCGATCATGTGCATAATGCCGATTGGACGCACCGAAACGAGAATTCCAGGTGCAAGAGGATAGGTAGTGAGCACAACCACATCGAGCGCATCACCATCGTCCCAAAGCGTCTGCGGCACGAAGCCGTAGTCAAACGGGTAGTCCTGGGCGCTATGCATCACGCGATCAAGTTTGATGATGCCAGTCTTCTTATCGATCTCATACTTATTATGAGATCCCTTCGGAATCTCGATAACCACATTCATTTCTTCCTTCGAACCTGGATCAATATCGTGTAGCAAATTCATATGCTCCGAGTATATCGCACTCCCACTATTATTCGTCGGTTGCTTTGTCCCGATCTTCCTCTTTATCAGCAACAGTTTCATCGCTCGCGGGGAGCGCTGTCAGCTCTTCTTCTGCCGGGAGCGCGTTCTTTTCAGAACCACTGTCCGAAACGTTCTCGATGCTTTCAGTTGGCATAACACCCGCGGCTTCTGCTGGATCTTCATCATTTGGGACCACTGCGACGTTCTCGCCATCAGATTCTGCAATATCATTGCCGCCCGTGGAGACAATATCGATATTCCAACCCGTAAGCTTCGCAGCTAGGCGCACGTTCTGTCCGCCACGGCCGATAGCGAGCGACTGCTCATCTTCAGATACGGTCACCATTGCACGATGATCGTCTTCATTAAGAACAACCTCTGTCGGCGTAGCAGGGGAGAGAGCCTCCTTCACGAACTCACGAGCATCAGGATTCCACTCAATGATGTCGATGCGTTCGCCACCAAGCTCGCTCATCACGGTCGATACGCGTACGCCGCGCTGACCAACAAGAGAACCAACAGGGTCGATATGTGCATCGCGAGAAGCAAGTGCGATTTTTGTTCGGCTTCCCGGCTCACGCGCAAGCGCCTTTACTTCGATAGCACCCGAAGCAAGTTCTGGAGCCTCCTGCTCGAAAAGCTTCACCACGAACTGCGGATGAGCGCGCGAAAGGCGAAGATATACGCCACGGAAACCCTCATCTACCGCATAGAGATAAGCACGGATGCGCTCGCCCATGCGATAACGCTCTCCTGGAATCTGTTCCTCGTAAGGAATAATGCCAGTCGTACGACCAAGGTCGACGAAGATAGCGCCGCGCTCCATGCGCTGCACGATACCGCCGACGATCTGACCCTTTTTCTCTCCGAATTCCTCCATCATCGAGAGTTTCTCGGCCTCGCGCACCTTCTGTATGACTACCTGCTTAGCCGTCTGAGCCGCAATGCGACCGAAATCATCCTGCTGCTCGAGAGGGAAGATGATGTCTTCGCCCACGCTTACGCCGCGCTTCATGCGCTTCGCGTCATCAATGAGGATATGCTTCTCAGAGTCAAAACGAGGCAATTCACCCTCGGCGAGATACTCCTCTTCAGCATGGAATCCGTGAACATGATGCTCCTCTGGAATAACTTCATCAGGCGTAGGAAAACGCACCGTCGAGTCGTCTACGACGGTTTTTACCTGCTCAAAGGAGATAGTGCCGGAATTGAGGTCGAGTTTGGCACGTATGACCTGGCCGCGCTTGCCGTACTCGCGCTTATACGCGGTCGCCATTGCGCTTTCGATGGCCTCGATCATCGTGGCACGACTGATGCCACGATCTTCAAACTCTCCGAGCACTGCATTGATAGTCTTTAAATCAATCATATGGAATATGTATGTCGCACTTTTTAATAAGAAAGTCCGCGGAGCGGACTTCACTTGCCGATTAGTATACCAGATGCTCGCAAAGCGTCAATAATCAGTGAAATTCGCATCTTGCGTGGGGCTGAGCACGGTATACTTTATTGCATATGCACGTTTCGGAAGCTGAATTGAAAGAATTCATCATCGATTCTGGTCTCGTCGCGAAAAAAGAAATTGACTCTGCTGCAGAAGAGGCGACAGAAAAGGGCCGATCTCTCGGTGACATTCTTGTTTCGCGCGGTTCTCTGACCGAAGACGCCTTGCGCCGCATTCAGGCATACGTCCTCGGCATTCCTTTCGTAAACCTGAAAGACAGTCACATAGTTGTCGACACTCTTGCACTCATTCCGGAACCGATCGCACGCACGCACAACATCATCGCGTTCCGAAAGGAGAATGATTCGCTCGAAGTAGCGATGCTCGATGTTGATGACCTCGCCTCCATCGACTCAGTACGCAAGAAGACCGGGCTCAAGATATTGCCACGCCTCACTGATACCGACAGTATCAAGTTTGCGCTTCTGCAATACCAGAAGTCGCTCAAAGACGAGTTCGGCGACATCATCTCAGCCGAAGCAGGGAAAATACGCATAGTCGCCAAGGACGGAAGCGATCCATCAGGAGAAGACCTTAAAAAAATGGCGGAAGATCTGCCAATCATGCGCATCGTGGACACACTTCTGCGACACGCTATCGTGCAAGATGCGTCCGACATCCACATCGAACCAATGGAAAATGAAGTGCTCGTCCGCTACCGCATCGACGGCATTCTGCATGATGCAATGACACTCCCGAAAACCGCGGCAGCAGGCATCGTCGCCCGCATAAAGGTCCTCTCGAACCTGAAACTCGACGAGAAGCGCCTCCCGCAAGATGGACGATTTAAAATGGAGACTGAGGCTGATCAAGTTTCGTTTCGCGTGTCGATGCTTCCTACATTCTTCGGAGAAAAAACTGTGATGCGTCTCCTGCGAGAGACCGCCGGAGAAGGCTTCACGCTCGACGCACTCGGGCTCCATGGCGAAAGCATGGAACGCATCCATCACGCACTCAAACAGACGACAGGCATTATTCTCATCTCAGGACCGACTGGCTCCGGAAAGACGACAACGCTCTACACGATGCTCGACATCCTCAACAAGCCGGATGTAAACATCTCGACGGTCGAAGACCCGATCGAATACCAGATGAAGCGTGTCAATCAGACGCAAGTAAATCCGCAAATAGGATTCACCTTCGCAAACGGACTTCGATCACTCGTGCGCCAGGACCCGGACATTATCATGGTGGGGGAGATCCGCGACAGCGAAACAGCCTCGCTCGCGATCAACGCCGCTCTCACTGGCCACCTCGTGCTCTCCACCATCCACACGAACAGCGCTGCTGGAGCTATTCCGCGCCTCATCGACATGGGCGTCGAACCGTTCCTCCTCGCATCTACCATACGCGTCGTCGTGGGACAGCGTCTTGTGCGCAGACTTTGTGAAAGCAAAGAGGCATACAACCTCGATAAGGCGCCGCGCGCAAAAATCGCGAGCGATGAAGAGTTCGAGACAGCATTCCGCGCGCTCGAGGAAGAGAAGATTATCAAGAAAAACACTGCCCTTGATGACATTCCTTTCTACCGACCGGTTGCCACGGCAGATTGCCCAGATGGTTACAAGAGTCGTATTGGTATCCACGAAGTACTCACCGTTTCTCCAGCAATACGCGAGATCATGCTTCGCTCGAGCACAACCGATGCTCTCGAAGCACAAGCAAAGAAAGAGGGAATGCTCACAATGTTCGAGGACGGTCTCTACAAAGCAGCGCGCGGCATAACAAGTGTCGAGGAAGTTCTTCGCGCCATCAGCGAATAATCATGAAATTCCGAGCAAAAATACGAAAGGGCGGCGCTGATGAGTACACGAAAATCATCGAGGCGCCTTCCCGTTTTGCCGTATACGAACAAGTACAGAAGGAAGGCGGCTTCGTAGTCGAACTCACGGAGGGGGATGGACGACTTAGACTTCCATCGTGGCTGTATTACAGCATCGGGACGGGCATCAAGCGCACCGAGATAATCCGTCTAGCAAAAAATCTCTCAGCAATGCTTGGTGCAGGTCTTGCTCTCTCACGCGCGCTTTCAGTCATCGAGCGGCAATCAAGCAACAAGCACCTGAAAACCGTCGTCACGGATATTTCCGAATCGATCAAGAAAGGCACATCATTCCATGCTGCCCTGGGAAAGTATCCAAAGGTGTTCCCGGCGCTTTTTGTCGCAATGGTTCGAGCCGGAGAAGAATCCGGATCGCTTTCTGATTCGCTCACGATAATCGGCGTCCAAATGGAGCGCTCCGAAGAGCTTATACGCAAGGTTAAAGGCGCGATGATCTATCCGTCGATCGTGATATCAGCAGTCCTCATCGTCGCAGTTCTGATGCTCATATTTGTCGTACCAACACTCACGAAGACATTTACTCAGCTCGGGGTGCAAGTACCTCTTGCAACGCGCGTTATCGTAGCCATTTCAAATTTTATGGCCGAGAACGTGATGGTAGTTTTCTTAGGGCTCGTTTCACTCATAATCGGCGGCATTGCATTCGTCCGCTCAAAAGAGGGGAGCGCAATCGTGCTTTCAACCTCTCTGTACATACCTATTATCGGAGAGCTTGTGCGAGAGACCTTCGCGGCTCGCGCATCACGCACAATCTCCTCGCTTCTTGCGTCGGGAGTACCGGTCCTTGATGCGCTCGCCATCACCAAAGAAGTCGTGCATGCTGGAGCATTCGCGAAAGTAGTTTCCGAAGCTGAGGAGCGCGTAAAAAAGGGGGAGCCGCTGTCTTCAGCATTTGTCGAACATTCAAAGCTCTACCCGATCCTGATGGGCGACATGCTCTCAGTGGGAGAGGAGACCGGAAAGGTCGCAGAAATGCTCCGACAGGTCGCAGAATTCTATGAGGCGGACGTCGCCGAGAGGACAAAAGACCTCTCTACCATCATCGAACCAATCCTCATGCTCGTCATCGGTTCATTCGTCGGCATCTTTGCAGTCTCGATGATCGCTCCGATCTACTCGCTCTCCTCTGCCTTCTGATATGCACCTATCTCGCGGATTCTCGCTCATAGAAGTCACGGTTACGATCTTCATCGTTGGAATCCTGCTCCTTCTTCTCCAGGCAGTACTGCAGAGCAGCGTGCTCGTGCGCACAACGAAAAGCCAAGGGATCGCGCTTACTATTACCCGCAACGAGCTTGAGATACTGCGCGCCAGCGGCTATGCAGCCCTCCCACCAAGCGGCTCATTCTCAAACAGCCTCTTGAGCACGGTTCCTTCGGCAACAACGACACTCACAGTGAGTACTTACAATGCCGGGACGAAACAGGTGATTGTGAGTGTCATCTGGAGAGAGCCGGGATCATCCGCTTCGAGCACCGTATCGCTCTCCACGCTTATCACTCACACTGGCGGACTTCCATGACACTCACCCCCGCAAAGACAGCTCGCGCTTTCACACTTATCGAGACCGTGATCGTCGTCACGATCAGCGCCATCATGTTTACCACCATTAGTGTCCTGATATACGACCTCAACAAGACTTCTGAATATCAGCAAACCGTCCTTCAGTCATCCGGCTCAGCAAGCGCGCTCGTAAAAGAAATAGAGTCCTTAGCTCTTCCGGCTGATGCTGTGCTCCAAACGCACACGTTTTCGGGCATAACCCGCACATCCACTTCGACCACACTCGTCCTTGAAATACCTTCCATCGACAGCTCGGGAAACATCGTGCCGAGCGCGCATGACTATGCCGCCTTTTACACTGCGGGGACAGATGCGTATCGCATTCTTGAGGCAAATGCTTCGAGCCAGCGTGTCTCTGGCACAAAAAAACTCAGTTCCACGGTGAACTCGCTAACATTCTCTTATAATAATACTGACTTCTCTCAAGTAGACACTGTCATCGTCGATGCGCAGATGCGGGCCCAGGTTAAGCAGGAACTCATCTATGATCACCGGCAACAGCAAATCCGCCTACGCAATCACTAATCCATTTATATGCGCCACACTTCCCGCACAGCAGCCCTAAACCAAGGCTATATCCTTGTATTAGCCCTCGTATTCCTCGGCATTTTTTTCACAGCGTCCGCAGCATATCTGAATTTCGTGACCACATCGGCACGAAGTGCACGAGTAGATATCGCACAATCGCAAGCACTCGCGATCGCTGAAGCAGGCATGAACAAGGCTGTGTACCAGCTGAACCAAAACCCTTCATACACCGGAGAGACCAACACCACATTCGGGGAAGGGGTATTTACCGTAACCGTTTCGAATATAAACTCCGTCACCAAACGAGTCACGGCGACAGGATATGTACCAAACAGCACGAACCCTACGGCGACAAAAACCATCAAGGCAGATGTGGGCATTAACGGTGCTGTCGTGTCGTTTCGCTACGGAGTTCAGGCGGGAATGGGAGGATTTTCGCTCGAAAATACTTCTTCCATAACGGGAAACGTATACTCTGGCGGATCCGTCATTGGGAGTAGTCAGAACTATATATATGGTGATGTCATCTCAGCAGGACCAAGCGGGGTCGTGTATGGCATCCATGCAACAAGTTCAGTGTACGCTCATACTATTGGAAATACTTCTAAAACCACCATCGTCGATAAAAACGCCTACTACGCAACAAGTAAAGTGAACACCACAGTAGGGGGAACTTCGTATCCAAACAGCCCCGACCAGGCAACTACATCATTACCGATCTCAGATGCACAGATCGCGGAATGGGAGACTATAGCCGCCAATGGCGGCACCGCAGCGTGCTCGAGTGGTTCCTATGCCATTTTGTCTGGTGCCGTAAGTCTTGGGCCCGTAAAAATCCCTTGCAACCTGACCATCAGCGGTACTTCCGTAGTGACACTGAACGGACACGTTTGGGTTACGGGAAATATCATCATTCAAAACTCTGCTGTGGTGAAAATAGCACCATCTTTGGGTGCCGAAAACATCACCATCATCGCTGACAATCCTTCAAACAGACTTACCAGCAGCACAATAGCTGTAAAAAATACGGCTAGCTTTCAAGGCTCAGGAACGGCTGGCTCATTTATTCTACTCGTCTCTCAGAACAACAGTGCCGAGAACGGAGGCTCAGTCAATGCTATTGAATTAGAGAACAGCGTTTCGGCAATGATCGCGTATGCGGCTCACGGACTTATCCCGCTCGAGAACACTGTTTCTCTGAAAGAAGTCACAGCGTATAAGATCACTTTGAAAAACTCAGCTAACGTACGGTACGACACCGGACTTATAAGCACCGTGTTCGATTCTGGACCAGGCGGAAGCTGGAGCTTCATTCCTGGCACCTACGCGATTACACGGTAGGGTATAGTCCTCCCCATCTGTCGAAATCTGCAGCCCACGGAATATTCCGCAGGCTGCTATACTTTCTTTTATGCTTATAGTCGCAAACTGGAAAGCCTACGTTGAAGATATAAAGAAAGCTAAGAGTCTTGTCGCGACGAGCAAGAAACTTGCTCGCACGACAGATGTAAGCGTCGTTCTTGCTCCGCCTTCACCACTTCTTGGGATTCTCGCTGAGAAAAATAAATCAAAAGTCGCCTTTTCAGCACAAGATGTTTCCGTTACAACTGGCGGAGCACAGACAGGGGAAGCGACTGCCCAAGCATACGCGGCTGCCGGAGCAACGTACGCAATCATTGGTCATTCTGAACGACGAGCGAAGGGCGATACGAACGAGCTCATTTCTCAAAAGCTGGCGCACGCGATCGCTCACGGCCTAACTCCAATCCTCTGTATCGGCGAACAGGAACGCGATGGGGAAGGGCGCTACCTCTCTGTCGTGCGTGAAGAGATCACTCTCGCGATCGAATCGCTCATGCCGAAAGAGCGTGCAAAAGTCATCATTGCTTACGAACCCTTGTGGGCGATAGGCAAGACAGCCGCTGAAGCAATAACTTCTGCTGACCTTGGGGAGATGGTGCTCTATATAAGGAAAGTGCTCGCGGAACTGCTTCCTGGGAAGAGCTCGGGGCATTCCCTCGTACTCTACGGGGGCTCGGTCGAGCCAGGCAATATCCGCCCGCTCGCAGGAAGCTCTGGAGTAGATGGATTCCTCGTAGGACATGCATCAGTCGACCCTGCCGCCTTTTCACTTATCGTAAAAAATCTTATCTAAATACATCATGCGTACCGTCCGCGACATCAAGGTCTTTGAAAATATTCCTATTCTCGTCCGCGCAGCACTGAATGTCCCGATTGAGAACGGCGAAGTTACTAACGACTACCGTTTACGCCGCGCATTGCCGACCATCAAATTCCTATCTGAGCGTGGCGCAAAAGTCATACTCATAAGCCATTTAGGGGAGCAGGGGACGGAGACACTTGAGCCGGTCGCACGAGCGCTCGGGAAACTCATTACGGGTGTGACGTTTTTCGGAGAGACCGCAGGGGAGCGCACTCGCGGAGCAGTACGCAGTCTTCCAGCAGGAGGCATTCTTATGCTCGAAAACCTGCGCCGCGACAAGCGCGAGCAGTCGAACGATCCATCATTTGCGAGCGAGCTTGCCGCCCTCGCTGATATTTTTGTTGAGGATTCTTTTGACACCTGCCATCGAGAACACGCTTCAATAGTAGGAGTTCCAAAACTTCTCCCTTCCTACGCTGGCCTCCTTCTTGAAGATGAAGTGCGCGAGCTCGAAGGTGCACGCACACCCGAACATCCGGCTCTTGCCATCATCGGCGGAGCTAAGTTCAGTACCAAGGAAGGAGTCCTCACGACACTGCTTGAGAAATACGATCATGTGTTTGTCGGGGGTGCGCTCGCAAATGATTTCCTCAAAGCTTCAGGGCAGGAAGTAGGGAAGTCGCTCACGTCAAATGCCGACGAAGCTGCTGTGAAGAAGCTTCTTACCAACCCGAAGCTCGTACTACCGATTGATTCGCGAGTCGTGCCAGTAGACATCATCACCGCCATGAACGCGCATATGGAGGCGCGAGTAGCACATGCCGGAGAAGTACACGCAGACGACGTCATTCTCGATCATGGCCCGGGCACAGCAGTACTCATTTCTGAACTCGCAAAGAAAGCAAAAACCGTCCTTTGGAACGGACCTCTCGGAAACTACGAACATGGATTCGTCGACGCAACTGATTATTTTGCACATGCGATTGCGCACTCAGATGCGCACACAATAGTCGGGGGAGGCGACACAATAGCGTCGATCGAGAAACTCGGACTCCTGTCACGGCTCTCATTCGTCTCCACTGGCGGAGGAGCGATGCTCGACTACCTAGCCTACGGAACACTTCCGGGCATCGAAGCGCTCGACGCTCATCCGATAGTCTGACGAATCTTTTCGGCAAGAAGAGCCGCGTCGCGAGACGCGGTTTCTTTTTGCTCCCAGAATGAAAACTCATTTCGGTCGTGACGCGGAATAATATGGAAGTGGAGATGAAACACAATCTGTCCTGCTGCCGCTTCATGGTTAGAATTTATATGCACGCCATGTGCGCCGACCGCGTCACGCACCGCTGGAGCGATTTTGCGCACAGTACGCATAACCGCCGCAAGAGTCTTGTCGTCTACATCAAAAATATTTCGTACTGGCTTTTTTGGGATCACAAGCGTGTGGCCAGGTGCGACGGGTTTCACATCGAGGAACGCGAGAGTCTCGGCATCTTCGTACACAATATCGGCAGGGATTTCCCGCCGGACGATTTTCGTAAAAATGGTGTCTTCCATCTCGCAAGTATACAATGTGCAGCACATGTTTCCGCTCCACGACCCGCTCAACGAAGAGCTAAGAAAAGAACTTTCGGCGCATGATGATCTAACCGCCGCACTTCTTGCTCGTCGCGGTATTTCCAAAAAAGAAGATGCTGAAAAGTTCCTGAATCCTTCATACGATCTGCATCTATACGATCCGCTTCTCATGATCGATATGAAAAAAGCTGCGGACCGTTTTTCTCGTGCGATTCTTTCAGGAGAAAAAATTGCGGTATGGAGCGACTATGACTGTGACGGAATTCCAGGCGGCGTCCTGCTTCATGACTTCCTGAAAAAAGCTGGCGCGAATTTTGAAAATTATATTCCGCATCGACACGAGGAAGGGTACGGCATGAACGTGAGCGGCATAGAAAAACTCGCAAAAAATGGAGCGACTCTTGTCGTCACCGTAGATTCCGGCATCACCGATACTGAACCTGTCGCGCGTGCAAATGAACTCGGTATAAATGTGATTATCACCGACCATCACCTTCCCGGAGAAAAATTACCGAATGCGTTCGCGGTCGTAAATCCAAACGCGCGCGACGATGAAACGTATCCGTTCCGCGCACTGTGCGGATCAGGTGTCGCATGGAAACTCGTGTGCGCGACACTTGCGGTCGCACCAGCACTTCGCGAACGCGTGCCAGAAGGATGGGAGAAGTGGCTGCTCGATATGGTCGGACTCGCAACAATCGCCGACATGGTTCCGCTTGTTGATGAGAACAGACTGCTCGCAACCTACGGACTTAGGGTCATGCGCAAATCGCCGCGCCTCGGTCTTCAGAAAATGTGCCGCGGCATGCGCGTAGAGCAGCGCAATATCACCGAAGACGATGTTGGTTTCATGATCGCCCCACGAGTAAACGCAGCGAGCCGGATGGGCGATGCGCGCGACGCATTTCAACTCTTCACGACTCTCAATGAGAGTGAGGCTGACATGCTTTCGAAGAAAATGGAGAAGGCGAATCGAACTCGGAAAGCGGAGTCCGGAGCGATCACTCGCGCGGTACACACACGATTGAAAGAGCGCGGAGAAATTCGCAGTGTAATCGCACTTGGCGATCCAGAGTGGCGGCCGGCACTTCTCGGACTCGTTGCAAACACGATCGCAGACGAATATGAACGGCCAGTCTTCTTGTGGGGAAGGGAGGGAAACATGCGCCTCAAGGGATCAGTGCGGAGTGGCGGTGCGACACACATCATGGAGCTCATGCGCGCGACAGAGAAAGCGTTCGTCGAATTCGGCGGGCATGCAGCCGCAGGCGGTTTCACTGTGCAAGATACAGAAGTTTTCTTTCTTGAAGACCGACTCGTCGAGGCGCACGAGAAAATACGAAATGGAGAAAAGAACGGAAACGATCTTGCACTGCGGGCTGATGCGGACATCTTTCCACATGAAGTATCAAACACTCTGCTCACAAAGATCGAAAAGCTCTCCCCGTTTGGCATGCAAAACCCAAAACCAGTGTTTCTGATGCGAGAGGTCGTAGTACGCGAGATTTCACGCTTCGGGAAAGGAGAGGAGCACCTGAAGTTAAAAATAATTTCATCGAACGGAGACGGGCGCACGATTGATGCGGTCACTTTTTTCGCAAAAGGCTCGCTCGCGCGAATGGCCACATCTATAAAAACGGGTGGACTCGTTCACCTACTCGCACACCTTGAGCGCGACACATTTTCACGCGGCAACCCCGTCCGTTTGCGACTACTCGATATTCGCGACGCGAATCCCAAACACTAGAGCCGTGAGTTTGAGCGGTGAGAAACGTGTTGGCTCGGAAGGCGACGACCCGAGAGTGAAGTGCCGCGCTAGCCAGGCGCGGGCGGCGCACGGTTCGCGATCGCACAAACTCAAAGCATCTTGCTATACTGCCCCTCATGCATTTTACGATTCATGCCGACGGCGGCGCACGAGGTAACCCAGGACCAGCAGGGGCGGGCGCGATGATCCGTGACGAACTCGGAAACTCGGTCGCAAGCGTCTCAAAATTTCTCGGTCACCGCACCAACAATTTCGCCGAGTACGAGGCAGTCATCCTCGCATTTGAAGAGCTCGCAAAACTCGTCCCCCAAGCGAAGAGGGGAGCAACGAATGTTTCCGTGAAGCTCGACAGCGAGCTGATCGTGAAGCAGATGAACGGCGTCTACAAGATAAAACACCCCGTCATGAAAGCGCAGTACGCGCGACTCATTCAGGCCGGAGCGGCATTCGGTAAGATCACGTTCACGCACGTCTTCCGTGCCGAGAACTCCGACGCCGACACCCTCGCCAACGAAGCGATGGATCGTGGAGAGTAACATGTACGCATAATCCTTAATGAGGATGAGTTTTCCTGTCCTTATTGTTTCAGGATTTACGAGCGAGGTGTTTCTCTGCTCACTTTTCGAAACTAGACTTTCTAAAAATACTGGGTTAGGTTACTAGCGGAATAAGCCTTAATCAAAGGAGGTGCTGGCATGGGAACTTGCGCTTGTGGGCATTCTTCAAATAAATTTCCGATGTATCTTATGATCATCGGGTTTGAGAGACGTTTTTTACCACTGCCGGATGCTGGGAGAATGTTCGATGCAGGACATATCAAAGTCAGTATCGGAAATCTAGTTCTCGAAATTAATCACTCTGTTCGGGACATCACATCCGAAGAAGTGACTAAAATATCTGAGGCCGCTGACAGGTACAGCGCCAGTAAGTGATCTTTCCGATGCCGGTTCAGAAATTGTATTTGGTACGATATGCCAATGGGTTTTCTGATCGTCATCGTTTCAGGATTTGCGAGCGGAGTATTTCTCCGCTCGCTTTTCATTTTTACCTGGCAGCCAGTTTTGTTTGTATTACTCCTTGCAGCACTTCTGAGTGCTGCGGCATTTTTGAAGCCGCGCCTTGCGTACTCGCTTGGCGCGGCTTTCTGTATTTTTCTTGCGTTCGGAATGTTGCGCGCAACATTTACCGATACCCCCTTACCGAGCACGTTCGCAAAAGATCTGCGGCATCGAGTTTCGTATGAAGGCATCGTCGTTTCTGACCCTGATATTCGCGACGCGAATCAACGCATCACGATCGAAATTACGAACGGTGGCGAATCTACGATTATGCTTGCGATCGCTCCGAGAGATCCGAAAGTATCAGTCGGCGATACGGTGCGCGTTTCAGGAACACTTACTCTTCCCGAGGACTTTACTGAAAACGGACGGACGTTTCATTACAAAAAATATTTAGAGAAAGATGGTATTCGCTTTATACTCAATTTCGCATATGTGCGAGTAACTGAAGAAGCTCTATGGTATTCAGTTCCAGCATTTTTCGCACGATTGAAACACTCCTTTCTCGACGGACTCACTGTCACACTTCCGGAACCATACGCATCGCTTGCGGGCGGTATCGTGATAGGAGGGAAGTCCGGACTCGGGAACGAACTCAAAGATGACTTCGTCCGCTCCGGCCTTGTGCAGATCATCGTCCTTTCTGGCTACAACATCATGATCATTGCAGAATGGATCATGATCGCTCTCATGCACACGAAACTGCCGAGACGCATGAGTATCGTCGCTGGAGGAATCGCAATACTTTTGTTCGTCGGCATCGCAGGAGCTTCAGCTACTGCAATCCGCGCAGCACTCATGGCACTCATCGCGTTATATGCGAGAGCGACTGCACGCACCTACACTGCCGGGCGCGCACTTCTTCTTATTGTCCTCCTGATGCTTGTTTGGAACCCACTCTATCTCATGTACGATCCCGGATTCAGTCTCTCAGTCGCAGCAACAGCCGGTCTTATCTGGCTCGCGCCTCGTATAGAAACATTCCTGCCATTCCTGAAAAACGAATTCTGGAAGAGCGCGATCGCTACGACACTTGCCGCTCAAATTGCTGTGCTGCCACTTCTTTTATATGACACGGGAAACTTGTCGCTCGTCGCGCTCCCAGCAAACCTGCTTGCCATGCCGATCGTACCAATCGCAATGGGACTTTCCGCAATCGCTGGTTTTGCAGGAATATTGTTCGGCGGTTTCGCTCCTCTACTTGGGGTCATGCTCGCTCTACCGGCTTATGCCGCGAGCTGGTACCTGATAACTCTCGCGAGTGAGTCTTCCGCACTTCCTTTCGCGGCGTTTACGCTCCCACCGTTCCCATTCTGGCTTGTGCCAGTGGCGTATGTAGTTTTACTTTATTTTGCCTCTTCGAAACGTTTTTCGACTACACCCCAGTTGATATTAGAGAAGAATGCATCAATATAATTTTTCTTCTCCGCAGGAACATAGTCCACCATAAATGCGTGTTCCCATAGATCGAGTGCGAGAATAATCGGAAGACCTGAAAGCTGACCAAGTTCGTGATCATTTACGAAAACCGTATGTAGCGTATGTGCACTCGGGTCAGCATAAACGACAACCCAGCCAATGCCACGACTTCCTGCAACCTCCTTTATATGAGTGATGATGTCCTGGTTTCCATATTTTTCTGCAACCAATCTTCCAAAAGTGCTATCGGCAACAATCGGAACAGAACCACCTTCGAATTGCGAGAAGTAGTATTCATGCATGCGCATGCCGTCGAATTCAAACGCAAAACGGCGGCGCAATTCTGAAACCATGTACGGATCGAGCTCAAGCTGTCCGGAACGAACGGCTGCCAGCTTCTCCATAATGAAGTTCGTATGCTTCACATATCCCTCATACAGTGCGAGGTGCACTTTGACCTGCTTTTCTGAGATCCCATTGAGTGCGGAGATATTGAATGATTTTGTTGGGTATGTCATGCGATAAAATCTAGCACATGAAGGAAAAACCGCCGATGAGCGCCTATGATCTTCTTGTGCTTGCACTTATCGTAGGGAACTTATTCTTCTACACAACACTATTCGCACCCACCAAGCTCCGAGTCGCCGTCCTAGATGTCGGGAAGGAGGGGAGAGTAGTTCTCATAAAAAGCCCGGGAGGTAGTGTCGTACTCGTTAATGCCGGCCCAGACGCAAGTATTCTTCGCGCTCTCGGTACAGAAATGCCTCCCTGGCAACGGAAAATCGACGCGGTACTGTTTACAGAGACATCTGTAACGGCGGCGGCGGGCCTACCTGCAGCGCTCGAACGCTACCAAATAGGGGTATTGATACGCCCTGCCGCACAGGGAACACGAAGCACTGAAGCACTTATTAGAGCAGTGGGTACTAAACATAACCTAAAACAGGTCATTATGGGACCCAGAATGAGTCTGGATCTTGGCGATAAAACAAGTATTTCTACCCCTTCACCCGGAGGAATCGTCATTTCTTATAAGAAAACGGTGCTCCGTATAACGAAAAACACGCCTTCCGGCGCATTTTCCTCTGATGGAGAGACCCTGGAGAGGGTTACACCGTATTAAATAACACCGGCTTTCTTCAAGGCGGCGAAAGCGCCGTTCTTCTTGATGGTCTTAAGACCCTTCACGGAGACGTCGATAACGATAGTCTTTTTGAGTTCGGGCACGTAAATGCGGCGTTTCTGGAGGTTTGCCTTACGACGAACCTTGCCGGTCGGGTTAAATTGGGTTGCGCGGGTACGGTTAGAATAGCGCCCACCGACTTGAGTGCTCTTTCCAGTGATTTCGCAGGCTCGTGCCATAGTTCCCGCATGGTAGCATAGGTTACGAAACCAGCAAACATGGACACCATTTTAAGCCTTGTCATCCTTATTCTTTCAGTTATCGCGCACGAAGTAGCCCACGGCTACGCCGCAAACTCCCTCGGCGACCCGACCGCGCGCCTTGCGGGCCGCCTCACCCTCAACCCACTCCCACATATCGACCTCATGGGTTCGATTATTCTCCCCATACTTCTCATCTCGACTCATTCTCCGATCCTTTTTGGATGGGCAAAGCCAGTACCCTATAATCCGTACAACCTCAGAAGTCAGCGCTGGGGCGAGGCCCTTGTTGCGGTCGCTGGAAGTGCAACAAATCTGCTCCTAGCCATCGTTTTCGGTCTCATTGTGCGTTTCGGCTCGAATATCGGGATTAGTGAGACGACCCTCGTGCTTGCCGCGACTATCAGCTTCATAAACCTTTTCCTTGGGCTTTTTAACCTCATTCCGTTTCCACCGCTCGATGGCTTCACCGCACTCCGCACAGCGCTCCCATGGCACCTTTCGGCACCCTTGCATCAACTTGAACACAAAGTGCACTCTGCTGGAGTAATATCGCTCATCCTCTTCCTCATTATTTTTTCCTATATTTTTGCGGGACCATTCTTCACCTTTGTCCGCTGGATCTTCGGAATGATTGTGGGGTAGGGGGCGACAGGGAATTGATTAGCGACCCCGCTCCCTATTGTCCACTACGTACGTGCTATTGGTGCACGAAACAGGAAGACGCGACTGCTATACTGAAGCAGATGGAGTATCACGTTCCGCAGTTCATCGAAGTCGAAGATAAGATCGTCGGACCTCTCACTCTCCGACAATTCATCTACCTTGCCGGAGCGGGTGGGTTCTGTGTCGTCTTCTTCGTGTACCTACCAGCTATTGCTGCATTCCTCCTCTCTGCCCCGATGGTGGGTCTTGCGGCGGCGCTCGCTTTTTATAAAGTAAACGGAAAATCGTTCATCGAGATACTCGAGGCCGGATTTAATTACTACACAGGAGCGAAGCTTTTTCTCTGGATGCATCACGAACCAAAAAAGGAAGATCCAAGTCTTGCGGTCGCCGCCGCCACTGCAGCAGAAAAAGCGGCCCAGAAGCGCACTGCTCAGAAGCTTACGCGCGGCAAACTGACAGAGCTCGCATGGTCGCTCGATATTAAGTCGCCACAACGATAATATGGCCACCAAGCAAGCAGCTAGCCCTACTCAGCAGTTCGTACCGGTCAAAGAAATCCGGAATGGCGTCATTATTCTCAAAGACGGCGGCTATCGAGGCATACTCATGTGCTCTTCAATCAATTTTGGACTCAAGTCAGCTGATGAACAGCACGCGATTACGCTCGGCTTCCAAAATTTCCTCAATACGCTCGATTTCTCAATACAGATCTTAGTGAATTCGCGCAAAATGGACCTGCGCCCGTATATTTCTCTCCTTGAAACCAAAGCGGCTGATCAAAGGACAGAACTTATGCGAATCCAGTTGCGAGAATATATCGAATTCGTGCGCTCTTTCGCGGACCAAGCAAACATCATGACCAAATCGTTCTATGTCATCGTGCCATATGCACCACACGTCTCTGCTACCAAAGCAGTCGGGTTCTTGCAAAAGAAAAATGTCGCAGCTGAAAAAGCGGCTGCCCAAACTTCATTTGAACAGGATCGCGCACAACTTGAACAGCGCCTCTCGCTCGTTGCGGGTGGACTTGCTGGTACTGGCGTACGAGCAGTTCCGCTCGGCACCGAAGAAGTCATCGAGCTCCTGTACCGCTCATTCAACCCAGGAGAGCTCGAAAACCCGATCCACCTAGACGCGTAATACCCTATGTCACTACTCGACTTTCTAAACGGCAAGAAAAAAGAGGAGTTTTCGGCAATAATGCCGGTACTACCTAAAGATATTTATAAACAAGGCTCTCTCGACCTTGTTGATACTATCGCTCCGGCAGCACTCAAAATAAGTTCGCGGGAAATCGAACTTGGTGAGAAGTTTGCTCGCGTCTTCTACACGGTCTCCTATCCGCGATTCCTTTCAGACAGCTGGTTCTCTCCCGTCATCAACCTCGACAAGGTACTCGATATTTCCATATTCATCCATCCAATAGAAACTGAGACTGCTCTCCGTGCTTTCCAGAAGAAAGTCGCTGAGGTACAGAGCCAGATTAGCGAACGCGAATCGAAAGGGCTCGTGCGCGACCCATTACTTGATACTGCTTACCAAGATCTCGAGAATCTGCGCGACAACCTGCAACAGGCACAGGAAAAACTATTCGATGTTGGACTCTACCTTGCGCTCTATGGCGATTCGAAAGAAGAGATTGAGAAGACAGAAGGGGACATCCGCGGCATACTCGACGCGAAGCTTGTGTACACCAAACCAGCCCTCTTTCAGCAAGAGCAAGGATTCCGTACCTGCCTCCCGCTCGGCACTGACGAACTCCTTGTGAATTCGAAACTAGACTCCTCGCCGCTCTCGTCGATCTTTCCATTTGTCTCGTTTGACCTCACAAGCGATCGCGGCATCCTGTACGGCATCAACCGCCATAACTCTTCACTCATCCTCTTCGACCGCTTCTCGCTCGAAAACTACAATTCCGTCATCTTCGCTAAGTCCGGTTCCGGTAAAAGCTATGCGACGAAACTCGAGCTTCTGCGATCACTCATGTTTGGCACCGACATCATCGTGATCGATCCAGAGCGAGAGTATGAGCAGCTCGCAGAAGCGACAGGTGGTCGATCATTCCACATATCCCTGTCATCGATGCATCATATAAATCCTTTCGACCTCCCACCGGTCAGGGAAGATGAGGATCCGAAAGACATTCTCCGCTCCAACATCATCGCACTCGTCGGACTCTTCCGCATCATGCTTTCCGGTCTTTCTCCGGAGGAGGACGCGATTATCGATCGTGCCATCAGCGAGACATATGCGCTCAAAGATATTACTGGTGACAGTGACTTCACGGGCGCAGAACCACCAACACTCTCAGACTTCGAACAGGTGCTCTCCGGAATGGAGGGGAGCGAATCACTCGTCGAGCGTCTCTCAAAATACACGCGTGGTACGTGGGCAGGATTCCTCAACCAGCCAACAAACATCAATCTCGATCAGCAGTTCGTCGTCTTCTCAGTACGCGACATGGAGGACGAACTCAAGCCGGTCGCGATGTACATCATTACGCACTATATATGGAATGCCGTACGCCACGACCTCAGAAAGCGTCTACTCGTCATCGATGAAGCATGGTGGATGATGAAAAGCGAAGACACCGCTTCCTTCCTCTACTCAGTCGCGAAGCGTGGCCGCAAATACTATCTGGGTGTCTGCACCATTACTCAGGACGTCGAAGACTTCCTCAAGAGTCCGTACGGGCGTCCGATCCTTACGAACTCATCGCTGCAACTACTTCTCAAACAATCTCCGACGACAATCGACGTCCTGCAACAAACCTTCAACCTGACCGATGAGGAAAAATATCTCCTGCTTGAGGCTGGAGTGGGGGAAGGACTCTTCTTCGCAGGACTGAAGCATGTGGCTATCAAGATAGTCGCAAGCTACACGGAAGACCAGATCATCACCTCAGACCCTTCCCAAGTCCTTGCGATAAAGCAGGAGAAGGATCGCCATGCCTCCTCGCAGAATTAATCCGCCGCCCGAAGTGATGACCTGGGGGAAATCCTCAGCGATTCTTGCGGTTTCGGTATCAGCCATCTTCGACACGCTTCGTATAGCATGTGGATTCCTGTGGCTTTTTGGCCCTGCGCTTGCCGGAATCTATTGCCAACAGAAACTTGGCGGCGCATTAGGAGAGACGATAGCCACAGCGGTCTGTGCCACTGGCGCAACAACACTTGGGGTCACCGCATCTCCTGTATTCATGCTTTTTGGCACAGTCTTAGCTATAGCTATGGGCATTTTCGGATGGCTGATTGTTATAGCCATAATCATCTTCACGAACGAGCGCCTTATGAAAGAGAATTTCAGTCATGTTTTCTGGCTTGCAGGAAGCCTTCTCGTGAGCGAGATACCTATCATCGGATCGATACCAGCTCTCACTGCCACTGTCATCAAACTGTATTCCGACCAAATAAAGAGAGATAAAGAAATGCTGCAAACATACGAGGCTGATATCGTAGCAGCCAAACAAGAAGAGCGCGATCAGCACACCGCACTACTTTTCCAGATGCAGAATGCGCGAACACAAGAGGCGCAAGAAGCAGCGTATGAGAAACAGGCCGAGAAGGAAGCGGAGGAAATCCCCGACGAGATGCGTATGGCCGCATAACCGCACCGTGCAGGCTATATACTAGAGACATGCGCTTCATTATTTTCGCAGCTCTCTTGATTCTCACGCTTCCTGTTTCTGTCAGTGCACAATCTTTTGGGGGATCCATGGACGCCACTCCGTTTACGCTTTCTGTAAACCCGCAATATCCAGAACCGTACAGCGATGCTGTCATCTCTCCGCTTTCAAACTCGCTCGATCTTGCAAACTCGACCATGACCGTCTCAGTAGGAGGAAAGATCATCCATAAAGGCACTGCACAACCTATCGCCATAAAGACTGGCAAAGCGGGAAGCGTCACGACAGTAAAAGTCACCATCTCCTCGGGGGGTATAACCAACAGCGAATCCCTCTATATACAGCCCCAGGATGTCGTCCTGATCGCAGAACCTATTTCATCAGCGCCGCCACTATACCCCGGCAAATCGCTCGTGCCCCTAGAAGGGAGTGTGCGAGTTGTTGCTGTAGCGAATTTCAGAGATGCTCGCGGAGGCATACTCAAGCCATCTACGCTTTCTTACGCATGGGCGGTAGACAATACTCAGATCGCAAGCGCGTCAGGCATCGGAAGATCATCACTCCTGGTAGCGTCACCCCTCCAATACCGCGCTCGATCTGTTTCTGTTACAGTCACGAGCCAGAACGGCACCCTCGTCGGCGGCGCGGCGATCTCGCTCACCTCTCAGGAACCACTGGTGCGCATCTACCGGAACGATCCTCTGTTAGGTATCCGTTTTGACCATGCGCTTTTCGGAGAATATGCCATCGCAGGAGCGGAGACTACACTGTACGGCGCGCCGTTTTCTTTCCCTACCACCACCGGCGCGCCGTTCCTTGATTGGAATCTGAACGGAGCAAGGGCCCAGACAGGTAATTCCATAACTCTGCGCCCATCTGGAAGCGGGGAAGGGGACGCTTCGCTCACACTTTCCGCATCTTCAGATACCTCTGCCGCAGCAATCGCAGACCTTACCCTCCTATTCGGTAAGAGCGCCACATCTCTCTTTGGCCTATGACCCTCATTAAAAATCTCAATCATCGTATGACGCGCAAAAATACGACCCTCACTTCTCGCGAAATAACGCTATTTCTGCTCGTATTAGTTCCCGTACTGCTTTTCGGACTCTCGCCCGCAGCTTCTGCTCAAGGATTTGTTCCTCTTGCTCCGATACCGAACCTCACCGACACACAGTCTACTGGAGGCGGGCTCGCAGTATTCTTCAACAATCTCTACAAATACCTCATTGGCCTTGCTGCGACCCTTGCAGTGATCCAGATCATCCGAAGCGGCATTGAGATCGCTTGGAACCAAGACGATGTCAGCAAGATGAAAGATGATAAAGGGAAAATCTACAATGCAATCGCTGGACTTGCTTTGGTACTTTCGCCCGCGCTAGTCTTTTCCATTATCAATCCACAGATTTTGGACCTCTCGATCAGTCTTGCGCCGATCGATCTTTCCGTAAGATCAGCAACGCCAGCGCCGACACCCGAAGGACTGAATAAGACTAGCTCTATGACCGGACAGCGGTCGAATCTAGCCCCCGCAAATATGAACGGAGCTGGTCGAAGCAATAACATGTACACAGATCCTGCTTCTATCCCGAATGGACAATGGTGCTATACCCAAGAAACAACATTTGTCTGCCTTCCTGACCAAAGCGGCTGCGACAATATGTACAGATTCGCAGGAGCTTCAGCAACGGGATCTTGCAGGCAATACCCAATTACGAATTAAAATCCTATGCGCCGCACACTTATCATCGCCTCGATTGTTCTAGTCTCTCTCGGGATCGGGATTGCTGTATATTATTTCCTCCTTCCAAGCTCACCAGAGACGACCGGCACACCCACTGACAATCCATTGCCAGTAGCAGGGAATAGGACTCCAACCCCCGGAGAGATCGCTGCAGGAAATTCTGGCACTAGCGAAAGTCCCACCTCCGTTTCAGCTCGACTCGTCAAAATAACACCTGGACCCGTCGCGCTCGGCGAAGCTGTCCTAGACATAAAAGCTGCTGCGGCAAGCTCTTCACCGGAAGTCGCCATCAATTTCGTCGAGCAACAGAGCGGAAACATCTATTCTTATCGAACAAGGGAAGGGACGCTCACACGCACCTCGAACAAAACCATACCTGGTATTGCGACCGCAGCTTGGCTCCCGAATGGAAAGACGGTATTTGCTCGCTACCTTTCAGGAACCGATTTTTCTACTACTAACACCTACGCACTTCACTCAGATGGTTCGGAGGGATTCTTCTTGCCTCAGGACCTTGCAGGTATAGCTGTTTCCTCCACAAGCATCCTCATGCTTGCTTCTGGGTCTAATGGGTCCTCTGCTTCTCTCGCACGCACCGACGGATCACGTGCCACGACATTATTCACGACACCTCTTTCCGCATTACGTGTCACATTTGCAGGCAAAAATCAGTACCTTGCATTTACGAAGCCTGCCGCGACGCTCGCTGGAAGCGCGTATCTCGTCGATAGCTCTGGGAACTTCTCTCGCGTCGCGGGTCCAGAGAACGGCCTCACCGCCCTTGCGAGCCCGTCAGGGAAGTGGGTACTCGTAAGCACTGTTTCAGAGGGGGCAATGAGCATGAAGCTCGTAAACACAGCAACAGGCGACACTACCCCTCTTCCTGTCGCTACCATCACCGACAAATGCATATGGACTACCGATGAGACCACTATCTACTGCGGAATCCCTAAAAACCCTGCTCCTGGGAAAAACTATCCTGACGATTGGTATCAAGGAGCCGTGGCGTTCTCGGACCGGATATGGAAAATTCAAGTTTCCGGCCGCTATGCGCAACTAGTGCTCGACTTTACAGCTGAAGCAAAAACGTCCCTCGACGCGGAATCCCTTGCCATCAACCCTTCTGGAACTACGCTCGTATTTGTAAACAAGAACGACGGATCTCTTTGGTCGTATCAACTCTGATCCGAAGTTAGCACCGTGCGCCGTACGTGCCATTCCTGTATCGCACCTGCGATGTTCGTAGTGATGAAGTACAGCGCGATTGCGCTAGAAGTCGTATAGGAAATGACCCCTATAAGGAAAGGGAAGACGTATTTGAGCTGCATGCCCATGACTTTCTGAAAATCCGCCTGCATCCCACTACCGCTCGGAGCGGCTTTCATCGTCCCCTGAAGGGCCATATGAGCCTGTAAGAACTGCGTGAGGCCCGCCACAATAGCCAGAATGAGGCTTTTCCCCATTATTGATATGAATCCTAGGAACAGGAGCGATACGGAACCAGGAACCGGTGTAAATGAATAAAGTCGAGCGGTATTAATCATCGTAAACGGCTCATACAGAAAGACCCAATACAGAGCGAGAAGGACTGGGATCTGGATAAACACCGTAAGGATGCTCGAAAACGGATTTACTTTCTCTTCTCGATAGAGTGCGAGGGTTTCTAGAGCCTCTTTTTCCTTATCGCCCTTATATTTTTCCTTCAATGCTTTCAATTTTGGCTCTAGATTCTTCATCGCAAGCTGTGTGCGGGCTGCAGAGAGCGAAAATGGTAGCAGCACGACCCGAATGACAATAGTGAGGAGGATAACAGCAACACCAACATCAGAGCCTGGGACGAGCGCTACGAGCGCTACGAGCGCGTTGTAAATCGGGTCATAGAAAAATGCGTGGAAGAAAGTTGATATCACAGACGTATTGTACGTTACTGGTTAATTTTAGAAAGGAGAGTGCCAAGCTCCTCCTTAATGTCCTTGTATTGTATATCTTTTACCGACGCTTTGGGAAAAATGATGAGGGAGGTTGGGTGGGGAAGGGACTTTAACGCCGCAAGTACGCGGCGCTTTATCAGATGCCTCGTTACTGAGAGGCGCGCTACTTTCTTTGGGACGATGACAGCGAAGCCCCTCCCTTCTTTAGGGAGGACTGCGGTGAAGTGTTTAGACGAGACCCGACGGCCCGCCGGGAGGGCGGCGGAGATATATTCACGAGAAAGTCGCTCTCGGCGCGGAAACACAGAAGATTACACTGCGAGCTTCGCTCGACCAATACGGCGGCGGCCCTGCAAAATCTTGCGTCCTGAGCTGGTTTTCTTGCGTGCGAGGAACCCGTGCGTTGTTGCGCGCTTTCGTTTCTTCGGCTGATAGGTCCTTTTCGACATGGTGGATGAAAAGATTAGGTTGTGCACATGATACTAACAGGTTCTCCACGAAACGCCAGTGTGGCTTGTCTATATAAGGAAGCGTATACTCCAAAGCATTATGAACAAAGGAGATCCTCGTGAACTTTGGGAATACGTTCTTACTCAAGTCGAACTTTCAATATCACCCGCTAATTTCAATACTTGGTTTCGTAATAGTTTCATTACAAAGATAACTGAGGACGGGGTAGTGCACATCGGCGTACCCAGCCAGTTCTTTAAGGATTGGTATTTGAAAAAGTTCAACACAATGCTCCTGAAGATCATTCGGGATGTCTCCTATGAGTTCAGAAATATCGAATATTCGATAGTGAAAGATGAAAATCGTAAGGTACAGAAGGAAATTAAGCTCCCTAAAGGGGCTATGGAACTCCCGCTTGAGGATTTTTATATAAATAAGAGCGATAACCTCAATCCTCGCTACACATTTGATACATTCGTCATCGGCTCATTCAACAATCTTGCTTACACCGCCGCACAAGCCGCCCTAGAGCGTCCAGGAATTACCTACAATCCATTATTTATCTATGGTGATACAGGAAGAGGGAAGACTCACCTTATCCAGGCTATAGGGAATCAATACAAGAAATTGTATCAGGGGAGAAAAGTCTTCTATCTCACCTCAGAAAAATTCGTTGTTGATTATACTGATTCGGTGCAAGCTGGTTCAGCAAACCGATTTAAGGATAAATATCGCCAATACGACCTCCTCATCATGG
The DNA here is from genome assembly GCA_030651285.1 of bacterium. Taxonomy (GTDB): domain Bacteria; phylum Patescibacteriota; class Minisyncoccia; order Phycocordibacterales; family Phycocordibacteraceae; genus C7867-001. The sequence goes on from JAUSCN010000013.1 coordinate 80,972, forward strand.
ATGATATTCAATTCCTCTCCAAGAAAGAAAAGACTCAGGAGGAGCTTTTCCACCTCTTCAACGCTCTCTACGATACAAATAAGCAAATCATCTTTTCTTCTGATCGAGCTCCAGCGGCTATCCCAGACATCGCAGACCGCCTCAAGGGTCGCCTCGCTAGTGGAATGACAGTGGATATTAGTGAACCTGACCCAGAGTCTCGTATGGCTATAGTGCGTAAAAAAGCCGCCTCTCATGGGGTGATTCTGTCAGATGAAGTGGTTGATTACGTCGCTACAACTATGAATGGTTCCATACGAGAATTAGAGGGTATGGTGAATAGTATTATCTGTCATGCTCAAGTAAAGGGTGCTGCTCCTGATATAGCTGAAGTACGCCAATCTCTCCGCTCATTCACACGCCCTCAAAAGAATATTTCAGTGAAGAATGTCGTCGACAAGGTTGCTGAATTCTACGGAATCGATGAGGAGAGTATTTATGAGAAGACTCGCCGTAGGGAAGTCGTACGTCCTCGGCAGATAATCATGTATCTTCTTCGTGAGGATTTTCATATTTCCTATCCGACTATTGGTACAAAACTTGGTGGTCGCGACCACACGACGGTTATCCACTCCTGTGAAAAAATAAAGCGTGAAATCATTGTGGATAGCGAGTTATCACAAGAGATCCAAAATATCCGCACCCTACTTGTATGATGTTTATACGTTCTATATCAACATATTGTTTAGAATCTAAGAATCAAAATAGTGAGCAGGTACGCTTTATTTTAAGTTTATCCACTTATCAACAGCCCTAATAGAATCCGTATGATCATTTCAATTGAAAAAAAGAAATTCGGAGAAGCTGTGCATACGGTCTCAAGATTCGCTGAACGTAAGAGTGCAACTCTTCCAGTACTCTCAGCAATACTTCTTATAGCGGGTGATGATGGTATAAAAATGCGCGCTACAAATCTTGAGACAGGTATTGATCTTAAGATCGATGGGGAATGCACTACAAAAGGTGTTGTTGCTATCCCAGCGACCGTATTACAGCAAATAGCGAGTTCCTTCACTCAAGAAGGGAAGATACTCCTGGAGCATAATGGAGATATTCTTTCTATAACAAGCGGAAATAGTAAAAGTTCTATTAAGACGGTCCCATATGAGGATTTCCCAACAATTCCTTTCCCTGAGAATCCCAAGAACAAAATAGAGCTTCCTGGAGTATTACTTCGCTCTCTTTTTACTACCATCGCCCCATGTGCATCCTCCTCTACTGTGCGTCCAGAACTGGCGAGTATCTATCTATCTATTGAAGGTGGGGTGTTAACTGCGGTAACAACTGACTCCTTTAGGCTTGCTGAGAAAAAAATACCTCTCATGAATAAAGGGATTCAAGGGAAGTTTTTGATTCCCGCAAAAAATGCTCTTGATATAGCTCAAGCCATTCCAGATACAGACATTACGGTCTCATTTGATGAGCATCAATGTGCGTTCGTAAGTGATGCTGGAATGCTTGTGTCGAGACTTACAAATGCGGTATACCCTGATTATCGCCAAATCATACCTAAAGAATCAGCTGTCGAAGCAACTGTTCTTAGAAAGGATTTCGAAAACTCACTTAAACGAACGACTATATTCTCGGATTCATTCCAGAAAGTAAAAATGAGTTTTGATCCTAAGAAGAATCAATTTTCTCTCTTCGCTCGAAATACTGACATTGGAGAATCCTCTGAAACAATTTCAGCGCATATATCAGGAGACTCTCTCGAGCTTTCATTTAACCACCGCTACTTATCCGCTGTATTAGCGCTCACACAAGCAGAAAGTATATCTCTAAGTGCGGCTGGTATCGGCCGACCACTCATTATTAAAGGGGTTGGGGATACATCACTTCTATATTTAGTTTCTCCAATGAATCAATAGTATAGAATTTGATACTATAAAGCATTCTGATGAGTTGCATACCAATTTGCGATTCCATATTCCCAATAATCGAACTGAGGATCTCTCGATGGATCTATAAGAGCAGGACCTTGAGGGTTATTTTTGTCAGTCCAATATAAGAGACTATGAGGAATTATGTTTCCTTGAGGGTCGGGTATATGCCAATCTCCTCGGAATATTAGAGAAGTCGATGAAGCAATTACACTCGGTTCACCGAAATATGTCTTTGGATATTTTGAGATCGCGTACGCCATTGCCTCGTGCCACATGGGAGCTGTGATATATCCTGCGATAGACTTCACCATTGGGCTGTTGTCATTATTTCCTGACCACACACCTATCGCGACAGAGGGAGTATATCCGACCACCCAAGCATCACGGGTATCATTCGTTGTGCCTGTCTTTACTGCGACGTCGTATCCAGGGAAAGAAAGGGGAGAGTTGAGGGGGTATTCTGGGAATCGAGCGTATGCATCAGAGAGTATTGTGGAGATATCTCGTGCAGTCTGTATAGGTATTACACGTGACTGTTGAGGGGAGAATTGAGTAAGTATATTTCCTGAAGAGTCATATACCTCAAGTATGCCGGTAGGAGTGTTTTTCACTCCATCATTTGCGAATGTCGCGTATGCGCTGGTGAGATCAAGAAGTCGCACCTCGCCGCCTCCAAGAACGAGTGTGAGTCCGTACTGGTTAGGATCTCCGAGGGTGGAGAGACCAAATGATTTTGCGAGATTTATAGCATTCTGAATTCCTACAAGATAGAGGACTTTAATAGCGGGAATGTTTATTGATTGTGCGAGGGCAGTCTTAAAAGTCATTGGGCCGCGAAAGATGTCATCGAAGTTCGAAGGCGCGTAACAAGGAGGAGTGTTGTTTGTAATGTCCGACGGCTTACATGCCGTTGAGAACTGAGTTTGTGTGTCGAATATGACCGTATCACGCGTGTATCCGCGCGTGAGAGCGAGGGAATACACAATAGGTTTCATAGTGGACCCTGGTTGTCGGGACGCAAGTGCGGCGTTGTATTGGCCGTCGATAGCTTTATCAAAGAAGTCTCGTGATCCAACCATAGCGAGGATTTGCCCAGTTGATGGATCTATAGCGATAAGAGATGCGTTGGATGCATTGAATTTCTTTACGTTTTCAAGGGCATATTTATTCACAATGGATTCAGCTTTTACTTCAAGATCAGAGTCGAGAGTGGTGATCACTTTCAAACCGGAAGTGAGAGATTGGGGGCCATACATCTCCTCGAGCTGGTTGAGGATATAGAACACAAAATGCGGAGCAACTATAGAGGTATGCCCTGTCGGAGAGAAAGAAACTTTTTCAGACCTAGCTGCTGTATAGGTGGTGTCATCTATGAATCCGAGTGTGCGCATCCTCTCCAGTACTAAATCTTTACGAGCTGTGAGTTCGTTTTGGTGGATCCCGTATGGGGAGTAGTAAGAAGGGGCTTGGATCATCGCAGCGAGATATGCAGCTTGAGCGAGAGAAAGATCTTTTGCTGGTTTGCCGAAATAGGATTCCGCTGCCGCCTCTACACCATAGAGGGTGCCTCCGTATGGAATGTTATTCAAATACGTCTCAAGAATCTGATTCTTCGAATATGCCTGCTCAAGTTTTATAGCGAGCATCCACTCATTTATTTTCCGAGTAATGCTCTTTTTGTGTGTGAGAAGCTCGATCTTCACCACTTGTTGAGTGATGGTAGATCCTCCTTGAGACAGGCCGACACCAAGTGCGTCAGCTAGTATGGCGCGAATGATCGAAGTGAGACGGATGCCGCCATGTTCATAGAAACTCGAATCCTCGATGGCAATAGTCGCGTTTATTGTGTTCGGCGATACGGAAGAAAGGGGAATGACATTGCGCTTCGCATCCCGGTTGTAGTCGTATAAGAGGACTTGCCCGGTACGATCATAGATCTTCGTCGATTGATCGACCTGTCGAGAAGAGAAGGAGTTTATATCTGGAACGGGGGTTATAGCAACAGAAAGCAGGATTCCTCCACCTATGAGGAATCCTGCTCCTAGGAAAACAAGAATGACCGCGAGTACCGTGTGTCGCCGAGAGTTGTGATGCTGGGAAGACATGGTTTGTATGCTACCACGCATCCCGTAATCATCAGTTTAGTAATCTTTTTCTTCTTCCTCACTAAGGCCAACACCTCCCCGCATCTCCCCCTCTTCATCAAGACTGAACTCACTTTCTTCATCATCAAGCAGATCATCTTCCTCCTCTTCCGTGAGGGGATCGAAGCCTGAAATCATCTCATCTTCTTCATTCATAGATTATGAATATCGTTAAAATCTAACCCTGGTTCGGGAATGGGTATATTGAAACAAATTTTTTTATCATGCAACACCCACGTGGGTGTCTTGGTGTGGATTAAGGGCGTGAGAGTCCAGAAGCAAGTGCGGCTATACCGATCGCTATAGCATCGAGCTCATCATCAAGGCGCTTTCTTTTGGGGAGTGTGACAAGTCGAGGAACCATGTTTTCAATATCAGATTTGCTCGCACGGCCATGGCCAGTGACTGCAATTTTCACTTGTTGAGGGGTACATTCGATCACAGGAAGGGAAGCGATACCTGCGATAGCAAGTATCGCGCCGCGAGCTTCCGCAACACCTAGTGCGGTCTTCTTATTCGTACTGAAGAAGAGGGATTCTATCGCGAGTGCGTCGGGGGCATATTTCTTGATCGCAGCAGAAACAGATGTCGCCACTGTCGCGAGACGCTTCTCACGGGCTCCTTTTTCGGGAAGGACACAATCACTCATAATAAGTGAGGGTCGTGATGGATTTCCTTCGATAATAGCGATACCGAGACGATCGTACCCGGGATCAATCGCCAGTATTCTCATATCCGCGAGCATTTGTGAACACTTGCTGCACATCATCATGCTCGTCGAGCGCTTCGAGAATCGTACCGAGACGAATCTCATCATCGCCAGAGATTTCGACGAGCGGTTCATTCGGAATGTATTCATTGCCAGCCTTCGTGAACGCCCAGCTTGCTGCACCAGGAGAGGCGAGTTCGACTCCTTGCAGCACGAGCAAATGCTTTACCTCCTGTGTGGTGCGATTCTTATTGTCGGTGAGAGCGTCAATGAGGATGGCGACGCCTCCAGGCCCGTATGCTTCATATACGACCTGTTCAAGATTGCCCGAATCCTTCGACGCTCCCTTTGCGACTGCGCGCTCGATATTTTCCTTGGGCATGTTCGCTGCTTTTGCGCGAGCGATTACCGCGGAGAGCCCAGGTGCCGAAACGAGTCCATTCGCTTTCTTTGATTCGAGAGCGATGAGTCGCGCGAATCGGGAAAACACGCGGCTTCGTGTGGCGTCAGTCACTGCCTTCTGCCGTTTTATCTGTGCCCATTTACTGTGTCCAGACATAAGAATAGTTTATTACTAGAAGCGTACAGGAACTCAGTCTACCTATGCTTCGCCCGTAAGAAAAGAGCGACCTTTTGGAGACAGTACGCGCCCGCGAGAGGATCGTTCGATAAATCCGAGGCGAAGTAGGTAGGGCTCATACACATGCTCCACAGTGTCGGGGTCTTCATGCAGAGACGCCGCGAGCGCGCGGACGCCCGCCGGGCCTCCACGGAAACTCTTCAGGAGAGTGTCGAGGTAGCGACGATCGTCTTTGGTAAGGCCGAGAGTATCGATGCCGAACAGCTCACACGCCTCGTCGCAGAGAGCGGCAGACAATGGGCGCCCATGCACTTCAGAGAAGTCGCGGACGCGCTTCAAGAGAGCGTTTGCGAGACGTGGGGTTGCGCGGCTTCGTGCCGCGATGCGTTCGATGACCTCTTCGGGCGCCGACAGGTTTAAGAGAGATGCCGAGCGGCGGATAATGTCTCGCAGGTCTTCATCATTATAGAAATCAAGCTGATAAGTTCCGCCGCCGAATCGTGAACGGAGTGGTCCAGAAAGTTCTGCGATGCGCGTCGTTGCTCCGACGAGGGTGAAGGAGGGTAGTGCGAGCTCAATGGTGCGGGCGGAAGGTCCTTTCCCGAGGATGATATCGAGATGGCCTGACTCAAGCGCTGGGTACAGAAGCTCTTCGATTTTTCTCGGGAGGCGATGTATCTCATCGATAAAGAGAACAGTATTCGGTTCGAGGTTGGTAAGTATCGCCGCGAGGTCGCCCGAGCGCTCGATAGCCACACCAGACGTAGATTTCAAAGGGGATTGAAGTGTTGTCGCGACAAGGTGGGCGAGGGTCGTCTTTCCGACACCTGGAGGGCCGTAGAAAAGAATGTGCTCGGGCATGCTTCCGCGCTTCTTTGCGGCATCGATCGCGATTCGCACGTTGGCTTTTACTTGTTTTTGCCCAACATACTCGTCCCATTCCGATGGTCGGAGCGCTGCGTCGAGCGACTTCACAAGAGGGAGCAAGTCTTCCGAGGGGGTTGACATAAAATAGGATGGTGCTAGTATATTAACATAGTTTCGGCGGTTCGTTATTGACCAAGGGAAGGTGGGTCAATAACGGGCTCTCTTAGATCCTTTTCATACTCCTCTAGGCAAGGCTTGACGGCTTCGGACGTTTCCCCAAGGATTTTGTGGTTTATTACTTCGGTAATGAGGCTGCGGAACTCCTCAGGTGTCTCGTCTACCCCGCGTAATGCGGGTTTTTGCCTGGGGGAGTATGGATGGGATTTTTTCAGATAAACGTACGTAGTGGTGCGCCGTGCGCTATCTCGGAATGTCGACGGTTGAGAGGACTTCGGAGAGGGAGGTGTCGCCATTCAGGGCTTTGATGATTCCATCTTGTGCCATAGTGAGATATCCCTGCTTTGCCGCAGCTTTTGCGATTTCGTTTTCAGGCGGGTTTTCCCGCAGAAAGTTTGCGAGCTCGTCATCCATGAATATTGCTTCGTACAATCCGACGCGCCCTTTGTATCCGGTCTCGGCCTCGCTTGTTGGAGCAGGCTCCCAGACCGTCTCAATCTTTTCAGGAATCAGGGTCTTGTCAGCAAGCGGTTCGAATACTTTCGCGATCATCTGCTTTTCGTCCGCAGTGAGCGGCCGTTCTTTTTTCTGGTTTGGGTCTAGCTTACGCACGAGACGCTGGGCCATCGACACGGTAACTGCGGAACCGAAGGATTTCGGATCTGCACCAAGGTCGACAAGGCGAGGGAAGGTGCCGGCCGCATTGTTTGTGTGAAGGGTGGAGAATACAAAGTGTCCGGTGAGCGCTGCTTGGATGGCGATGTTAGTCGTTTCCTGGTCGCGAATTTCGCCAACCATGATGATGTCTGGGTCTTGCCGCACGATCGACTTGAGTCCTTCGGCAAACGTATACGTCTCTCCTGAGACTTGGGTCTGTACGATGCCGTCGAGGTGGTACTCCACAGGGTCTTCGATGGTGATGATCTTTATCTCCGGGGAGTGAATCTCACGGAGGAATGAATACAGGGTAGTCGTTTTTCCGCTTCCAGTAGGGCCAGTCGTAAGAAGCATGCCGTTCGGGCGGCGGATTTCCGTCTCAAGACGAGCGAGGAGTTTCGGGGGGATGCCAAGTTCCTTGTAGGAAACCTTGGTCGCCTCGGGGTCGAGAATACGCATCACGATTGACTCACCAAAGTTGCCTGGGATGAACGATACACGCATCTCGATTTGACTCGTTCCTTTTTCGATACTGAAACGGCCGTCTTGTGCTCGGTTAGTAACATTGAGCTTCATTCCCGAGAGGAGTTTTATACGTGAGTTGAGTAGGTGATAGGTCTGAGCATCAAATGAATACAGCTCAGAAAGAAGTCCATCGATGCGCAATCGAAGGACTGTTTTTCCCTCGCTCGGCTCGAAGTGTATGTCGGATGCGCGAAGAGCGAACGCTCCCGCGAGTACGAGCTCGAATGTGCGCGAAACGCGCTCAAGAGCTTTCAAGGCGGCTGTGCTTTCCAGCTCTTGTAGGAGTTTTTTTCGTGGCTCGGCTGCTTGGGATATGTTTGCAAGGATTTCTGGGGCAACAACGAAGACGCCTGGCTTCGATTGTGTGGTGGTAGTAAGGTCGCTGTAGCGCGCAAGCAGTTTATCAAGGCTTTTCCTTGAAACGAGATATTTCTGGATCTCGAATCCTCGCTCCGCGAGATCTTCGAGAAGTTTCGGAAGCGCAGTGTTATTTGGATTATGAATCGCAAGAGACAGTACTTTCGCAGCTTTCATGAATGCGGCTGCCTCAGCAGTATGGGCGACTTCTTCAGGGACGACACGAAGCGCATCGACATCAACTTCTTTGAGCGAGAGGTCGATGTAAGACATGCTGTATTTCTCGGAGAGAATTTGTGCAATATCTTCTTCTTCGTGCTCGCGCACCTGCGCGAGCTTTGTTTTTTCGTGCTCAGTATCAAAAGGGAGATCCATGAAATGTAATGATAGCAGACTCGGAAATAGGGTAGGAGTGGCACTTGACAATATGTAATATATGGTAGTATAATTTATGTGGATAGTTTTCTGCCAATTCCAACATCCGAACGAAAGGAGGGCGTATGCCTAAAAGCATAGTCACGGTTCTTGCGGTGTACGTCTTGGCACTTCTTAGTGGGTGCGACACTCTGCATCCGCTGCAGGCGGTGCCGCACATCGAGGTGATTACGAGCCCTTCACAACAGTTGTATTGCAAATCACCCATGATCTGGAAAGTGCGCGAAAGCTCCGGTGAGCGACAGGCAGTTTGCGAGGAGTTTGGGTACTCTCCGCCGCCTCTAGTGGATTACAAGACAGTGGCAGAGGAGTTAAAGCAGCTCCCGAACTTCAGGGAAGTATCTAAAGTTTCCCAGGTGTTCTGTCGGTGTCCTGGTGCGTGGGAGATCAGGAACGACCCGAAAGGTCAGGAGGGTACTTCGAAGGTTGCGGTAGTATGTCGTCTCCCTGATCGCTCAATGGTGGGTTGGTATTGGGGCTGGGGTGGTTGGTGGGCGTACCCCGGATATGGAATGTATCGGTATTGAGGGGTATGCGCCCCTTCTCAAAGTCTAAACGGCTTTGAGAAGGGGCGCTTTTTCATTTTCAGCGGTACAATTGTTCTTAATGGAGAAGACGATTCGCACTCTCGATGACCTTGAGGCGGAAGCTGTGTTTTTTGTACACACACTCTCGCCAGGCACTAAGGCGACGCTCGTTACACTTTCTGGAGAGCTTGGCGCAGGGAAGACGGCGTTTACCAAAGCGGTTGCGCGCGCTCTTGGCGTCGAGGAAACCGTAAGCAGTCCGACGTTCGTACTTGAAAAAATATATCTACTCCCAGATGATCAGTCTTTCAAGCGACTGATACATATCGACGCGTATCGGCTCGAAAAGGGGAGCGAGCTTGCTCCACTCGGTTTCGATGAGTTCATGCAGGATTCCGGAAATCTTATTTTGCTGGAGTGGCCAGGAAAGGTGGCTGATGCTCTTCCGGTTCCATCAAAAAAACTTTCGTTCACCGTGCAGCCTGATGGCGCGCGCACTATTTCATATGACTAAAAGTTTTCTTGGAAGAAAACGAATCGTTCTACTAGATACTCATGCCATTGTTCACCGTGCCTATCATGCGCTCGCATCAGCGGAATTAACTGGTCCGACCGGCGCCCCGACTGGCGCACTGTATGGTCTTGTTACGATGCTGCTCAAGATCATCACCGACCTGAAGCCTGATTACATCGCGGCATGCTTTGATTTGCCGAAGCCGACCATTCGCCATGAAGCGTTCGAGGGATACAAAGGGACGCGCACAAAGACAGACGACGCTCTTGCGCTCCAGCTTCAGGAGTCGCGCAAAGTGTTCGAAGCGTTCTCAATCCCGATGTATGAACGAGAGGGATTTGAGGCAGACGATCTTCTTGGTACCATCGCGCACGAATTGAGGGAAGAGGGTGTCGACGTCATCATCGCATCTGGAGATATGGACATGCTGCAGCTCGTCGATGACGAACGTGTTCGTGTTTTCACGCTGAAAAAGGGCATCAATGACACTATTTTATATGACGAGGGGAAGGTCGTAGAACGATTTGGTTTTAAGCCGCCACTCATTCGAGATTTGAAAGGAATTATGGGCGATCCGTCCGATAACATAAAAGGAGTGCCAGGTGTTGGTGAGGGAAGCGCCCTCAAGTTGATCCAGAAATATGGAGATCTAGAAAGTATCTACAAGACTCTCAAAAAGAAAGGTGTCGAGACAGTCGCAAAAGAAGTGGGTATCCAAAAGCGCTATGTACAGCTCGTCTTAGATAATGAGGAAGAGGCGATCTTTTCTAAATCACTCGCAACGATACGCCTAGATGCGCCGATCGCGTTCACGCTTCCTGAACGTTCATGGCGCGATACTGCAGCACTACAGAAAGTGCTGTCGATGTGTGATGATTTCGGGTTCCGCTCATTGCGAGATCGTGTGCAGAAGATTTTTGCGAATACGGCCAGCGATGGGGAAGAGAATATTGTGTACGAAGAGATGGTCCCTGAAGAGGTGGACCCTGTAGCTCTTACGGAAGCGAAAGTGATGCTCTGGCTCATTTCCTCTGAGTTCACGAACCCGTCGCTCGACGACATCCTTGCGTTCACGAAGAAGCGCGTGTTCGTTGATGCTCGTGTCGAGCTCGAAAAGCAGTTATCTCTAATGGGAAAGGTGCGGGATGTGTATGAGCACATAGAAAGATTGCTCATCCCAGTCATTCACAAGATGGAGTCGCGCGGCATACTTGTCGATCCGAATGTGCTCGACGCCCTGGCTAGGAAATATACTGTTGAACTTGAGTCGCTTGAGAAGCGTATCTATAAAGCCGCCGGACGAGAATTCAATGTGAACTCTCCTAAGCAGCTCGGCGAAGTGCTTTTCGATGAGCTGAAAATTATTCCTGAGCGACAGAAGAAGACCGCGGGAGGGCAGCGTTCGACTCGCGAAAGCGAGCTCGAGAAGATACGTGATATGCATCCGGTCATCGGCGACATTCTTGAGTATCGAGAGCTCAAGAAGCTTCTTTCTACGTACATCGAGAATCTGCCGCCTCTACTCGACGCGGAACATCGCTTGCATGCTGAATTTCTCCAGACAGGCACCACGACCGGCCGTATGGCGAGCCAGAGTCCGAACCTGCAGAACATTCCGCTCCATTCGGAACGGGGAAGGGCGATACGGCACGCATTCGTAGCTTCAAAAGATTTTACGCTCGTTGCACTCGACTATTCGCAGATAGAGTTGCGGCTTGCAGCGATTCTCTCTGGCGACGAAAAACTTTGTGCGATATTCAGAAGCGGCAGAGACGTGCATCAAGAAGTTGCCGCGCAGGTATTTCATGTTGCGCCTAGTGAGGTCGATGCGGAGATGCGCCGACGGGCGAAGATTATTAACTTTGGCATCTTGTATGGCATGGGCGTGAACGCGCTCCGTCAACAGCTCGGTTCGACGACAGCAGAAGCGCATCAATACCTCGAGGAATATTTCACCACGTTCAAGACGCTTTCAGAATATCTTGAGAGCACCAAAGGTTTTGCGAGAAAACACGGATATACCGAAACGCTCTTCGGTCGCCGCCGCCAGTTTCCAGAAATGAAATCATCTTTGCCGTATGTGCGCGCACAAGCGGAGCGCATGGCAGTGAATGCCCCGATTCAAGGGACACAAGCAGACATCATCAAGCTTGCGATGGTTCGTGTCGATGAGATGATTGAGAGGGAAGGTGCGCAGACGGACGCCTATTTGCTCCTACAGGTGCATGATGAGCTCGTGTACGAAATACGTTCGTCGCGGGTTGATGATATCGGTTTGAAGATCAAAGGCATTATGGAATCTGTATTACCAGCAAGGGAGACGTACGAAGTTCCTGTTATTACTGTAATGAAGATGGGTGCGGACTGGGGCTCGATGCATCCAGTATGATTTACCTCTTTTACGGCTCTGATGCAGAGAAGGTGCGCAGCAAAGCATTTGAATGGGTCGAGAAAGCTCGTGCAAAAGAATCAAATCTCGCGTATGTGCGACTTGCGCGTGAAGAGCTAAGCGATGTGGCGCTTGAAGAGGTGGCTCTGTCAGGGGGGCTTTTTGTGAAGCGTCTCTTGGTGCTGTTAGATGATCCTTTCCCAGTTGCGCGCATTGCAAGTGAAGATGAGGATAGCGAAGAAGGTTCTACAAATAGTGTTATCGAAGCACATATCGATGCGCTTGCTGCTTCTGACAATGCGATCATCATTCTCGCGCCGAAGCTTGCAGCAGCAAAAGCGAAGAAAGTTGCGGCAAAAGCAAAAGTCGAATACAAATTTGATACACCTCTCGCTCGAGAGATCGTGCGGGGTTTCAATGGAAATCTGGTAAATGCACTCGCGGCTCGTTCGCGTGAAAAACTCTGGCTCGAAATACAGCGTGCACTTCGTGCGGGTGATGCGCCCGAGATGTTACATGGTCTTCTGCATTGGAAAGCTCGAGATTTGATGGAAAAGGGAAGTCGGTCATGGACTCCGAAAGAATCCAGACAGTTGTCGCTCGCCCTTATCGAGCTTCTGCAACATTCTCGTCGCGGAGGACTTGATCTGGAGCTATCGCTCGAGAGGTTTGCGCTGTCGATATAGGGAGATGTTTCAAGTGGTCACGAGTTGCTAAGTATTTTGCTCCAAATTTTCGCAAAATCCTAAGCGCTCTCGACCCCACCTCGCCCGTCCTCGAAGACTCCGACATGGCTCCGGTCCGCACCTGTAAGAAAAAACACCGCGCAGGCGGTGCGTTTTTCTTCAGGTGGTCACAAATAATTTGCTTGCCGTCGCAAGCAAATTTTCGCGACCCCGGCTCGCGGTTTTGCTTGTTAGTAAAACATCGCTACGCCCCGCACTTGTAATAATGAACAGGGTGCAGACACTGGTCATTTTCAAGTGCGCCCGGCAGGGAACGATCCTGCGACCTTCTCCTTAAAAGGGAGCTGCTCTACCAACTGAGCTACGGGCGCGAAGTGAGGTGGAGCAAAACAAGTCATCTTGATTTTGATCCCACCGAACGAGCGTCCGTATCGAGTCTTCGAAGATACGGGCGCGAGCTTGGCTGGTCCTCGTACTCGTATTTCTACCACTTACGAGCCGTTTCTTCTAGTAGCTAAACGTATCGACCGTTTTCCCTTGCGCATCAATCAGCTTAACGATCTCGTGTCGAGTACGCCACATCGAGCTTGTGCGCCCGAGATATACGCGCCACGTATCGCCCGCAAAATCTGGATCGTCCCTATGGGCTTCCACGCATCCGTTGTAATTCAGATATTTCACAATGAAGCTCTGACATGCTCCGGAGGCAGTCACTGGCGGAGTAAGGGCGGCCTGGCAGCGACCGAGTGTGTCTACGTAATCGATGCATGCGGCGTCACGGATATAACCGCCACCATAGAACATGGCAAGTTCCTCGGAAGGGGTCGGGCAATTTTGCGGCAGGGACGGGTAGAAATCTTGGAAGCTGCTGAAATAGCCGATACATTTATTCTCGCGGAACGATGCTCCGATTGGGGAACGTCCGGAGAGTATTACAGCGCGCTGTCCTGGAGTGAGTATGATGTCTTGCGCCTCATTTATGACTCCTGAGGTCGGAAGTTCAGTCCCTTTTGGAATGATGGTGGAGTTGCCAGTTGCGCCACTTGTAAGAGTCCATCCGGTGAGCTTGACCGGCACTTCAGCATTTTGATTGACCGATACTTCGACATATTCATTTTCTGGTTTCTCAGATCCCGGGCTCGAAACATAATGGCCGATACTGAGGATGCTTCGATAGAGTGATGATGAGGAGTCAAACGTACTCCCGCCCCCAAAAGAGGGGAAGAAGCTGTTTGGAGCACCGGAGTCTCCGATGCTGAAGGGTGCTTGCGGCAGGGAAAGGTACGTTCCTCCACCAAGCGGTCCTGGAGCGGCAAGGCGCGGACCGGTGAATGCTAGCGGGTGTAGTGGCCCGCCCGTTGCGATCCATATGAGGAATATGAAGACGAAAATGCCTATGAAAAACCACGCATCGTGCATGTCACCCATACGGCTATAGTATCAAAGTCTTGAAGGAAGTCGCTCAAGCTCTTCGCGTACAACTTTTGCGTCGCTCCAAGGTGTCTTTGTGCCCCGCGCGCCCATGAGGTACGGATCGGTTCCTTTGCCGGAAATAAGAACAGCATCGCCCGATTTAGCGAGCGAGAGCGCATGGCGAATGGCCTCTCGACGATCCATGATGATTTCTGGCTTGCGCTGCATACTGCTTGCAACCATGTCGACAATGGCTTGAGGATCTTCATCGTATGGGTCTTCATTTGTAAGGATGACTTTCTCGCATGTCTCATCTGCGATTTTTCCCATCTCCGAGCGCTTCCAGGTGTCACGTCCTCCGCCAGTGCTTCCCAAGACACATATCTTTCTGTGTGTAGGGAAGGCGCTGTAGAGGGCACGAAGCGAATCGGGCGTATGCGCATAATCGACGATCGCAAGAAAATCCTGACCCCCATCAATGTGTTCTACACGACCTCGTATCGTAGGAAGTGTAGCGAGTGCTTTCGCGGCGGTCGCGAGCGGGATGCTGATATTTTCTGCCAGTTTTATCGCCGAGAGCGCATTCATTGCATTGAAAGTTCCCGGTATCGGAAGTGTGAATGAGGTACCTGCGTATTCGAAATATATTTGATGATCGTCTCCATGCAGATGAATAAGCTCACTCGCAGTGAATGGGATCACTTCTGAAACATGCACAGAGGCGAAGGGTCGGGTCTCTGGAACATCCTTGTTGAGAATAAGTGCGGTGTGTTTCTTGGGTGAATGGACGAGTGCGTCGACTATGGCGCGCTTCGCGGCGACATAGTTTTCAAAAGAGCCGTGACTCTCGATATGTTCGCGCTGAATATTGGTCACGATAAGGGCATCAAGATTAAGGAACCAGTGACGGTATTGGGGAATGCTTTCCGAGGTGATTTCGATGATGAGGTGTGTACATCCGGAGTCGAGAGCGCGACGCATGAATGCTTGCGCGAAGCCGCGCCCTTGCAGTGTCATCTTGTATGGGTTCGGTTCTGACGAATCTCCGATAGCAAATCGGATCGTAGAGATTAGTGCAGTCGAATATCCTGCTTCGCGCAGGATCGCAAACAGCATATCGGCAGTCGTGGACTTTCCCTTCGTTCCGGTGATGCCGATTACCGTGAGCTTCCGAGCCGGGAATCCATATGAGAGCGCCATGAGAAAAGAAATGGCGCGATGATAGATCGGGCGGAGCGCTCTCACGACCGACACAGGAACTATTTTTTTTAGTATGCGGACTGTTCGATTAACAAGTTCGTACATAAATAGGGGACTACTGCGCTACAGAGAGTGCGGCTTTAAGTCGGGACTCTTTGCCAACCGTGCCGTTTGGAATTGATTGAAGGGCAGTACGAGCTTCGCGTTCGGTATATCCGAGCGCGACGAGTGTATCAAAAACTTCACCATCTTCATCACTGTGTGCGTGCGAACCGACCTTGTCAGCTAGTTCCACAAGCATTTTTTCCGCACCTTTTTTTCCAAGGCCGACTACTTTGGTGAGGTACGTAAGGTCGCGTTTGCCGATGGCGCCCTCAAGTGCTTCTCGGGTGGATCGGCGCAGTACCGAGAGTGCGGTTTTTGGTCCGATACCGGAGACTGAGAGGATGAGTTCAAAAAAATCTCGATCAGCTGGATTGGGGAATCCATACAGCTCGAGACCGTCCTGTTTGACTGCGAGGTGGGTGGCGAGAGTTGCGTTACTTCCCTCAGAAAGTGTCTGCGGAGCGCTCATGCGCACCTCGATTCCGAATCCCGACACCTCGACAACAACGCTTGTCGGTCCTACGAAAAGCACCTTTCCAGACAGTTGGCGGATCATGTGGGTATCGTACCACCCCGCCTGACAATCAGGGCTAAAAGACTTGCTCAAACGGATTCTATGGCGTAGTATGCGGCGACATGGCAATCACCAGTTCAGCAAAGAAAGCAGCCCGCTCTTCCGCAAAGAAGCGCGTTTTTAATCTGCGCCGCAAGAATACCCTTACGGACACGACTAAAGCCTTCACAAAGGCTGTTGCAGCTAAGGATGTTGCGGAGGCAGAGAAGCTCGTTCCTGCGACCTATGCAGCTATTGATAAGGCAGCAAAGCGCGGTGTTATAAAGGGCAACACGGCAGACCGCAAGAAGGCTCGCATCGCAGCAGCTCTCAAGCGGGCTAAGGCATAAGTTTCTGTACGGCAAAACACCCCGCAAGGGGTGTTAACGATGCTGAACGAGAGAACAAAAAACAATGCAAAGAAAACTCCCACTGTGGAGTTGGTTATCTCATTGGGTGAGCGAGAAATGACTCTATATCTGCGATGATTTCATCAAGCCGATGGTCAGACTTGACGTAGTATTTGCTCACGCCGGAGTGGATATACGACTTCACGGTAGCGGGGTTCGCGGCATTTGAGACGACAAAAACGGGGATCTTGTTCCAACGCCCTCCATTCGCTTTAAATTTCTTGACGAAATCAAGGCCGTCTTCCTTACCTAAGAGGTGATGGTCAAGCCAGATCGCATCAATTCGTTCAAGTCGCTCGAGATACTCAAGTGCCTGCTCGATAGTGCGGACGGTAATAACACCTAGATCGTTCTTCCTAATCTTTGCGTTAAATGCTTGCTCAACACTCCTGGCAGCAATAACATTGAAACCGTTTTTCTCAAGCTTCGCATTGATTGCCTCAAGTAAGGGACGCTCGTCTTCGATCACCAGGATCGCTTTTTTCTCGGTATTCTTTTTTGTAGATTTTGTATTCATAAGTAATTATTTAGATGATTTTTCTACCACACACAAAGGGAGCGAAACGAAGAATGTGGCCCCAGTGTTTCCTGTCCCGCCCTCGGACTTAAACCAGATTTTGCCGCCCGAGTTCTCGACGATTGACTTGACGATATAGAGCCCGAGCCCGGTACCATCAGTGTCCTTGTCTCGTACATTATCGGCACGAAAGAGTTTGGTAAAAATTTTGTCTTGCTGATTTTTGGGGATACCATAGCCGGTATCAGAGATTTTTAGGAGAATGTTCTTCTTGTTTGCTAGGGTGATAGTGAAATCAATGTCTCCGCCCTTAGGGGTATACTTTATTGCGTTCGACAGGATGTTTTGCATGACCATCCGCAAGAGCTTCGGATCAGCTTGCATTAATGAGATATTTTTTGCACAAGAAAAAGAAAATTTCAATTTCCGGGCATTGATTTGCGGCCGCTGTTCATCTATGACGTTTTCGGTAAGGCTACAAATGTCGATCGGTTCGGGTTCGATGATAAATGTCCCGAGCTCAAGCGAGGCAACGTGCAAGAGTGCGTTCACCAGTTCAACCATGCGTTGGTTGCTGCGATACACTTCATCGAGATACTTCTGCTGCTGTTCATTGAGTTTCCCGACGTCTCCCTCAAGAAGCATTTCTGCGTACCAGTTAACAGTAGAGAGTGGAGTGCGGAGTTGGTGGCTCGCGAGTGAAACGAATTCAGTTTTTGCCTTATCAATTTCTCGTTCGTAGGTGATATCGCGAAACACTTTGATAGTGCCGATAGTTTTCTTGTCGAGAATGACCGGTGTCGCCATAATAGACATTGGAAATCGCTTCTTGTCCTTTCGCCGATAATAGGCAGTGGGGAGTGCTGCGGTAGTGGCACCATCTGCCAAGACCATATTTACCGGGTGCTTTTGCAATGGGATCAGTGCTTCTTTTTCATCCTCAAGAGGAATAATGTCAGAAAAGTTTTTCCCCACGACTTCTTTACTTTTTTTGCCAAGCAGTTTCTCCGCCGTTTTGTTTATGAAAATGATATTTCCTTTTTCATCGGTGGCGAGCAGCCCATCACCGATTGAGAGGAGTATTGCTTCCTCTTTCGCGCGAGCCATCTCAAGGCTCTTGGTACGCTCGCGAACTTTCTCCTCGAGAGTCTCATAGGCTCTCTTAAGCTTCAGGGCGGTCACGACGAGCTTGCGCCGCACGATTTCTTTTTCCTTTGCAGTTTCCGCAAGTTTCGCTGCGGTCACCGCCAGCTTCTCAGCAGTTGCCGCCAGTTTCGCTGCGGTCACCGCCAGTTTGCGCCGCACGATTTCTTTTTCCTTTGCAGTTTCCGCAAGTTTCGCTGCGGTCACCGCCAGCTTGCGCCGCACACTCTCTTTCTCTTCAGCCAGGACTTTAAGATTAAGAATTATTTCGTTCGAGGCGGTGAGTTCCTTCTTGTCCATAGATTTATACATTCAAAATCTCCTCAAGCTTCTTTATAATGCTGCGGAGCTTCCAGTCCGACTTAATGAGATAATGCGTCACTTCATCATCTACCGGATGTTCATTGGTCGCACTTAAGTTCGTCAAAATGATGATGGGGACTTTCTTTCCCCACATGTCTTCCCGGATCTTCTTGAGCGCAGTCATACCGTCCATCTCCGGCATAATGAGGTCAAGCAGGATAAGGTCGGGGTGGTTCTCGAGTGCGAGCTTTACGCCCTCTCGGCCATTGCGCGCCTCAAGAGACAGAAAGTCTTTAAGTTTAAGAATATCGACAATCGCGCCTCGAAGGCTCTTCTCGTCCTCTATGATAAGTATTGTATGTTTTGTTTTCATTGGATAAACTGCCACCCTTTTTGTTTTAAAGGGCTCGTTACTACTAGAGCCGTGAGAGTGCCCAGAGTATTGCAGGCTCGCCACGAATTACCTAAGGAAGGTATACTTACAACCACAGTATTCCCCCATGCGAGCAACATCACTGTAATCCTGACGGGGCGCATCTCTCAGGTAATTACGTAAACGACTGTAATGCCTATGTAACAATATGTCGCCGCACTCGGCCTAATCTATATGACCCTTAAACGACAAGAGAAACACCACCAGGTGGTGTTGTCGATTGCGCACAGCGACTTTGCAAAAAGTATGAATGCCCACGCCTTCTTCAAGATACATAACCATGCGATAGGCGAAGATCTGGTACAAGACACGTTTATGAAGACCTGGAACTACTTGATCAAAGGGGGGAAAATTGATGTCATGAAGGCCTTTCTCTACCATGTGCTCAATAACCTCATTGTGGACGAATATAGGAAGCGCAAGACAATCTCCCTCGACAATCTTCTCGAGAAAGGGTATGAACTCGGGACAGATCATACAGAGCATCTTTTCGACCTCTTAGACGGGAAGGCTGCACTACTTCTCATTTCGCGCCTTCCCGAACGGTACCAAAAGGTAATACGTATGCGCTATGTGCAAGGACTTACACTTGCAGAAATGTCGCTCATCACTGGACAATCAAAGAATACGATGGCAGTGCAAGTACATCGAGGATTAGAGAAAATAAAGATTTTGTACAACCACACATCATGAACGAATTCATAAAGATGGATATTTTCTTTTTTGTGACTACTCTTGCAGTAGTACTTCTTTCAGGGTGTACAGTTTTTGTTTTGTGGCGCATTGCGCGGATACTGCGACATATTGAAAACATCTCAGAGCAAGTCTCATTTGAAAGCGATAGTATTCGAAACGATCTTGCCGAAATTCGTGCTGATATTCAACGGGGGAAGGGGCGACTGAAATCACTGATCGACTTCTTTAACACAAGAATAAAGAGGTCTTCAAAGAAGACTTGACTCACGCTTTTAATTCTATTAACCACAACATATGAAAAAGACCAAAAAAACGAAGGGTACGAGCAAGACGGCAATGGAGATCGGTGCAGGACTCGTCGCTGTGGGTGCAGCAGCGGCAGCTGGCTACTACTTTTATGGCAGTAAAAAGGCAAAAAGCCACCGAAAGATTGCTGCGAAATGGGCAGTTGCTATGAAGAATGATGTGATAAAAGAAGCAAAACATCTTGAGAAAACGAGTCCGAAAGCATTTGCCGCTATTGTGGATCGTGTGGCGGAGACCTATCGTGGAGCTCGCGCAGTAGATGTTGCAGAAGTGAAGCGTGCTGCAAAAGAGCTGAAGGCGAATTGGGAGATAGTACAGCGTGAGGCGAAACGCACTGTCCGTAAAAGTGTTTCTCGTGCAAGGGCTGCAGTGAAGCGCATTAAGTAGATTGGTGTAATCAAGCTCTAAAGAAAAGCCATGGCACTCTGTTGCGGTTTTTACGCATGTGTTAGGGGGGTATTAGTTCGTAGTATCGGTCTTTACGAAGAGTCTCACGAACCAGCCGAAGAAGCTGAATGAGTTCTCGTGTGCGGTTATGAAGCTTTGGATGTCCGCCTGGTCTTGTGCGAGTATGGTGATCTGTGTCGCGAGTGCTGTGCGGCCGGTAGTATTAGTTGTGCTGGCGAGAATGGTGTTCAATTGGTCGAGATGACTCTGTGTCTCTGTCATCTTGCTCCGAAGGATGCTGAGATTCTCATAGTCGCTTCCGAGGAAGAGTGTCTTTAGCGAGCTGCGGGAGGTGACCTTTTCGATGGCGTTTGTTGTGGTCGCTTCAGAAGCTTTCTGCGCCTGTGCGATTTCTTGGATCTGTACACCCAGGGTGCCCTCTCGATTGGCGATCGTAAGGAGTGATTGGACAAAAGAGGCTACTGTACTTCGATGCGACTCTATAGTGAGCAGGCCATTTGCACGATCGCTGGTCGAGGCGTTCCGAGCATTGGTATTTCGCTCTGTGCTTGTTGTGGTGTCTGTATGTTCTTCGCTCGCTGTACCTGCCTCGCGGTCAGATGAAGTTGCGTTGTTGCGAGTATCAGAGCCCAGATATCCGCTAGTGTTCTCGAGTGCGCCAATGACGAGCTGAGCGTGCGTGGCTGGAGCTAAGGCTGAGACTGTGATTGCGAGCGATAGAAAGAGGAGTGGCGTTATTTTTTTATGCATACCATAAGTTGTGTGTTGATAATGAAAGTCTACATTGACTACTGCAAGGCCGTTGTAAAGAAAAAGATGTGACACGTCTGAGAGCCGGTGCCTCTTGGTTATGGTCCGGAGAGGTGAGTCATTCGGCTGACGACGACATGTTCGCTCGCGATCTGGCCCATGATAGAGATGCGCGCACCAGTCCATGATGCGAAGTTGGTCGGGGTTGAAGAAGGGAACACGAGCGCCTTAGCCACGGTGCGGCCGAGGCGATCTTGATAGAATATGTATGGCACCGGACCGACATTGTTCGGGTAGAAGATGAGTGTCCCGGTCTCGTTAAAGCCTGTGGGTGCCGCCGCAGTCCTCTGTATTGCTGGTGCGGCCTGGGTGGGAATTTCATTATCAATAACAGAAATGTCTCGCTCTTCTTTATATATCACCACAGTCGCTGATAGGAGACCAGCTATAATGTAGATGATAGATAATACGCGCCCCATCTACTAAAGACGCTTGTCGCTACATGATTATTACTAGAATTGACCAGAATGCCTCGTCCGCTTGATGTCTAAAATCTGTGGCACTATGGACCCCCACTCCAACCGTAAGGTTGGAGTGGGGGCTTTTTAAAGAAGAATTGTGTTGGTTTTACCAATTCGAACCGGCTCGTGAGCGCTGTCTCGCAGATGTTCTATGTTGGTGCTCCCAGCAGGAATCGAACCTGCATCTCCTCCTTCGGAGGGAGGTGTCCTATCCATTGAACGATGGGAGCATGTGCTTCGCATTCTGGCACCGACCGAGCTCTCGTCAGTAATGATTACGATGAGAAATACTTACCTTTGAGAAAGACTGCAAAATCTCGCATTTCTTTTCGGTAAATTTCACGTTTCTGAGCCTGTTCCTTGGGGGTAAGTAAATCCATTAGTTTTGCCCCAAAACTTTGAACATGAAAACCGGAGAATCCAATTTGGCTAAAAGTAAGTTTAGCATCGAATGGTGTTTCTCGGTCTCGATAAAATTCCTCAAGAAATGGGAGCATTTTTTGTTGCAGCTTCAATTCTTCCAGATAGCATTCTCGTCTTTTTGCTTCGTCCTCCTCCCATCCTTCTGGTTCGGGTACTGAAACCTCAATCCATGGAAATGGAGAATTACCGTCATCCGGGTCTTCGCCCGAGTGACCTTCACACGATGCGCTCGTAGTAAATCCATGGACTGAAAAAGCGACAATCGCGTCCTTAATATTTTCATCAATACCCTTACCGAGACCGTCGACAATTTCGTTTGCTCTCGATACCTTCTGTTCCCAGAAAATCTCCTTTTCAGATTTCTGTTTCTCTATCTCTGATGTGAGAGGTTTTGGATTAAGGTCAGGTAGTTCTAGGCTCATTGTAAAATGATACTTCTTAATTTAATTGTGCCCCCGTGAGGAATCGAACCTCAATTACGAACTCCGCAAGCTCGCGTCCTATCCGTTGAACGACGGGGGCAATAGTGAATGTATATCAGAATCTGAGCAACGCCGCCACCAAATCGTGGAAAGAGTGATGATGTTCCCCCTCCTTCACTCTCTGAAGGAAATATGCGTAGACCATGTCCGCATCGACCCCTTCAAGGGGGATTATCAGATGCGGCGACAACCAGTTTGTTGTTTTCACAGAAAGCTGGGGCGGCAATTCTCCTTCGATGTCCTCAAGTACAGAGAATGAGGACATGTACTCGAAAGGATGGAATTCTTCACCGATGATGAGTCCGTGCTCGATGATTTTGAAGCGGTGCGTCGGCGGATGATTCTCTGCATGAAGCGCAACGGCTCCTGAAGCGACCAGAATAAGTATGGCGATGAGGTAGTTTCCAAAGAGTATTGCAGCAATAGTCCCCGCTACTGCAATGATGCCAAGCGCCCAATACCAATCATTGGTTTTAGGGTTGTGGTCGTATTCCTGACCTTCCCATTCGAGGAGAACTTCTCTGGACATAGGGAAATGATAGCAGTAAGAGGGTGGGACAGGAAAACTTCAGTACATGGTTTTGTGTACAAGCAGGATAGGGTCTCTACATGCGTCACCACGCAACGTCGAACATGAGTACATTTTCGACGTGATTTTTCCTCAATGGAATACCATCAAAAAAACAGCGGAGGAGGTGAGATTCGAACTCACGGTGCCTTGCGGCACGCCTGTTTTCAAGACAGGTGCACTAGACCACTATGCGACTCCTCCAGAATCGATTCAGTACAAATGTAGCAGAATGCGCGACATTCTCAATATCACAGGACTTATGGGTGCGGCGTAGGAGGAGTCAAAGGGGCCACATTTTTCGATGTGGGGCGGAACCAAACGAGATAAATGATTTCGAGAATACCGACCGTATTTAGTACGAGCAGGGCAATGAACCACCATTTTTGTTCGTTTCGTGCAGCGTGCCAGAGCGCATATCCCTTTATTGCGATAGACCAAATGGCAAGAATAACTATAAATGGGAAGAACATAACCAGTGGGTAGGGTAGGAATGGCGTGTAGGACTGGGAAAAACCGTGCATGTAGGTATACATATAATGCAGTATGCCATACACTGCAGACATGCGGTATTTAGGTGTTGACTATGGCAGCAAGAAGATAGGTCTCGCGCTTTCTGATGAGTTGGGGACGATGGGGTTTCCGCATGTGGTCGTCCCAAATACGCCGAAGCTCATCGACGGTGTGTGCGCGCTCATCGCGAAAGAAAATATCGGCGCCGTAGTGATAGGGGAGTCGAGGACTCTTTCTGGTGGAGAAAACCCGATCGCAAAAGATGCCCATGCATTCGGTGATCTGGTTACAGAACGTGCGGGTATCCCCGTATTCTATGAATCAGAAGTTTTCACGAGCGCAGAGGCACGTCGCGCTCCCGCAAAAGAGGAGAAGACTCGATCGCCGAAACAGCACGTGCTTGTCGATGCTTCTGCCGCGGCTCTGATTCTTACTAGTTATCTTTCACGTACTCATCATGGATAAGGTTCGTATTTCAATCGACGATTTGAGCAAGATAGAAGTAAAAATTGGTACGGTGCGAAGCGCTGAGCGCGTGCCTGAGACCGACAAGCTTCTCAGGCTCGCGGTCGACTTCGGAGAGGAGAGTGGTCCGCGGCAGATCGTTTCTGGTATTGCTGCGTATGTGCCAGAAGCGGAATCGCTCGTCGGTCGCCAACTTGCGTTTGTGACGAATCTCGAACCGCGTACGATACGTGGAATTGAAAGTAATGGCATGTTGTTTGCAGTCGGGTCCGGAGATTCGTTTGCTTTTCTTACGCCCGATAGGGAAGTTCCTCCAGGAACTGGCGCACACTAAACACACGTATTCGAGGCGTCGTACCTGCGTCGGAAACGTGCACATTTCCGACGCGATTTTTTGCGCGCTGGAATATCAGCGAAAAAATCGGTTATACTTAACGTACATGGCGTCTGTTTTCCGCGAACGTCTTCGTGCTGCGTTTGCACTACCGCACTATCTTGCGGCGCCGTTTTCTGGCGTTGATGTGTCTACGAGCGGTGTGAAATCCGTACGCCTCGCGAAAGATATTCGAGGATTTGTTCTTGCTGAGTATTCGCAGGTACGACTCCCGACCGGCGCGTTCGACGGGGACGTTATCGATCATGCGACGATAGTCAAAGCAGTTACTGCTGCGACAAAAGAAATTGGTGTTACTTCCGCGAACGCGGCGCTTGCGGAATCAAAGTCATATTTATTTGAAACTACGGTTCCAGGGAATAAAAAAACCGAATGGCGAACGTCGATCGAGCAGCGTCTTGAAGAGCTTGTGCCATTGCCGCCGTCAGAAACGGCATTCGACATCATCAGTCTCAATCAGAAATCGAAAGAGGGCGAAGAGTCAGTCGTCGGTATCGGCTTTGCTCGACGGATCGTCGATGGGATGCTCGCAGTGTTCGATGAGGCACAGATTTCGGTACGGGCACTTGAAGAGGAGACGTTCGCGATGGCGAGGGCGTTATTGCCAGTGGGTGATACGTCTACAGTGCTCATTATTGATGTGGGGAAGACGACGACCAAGATGGCGATAGTCAGTCATTGCATCCCTCGTTTCGCTACGACGTTTAACATTGGCGGACACTCGCTCACGCTTGCGGTGCAGAAATATTTTGGGGTGACAGAAGCTGAGGCGCGCAAAGTGAAAGCGGAACACGGCATTGTGCCCGCTCCAGGAAATGAAGAATATATCGCGGCAATGCTTTCAACCGTCTCTGCTATCCGTGACGAGATCTCTCGTCGGCTCGAGTATTGGCAAGGGAAGGGAGTGCTCGCGGAGGGGCGCGAAAAAGTATCTCGCGTCATCCTTTCTGGTGGATATGTCTCAGTACGCGGGTTCCCGGAATATTTGGAGGGAGCATTAAAGATACCTGTCGTTACAGGTGACGTATTCACTAATTTCGCATCGCGCGATGTGTGGATCCCGCCGCTCGAATATTCGGAGTCGCTCGCCTATGCGACCGCAATCGGTCTTGCTCTGCGAGATGCCACTGATTCTTATGCATAACGAACTTACGAATTTACTGCCTATCGAACGCCAAAGAGCGCTTGGGCGTGAGTACGTCATTCGTGTTCTTGTCATCGCAGTCGTGTTTGTGAATCTTCTCGTGCTTGCTGCCGCGGCACTTCTTTTGCCGACGTATACGCTCCTTACTGACAGCGCGCGCACCAAAAAAGAACATCTCGCAAACATAGAGTCGACATTTGCCTCGACGAACGAGGCTGTGATCTCCGCGCGACTCGCGGCGCTTTCGGACAAGGTGACAATGCTTACCGCTCTGGCGCAATTGCCATCAGCGAGCGGGGTCATTCGTTCGATACTCGAAGTTCCGCGACCAGGCATCGTCCTCTCGAGTTTTTCGTATTCTCCTAAGAGTGATGGAGGTATTGGATCGGTCCAGGTTTCTGGCATTGCAAAAACGCGAGATACGCTCCGCAGCTACCAGCTCGCACTCTCCGAGGCGTCGTTTGCACAGTCCGCAAATCTGCCAGTTTCTGCATATGCGAAGGATAGTGATATCGGATTCTCCATCTCTGTAGCGCTAGCACCATGAAATCCTCCCTCACACATCTCATTCTTGTTCTTGTCATGTGTGCCGGCAGTGTTGGTGGGTTCTGGTTCTGGTACACCTCTATCGCAGAGGAAAGTGTCGAAGCGACAATCCTTCAGGGTCAGATCAATGCGAAGTCTGGAGCGATAAGTCGCATAACTACCGCACGAAGTGTGTTTGCAGAAATTGCGAACGACGAGACTGCAGTACAGAGCTACTTTGTTCCTGAGACGGGTATCGTCGCTTTTATCGATACACTTGAGAGTCGTGGGCGATCGCTCGGGGCTACGGTGGATGTCCTTTCTGTTTCGACTGGCGGAGACCCTGCGCACCCAACATTAGAACTCACCCTATCCATCAAAGGGTCGTTTGATTCTGTGATGCGTACGGTGGGTTCGATCGAATACGCCCCATACGCTATTTCTGTCTCGTCTCTCTTGGTCGGGAGGGATGTTAAGGAGGCTTGGATGGCGAATCTTAAGATGCGCGTAGCCTCTGTTCCTTCTGAAGGATCGAAAAAATCACCATGACCATCCTCTCAAAAATCACGTTGCCGATACGGCAAATTCGCGACGGAATACATCAGAACCCAATTCGTGACTGGTTCACCATCCTTATTTTTTCGAGTTTAGCGCTCGTGGGTGTCATCGTGTGGGGCATATGGACATTTGATACTGTTACGAAGGGTGGCATTATCGGCTCTTCCACGACGAGTTCGCCCCCGATATTCAACAACTCATCTCTCTCTGAGGCGCACAAGGTTTTTGCAGGTCGTGCTAATGAGGCTGCTAAATATGAGACGGGAGCATATCAATACACCGATCCTTCGCAGTAGAATGGGTAGTGTGCGATGATGGAGTAGATTTGGCGGTATCGGCAGTGTGCGATAGGGTAGGATTGTGTAGGTACGCAAGAATGACAATCCGAGGACTCATTACTTGTTTCCTCACTTTGCCCCCATAGCTTAATGGATAAAGTAGCGGACTTCTAAGCCGTCGATGTAGGTTCGATTCCTACTGGGGGCACAGCTGGCACAGAGCGAGCAGGGAGGGCATGTGGCGGAATTGGTATACGCGTACGTCTCAGAAGCGTATCCCGTAAGGGTTGAGGGTTCGAGTCCCTCCATGCCCACAAGAGAGCAGAAAAAATGATTTTGAGGTAAAGTTCTGTTGAGGGCGCTTAGCTCAGTTGGTAGAGCAACCCGTTTACACCGGGTAGGTCAGAGGTTCGAGTCCTCTAGCGCCCACTTGAAACCGAAATCAGAATAAGGTGGTTCGTATACATACATGACGAAAACTAACGACGAATCTTCCGTAGCAAAGATCGAGTGTGTGGGGCTCATTATGGATGGAAATCGCCGTTGGGCGAAGGAGAATGGTTTGCCAGCAAATGAGGGGCATAGACGGGGGTATGAGAAGCTCAAAGAATTAATGCGGTGGGCGCGTGGTGCTGGTATTCCCCATGTGGTTGTCTATGCGTTTTCTACAGAAAATTGGCAGCGCTCGACGGAGGAAGTCGGCTACTTGATGCAGATTTTCCGATTCGTTCTAGAAAATGAGATTAACAAAATGATTGAAGATCGTGTGTGCGTGCGTTTTGTCGGGGACATATCTCGTTTCAGTGAGGATATTCAAAAAATGATGGCACACGCGGAGAATGAAAGTTCTGTTGGGGAGTATGATTCAACACTGTATCTGGCGATGTCATACGGCGGACGTGCTGAGATTGTTGCTGCGACAAACTCGCTTCTCAAGGAAGGGAAGAGGTCAGTGTCAGAGGAAGAGTTTTCGCGCATGCTTTGGACGAAGAATATGCCAGATCCTGATCTCATAATTCGTACGGGTGGAGAAATGCGTCTCTCAAATTTTCTTCCATGGCAGTCGGTATATAGCGAGCTTTTCTTTGTGGACACGAAGTGGCCCGAGTTTACAAAAGAAGAGTTCGAAACGATCCTTACTGAATTCTCCATGCGCGAACGTCGGCGCGGGAAGTGAGAAGAAATGGTACGGTAGCATTATGGAACTTCCAATTTTGTATGAAGATGCAGATGTGGTAGCGGTGTCAAAGCCAGCGGGCCTCATCACGCACTCTGACGGGCGCACAAAGGAAGATACGGCTGAGGAATGGTTCAAGTGTACGTATAACCTAGAGAGTACGGAGTCGTCGCCTGTCGGATATGTGCACCGACTTGATCGAGATACGTCGGGGGTGCTTGTGTTTGCGAAAACGCCAGCCGCGTACGAGTTTATGCGTAAGGCATTTCACGATAGGGAAGTGAAAAAGGAATATCTAGCATTCGTGTATGGCGCACCGAAAAAGAAGAAAGGGACGATTGATTTCGATATCGGACGATCGCGCAGTGATTTCCGCTTGCGAAGCGCACAGCCGAAAGCAAAGGGGCGGTTGCGTGAAGCGCTCACCAACTATGAAGTACTCTCCGAGACGGAAGGGTATGCGCTTATGAAAATGATCCCAGAGACCGGAAGGACGCATCAGATCAGGGTACATTTGAAGGCGATACATCATCCGATTGTTGGTGATGTTCTCTATTCCCCAAATCATCCGGCAGCTCTTGGAATAACTCGCCTTGGTCTACATGCATATGAGCTGGATGTGCCGCTCCCGTCGGGTTCCCGAGTGCGTATTGTGGCCCCTATTCCTGCTGATTTAGTACCTGCTCTGGCTTATTTCCCGGGAGTAAGTGAGAAATTTGCTCTTCGTCATGATGCGTGCTAGAGTGCTCCCCACATGCAGAAAGTCATAACTCCAGTCAACGCTGAAGGACGCGCAAATCTCGGGATCCGCTCGGGCGATACTGTGCGTGTCGTCCAGAACATTGTCGAGCTCAAGAAGGGTCGTGGTACGGACAAGAAAGAGAAGACAGTGAAGAACGTCCGTAAGCAAGTCTTTGAAGGTCTCGTCCTTTCGACCAAGCATGGCACAGAAGCGGGTGCGATGTTTACCGTTCGTGCGACTCTTTCGGGTGTCGGCGTCGAGAAGACTTTCCCGCTCTACACTCCTGCGATCGACTCGATCGAAATTGTGAAGCGCTCGAAGGTGCGCCGCGCAAAGCTCTACTTCATCCGTGAGAAGGCTACGAAGGCGGTTCGCCGCCAGCTCCGCAATACACGTATGATGAATCTCGTTAGTGATGAGTCTGTAGCGCCGGCAGAAGTTGCTGTAGAAGAGAAGAAGGAAGAGGTCGCAGCCTAATTTTTAGTAGGAAAACCCGCCAATCGCTTTGCGATTGGCGGGTTTTCGTTTATAGTGTCCGTCAGTTGCCCAGGTGGCGAAATTGGTAGACGTACTACCTTGAGGTGGTAGCGCCCGCAAGGGCTTGGAGGTTCGAGTCCTCTCCTGGGCACAATCAGAAAAAACACCCGAAAGGGTGTTTTTGCTTTGGACAGGGATAATATTGACAATTCATCACAATAATGTATTCTCCTGACCAGATTGATATTTTGTCAGTCAGGGTTCTATAACGGGTTCTGGATAGTCAACCATCACAAAGGAGTGTGTGCCATGAGACACGTAGCAAGGTTCTTCGGCATCGCCTCGCTCATCTTCCTCGTTCTCACTGCCGTTGTCGCGTGCAGTGGTGGAGGAGATGGGGCACAGTCCCCAGTTCCGTCATCGCCACCAGAGATGCTTCCTCCGCCACCGCCGCCGGGTACGCACAAAATTTCTGGGTATGTGCAAGAATCTACCGCGTCTGGCAGTGCTTACGGCAGGCAAGTCAACGGCGCAACTATTCAGGTGGAGCCCGGGAATCTTACGACATCGACGGACTCGAATGGAAACTGGGAGCTGTATGTTCCCAATGACACGTATACGGTCTCAGCACAGTACGGTGGTCGTTCGCTTGCTCCGGCTTCATTGCCGGCGGTAGTAAATAATGCAGACGTATCCAACATCGATTTCGCCAGCATTATTCCGGTATTGGCGGGTAGAGCGGTCGCCTACATAGGCACGGGTGCCGCAGGTAACAACTCTGCGCTGAAGATGATAACTCCTCAGGGTGTGACGGAAGTCGTGCTGGATAATCCAAACATCCAGCCGA
Source organism: bacterium (assembly GCA_030651285.1). Lineage (GTDB taxonomy): Bacteria > Patescibacteriota > Minisyncoccia > Phycocordibacterales > Phycocordibacteraceae > C7867-001. Next base: position 110,812 of record JAUSCN010000013.1, read on the forward strand.
TGAACATCATCCCCTTTCGGGGAGGAATTTCGAGGATTGCATTCGAGCCGATGCTTGGTGGCAATGAAAGGGTGGGGGGTATTCGGACTATTAATCTGTCAACACGAGCACAGACGGTGATTGTGCCAGATAATGGATTCTTTGCTCCAGGTTTTGCCTCTTCAGCTGTAGGAAGGATCTTCGATACTATCAGAGATCCGGATACTGGAGTGGAATATGTGACTCTTTCGAGCCCATGTGCTCCACCCTTTTGTCCGCAGTTGCAAAATGATGTGTTTGTCGTTATTGCCGATGGGTCGCTTATGAATTTGCGAGTCACGGATGATGGCGCACTCAAGCATTCACCAGTATTTGTGGCGAAGGACCCTGTAACCGGATATGTCACGATGTTGTATGTGGCGCCAGGCACTGGTGAAATGTGGAGACAGGTTATAAATCCGTTAGGCAATCCAGACCGCGTTGGGGGGCTAGTTCTTGTTGAGAGTAATGTGGTGGATGATGAGCGTGCGATTTCGGTTAGTCCGGACTACACGCGATTTGCGTTTGTGCGGAATGTGAACGGAGTTTCGCACATTATTGTCAGGCCGGTAAACGGTGGTTCAGAACTCGATCTCGGGGAAGGATCAAACCCTTACTGGACCACTGACGGAAGCGATCTGATTATGTACACCGTCGGTCCTGTTGTTTTGGCGGTAAGTCCAGATGGAACAGGAAAAGTTGAAATACCTGTTCCTGCAGACTTGCGAGCGTCTCCGACATGGGTGGTCCTTGTCGGAACCTGAGTTTGTTTCCAGAACAATGTAATGAAAGGAAGTGGGGCTGTCGCATGCTATTGCGACAGCCCTTTCTTTATTTTATAGGTGGTGGAACTTCACTTATTTCACTCATACTGAGAGATTGCAAAATCTGCTATCCTAAAAAAGGACATTGAACATTGAGTAATCTCTTGAGAAAAGGAGGTGAGCATATGGTGACATCGCGGAAAGAAAAGCTGTATTTGCAGAATGCGGTCTTCATGCTTGTAGCCCATATCGTTGGGTTTTATGGTTTCTATGCCGCAGTACTTGGACAGTGGAAGAGAGAAACGCTTATTCTTGGGGCGGTCATGTTCTGTGTAAGCGGACTCGGAATCACGGTCGGGTATCATCGCTACTTCACGCATCGTTCTTTCAAGTGCGGGAAAGTGATGCAAACGATCCTGATGATTTGCGGAACGACCGCTATCCAAAACACCATCAAGGTATGGGTTTCCGGCCATGTTCTCCATCATCAGAAAACCGATAAAGAGGGGGATCCGTACAATGCGGCGCGAGGGTTCTGGTATTCGCATATCGGATGGATCCTCTTCAAAGATCCCCACAGAAAAAAAGGAGATTTCAGCGCAGCAAATCATCTCACGGAGGATTCTTGGACCGCGCGACTCGTGAATTTTCAGCATGGGCACTACCTCGCGCTGGCGATTTTCTTTTCGGGGATTGTGCCTACGCTCACCGCATCTCTTTGGGGTGATCCGCTCGGAGGTCTCGTTTTTGCTGGATTCTCGCGGTTGATTGTTGTATGGCACATGACATTCTGTATCAACAGCATTGCTCACTGGAAACATTGGGGAAGTTGTCAGCCGTATACGCGGGCGAATTCTGCACAGGATAGCTGGGTTGTCTCCCTCGTTACGTTCGGAGAAGGCTACCACAATTACCATCACGCTTTTCCCGGCGACTATCGAAATGGGCCGTATTGGTACAATTTCGATCCGTCCAAATGGGTCATTTTCTGGCTGTTCCGAATAGGATTGGCAAATGACCTTAACCGAGTTCCTAAGGAGAGGATAGAAAGGGCTCGCAGAGCAGTTCTTTTGACGAGTTGATGAATAGGGACGTGTCTCATGGAAGACACGTCCCATTCTGTTTTTAAAAACTAGAAAGGTATACTAAACGATATTTCATATGCTCTATACCGGCAAAGGGGACAAGGGTACGACGAAAACATTTGGCTGCAATCAGCAACGCATTTCAAAATCGTCTGAAGTGCCGGAAGCGCTTGGCGCTCTCGATGAACTGAATGCATTTCTCGGATTCGCGAAGATGCGTAGTACACACGAACCTCGCATTCAGAACATGCTGCGTGATATGCAGGAGACATTGTTCATCATTCAGGCGCAGGTCGCGGGGGCAGATAAGAAAGTGAAAGAGGATGCTGTGACGCAAGTTGAAGAATTGGTGAATGATATCGAAAAAGAGATGCTACCAATCACCGGATTTTCTATCGCGGGCGGAACAGAGCTTTCAGCTCTTCTTGATGTTGCGCGGACCATTGCTCGACGCGCTGAGCGACGACTCGTTGCTGCAAAGGAAGTTGGGGCATGTGCTCCGCCGGACGACACCATGGCATACATGAATCGTCTTTCGTCGCTTCTTTTTGCGCTCTCGCGTCTCGCGAATCATCTTGCGGGCGTTAGGGATGAATCTCCGCGGTACTAGTATTGTGGGGCGGGGAAGTAGGCAGATAGTCACTATTCGTGGTATAAAAAATCTCGTGCATGGCGACTATGGTGTAACGGTTAACACTGGAGCTTGTGGAGCTCTCAATTCGGGTTCGATTCCCGATAGTCGCCCCGAGGAACGTGTGACGAGGGCGACTAAGTAAGGCGCATGTGCGCCTTACGTTCGGGAATCGAAAGCCGGAGCTATGTGCGAGCAGTAGCGAGCACTGTGAGGCGGGGTCGCGACCGAGGCGAGTGGGCGAGCTGAGAGTTGTGACCGATCCCGATAGTCGCCCCAAATTGGTATACTTCACGAAAGTGAAGAAATTATTGCTCATATTCATCTCCGCGTTCGCTCTTAATCTTGTTTGGGAGAATCTTCATTCTTTTCAGTACGTCAGCTATAAGGGTGGCGAAATTACGGAATTCATACTCATGAGAGCATCGTTGTTTGATGCGTTCGTCATTGCGGTAATTTCTTTGCCGTTTCTTTTTATCTCGTTCTTTAAAGAAAGGGAATGGCTGCTATTTGTTATAGGTACGATAGTTGCCATCATTAATGAATGGTACGGACTCAGCACTAGTCGATGGATGTATGCTGCATATATGCCGATAGTACCGTTTGTGAATGTTGGACTCACTCCGGCGCTGCAGCTCGGCACTCTTGGAATTCTCTCGTTCAAGATTCAGGAATATCTGGTCTCCCGCCGTCTCGCGTAGTGCTGCGTGGTACCATCTAGACATGAAAAGTCTGCTTCTAGGAGTTCTAGGTATCGTCATCATTGGAATCGGTGGGTTTGTATACCGAAACGCTGTGGAGCATCCGTCACAGCCACTCGCGTGTCCACTCGACGCTCTTGTGTGTCCTGACGGCACATCTGTCGGTCGCTCAGGTCCTGCGTGCGTTTTCCCGGTGTGTCCATCACCGAACGTCTCTCTTTCAGACATAGGAATTGCTTTTGCTGTTCCTTCAGGATTTAACCCTGTCGAAACCTCTGATGAGGCAAGTTTTGCGGCATATGAATCTATTGATGCGTCTACGACAAAAAAGGCAAGCATTGTTATGCGACGATATGCTATCAATGCATCTTCAACACCGCTTGCGACCATTCAGCAGACCGCTATTGGCGGTGCCTCCGGATTGCCGGTAAGTGCGACCGCGTATTCGTCAGCGATGTTTGGAACGCATCGCTTCACAGTCGTTCTCATCGAGCGTTTTGAGGGGGTCGTAGATGTTGCGTATTACTATGCGCGCCCGACGGACGTGCTTCGTTTCGATGCAGTAGATATGGGTGCTGACTGGACCAATCCAAATCTCGACATAACGAACCTTCCAGCCCAAGCTGCACTTCGTAAGCTTCTCACGACCCTCCAGGGAGGATAGACAGCGTTACTGAAGTACGGTGCTACAATGGGTGCATTATCCGATTAGTCGCGTATTTACTATGAATGAAAATTCTCTAGGAGGTATTCTGGGTCACACGGGCGTCCGTGTCGCGCTCATCAGTGTATTCACTGTTCTTGCGCTCTTCTTGTTCGTACAAACCGTAACTTCTGTGCAGGGATTTGGTCGCTCAGGCTCTCCTGCGACTGACACGATTACCGTGCAGGGTGCAGGTCAGGCGACACTCCCGCCAGATGTTGCGCGAATTTCGTTTACGGTGCAGAACACCGCATCAACAGTTTCAGAAGCGCAGTCCCGCACCACTAAGCAAGCAAACGCCGCGATCGAGTACGTGAAAGGGAAGGGTGTTGCTGAAAAAGATGTGAAGACTCTCTCGTACAACATCTCGCCGCAATATTCGTATCCGAACCCATGCCCACGCGGATCAATGTGTCCGGATTACATTGGGTCTCCAAAAATAACCGGGTATCAGGTTTCCCAGACCGTTCAGGTGACTATGCGTGACCTTACAGCTGTCGGCGCAATGCTCAGCGGACTCGGTAGTCTCGAAGTGCAGAACATAAACGGTCCTGATTTTGCACTTGATGATTCCACGGCTGGATATGATAAAGCGCGTGAAGACGCGATCAATAAGGCGAAGACTCAGGCTGATATTCTTGCGAAGCAGCTCGGAGTGCGTCTTGGGAAGATTGTTAACTTCAGCGAGTCGTCGGGAGGGTATATGCCATACCCGATGGGATTCGGCGGGGCAGCGGAGGCAAAAGTAAGCTCTGCTCCAAATATTCCGGTTGGCGAAAACACGTATAACGCATCCGTATCAATCACGTACGAGATCAGATAAGCAGCTTATTGATAAAGAGAAGAGGCCTCGCGCTACGCGAGGCCTCTTGCTTTACGGCTTCTACTGTTTTGCAAGTATCGATCCAAATTCCTTTGTGAGTGCGATCTTGAACAGATCGACAGCCTCATTGGCGGAAGTGGTCTCCACCTGCCCAAAGTTACCTTCTTTTTGGGCCTCAATCACAATCTTGTCCGGTTGGAGTGTCAGGCGAACTGACGTTTCGCTCCAGCCCCCAATCAATACTGCGCCCACATCCTGCGCACTCGTTTTCTTTACGAAAACTATGATCTGTTTCTTTGTATTTGCTTCGCGCACTTTGTAACCAAGGGTTCCGGCGATTTTGGTTGTTTGCCCGATGAAATTGGCTACGGGTGCTGAAGGTTGAAGAATCAGCTCGTCCTGACTTGTTACAGATTGTGCGCGACTAAAGCCCCCAATCTCCGGGCAGCCAGCTAAACCGAAACAGAGCACAAACAGCAATGCCGAAAACAGTGCGCGATGTGTAAATGCATTCATGGCACTCTCCTTTGTTAGAAGGGAAGATTGTTGTTGATGAATACACTGAACGCCGAGCAGAAGCTTCTAAGGTTATGTATAGCACTAAAGCATAATACTGTCAATAGCACTATGCACTCTGTACACTTGACAAGTTTTGTTGTGTAGCGCATACTGTCATTCCAGAAGTTCCTACTCTACTAAACATCAACTCAGAAAGTTAGAAAGGAGGTGCTCTATGAGTCAACCGCGGTCCCCATAGCTGCTCTCCCAGAGCAAATGGAATCATTTTATTTCTTCGTAAACGGGAGAGGTGTGTATGTCGAGAAACCGACATGTAAAAGAAGCTCGGAGAAAGTCTGGGTGGGGAAGCGTGATTTCTCACCATGCTGGGAAGCGTGGGCGAGATATTCGGCCTCACGCCAAGAGGATTTGGCCCGTCAGAATCAGGTGTTTTGGCAGGGCTCATCGTGGAGTGTGGATTGAGGCACAGCAGCAAGTCTAAGCATCACGAATTGTTGTCCCTCTAGCATCCACATCCAAAATCTTCTATCCTCCGAAGAAAGAAAAGAGGTGTCATCTTGAGACAAAATGTTATTGGGTTCGGGTTGCCGTTGGGTAATCGTGTTGGTTTGGCTCGGGAAAGAAGGATGACGGTGATATCAGCCGGAAGTGACTTCTTCGTCAAAATCGATGATCGTGTGGAATCATTGGGGACCGGTGTGGTCTATCCCAAAGAACGGTGTTTGGATTGTCGGAGTCGTCTGTGCGAGGGTGGTTCTGGCGGATGTTCGCAAGGACTGAGTCGTAGCAAGTCTGTGGTCCTGGAGAAATCGCCCGTCCCCTCCATTTTCAAACCTCTGATGATCTCCGCAGAAGCTGCTGAGATTTTCCGGACATTTGAGACTCCCTCATTGAGGGAGACGTAAAGAGAGGAGGCATTCGAAAGTTTGAAGCCCGGGTACCGCGAGGTACTCGGGCTTCTTTATATAAATTTTGCGTATATACGCCATGATTTGTTGTTATTGACGCATCTGGGGAGGTGTACTATACTTGCGTTATCGAAAAGCCCGCAGGGCTTTTTTATTTAACCGATACTTGCTTATGTACTCACCCTTCACTTACCTGAAGCATGTGCGCGAAGAGTTTGCGCACATCGTTTGGCCGACAAGTCGGACAGCGATCGCACACACACTCGTCGTCATTGTTATTGCGGTTGCTATTGCGCTTATCGTGAGCCTTCTCGACTTTGGCTTCGGTCAGATCGTGAGTCGTGTCGCTGGTGGCTACTAAAACTACTATGAACCAAGACCCACACATGCACAGCGGGGAAATGGATCTGCCGGAAGAGATTGGTATGGCAGACATTGCCCCGATGGTGCGCAAGGAAGTGCGTGATGAGACTATGCCGCAGGAAAAAGATGCACGCTGGTATACCATTCATACGTATGCCGGTTATGAGAATGCTGTCGAGCGCAACCTGAAGCAGCGCATTGAGTCTCTCGGAATGGAGGGAAAGATCTTCGACGTGATCGTCCCGACCGAGAAGAAAATTCACGTGAAGGGAGGGAAGAGGGTTGTCGAAGAGGAGAAGATTTATCCGGGCTACATTCTTGTGCGCATGATCGTCGATGACGACTCGTGGTTCGTGGTGCGCAATACGCCGCGCGTTACGGGCTTTGTTGGGGCAGGGAATACGCCGGTTCCGATGGAAGAGACGGAGGTTTCTTCGCTCATGAAGCGCATGACTGCTGAAGCGCCGAAGCACCGCATCGACCTCATGAAGGACGATCCGATCGTCATTGCCGACGGTCCATTCAAGGATTTGGAGGGTAAGGTTGGTGAGATTGATGAGGAGCGCGGCAAGGTGAAGGTTATGGTTTCGATGTTCGGCCGAGAGACCCCGGTCGAGCTCGATTTCTTGCAGATAAGGAAGCTTTAATTTTGTTTGCGAAATTAAAGCGCACACGTATGTCACATTATTTGGCGGGGATTTCTTTGCGCCAAAAATGGGACGCCGGAAGCGCACAAATTGACGTAAAGTACTTATTAATATAGATTTCATCCATGGCCAAAGTAGTTAAAAAGATCAAGTTGCAGATCCCGGGAGGGGCAGCAACGCCTGCGCCTCCAGTCGGTACCGCGCTCGGTCCTGCTGGTGTGAACATTGGCCAGTTCGTATCTCAATTCAATGAGGCGACGAAGGACAAGCGTGGCAGCATTATCCCGATCGAGCTTTCGGTCTTCGATGATCGTACGTTCACTTTCATCATGAAGAATCCGCCGGCGTCTCGCCTCATTTTGAAGGCGCTCGGTCTTGAAAAGGCTGCGCACAAGCCGGGGACAGAGAAGGCTGGAACTATCACAAAGGCTCAGATCGCGAAGATTGTTGAAGAGAAAATTTCTGACATGAACGCGACGTCTCCAGAGGCTGCCGCTCGCACTATCGCTGGCACCGCTCGCTCGATGGGGATTGAGGTGAAGTAAATTTACACTCAACCAAATGAAAACGGCACCCCATGGGTGCCGTTTTCATTAAGAATGATGTGATATTGCGTGTTGATGGTTTCGCGAGTACAGTGCGGTCGGATAGTGGTTCGGTAAAATAAACACAACCTTAACTAGTGCAAGGAGGGGAAAATGGATCCAAGGGTACTTGAGTTACGGCATGTGACTCGTGAACTTACGGGCGGCGGGTTCGTGCTCATCTTGAATACTGGAGCAGTCATCGATGCGGAAGCGGAAGCAATGCTGCAAGCACTTCACTCTCGTTCGGTTGGAGGTATTCGCGCGCATCTGAAGACTCTTGCAGAAAAAGGTCCCGAGAGGTTTATGAAAAACTTCTACGTCGGGTACGGGCATAAATCAATAGGAGACTGTGGTACGGGGACGATATTTATCGAGGGTGTTTCGATGCTTGTCGCAAAGGCTATACAAGATTGGCTTTTGTATTCCGGGCAAGAAGCGTCAACTCGATACATCGATTTCCTGATGCAGAAATTCATTGATCTCTTTGGTTTGCCAGGGTCTATGGAAATACTCGAAGAGTGGCGAAGTTTCTACGCATCTTCACAAAATCCACTTCGCGAGCACCTTCGAGAATGTTTTCCAAGGAATCAAGAAGAGGATGTGAATGTATACGAAAAAGCCATTAACGCTAGAAGCTTCGACATTTTGAGGGGGTTCCTACCGGCTGGTGCTACTACTAATCTCTCTTGGCACACCAATCTGCGCCAAGCTGCAGATCACATCGCTTTTCTGCGGTGTCACCCGCTTCGGGAGGTTCATGTTGTTGCTGAGGCGATGGAAAGCGCTCTGCAAGAGGCGTTTCCAAGTTCGTTTGGGCATAAACGTTATGAAGCGACTGAAAAATACCATACCATGTGGATGCGGGAAGAGTATTACTTCTCCGGCACAAAACATCACGATGTCTGTCCACCTAACAAGGTTGGCGCAGTGCACAAGAAAACAGTATTGACGCGCAATTCAATCGATATCAATCGTTTGGAAGAGTACAAAGATTTTCTTGTAGCCAGGCCGGAGAAGACGGAATTACCAAAACAGATGGCAGAATGCGGGGCGATGCAATTCGAGTTTCTTATCGATTTCGGTTCATTCCGCGATATTCAGCGTCATCGTTCTGTGATACAGCGCATGCCCCTTCTTTCAAGTAGTTTCGGTGTTCATTCATGGTACTTTGAATCACTTCCAGACAAGCTAAGGCAGGAGGCAGAAAAGCTTGTACGTCGGCAGCTTGCTGCTATAGACACACTTCCTCAAGATAGACTCGGACGACAATACTATCTCCCCATGGGGATGTGTGTGCCGTGCCGATTGACAGGCGATTTGCCAGCGCTTGTGTATGTGGTTGAACGACGCGCACAGCGGGATGTTCATCCGACGCTTCATGAGGTTGCGCTCGAAATGGCAGACGATCTTCTTACCCAGTTTGGTCCTTTCGGACTAACTCTGAATGTCGACCGTGAGAAAGGACGGTTTGACGTGAAGCGCGGTCTTCAGGATATTGTGCAGAAGTAGAGAGTGCATTCTAGCGACGGCCCCCGGCCGTCGCTTTTTTATAGTTGCCTTTTATTTTCTAAGCGCGTAGAGTTCGCCCCAGATTGTACCTACCATCATTAACAAGAAACAAACGGAAGGAGATGAATTATGTCGAGAAAGGGAGTTTTACCAAAACAGATGCTTAGGGAGTTGTTCAGTCCGGAAAATATCGCAGGAGTTGAAGAGCAATACTTGAATCCTGCGTCGATCGATCTCCCCCTGTCAGAAGAAGCGTATAGGATTGAGAGTATCTTCCTTATCCTCAATGGTCAGGAAAAAGTACGAGATCTTCTCCCTCTGGTCGGTGCGACTAAGCACTGTCTCGACAGTCCTCTTGAGGTGGGAGTGCCGTATCTCATCCGTGTTGCGGGAGCGTGGAAACTTCCGAGCACTGTGTACGGATACGCAAATCCGAAGTCTTCGACAGGTCGGATAGGGTTTTTTTGTCGTACCATTGCTGATGGTGTCGACATGTATGACTCGCTGGACGCTGAAACATCCAACCCGCAATTCAAATCTGGTTGGTCTGGCGAAATCTGGATGCTCGTTCGTGCGGAGTATTTCCCGATTCTTTTGCGTCCTGGACTTGCCTTGTCGCAAATGAGACTGTTTGACGGGAAATCATTCCTCGATGATCTTCATAGTGAACTGGCGATACGGAGTGCAGGACTTATCTTCGATGAGACCGGAAAAAAGCTCTTGTATCAGGAAACTCGTCGGCATGATGACTCATTTCTCCTGACTATCCATGTCGGAGAAGTGATGGGATGGGAGTGTCGAGGGACTCGCAAAATACTCGACATGAGCAAATCGAATTTCTACGATCCGAGGGATTTCTTCAGTCCGATACAAGCCCCTGACGGAAGATATATTCTCCGGAAAAATTGTTTCTACATCTTAACTACAAGAGAACGGATAATGGTACCGTCGCACCTCTCAGCAGAGTTGCGAGCCATCGAAGAACGACTTGGCGAGTTTAGATCACATGCTGCCGGATACATTGATCCGGGTTGGGGATGTGGCGCCGATGGTAATGGATGTGGTCGACCAATCACGCTGGAAGTAATTCCACAGGAAGATATGCTCGTGCGGAACGGACAAAGAATCGCCCGCATACGGTATGAAGAGATGAAAGACATTCCGGAAATTCTGTATGATGATCCGACGCGTTCGAACTACACGGATCAGTGGGTAGCACGACTTTCAAAACATTTTAAGCTTTAAGAAAGGGATAAGTTACCTTAAGATTAGAATTAAATACCCCTGCAGCGACGCAAGTCGCTGCAGGGGTTCCTTTTTTCTTGCTTTCGTATAGGATGACCCCGGATTGTTCGCAACACACAAGGAGGTTCTGTTATGAGAAATGCAAAGTATATCGTAATTGATGGTATGGATGGCTGTGGGAAGGGAACTCAGGTGGCATTGTTGAAGCAAGTCCTCGACTCCGGCGCCATGGTCCACACTCGTGAGCCTGGAGGCACGGCACTTGCTGAAGACTTACGGAGTATGATTTTGGGTAATCTGGAAGTTGCTAAATCAACGCCCTTCAATAATTTGTTGCTTTTCTTCGCCGCTCGAGAGGATCATCTGCATCGACTGGTTAGTCCAGTCCTTAAGAGTGGGCGGCATGTATTCTCTGATCGGGGTGATTCTTCAACATTTGCCTTCCAGATTTGCGGTGAGGAGAATCACTGTCTTATGGATGTCTTCTGCATCCTGAGGGAACAAGTGTTCCTGAGTCCTGGACGTCGATGTCCCGATCTCTATGTCATACTCGACCTTCCGGCAGGAGTTGCCCGAAAACGTGTCATGAAAGATCGAAGAAGAGAAGTAACTCATTTCGACGCACGCGATCTCGGTTACTACAAGCGAGTCCGTAAAGGGTTTCGTGAGTTTGCATCATTTGTTAGTGCCTCCGTGGTGTTTGTGGATGCGACAAAATCGCCTCAGGAAGTGCATCGGCTCGTTCTTGCAGCTCTTGCCACGAAGGGGATTGTCCCGAAGTGAACATTCGTCAACATCAGCCCGGCGCACCACAAGTGCGCCGGTTTTTATTTAAGCTAATCAAATTCGTTCGGAGTGATACAATCCCGGCATGAAAGTACAAGTCAGGCGCGTCGATAAAGAATTGCCTTTGCCGGAATATAAGACTCCTGGGGCGGCGGCGATGGATTGTTCTGTACGTGAGGATATAGAGATTCCAGCAAAGAGCGTCGCTATGGTCCCGCTCAATATCGCTCTCAAACCGCCGCAAGGACATTTCGTTTTGCTTGCAGCACGCAGCTCGCTTCATAAGCGGGGTCTCATGATGGCGAATGGTATTGGTATCGGCGACGAAGATTTTTCGGGAGACAATGATGAGTATCAAGCTGCGCTCTACAACTTTACCGATGCGCCAGTCCAGCTGAAGAAAGGGGATCGGATCGTGCAGATGATCATTCTCTCGTTCGATCGTGTCGAGTGGAGTGAGGTTGATTCGCTTGGTGGACCTGACAGGAGCGGATTTGGTACAACTGGGATATGAGTTTCTATGACCACATACAGGAAGAGGATCCAGATATTTTTTCGGCTCTTGAAGGAGAAGATAAACGCGAAGCGGAGGGTTTGGAACTGATCCCGTCAGAAAATTACGTGTCGCGGGCGGTAAAGGAAGCAATGGCTTCATCGCTTACAAACAAGTACGCTGAAGGATATCCGGGCAAGCGCTATTACGGAGGACAGGAATTTACAGACAAAGTAGAGACGCTTGCTATTGAGCGCGCAAAAACGCTTTTTGGTGCGGAATATGCAAACGTGCAGCCGCTCGGCGGAGCGAACGCAAATATCGCAATGTATATGGCGCTTCTTCAGCCCGGCGACACGGTGCTCGGCATGGATCTCTCGCACGGCGGGCACCTTACACATGGTCATCCGGTGACGTATCTCACCAAGATATTCAATTTTGTGCGGTACGGAATGAAAGATGTTGAAACAGGTGAGATCGACTATGACGAAATGCGGCGCGTTGCGAAGGAAGTGCGGCCGAAGATCGTGCTTGCCGGCTTCTCGGCGTATCCGCGCGAGCTTGATTATGCGAAGTTCGTCGATATTGCGCGCGAGGTGGGAGCAATTGCGGTGATGGATACCGCACATATTGCGGGGCTTGTTGCGGGGAAGGCGGTGAAGAATCCGTTCGACTACGGGTTTGATGTCATGACGACCACGACGCACAAGACACTGCGCGGTCCCCGTGGCGGCATGATTCTCACAAGAGAGTCTGAGGATCTTGCGAAAAGAATAGACAAAGCAGTATTTCCTGGATTCCAGGGTGGTCCGCACATGCACCAGATCGCTGCGAAAGCGGTTTCGTTTCGCGAGGCGCTCCACCCATCGTTTAAGGCATACGCAAAACAAATCATCGCGAACACTCATGCGATGGAAAAGGTTTTTATAGAACATGGTGCCCGCTTGATTACGGGTGGTTCGGATAATCATTTGATTCTGCTTGATGCGTCCAAGTCGTTTGGTATTTCTGGCGGGGAAGCGGAGTCTCTTTTGGATCGTGCAGGAATCACGCTCAATAAAAATGTGATTGCCGATGATACGCGTAAGCCGATGGATCCTTCCGGCATTCGTTTTGGCACCTCTGCGATAACGACGCGTGGTTTTAGAGAAGAGGAATCCGCGGAAGTTGCGAAAATAATGATCGAAGTGCTTACGAAGCGTGGTGATGCGACTGTTGCAGAGTCTCTCACAAAGATCCGCACGCTTGCGCTCGCACATCCTATTCCTGAATCATTTCTTTAGATTTCTGGTACACTCGCCGCATGGAGGAGCAAATTAGAAAAGCAATTGCCGAGGCACTACACAGTGTGGGCGCCGGCGATGTTTCGTTCTCGGTTGAAAGGCCGAGCGAGTTTGCACATGGCGATTATGCAACCAATGCCGCCCTAGTGGTAGCAAAAGCGCTCGGAAAGAATCCGCGAGAGGTTGCTGAACACGTTGCTGAATCTCTTACGAAATCACTTGGTACGAAAGTAAGTCACGTTGCGGTCGCAGGTCCTGGTTTCGTAAATATCACTCTCTCAAAAGAGGCTGTCAGGCTCGCTATTTCCGAAGCCGGGGCTCAGGGCGGGGAGTGGGGGAAGGGTGCTACAGATTCAGGAAAGCGCGTGCTCATTGAATACACCGACCCGAATCCATTTAAAGAAATGCATATCGGGCATCTGATGAGCAATGTCATCGGCGAAGCGCTTACTCGGCTCGCTGGTAATGAGGGGGCGACGGTTATTCGGGCTAATTATCAGGGCGACGTCGGTCCGCACGTGGCTAAGGCGATATGGGGCTTACAGAAGGCGGGCATTACTGAGCCGACGTCTGCAAAGGAGATTGGAGACGCATACGCAGAAGGCTCTCGCGCATACGAAGAGTCTCCGGAAGCGAAAGCTGAAATCGATGTGCTGAATCAAGCGATCTACATGGGTAATGATCAGGATGTCATGGAATTTTGGCGGAAAGGTCGCGATGTATCGCTCGCGGCATTTGAGCGTCTCTACAAGATTCTTGGAACGCATTTTGATTACTACTTCTTTGAGAGCGAAACGGCCGAATCTGGAATACGCATCGTGAAAGATGGCCTCAATAAAGGAATTTTTGAGGAGAGTGAGGGTGCGGTGATTTATCCGGGCGAAAAGAAAGGTCTCCATACGCTCGTATTCATTACGAGCAGAGGCACGCCGACCTATGAAGCAAAAGATGTCGGTCTCGCCTTTCTGAAGGAGGGGCGCGTACAAAGCGACCGCTCGATAATTGTGACGGCCGCTGAGCAGATCGGTCACTTCAAGATAGTGTTTGCAGCGCTTGAGGAATTAGCGCCGACGATTGCACAGAAAACAACGCACGTGCCGCACGGGTTCCTGCGCCTTTCGACGGGGAAGATGTCTTCTCGTGCTGGTAATGTGATTACGGCGGAGGGACTCATCCAAGAAGTTATTAGAAAAGCGAGTGAGAAAAATGAAGATCCGCTCATTGCAGAGCAGGTCGCTCTCGGTGCGGTCAAATACATGATCCTGCGCCAAGCTCCGGGCTCCGATATTATTTTCGATGAAGAAAAATCACTTTCGCTTGAAGGAGATTCTGGTCCGTATCTGCAATACGCATTGGTGCGCGCTCGAAAGATTCTCGCGTATGCTTCAGGGAGTGTTAATGGGGTAGAGGAGCCAGACGCTCCATACCCGATTGAGCGGATCATCCTGCATTTCCCAGAAGTTGCTGCACGAGCTGCACGCGAGCTTTCTCCGAACATTCTCACGACGTATCTTACTGAGCTCGCGGGCGCATGGAATTCGTTTTATGCAGAAGAACAGGTACTTGGAAGTCCCGAAGAAGCGTACAAGCAGCGCGTCACTCGGGCATTTGCCAACACGATGATAAACGGTCTTACTATTCTCGGTATTCCTGCGCCTGAGCACATGTAAATCAGCAGATTTACTTTTGCGGCTGATCTTCTGCAATCAGTTTCCATTTTTGCTCTGTAAACGATACTATGGGGAAGTTATGGGAGCCCCGGAAAAGTCAGAGGCAGCCAAACGAGAGGAAGCGATCCTCGCGTTTTGGGAGCGCGAACGCATCTTCGAAAAATCGCTGCAGAAGAAATCCCCAAAGGGAGATTTCGTTTTTTACGAAGGTCCGCCAACAGCTAATGGCAAGCCCGGGATTCACCATCTTGAGAGTCGTGCGTTTAAAGATGCTATTCCGCGCTACAAGACGATGCGTGGCTATCGAGTTAATCGTCGTGCCGGCTGGGATACTCACGGTCTTCCGGTGGAACTGCAAGTCGAAAAGGAGTTAGGGTTTTCGGGGAAGAAGGATATCGAGGCATATGGCATCGCTGCTTTTAATAAAAAGTGTCGGGAGAGTGTCTTTACCTATATCGATCTTTGGGAAAAGTTTACGAAGCGCATCGGCTACTGGGTCGATGAGTCGAAAGCATATTTCACATTCGATAGTGCCTATATGGAGACAGTGTGGCATCTTTTCGCACAGTCTGCGAAAGACGGGCGCCTCTATAAAGATTATAAAGTGTTGCCATGGTGTTCTCGTTGCGGTACCGCACTTTCATCACATGAGCTTGCACAGGGTTACACGGACGTCAAAGATATTACAATCACAGCGAAGTTCGAGCTGGTTGATGAGCCGGGAACATTTCTTCTTGCATGGACGACGACGCCATGGACTCTTCCGGGGAATATCGCGCTCGCCGTTGGTGCTGATATCGAATACGGCATATACGAACAGGATGGGATACGCATTATTATCGCGAAGAAACTTGCAGAAAAACAAACGGGTCTGTCCGAGGTTGTTACGACATTGTATGGTCGTGATTTGGTGGGAAAGAAATATAAGCCGCTCTATGATTTTGCAAAAGAAATTTCGGCTGAGGGCGAAAAAGCGAAATTCGAGAAAGCGTTTCAGGTACATGCCGCCGACTTTGTAACGACTGAAGATGGTACGGGTATCGTGCATACGGCAGTCATGTATGGACAGGAGGATTTTGAGCTCGGAAATAAAATAGGGTTGCCGAAAGTGCATCTCGTAAATCCGGAAGGGAAGTACGTTTCAGGTACCGGTTTTCTTGCGGGCCGCTCAGTCGTTGATGAAGAGACGTCGATCGAAATACTGAAGGATCTGCAGGCGCGCGGGCTGCTTTTCAAAAAAGAATCATATACGCACTCGTATCCGTTCTGCTGGCGCTGCAAGACTCGGCTCATCTACTACGCACGCGACTCGTGGTATATCCGCATGTCTGACCTGCGCGCGAAGCTCGTCGCGGAGAATAAGAATATTCATTGGGAGCCGGAGTACATTCGCGAGGGTCGCATGGGCGAATGGCTCGCGAATGCGAAAGACTGGGCGATAAGTCGCGAACGGTACTGGGGCACCCCACTGCCAATATGGCAGAGCGAAGATGGTAAAGATCAAATGGTTGTCGGCTCAATTGATGAGCTTAAGAAATACACAAAGAAGTCTGGCAATACGTATCTCGTGATGCGACATGGTGAATCCGAGGGGAATGTCAAAGGGATTTTTGACTCTGATGGTATGTCCACGAACTCTCTTACGGAAAAAGGCCGCATACAGGCGCGCGATTCGGCAGTTCCCCTTAAAGGAAAAAAGATAAGGAGAGTCTATGCCTCTCCATTTTTGCGAACGCGACAGACGGCCGAGATAGTCGCTGAAACGCTCGGATTTCCGAAAGAGGAGATTATTTATGACGACCGATTGCGCGAATTCAAGTTCGGCGAGTTCGATCAGAAGAGTAGTTTCAAAGAACTTCTCGCGTGGAAGGCAGCACACGATTTCGCCGATCCAGTCTCGGGCGGCGAAAGTTACCTTGACGCGAAACGACGCTTTGGTTCCTTCATTTACGATCTCGAACGGGAGTACACAGACGAAACTATCATTATCGTCACACACGGTATCGCTTTCGAGTCTCTGTATACTGTCATCGCTGGAGCCGACAAGGTGGAGTCTGCAAAAATGCTCGATTCGATTATTAATTCGGTCAAGCAGGCCGAAGTGCGCACACTCGATTTCATCCCGTTGCCACACAATGAGGACTACGAACTCGATCTGCATCGGCCGTATATCGACGATGTCGTTCTCGTTTCTGAAAAGGGAACAGAGTTGCACAGAGTAAAGGAAGTGATGGATGTTTGGTTTGATTCTGGCGCGATGCCGTTCGCGCAGGCCGCGAAAGAGCGGGGGAATGAGTCGATCGAATCTTTTTTAAAGAAGGTCGAATATCCGGCTAATTTTATCAGCGAAGCTATCGATCAGACACGCGGCTGGTTCTATACGCTTCTTGCTGTTGGGGCGATGTATGGTCGCGGGGCTGCTTTCAAAAATGCGATTTCACTCGGACATCTTCTCGATGCTGAAGGACAGAAGATGAGTAAGTCGAAAGGGAATGTTGTTGATCCATGGGTAGAGATGGAGAAGTGGGGTGTCGATGCACTCCGGTTTTGGATGTATAGCGTAACGCAGCCGGGTGATTCGAAGAATTATGACGAGAAGACCGTAAAAGAAGCGGCAAAAGCACTCTCATGGTTTGAGAATAGTGTGAAGTTTTACGATCTCTTTAAAGATCTTTCAAGAACAAAGAGTATCCCGACTGTAGTTGATCGTTGGATGAAAGTCCGAGTAGACAAAACAGTTTTGGCGGTTACGAATGCCATGGATGAGTACCGTCCGTTTGAGGCGACTCGAGCGATTGCTGCACTCTTCGAGGATCTCTCACAGTGGTATGTGCGTCGAATACGCGAGCGTGCACGCAGTGGCGATGGAGCTGCGCTTGAGACATTGGAATACGTACTTCGAACATCATCACTTCTTCTTGCGCCATTTGCACCTTTTCTTGCCGAAGAAGCATATGCAAAAGTAAAACGATTCAATGATCCGGAAAGTGTACATCTCGCCGAATGGCCGGAAGTAAAGAAAACCTTCAGTTTCAGGAATTTATTCAATGGAGATAAAAATGCTGGACTTATCGTTGAGATGGCTCGCGTTCGTGTTCTTGCGTCGGAAGCGCTGCAATTGCGCCAGAAGGAGGGCATTAAAGTGCGCCAACCGCTCGCGACACTTTTCGTACCGGATGCGCTCTCTCCAGAAATCGCGCAGATTCTCGCTGATGAAGTAAATGTGAAAAAGGTAATTACGGGAAAAGAACTCTCGCTTGATACGGTACTTACGCCCGAGCTCATTAAGGAGGGTGATGAGCGAGATCTTGCGCGTGCGGTCGCTGAGGCGCGTAAGACCGAAGGATTTTCTCCCAAAGATAAGGCGCATGCGGAAATAACTCCGGAGGGGAAGCATTCTGTTACGCTCTCGACTGGTGCGACACGCTTCAATCTTGTCCGCGATGCGACATAAGTACGACACGAGAGGCATTGTTCTTTCTCGAATCCCTTCGGGAGAAGCGAATGCGCTCGTGACGATTCTCACGCCAGAGCTCGGACTCGTATATGCGCGTGCGCAAGGTGTTCGGCACTCTGGCGCGAAGCTTTCTGCGGCACTCGCGACGCTCGCTGAAAGTAGTGTGATGCTTGTGCGAGGGAAGGAGGGGTGGCGGGTCGTTGGAGCGGTCCTTGAGGAGAATTGGTTTGATAGGATTGCAAACTTTTCTTCTCGCAAAAGAGCTGCACGCATCTCGGGTCTTCTAATGAGACTTGTTGCAGGCGAGGTTCGTGACCCAGCTCTATTTAGTATCGTCAGGGGGTTCTTCGAGGCACTCGCTACACTTCCTGATGATGCACACGAGGCCGCCGAGATGCTTGCTGCGCTTCGCGCGCTATCAGTGCTCGGGCTCGATGCGGGGGAGATTCCAGGTGAGTCCGCGGTGTTTGCTGCTCCTGTGCTCGCATCAATCGGTGCGGAGCGCACGAACTACATCACACGCATCAATCGCGGTATTACAGCCTCAGGACTTTAATGCTTCATCGTGCGCTGCGCGAACTTGCCTGAGGGGAGGTATACTGATATGCAATGTTACAGCGCCCTGAAGATGACACTGGTTCGCTAGAGCGAGCTCGCGAGCATTTATACAAACCTGGAGTAGTGATGCACGATATGCGTGCGCCGATGAGTGCTTTTCATAAAGATGCGGTGCCTCACGAATGGAGAGAAGAGGAGGCTCCTAAACCTCGACCGCGAGTCACGGGTCGGCACGTCCGTTTCGCAGGAATATTTTTCGCGGCAGCATTTTTCTTCTTCCTCTTGTCGCTCGGTGGCGTCAGTTACTTCTTCTTCTATGGCGGAAATTCGGTCTCGGTAGAGCAGATTACTGTCGATATTCAGGGGCCCACGATGATCGCTGGCGGGGACACGGTACCTCTATCGCTCGCGATAACAAATAAGAATCCGACCGCGATAGAGAATGCAATGCTCGAGATAACGTTTCCAAGTGGCACACGGAATGCGACCGATGTGTTAAATGCGTATCCTCGATATGTCGAAAATCTCGGCACGCTTCAGAGTGGTGCGACCGTGATGCGGTCGGTCAAGGCAGTGATGTTCGGTGGGGCGGGGCAAAACCTATCGCTTCCGGTTTCTCTTACGTACACCACGGGCGGTTCTGATGCTGTCTTTGTGAAGAAGTCGTCATATGCTCTCACGATCTCCTCGACGCCGCTTTCAATATCGGTTGATACGGCTGCCGAGACGGTGTCAGGGAAACCTCTGATTCTCACAGTTTCAGTCCGTTCAAATGCGACTGTGCCGCTCTCAGATGTCGTTCTTGTTGGAGCATTTCCTTTCGGATTTTCAGTCGACTCTTCGTCGGTCTCTATGAGTAACTCGAGCTTCGCTCTTGGTACTTTGCAGCCTGGCGTGCTGAAGACTGTGAAGATCACCGGAACGCTTATGGGGCAGGATAAGGAGAAACGCGTCTTCCGCTTCACTGTGGGAACTGCGAAGTCCGCACAAGATCAGGCGCTCGCTGTTTCGTACATGAGTCAGGATGCGAATGTCACGATCACAACTCCATTTATCGATACAAACATCGCAGTCAATGGAAATACGGTAGAGAATCCAATTGTTTCTCCTGGGAGTCGGCAGGACGTCACTGTGTCTTATAAAAACACACTTCCTACCAACGTAACGAATGCGACGGTTACGGTCACTATATCAGGCCCTGCGGTTGACTATGCAAGTATCACTTCACAAGATGGTTTCTATCGTTCCGCCGATCATTCTGTCGTTTTTAGTCAGGACACGGATCCCGATCTGGGGATGTTAGCTCCAGATGCTGTTGGGTCTGGCTCATTCAGTTTCTCAACGTTGCCAGTGGAGGGGCTTGGGCCAGCTCCGACGATCACATTTTCGATATCTGTGGCAGGGTCGCGAGACGGTCAGGAGAATGTGCCGGAGCAGGTAAGCTCTACAATACTGAAGACAGTAAAAGTTTCGACAGTAGCCGCTCTCACGGCATATTCGCTGCATAATTTTGGATCTATTAGCAACAGCGGCCCTATTCCTCCGCGCGCTAATCAAGTCACGACCTATTCTGTTGTGTGGAACGTTCAGAATAAAGGGAATGCTATTGCTGGTGGTTCGGTCACCTCAAAGCTGCCGAACTATGTGACGTATTCAGGGGCGACTGCTGGTTCGGGATCATTCACGTACGATTCAAAAACACATGTAGTGACCTGGAGTACTGGCGACCTTACGCAGAGCGCTACTGCGCAAGGAATGTTCAAGGTCTCGATTACACCTTCAACGTCACAGAAGGGAAGTTCTCCTGCGCTCACGGGCAGCATGTCATTTTCTGGGTATGACCGCTTTGCGGGAGTGTCGGTTTCAGCAACTGCAGATCCTGTGACAACCGAAACCACTCAGGAGCCCGGATATACTGCAGCGAGCGCGATTGTGCAGTAAGGCAGAAATCCTTGCATGTCAGGCTTCTTTATTGCACTCTGTTGATATGTCTGATCAGACTCTGATGGAAAAGCTTATATCTCTCGCCAAGCGTCGCGGGTTCATATTCCCGGGTTCTGAGATCTATGGCGGGCTCGCGGGCACATTTGATTATGGTCCTCTCGGTGTCGTTCTTAAAGAGAATGTCGAGCGTCTCTGGCTGCAGATGTTCCGTGACGATCGCGATGATATGTATGGTGTCGATGCCGCTATTTTGATGAACTCGAAGATCTGGGAGGCGAGTGGGCACGTCTCTGGATTTTCAGATCCGCTTGTCGAGTGCGAAAAGTGCAAGCGACGTTTCCGTGCTGATCATCTCGATGGTTCTGGGAAGTGTCCTGAATGTGAGGGGAAGTTGGGGGACGTTCGGCAGTTCAACATGATGTTCAAGACGCATGCTGGTGCAAACGAAGATACATCAGCCGTCGTGTATCTGCGTCCAGAGACTGCCGGAGGTATCTTCGCGAACTTCAAGAACGTCGTGGACTCGATACATCCGAAGTTGCCCTTCGGTATTGCGCAGATAGGGAAGGCGTTCCGAAATGAGATTGCTCCGCGAGACTTTATATTTCGCCTTCGTGAATTGTCACAGATGGAGGTGGAATATTTCGTACATCCGTCGGAGTGGGAGCAGGCATTCGAAGGGTGGCGCAAGATGATGCATCTTTTCGCGAAAGCGATCGGGATACCGCAGGACTCAGTGCATGAGCTCGAGGTTGCTGCTGAAGATCGTGCCCACTACAGCAAGCGCACTATCGATTTTGAATTCGACTATCCGTTCGGTCGAAAAGAGCTTTGGGGTCTCGCATACCGCACTGATTTTGACCTCTCTGCTCACGAAAAGCATTCCAATGTCGAGCTCAAGTATCTCGACGAGACGGCTGGAGTGAAATTCACTCCGCATGTAATCGAGCCATCGCTCGGTGTTGATCGTACGGTGCTTGCAATTCTTTCAAGCGCGTACCGTGAAGACTCTATGGGTGGGGAGGTACGCACGTATCTCGCTCTCGCACCGAAGATCGCGCCGGTAAAAGCGATGGTGTCGCCGCTTTTGAAGAACAAGCCTGAGCTTGTTGCGAAAGCTCGCGAAGTACGCGCAGAACTCAAAAAGGTGCATCCGGCAATCGCGTGGGATGACAACGGAAACATCGGTAAGCGCTATCGCCGTCAGGACGAGATCGGTACGCCGTTCTGTGTCACGATCGACTTCGATACTCTTGGCGAAACGCCTGAGCTCAAAGACACAGTGACTTTGCGTCATCGTGATACAGGGGAGCAGGAGCGCCTCACTATGCCAGAAGTCGCCGAGCGCATCCGCTCAGTCATCCAATAGGGGAGTTGTGTTAGGATGCTCGTATGAGCAAAGAGCTACGAATTTCCATCTCGGCAGGTACGGTCATTACGACACTTTTGATCGTGGCTGGCGCATATGTATTCTGGCTGCTTCGCGACCTTGCACTTCTTGTGTTGACTGCCATCATCATCGCTTCGGCTATAGAACCGCAGATCGCTTTCTTCATTAGACAGCGTATGCCGCGTTTCGTGGCAGCGCTGCTCGTTTATACGGTTGTGTTCGGTTCCGTATTTTCGCTTCTATACTTCTTCTTTCCGCCAATCATCGCTGATGCTACGAACTTCTTTTCGGCGATGCCGCGATATCTCGATACGATAAATGCCGTCTCGTCGCTCCCAGGCATTTCAAACGCCGCAAGTTTGGTTACTGAGCAGCACAGCATACAGTCTTTCGTGCAGACACTCCTCTCGTTCCAGTCGGTCTTTACAGCAAGTTCGGAGGGTGTGCTGCAGGTTCTTGTAACTTTCTTCGGCGGTATCTTCTCACTTGCGCTCGTCATCGTCCTCTCGTTCTACTTTGCGCTTCAGGACACCGGAGTTGATGACTTTCTTCGTATGGTGATGCCGGTAGCGTACGAGGAATACTCTGTCGATTTATGGAAGCGCTCCCAGAAGAAGATTGGGCTGTGGATGCAGGGACAGATACTCCTCTCGGTCATTGTGGGCATTCTCGTGTATCTCGGACTCCTCATTATCGGCATACCCTATGCACTCCTCATTTCAGTGTTCACGGCTATGGCAGAAATTATTCCTATTTTTGGATCCCTCATAGCGGGGACGGTGGCAGTTATTGTCGCGTATTCTGATGGTGGCATCTCGCTCGGAGCCATCGTCCTTGGTCTCTACATTGTTGTGAATCAGTTCGAGTCGAACCTCATTTATCCGCTTATTGTGAAGAAGATTGTCGGCATTTCTCCACTTCTTGTCATTGTGGCACTTATCGCTGGGTACACTCTTGCGGGATTCCTCGGGGCACTGCTCTCGGTACCACTCGCTGCGGTTGCACTTGAGTTTATTTCTGATTTCGATAAGAAGAAACGCCGTGTCATGCACGAGCCTGTGTAAGTTCCCATGAGTGCGCGCTACATCACCACTGCATTGCCATATGTGAATGCTGACCCGCATCTCGGGCATGCGCTCGAATTTGTCGAGGCAGATTTTCTCGCGCGCACGTTGCGTGCGCAGGGGACTGAGGTCTTCTTCAACATTGGTACCGATGAGCACGGGGCAAAGGTCGCCAAGAAAGCGGAAGAAGCAGGGAAGGATCCTCAGGAATACGTCGACGAGTACGCCGTGCGTTTCAAAGAGTTTGCTGCTCGGATGGACATCTCGGAAGACTCATTCATTCGCACGACCGATCCTGCGCATATTGCCGCCGCACAGGCGTTCTGGGAGCGCTGCACCGCTGCGGGCGATATCTATAAAGCGTCATATGAGGTGAAGTACTGTGTCGGCTGCGAGCTTGAGAAGACCGATTCAGAACTTGTGCATGGGCACTGTTCGCTTCACCCGAATCTCGAAATAGAAACCCGCGAAGAGGAGAATTACTATTTCAAGTTTTCTAAATATCAAGACGTATTGCTTGCGCATTACGCAGCACAAAAGGATTTTGTCGTGCCAGAAGAGCGCATGCGTGAAATAACCGCGTTTGTCAGTGCAGGACTGAAGGACTTCAGTATCTCCCGACGGAAAGAGAAGTTGTCGTGGGGTGTGCCAGTGCCTGGCGATCCTGATCAGGTCATGTATGTCTGGTTTGATGCTCTCGTGAACTATGTGTCGGCGATTGGTTGGCCGACTGATGAACATCGTTTCTCGAAGTGGTGGCCGGTCACACAACTTGCCGGGAAGGACAATTTACGTCAGCAGGCAGCGATGTGGCAGGCAATGCTGCTTTCAGCGGGTCTATCGTTTTCTCGAAACATTTTCATTCACGGGTTCATCACTTCAGGAGGGCAGAAGATGAGTAAATCGCTCGGTAATGTCATTAATCCGGTCGATCTGATGGAGAAATATGGCACTGACGCAGTTCGCTATATTCTTTTGCGGCACGTAAGCCATACAGAGGACTCAGATCTCACGCTCGAGGCTATTCATGATCACTACACGGCTCATCTTACGAACGGGCTGGGCAACCTCGTCGCTCGAGTCATGACGCTTGCTGAGAAGCATCTGTCGCAGCCAGTCGTACTTTCAGATGCGGATACTATGATTGATCAATCATTTCTTACCGCTATCGATGCGTTCCGTTTCAATGAAGCTATGGATTTGGTATTTGCAAAAGCTGCAGCAGCCGATGTGTTCATGGCAGAGCGCATGCCGTATAAGAAGATAAAGAGTGAGGATGTTAGTGAGCAGAAGGTTGCACGTCACGATATGGAATATCTGGTTAGGCAAATCGCAAATATCGCTGCGCATCTCACCTCTGCGATGCCACGCACGGCAGCAATAGTTGCTGAGGCAGTCCGTACCAATAAAAAACCAGACAATATCTTCCCGCGATTATGAGCATGCGCTACTTCGATGCACACTGTCACGTACAGTTCGATCAGTACGCGCATGATGCAGATGAGCTCATCGTGAAGATGGGTAGCGAAGGTGTCGGGGGTATCGTAGTCGGTGTCGACGAAGAGTCTTCAAAGAAGGCGTTGGTTCTGGCAGAGAAATACGAGCATCTTTACGCTTCTGTTGGGCTTCATCCGAATCATGTGGGAGAAGAAGTATTTGATATGAGTGCGTACCGCGCGCTCGCGGAGCATCCGAAAGTTGTTGCAGTTGGGGAGTGTGGTCTAGATTACTACCGTCCCGTCGAAGTAAATGATGAGGTGAAGAGAATTCAAAAAGAAGTATTCAAGAAGCATATAGAACTTGCGGCATTGCTGCATAAACCGCTTATTATTCATGCCCGCCCAAGCAAAGGCACTCA
Source organism: bacterium (assembly GCA_030651285.1). Classification (GTDB taxonomy): domain Bacteria; phylum Patescibacteriota; class Minisyncoccia; order Phycocordibacterales; family Phycocordibacteraceae; genus C7867-001. The sequence continues at coordinate 135,818 of JAUSCN010000013.1, forward strand.
AGATGCATATCACGATGTAATTACAATCCTGCAGGATGCGAAAATTAGACATCCGGATTTGCGCGGAGACATTCACTTCTTCGTCGGTGGAGTGGCTGAGGCGGAAGCCTTCTTCGTACTCGATTTTACGATCTCATTTACCGCAGTTATTACCTTTGCACGCGACTATGATGCCGTCATCCGTGCCGCGCCACTTGACCGGATTCTTTCGGAAACTGACGCTCCGTATCTTGCACCTGCTTCTCGACGTGGAGAGCGCAATGACCCTTTTGCCGTCCAGGACGTGGTAGCAAAAATGGCCGAAATACGCGGCGAAGACGCTGACCGTGTCCGTCTGGTCACGCTCGAGAACTCGAAGCGCCTTTTCGGGATTGCGTAGCCAGCAGGGCAGTGCTCGTCCTTGCGGGCATCAAAATCCCATGTTAGGATGCCGCTATTATGGCTAAGACTAAGGGCGAAAAAGTGCACGAACATGAGGCTCTTGAGAGTGAGGGTTCTGAGTCGCGCGTATACGAACTCGGTTTCCATCTTGATCCTGAGCTTCCTACTGAGGAGGTAAAGAAGGCGTACCAGGCGGTTCGCAGTCTTATTGAGGACAAGGGGAGCATTGTCGTCGAGAGCGAGCCTGAGAAGATCCAGCTTGCCTACACCATTTCTCGCCAGGAGGTAGCAGGTCGCCGCGATTTCGACTCCGCGTACTTCTCATGGGTCGTATACGAAACTTCGGCTGAGAATCATGCTGAGATTCTCTCAGCAATAAACGCAGAGAAGCGCATTGTCCGTTTCATCGATCTTATTACGACTAAGGAAGCCGCACGTCATTTCATCGAGGCGCGCGAGCTCGCGATAAAGGCCCCGGAGACTGCAGAGGATGCAGAAGCTGTTCTTAGTACCGACCTCGATGCCGCAATCGAGAGTGCGGTGATATAACACCATGTACCTTAACAAAGTCTTTCTGTACGGAAACCTTACCCGAGATCCAGAGTTGAAAGCGTTGCCGTCAGGTCAGCAGATGGCCTCGTTCGGTCTCGCTACAAATCGTTCGTACAAGGACAAGAACGGACAGAAGCAAGAAGCGACTGAGTTTCATAATATAGTCGCATTCGGTCGCCCAGCAGAAGTCATTGCTCAGTACATGAAGAAGGGTCGTCCATTGTACGTCGAGGGACGCATTCAGACTCGTTCGTGGGAGAGTGAGGGTCAGAAGAAGTACCGCACGGAGGTCATTGTCGAAAACTTCCAGTTCGGTGACAGTGGCAGAGGACCAGCATCTCCCGCTTCGGGACTCCCGAAGGGGAACGAGGGGCAGTCGGCTGATGCGGCAGGGAATGATGGTGGGGAAGCGATTAAGTACCCAGACGAAGAGATTAACCCAGAAGATATACCTTTCTAATATAACGAAACATGGCTTACCAATCTGAACGCGAAGAGATCGAGATCAAGAAGTTCATCGACTACAAGGATGTGGCGTACTTGAAGCAGTTCACGAATCCGCACGCGAAGATTCTTTCGAAGAAGCGCACGGGTATCCCGGCAGGGAAGCAGCGCGATATTGCTCAGGCAATAAAGCATGCTCGCTTCATGGCACTTATTCCGTACGTTGCGGCATAACGCTTTTCTTAAGTTCATAAAACAAAAAACCGCCCCGAAAGGGGCGGTTTTTTTGTTTTGTTCCTATGCCTTCTCGACTCGCTCAACGTACTCACCCGAATCGGTATTAATGCGAATGATATCGCCAGTATTGATGAAGAGTGGGACGTTTACCTTTGCTCCGGTGACAAGTATGGCGAGCTTGTTGCCGCCCGACACTGTGTTTCCCTTCACTGCCGGAGGAGCGTCCTTAACTTCAAGGTCGACTTTCACGGGAATCGTGACTGTAATCGGTTTCTCTTCGTAGGTCAGTATTTCTACCGTCGAGTTCGGCATGAGCCACTGTATCTTATCGTGTGTAGCATCAGCGGGAAATGAGAATCGATTCTTCGGATTTCCTTCCTCGGCAAACCAACTTTCCTCGCGATTAGTGTAGAGATATTGTGCCTGCATCTTCTCGATGTCAGCTTCAGTAACCGTCTCGTTCTGGTGGAAAGAGATTTCGGTGACCTTCCCGGTTACGAGATGGCGAAGCTTGGTCTGGTTCACAGGCTTCCTCTGCTGCATGCGGAAGATGTGTGCAGAAAGCACTTCATATGGCTCACCATTATAGGTAATGACGCATTTCGAGAGGATTTCGTTATATGACAGTACGGCCATGGTCTTGAAACTAAGGGCGGGTAATTCTAGTTATAAAAAGTACCGCTCTTTGCGGATAGGCGTATGATACAGGGCATTATGAGTTTTTCAACCGTAGAGGATTATGGCGCGCTTTCGGACGCGGAAATACTCGCACGCGTACGGAAGGAGCCAGAGCTCTTCGCAATTCTCGTCCGTCGCTACGAGGCGCCCTTGCTGCGTCGGGCCCGCAGGATTCTATTTTCTCCTGAAGAAGCAGAAGACGCTGTGCAGGATGCGTTTACGAAAATGTATCTCTACGCGGACAAATACCGTCCTCAGGAAGGCGCAAGTTTCGCATCGTGGGCGTATACGATCCTCAATCGTGTTGCATACACGAAGTATCGTGTGGTACGTGCCGAGCAAGGGAAGCGAGCCGACCTTCTTCCAGAACAGTACGAGTCGTTACCAGATGAGCGGGGGGAATTTATTGAAGACCTATCGATCCGGAACGAAGTTTTGGCTGCGCTCGCTAAGCTTCCCGAAACCGCGGCGAAGATTTTGAAGTTACAGTTTATCGAAGGGAAGAATCAGGAGGAGATTGCGAATGAGGAAGGCTTGTCGGTGTCCGCAGTGAAGACTCGTGTGCACCGGGCGAAAAAACTGTTTAAAAAGGCATATGATGCACAACACCATGAATAACCAATCTGATATCGAGCAAGTAGTAATGCGTCGCGTGGCGCGTATCCGAGTCCTTAGGCACTTTGTGTCGGGTCCTGCGCTAGCACTATTCGTGTCTGTAGTTGCTCTCTGGAGTATTGGGAGGGAAGTGTGGGTCGCGCACGTGTTTGAAAATGCCCCGACACAGCTCGCGGACATCATGCGTTTCTCGCTGTTTGCATTCGGGCACACACGATTTGTCGTGCAGGTACTTTCCGTGCTTGTACTTATGTCTCTCCTTTATGTCGCGCGCGAAACAGCCAAGCTACTCTCCTCACTCTTTGTTCCTGTGCGCAGTTAACCCTCTGCGAGCTTCTCCTGAATCTTCGATAGTAGGTCGTCCGCGACAGACGTATTCGTGCGCAGGAAGGTGCGAGTAGCGTCGTAGCCGACACCAAGCTTGGTATCGCCCATCTTGTACGTGGCGCCAGATTTCGCTACAAGGTCAAATTTTTCGCCGAGTGCGATGAGCTCCCCTTCGCGACTGATGCCCTCGTTGTAGAGGAGGTCGAATTCAGTCGTCTTGAATGGTGCCGCGACTTTATTCTTCACTACTTTGACGCGTACGCGGCCACCAACTACTTCCTCGCCTTTCTTTATGGATGCGATGCGGCGAATGTCGAGGCGTACTGAAGTGTAAAATTTAAGTGCTTTGCCGCCTGGAGTTGTTTCCGGATTTCCGAACATCACACCGATCTGCATGCGAATTTGATTGATGAAGATCACAATAGTCTTGCTCCGTGCGGCTATGGCGGTCAATTTGCGGAGTGCTTGGCTCATGAGTCGGGCCTGCTTGCCCATGTGCTGCTGGCCCATTTCTCCCTCGATCTCGTCTTTCGGGGTGAGGGCAGCAACGGAATCGATGATGACGACGTCGACATTACCGCTACGAACTAGGCTTTCTACGATGTCGAGAGCTTGTTCTCCTGTGTCTGGCTGCGAGATGAGGAGTTCGTCGAGCTTTACTCCGATGCGTCGCGCATACTCAGGATCAAGTGCGTGCTCAGCGTCGACAAATGCCGCGATACCTCCCAACTTCTGCGCTTCAGCGATGGTGTGAAGTGCCAGAGTTGTCTTGCCGGATGATTCCGGACCAAATATCTCGATGATACGTCCGCGAGGGAGACCGCCGACGCCGAGTGCTGCATCAAGCCCTATGGAGCCTGTAGGGATGACTGGAATCTTCTGGGGCGTACCAGCGCCGTAGGTAGCGATCGCTTCGTCGCCGAATTTCGTGCGGATCTCTTTCAGAGCCTGTTCGATTGATTTCTGCTTCTCGCTCTTGTCCGTAGTGGACGCCGCGACTGTCTTCAGCACTTTCTCTTTCGATTTCTTTAGGGCCATGATGTGTTGTTAATTGGTATATGAAAATTCGTGCGGCACGAAAATCGCGTGCGTAGAAGTTGCGGCTCTTCCGAATCGATCAGTAGCAACGAAGGTAAGTATAGAGCCTCCACGCGGAAAGGTAAGCGTTGACGAAAATTGCCCATCCTGGTCGTGTAAGAGTGGGGCACCGTCAAGGGTAAGTGTCGCGGCTCGTGATGCTTTCCCTTTAATATGTACGACGCCCTCATCTTGAGACAGGGAGGCTTCGGTCACAGAAGCGATGGATAGGGATGGTCCGGCGATAAGTGGCCATGCTTCAAAGCAGCCGTACGCCCCCAGAATGAGAAGAAGTCCGGCGATGAGTTGTTTTATCGGCATAGTCTAGAAGAGTTCTTCCTCGTGCTTATCGTCACCGAGACTCATTGTTTCATTTGGGCGATTTGCGTGCATGGTGAGGACTTCACGCGGTTTCGATCCATCTGCAGCACCGATGACTCCTTTTGCCTCAAGGACGTCCATGAGGCGGGCGGCACGGGAATACCCAATCTTTAGCTTGCGTTGTAGGTACGATGTTGATGCTCGTCCAGCCTCCTCGACTGCAGTACGGGCATCCTCATACAGATCATCATCAATATCCTCATCTTCAAAGCTGCCGTTCGTAAGGCCGATCACGTCGCTTGCTTCTGAAACAGGGACACTGTTGCCTCCCAGGTCGATGCTCGAAAGGTCGCCTGCATTGTTCTCTTTTATGTAGCTCACCACCTTTTTTACCTCACTCTCGCTGATGAAGGCGGTCTGGATACGTACCGGCTTCTGCATGTCGCTCGAGAGGTAGAGCATGTCACCGCCCCCAAGGAGTGTTTCCGCGCCAGCGCCGTCGAGGATGGTGCGAGAGTCGATCTGAGAAGCGACCTGGAGCGCCATACGAGTCGGCACGTTCGCCTTGATGAGTCCGGTGATGACGTTTACCGATGGGCGCTGTGTCGAAAGGATGAGATGGATGCCGACTGCGCGCGACATCTGTGCCAATCGCACGATCGAAGCTTCAAGTTCGCGCGGGTACGATTGCATGATATCTGCGAGTTCGTCGATGACGATGACGATATAAGGGAGCGCTTCAGGCATCTCGACGGCATTTTTCTTCTTTGCGGGTTCGTAGACGGTGGAGTGGTAGGAGTCAATGTCGCGGACATGCTCGGCCTCAAGGATATTGTAGCGGCGCTCCATCTCTTTGGCTGCCCATTTGAGTGAGAGGATGGTCTTCTTTGGGTCAGTAATGACGGGTGTGAGGAGGTGAGGGATGCCGTTGTATGCAGTGAGCTCCACGCGCTTCGGGTCGATCATGATGAAACGAAGCTGGTTCGGTCCATTGCGGTAGAGCAGGGAGGTTATGATTGCATGGATAGCTACCGACTTTCCTGAGCCCGTGGCTCCGGCGACAAGTCCGTGCGGCATCTTGGCGACGTTGACGTAATGCGGCGTACCGCTGATATCACGGCCGAGTGCGGCGAGTAATGGCTTGGTGTTATTACTCCATTCGGGGGCGCCGATAAGGCCTCCAAGGCCGACCATAGCCTTAACAGTGTTTGGTACCTCGATACCGACGAGTGATTTACCTGGAATGGGAGCTTCGATGCGAACGGGATGTGCCGCAAGTGCGAGTTCAAGATTGCTTGCGAGGGAGACGATTTTTGAGAGTCGCACACCCTCGGCAGGCTTTACGGCGTAACGTGTGACAGTCGGTCCTACCGAGACCTCATCCATTTCAAGGCTTATACCGAAGTTCTGGAAGGTGCGCTTGATGATGTTCGCATTTGCTTTGATATCACCCACACCTGGCTTGCCACGGTCTGCTCCGAGTATAGAAAGCGGGGGAGCCTCGTACTCGGCATCGAAGTTCGCGATACCTGTCCCGCGGGCTCCATCAGATCGGTTGAAGATATTCACTATCGGTTCTCGTTCGGTTCGTGCAGACAGTTCTTTCTCGTCCGCATACTCATCGGAATTGTGATCTTCATTGCCAGTATCCCCATTCTCTTCTGGTATGCCAACGACAGAAAGTTCCTCCTCGAAAGGCTCGTCTTTATTGTTTGTGCGCTCATGGATGCGTCTCCAGAGCGTGACAATGTTCTCACCAAGGAATTCGGCGATTACTTCGATGTCGGTTACGATCGCGACGCCTATCGAGATGGTCGCCATGAGGAGTACGAGAGCACCCCAGAATCCGAAGAAGTTTGCTAGTAACCCCCCGCCCCATGTTCCTGCAAGACCTCCTAAGTGAGTGTCGGGGAAGAGTCCCGCGAAAGCGAGAACGGAAGCGCTGATAATGAGGAGCCCAGATGCGGTTAAGGGTTCAAGTGTTGGGCGACCGAAACCTGCGTAGAGACCTACTGAAATAAGTGCGGTCGGAAGCAGAAATGCGCCGATACCAACGATTGCATAGCTTGTGGCAAAGACAGCAGTACCTACTGGGCCGGCTGCATTGAAGATCGCAAGCATTAGAAGAACTCCAGCGGCGACAAGAATGACTGCGGAAGCGTAACGGATGAGCGCATCATATTCTCTGACATCTCCTTCACGGGATCGTCCACGTTTTCCGGCACCACTTTTACGACTCATATGCTAAATATTGTAGCATTTTCAACGTTTATTGAAGTAGACGAAGGGGAGAGGCTTGCACGGCATTTTCACGGACGTATACTGTCCGATACGACATATGAGACACGTGGTATCAGATATAAGACAAGGATCTGAAATTAGGAATGCTCATGCAAAGAATAAGGACACGCATACAGAAGACTTTGTCCTAGAAAAGAACATATTTAATAACATTTTCGAAAAGGACATACGTAGGGTATTTATATACAAAAAGGCAGAAAGGCTTGCAAAAGCGATACACCTCATAGCCCCGGCTTTCGCTGGCTCTGTGTCTTTAAGGAATCGTATGGACACGATTGCTATCAGTCTTGTGGATACTGCTATACAGTCATCTACAACTGCTCGCACCGCGCTTTCGCACGAACTCCTCACGCTCTCCTCGATCCTTTCCATGGCACGCACCGGCGGGATTCTTTCACCGATGAATGCGGAGATCATATCTCACGAAGCTCACGTTTTATTACAAGAAGTTGCGGCTTACGAAGAGCCACGTCTTCTTCTCGATGAGGTTTTGACACTTTCTGAAATAGCGAAGAGCGCATCAAAAAGAAAGAGTGTTCAAAACTCGAATGTCGATAGTGTGTCTGTACCAAAACGAATGGCACATGACGCGGGTACATACAATAAAGGACATATAAAAGACATAGGCGAGCAAGGTTCCCACATAAAAGACAGGAGGGAAGCTGTAATGTCCGTTATAAAAAATAAAGGTAGCGCGAGCATAAAGGACATATCGACTCTCATAAGAGATGTCTCAGAAAAAACAATTCAACGCGAACTTTCTTCTCTCGTTGATGGGGGGTTGATAATCAAAAGAGGAGAGCGGCGTTGGAGTACCTATTCGCTGACTTAGTCTGATTGTCTTTTATTTTCGTCCCATACAATATTAAGGTCTTAATCCTGACCTCCAATTACGATCAGCAATGAGGGCCTTATGGTTTTCGATATCTTGGACGGTTTTGACTCAGTGCCCATATTTTGCTAATATTCTCGTTGTGGCAGTGACTAGGGCATAGATACCTGTATAAGAGGCCGGAAACGGCCTATTTACTATATCTATTCCCTTGCTTATCCACACGCTGGTAAATAAGAAACATTAGTTTCCACTATATACTGGTTGCAGTCCTCTCGGGCTCTATTTTCCCGTCGAGGCGTACTTTGATAACTGAATAGTCCGTTCAAACCGACGGACATAAACCCTTACCAACTAACCCATGGCGTACTGGTCGATACCGTACGCTGTGGGGTAGTGTGAAAGTGCGTGTGCACACTAGTCAGTAATTAGTGCAAATCAACTTGATTATCACGTGCTCCCTAAATTCTTAACAATTGTTTATGACAACAGTAACTACAAAAGCGATCGCGAAGGTCGCAGCAGTGGCGACTGGACTCGCGATGGCGACATCAATGCTCTCGCTTGCGCCTATGGCGCACGCAGCGGCGCTGACGAACTCGCAGGTTCAGGCGATCCTCTCGCTCCTCTCTTCGTTCGGTGCTGATGCATCGACGATCGCAAACGTGAACGCTTCTCTTACAGGAAGCGCGCCGGTAGCGACGACTCCGTCGACTTCGGCTTGCTCGTTCACGAGAGATCTTACAATCGGTTCGACTGGCGCAGACGTAACCTGCCTTCAGAATACTCTTAAGGCGAATGGCTTTATGTCAGCAAACGCGACTGGCTACTTCGGTGGCCTCACGAAGGCTGGCGTCGTCGCATGGCAGCAGTCAGCAGGGGTAATTCCTGCAGCTGGCTACTTCGGTGCTAAGAGTCGCGCAGCATTCGGTGGTGTTTCAACAACTCCGACTACTCCAACAACTCCTACCACACCGACGATTCCGGTAACGGGTAATGGCCTCAAGGTCATGCTCTCGCCAGATTCTCCGAATAATATTGCCCTCGTTCAGGGTCAGGCAGCAGGCGAGCTTGCGAAATTCACTTTCGCAAACCCGACCGCAAGCCCGATTAACGTAACTTCGGCTTCGTTCAAGCGCATTGGTGTATCCAATGACTCGACGATGACGAATGTATACCTCTACATGGGTGCAAGACGCCTCACTGACTCTGCTGGTATCAGCAGCTCAGCGTTCAACTTCAACGATCCAACAGGACTCTTTACTGTTCCAGCAGGTGGAACAGTAACGATATCGGTGCGTGCAGATATTGCTGCCTCAACTTCGGGTCAGCAGATCGGCGCACAGCTCGTTTCGGTTGCTTCGAACGGTACTCTTGACTCATCGGTAGTGTTCCCAATCAACAGCTACACGCAGACAGTTTCTGCTGCAACGCTCTCGACAGTGGACTTCAACACTACGACGCTCCCATCGTCTACAGCGGTTGATCCTCAGGCTGACTACACAGTCTGGCAGAACACCACGACGATTGGTACGCGCGCAGTAACACTTCGCACATTTGCCATCAAGAACATCGGCTCCATCCAGAGTGGCGACGTAATTAATTTCCGTCTCTACGTAGACGGCGTTATGGTCGGCTCGGCTGTTCCGGCGCTTGATGCAAACAACATGGTGACCTTCGATCTTTCCGCAGCTCCAGTTCGTCTTGAGACGGGTGGTCGCGTGATCAAAGTTGTTGCTGATGTTGTGAAGGGCGCTTCGCGCACCTTCGCTCTGTCGCTCCGCTACGCTGCAGATGCATTGTTCTACGACACCGATCTTAATCAGCCAGTCCTTGCGACAGCAAACAGCTCGACTTTCTCGGCTCGTACTGCTACAACCGCAACGATCAACTCGATTTCGACCTCGGCTCCGTCTATAACTCGCGCTGCTGATTCGCCTACGGCGAACGTCGCACGTGGAGCATCGAACGTGAAGTGGGCAACATTCAAAATTGTTGCTAACGGTGAAGATGTAAAGGTTGACAATCTCAACGTTACAGCTAACACGTCGTCGTCAGGTTCAGGTCTCGACAACGGTAAAGTGTTCGTCAATGGTGTCCAGGTGGGCTCCACGAAGGACATTGCTGAATTCGGTGGTACGACCACAAACTTCACATTCGGCTCATCGTTCATCGCAAGGGTTGGTCAGACGGCAACTATTGACATCTACGCAGATGCAAAGACGTCTTCGGCTGGCGACCTTACTGCGAACGAGACGGTGCAGATCTATATTGGAGTTGGTTCATCCAACGGCCAAGGCCAGGTCTCGCTCTCTTCGGTTAACATTCCGGCTTCCGAACTTACTGGAAACTCCCTTACGGTTGCTTCGGGCTCACTCGCAGCAACAAAGGCTTCCGGTTACGGAGATCAGACTGCTATCGCAGGTGCGCAGAACATGAAGATTGGTTCGTTTACGCTCTCCACGGGCTCAACTGAGGGTGTAAACGTAAATACGATTGAAATCGGTTTTGCTTCGGCAGTCTCATCGACTTTGAGCGACCTTGTAATAAAGGACAGCTCGACTGGTACGATGTTTGGCTCTTCGAAGGCAACGATCGGTACAACAAACTCGTTCTCTGGTAATGTCACTCTTGCAGCTTCCGGTACAAAGACGTTCGATGTCTATGCGAACATTAAGACCGGCGCTAATCTTGGTGCTATTCCAGCGACGACGGTTACCACCAGCACGACGGGTACGGGTAGCAATACCGGTACTTCTGTCGCAGTTGGCACGGCACCAACACTCCAGACTATTACTGTCGGTTCTGCAACCCTCACGGTGACACAGAATGCGGGTAATACTCCGGATAGCACCAGTGCAATCGCAGGTGCTACAACTGCAATTAAGGTTGGCTCCTTCCGCTTCACGACCCAGTACTCTTCGTACACAGTCGACAAGGTAGCGGTTAAGGTTCCTGCTAACGTTGCAACGTCTGTTTCGAGTGTGACGGTCAAGTACCTCAATAGTTCAGGTACGGAAGTTTCAGAGTCGGCAGCTCTTACGCTCTCGACTGGTGCTCAGACACATGCGACGGCAACCTTCACAGGTATGACGTTCTATGTTCCGTCCGACACAAACAGAAACTTCGATGTGTATGTCACGGTTCCGACGGTCGCTTCTGGCGCAACGTCTGGTCGTGGTATCACAGTACTGCTCGATGCAAACGAGGGCTTCAATGCCACCGACTCATCGGGTACGGCTGACACGACTCTTGCAGGATCAGATATTGCTTCGAGCGATACATCTGGCAAGGGTACGATGTACGTCCGTAAGTCACTCGTAACTCTCGCAGCTCCATCTGCATCGAGCGCAACGCTCGCGGCAGGTACGGACCAAGTTCTCGGTAAGTTCACTGTCGCAGCTGATGCTGCAGGTGATATCGACTGGGGTCAGGTTGTCTTCACGGTAACCAAGACTTCGGGCGTTACTATCGGTGCAACTTCGACAGTCGCTCTCTGGGATGTAACGGGTGCTTCGACTCAGGTCGCAGGTACCTTTGCAACCACGACGGGTGCACTGCTCGGTGGTCTTGAGTCGTTCGGTTCTGGCGGTGCAACGGCAACTGGCGGTTCGCTCCACTTCCGTCCGACGACAGTGCAGACTGTCTCGGCTGGCAGCACACGAACCTACGAACTCCGTGGCACTGTTGCAAGTCTTGCAGCTTCGGCAAACAACAGCGTGAACGTATCGATCGCTGCTGTGACGACCTCGGCTTCGACAAACAACATCTTCTCGACGACCGCAGGAACACTCGGTACTTCGGGCAACTCGTCATTCGTCTGGTCTGACTGGTCTGATACGACTGATCATGCCGGAAGCGCAACGGGTGCCTCAACGGGTGACTGGATCAATGATTACCTTGTGAAGACCCTTCCTCTCACGGTTGGTTCTCGCTCGGTAAATCTCTAATCCTCAGGTTCTCCGCATAGCGGAAAATCTCTAGCTGTGGAATATTAGCCCAGCAGCAAAAGCCCCCTCATAAAGAGGGGGCTTTTGTGTTTTTATGCTATTCTAGAATGCAATGAAACATTGGATGCTATATAGCTTCGTGGCACTTCTTGTTACTGGGTCAGTCGGTAGTTTGTGGTATGCGAATCGTGAGCCTGTTTCGTACGATTTTGTTCTTGCGTCTGAAGATACGATCGCTTCTTGGGAATTCAAAGGTTTGTATAAAGATAATGCTGAACTTGTGACTCGCGCACAGAACGAGATTGGTCGTCTTGAGGTCCTTCTTGAGAATGAGAAGGATGATTTTCCAGAATATGAACTCTATGTAAGTATTGCAAATCAGTACGATCTTCTTGGTAACGGGGAGAAAGAATATCAATATTTGAAGTATGCTCTTGCTCTCGACAGTCAGAACACGGGTCTCGCTTGGAATAATCTCGGAGATCTTCTTGAAAAACTTGGAGCGTATCATTCGGCACGTACTGCCTTTGAGAAGGGTATTGCTGCTCAACCATTGCCGCAGTATCGCCAAGTCTATTTTGAGTTCTTAATGAAACATTATCCGGGAGATCCTGCCATTGCAATAGAGAAGGCCGTACTAGATAACAAGTAACGAACATGATCTCCACGGTGTATAGGTGGATACTTCTTGCTCCAACTCTCTTGCCGCTCTTTTACGTCGAGGGGGTCATGTATCCCTTGATTGCGCCGAAAATGTTCGCATTGCGAACATTGGCCCTAATTGCGCTCGCTCTTTTTGTGTATCTTACTGTATCTAGGCGACCATTCTTCTGGCAGCGTCTCTATCACATCGAAACATGGATCCCGGCAGGTCTATTGTTTGTTGCGTACGTCACTTCTTTTTTTGGTATCGATTTTTACCACAGTTTCTGGTCCACCTTTGAGCGTGGAGATGGTCTGCTAACTTTCACGCTGTGTGTTGCGTATTTCTATCTCATTTTACTTTCGGCAGACGAAAAATTTGTTGATCGTTTTGTTCGCATTAATGCATGGATCGGATCGCTCACGGCTATCTATGTGATTTTGCAGTGGTTTTTTATGACAAGTGGTCTTGATGTATCGCTTTTCGTGCCGGCAAGTGGTCGAGTCGGCGGAACGATGGGAAATGCTGCATTTCTTGCCGCATATCTTGGCATGACCCTCCTTATCACTGGGGCGGCGCGACACCTCTATTCTGGGGTGTGGCGCACCTACCTATATATTGGGGCCGCGTTCCAGGTGCTTGCAATAATTCTGGCAGCAACACGTGGCACACTGCTCGCAATCCTTGTTGTTGCCGGACTTGCGCTCGTGCACGTGTCCTTGAAGGGCAGTGGTGAAAAACGAATATATGCGCGCCGAGGTCTCGCGGTGTTCTTTGCTTTTATTGCGCTGTTTGTGATATTCCGAGGGTTTCTCTCGAATGTACCGTTTGAACCTATCAGACGTCTCACTTCTATCTCATTGACTGATGCAACTGTCTCAAGTCGTCTGTTTGTTTGGTCGAATGTTCTCCGGGAGACGAATGGCCGGCTTTTCAGGGGGTATGGTGCCGAGCATGTCGACATTGTCTTCAATCGTGTATACGACCCGAGTGTCCTAACGGAGGAGTGGTTTGACCGATCACACAACGCGTTTCTCGATTATCTGGTGCAGTTCGGTGTTTTTGGTCTTCTCCTATATCTAGCGCTGATTGGTGCGATTATAAACATCGGATGGCGACTCTTTGTTCGTGGCGACTCGTATGGTCCGTGGGTACTTGGTTTAGCGGGGGTCTATGCCGTTCAGAACTTCTTCGTATTTGATACGGTGGTTACGCTCTGGTTGCTGCTCGCTATGTTTGCCATTGCTCTTGTGCGTGAGCGAGTAGGTGAGAGTAGTGTCGCCGTCTTCAAACCTACCATTGTTTTGTGGGTGTTCATCGCCGGTCTTGTTCTTCTTATTATTCCAGTCTCGATTCGACCCTTTTTAGCGAACCTAAGGGCATTCGAAGCGTATCGGTATCAGATCGTGGATGTTGCCCGTGCGGCGGCAGCATTTAGGAATGGTTTAAATCTTTCCACATATGCGGATCTCGAGTACGGCTACAACGCATATTTCATGTATACCGATAATCAGTTTCCGCGGCTTTCAGGGAATGACCTTGTCGTGGCTTACAATACGACGAAGTCTATTCTTGAACAGACATATGCCCGATATCCATATGATGCGCGTACAGCACTGTATTATGCGCAGGTACTCTCGGAAGTGCCTTCTGGCATATTGCCTGATCGTGAAGCACTTTCCGGAGCGATTGCCCGCACAATCGAGCTTTCCCCTAAGCGCGTACAGTCCTGGCTCATACTGGTGAACGTGGCTATAGACGACGCCAACAAATATCCACCCGGTTCTATAGGACGCAAGGCGGGATATGTCGCCGCTGGAGATATTCTGAAGCAGTACATTACGATGGTTCCAAATTTATCTGAGCCGCATTTTGTGCTTGCACAGCTAAAGCTTGCTGTGGACGATCGTGTTGAGGCCGCTGCTGAGGCTGCTCTCGGAAAGGAACTATATAGGAGTAATGTGAAGACGGCTCGTCGTGCAGCGGCGTATTATGGAAGCCTTGAAAAATGGGAAGATGCTAAATTTTTCTTGGGAGAGGTGGTAGGGGGCGATCCTCATGATTACGTTTCATTGTTCGATTATGCAAAGTTGACGTACGTACTCGGAGATCCAGGCAAGGCAAGTCAGATTGTGAATCGACTACGCACTGAACAGCCGGCTATTCTCGAGACCGATCAGAGTTTCCTCTCTGCAATTACCGCATATGAGGCTCGTGCAGGGGGTGCACAAACGCGATAATATAGAGCTAATGATTCCGAACTCCAAAGGTACCTCAAATGCAAAAAAAGCATCTGGCCGCAGTGCCCTCCCATTCTTCATTGAGTTTGTAAAGTTTTCAGTCGGTTTTGCGGCGATTATTGCCGTGGGTCTATTTACTATGCATATCGCAAGCGCGGCGATCTAAGGGTATACGTCCGGGTCCTGATGTACTTTTCCTCTTTAGTCTGTTAGAGTGCTTCGCGTACGAACCAAAGACCGTGAGTGGTTTGTTTTCTGCCGATAGGGAGGGAACAAGCGTGAATCTTACGCAGGGAGACCGTAATGGGTCGAACTCTCCTTTATTTCGTTCGTACGAAATTACCGTATGGCAATATCAAAAGACAAAAAGCGCGAGATAGTCGCGAAGCTCACAGCTGCTTTTAAGGAGGCTTCCTCGATTGCGTTTGTCGGCTTCACGAAGTTCACGGTTGCAGATGCTTCCCGCGTACGCGGAGAGCTCTCGAAAGCTGGTGTGCAGTATTTCGTAGCAAAGAAGACGCTTATTCTCCGCGCTCTCAAAGAGGGCGGATATCAGGGAGAAGTGCCAGCATTGCCTGGTGAGGTTGCAGTTGCATGGACTACAGAAGATTCGACTGCGCCGGCTCGTGGCGTGCATGAACACAGCAAGAAGTTGAAAGGTATTCTTTCGCTTCTCGGCGGTGTGTTCGAGGGATCATTCCTTGATGCGACAAAGATGACAGAGATTGCGACGATACCGCCAATGATCGTCTTGCGTGGCATGTTCGTAAATGTCATCAACAGCCCGATTCAGGGATTTGTCACTGCTCTCGATAAAATTCGCGAGAAGAAGGCAGCATAAGTTTATTAACTGATTAATAAAACAGGTATGGAAGAAACGAATGCATCTGCTCCGGTAGAAGTACCGAGCAAGTTCAAGAAGCTCGTTGAGGAAGTTGAGGCGATGACCGTCGTTGAGCTCTCTGAGCTCGTGAAGGTGCTCGAGAAGAAGTTTGGTGTGAGCGCGGCTGCAGTAGCGGTTGCGGGTCCTGCAGCAGCAGGCGCACCGGCTGAGGAAGCAAAGTCGACAGTTGACGTTGAGCTCACCGAGGCTGGCGCAAGCAAGATTGGTGTTATCAAGGTAGTGAAGGAGGCTCTCGCTCTTGGACTCAAGGAGGCTAAGGATCTCGTCGATGGCGCACCATCGATGCTGAAGCAGGGCATGAAGAAGGAAGACGCTGCTGAGCTTGCAAAGAAGCTTACGGACGCAGGGGCAAAAGTCACCCTCAAATAAATCGTTCCTACGATTTTTTTGTGGAGTGATGCCCCGAAGGGAATTGCTCGGGGAGCACTTCCCGGAGTGGGTATAAACCCTCAAATAAATCCACTCTGGATTTGCAGTAAAAACACGGCGCCGTCAATGACGGCGCCGTGTTTTGCATTTAGCAGGAAGAACGTCTACACTGCCTTGCACCTATGGAACCGCTCGCAAAACTTTTTGGCTCGAACGCTCGACTTAAAATTCTTAGGCTTTTTATCTTCAATAAAGATACGGTTCTCAGTGTCCCAGAGGTTGCCGAGAGGACAAAGCTTGCCAAAGAAGTGGTGCGACGAGAGCTTGCTGATCTGTCCTCCGCAGGTCTTTTGCGTAAAAAGGGTACGCAAGCTCCGGCCCGATACCAGACAAATCCGAATTTCGAACATTTGAATGCTATTGATACATTCATTCGCGAGACGACCAATGTTCGTCCGCAGAATATTCTCAAAGAATTTAAACGTGCAGGAGCCTTACGGCTCGTCGTATTGTCAGGACTTTTCACTGGCATCATTGAGACGCAGATCGACCTTCTTGTAGTGGGAGATAATCTTGAAGAGCGGGTACTCGCGAATTCTGTGCGCACTCTCGAGGCTGAGCTCGGGCGCGAAATTCGGTACGCTTCTTTTGCAACGGCAGATTTCCGATACCGTCTAGGGGTCTATGACCGCCTTCTTCGTGATGTTTTCGACTATCCACACCGTCTTCTTATCGATAAGATAGGACTCTAAAAATACTATACTCTTAACGTAGACTCGCACGATTACGCGAGTATTAGCCGCAATAAATAAAAGAGTTATTTACCATGGGTGTCACTAATTGGGCAGATACGTTGAATCAGTCTTTTCAGGGTCTTTTTTCCGGAATCATCGCGTTCATTCCTAATCTGGTTGTTGCGATAGTTATTTTCGTCGTCGGTTGGCTCGTAGGTAAGGGTCTTGGTCGCATAGTCGCACAGATCGTCAGTTCGCTCCGTGTCGATCAGGCACTCAGATCAACCGGTCTTGAAGCAGTTCTTTCCCGAGCCGGTTTCGAGCTTAATTCTGGAAAGTTCCTCGGATTCCTCGTCGAATGGTTCTTCATTGTCGTCTTCTTGGTGGCATCTCTTGATGTTCTCGGTCTGAAGACTGTGAATGAATTCATGAAGGAGGTCGTCCTTGGCTACCTTCCTCAGGTAATTGGTGCAGTTCTTATTCTTCTCGTTGCGGCAGTTGTCGCTGATGCGTCAGAGCGTGTTGTTACTGGCTCAGCAAAAGCAGCATCACTTCACTCAGCCGGATTCATCGGTAAGGTTGCGCGTTATTCGATCTGGATATTCGCTATCCTTGCAGCTCTCTTGCAACTCAATGTTGCGGCGGGATTTGTGCAGACACTCTTCTCGGGTATCGTCATCGCTGTGTCGCTTGCGCTCGGTCTTGCTTTCGGGCTTGGCGGCCAGGCTTCGGCATCTCGCTATCTCGAGCATCTTCATTCAGAGATCAGGGACTAATCGTAGTCTAAAAAACAAAAACGCCCCGCCATATGGCGGGGCGTTTTTGTTTGCCGTTTCTGCTAGTCGAGAGTAGGGTGTTTGGCAGCTGGTTCATTAACAAAACTGTAAAAGCAAGGAGGGTCATATCATGCTAGAAACCGAAAGGTTGCCGCGGGATTACTGTCTCGGCATTTATTTCCTCTCGAGAGGAAATAAGAATGAGAGATTCCTTGTTGCTGACGAATCCAGAGATTTCGTGTCTGTAGTCATGGCGAAGCGTAGTGTTACTTCGAAAACGAAGATTCTGATTTATGGAACATCACCACAGCTAGTTTCCTGGTACGAAAATGTTCTTAAAGCCTCAAGATGTCCGATCGACATCATCACCCTTCAAGATGATGATGTCGGATTCATCCCAAGACTCCCTCTGAAAGTTCAGAAGCGCATTACTTGCAGGCGGCAAGTGACTGAAGCTAAGGAAGACGAACATCACTTCCTCTTGTTTGGTCAGAATACCTATCTCTTCGATGTAAATGGTAATGGAGTTGTGTGGATAGGAAATTTCAATGAGCCGGATGCGGTTCAGCGTTTGCGGGGCCGCTTCGAGCGGCGTCTGAAAGAATCAGTTCCCGTACCCATTTCTCAACAGTAATTCATGCGGGATTTCTCAACGAGGCAGGCCATTTTCTGGCCTGCCTCTCTTATTTTGATGGGTGGCTATTGACGCCATAATTGGCTTCGTCTATACTCCTGTCACGTGTCTACGAACCGAAAGAACCAGACTTTAGGAGCGGATAGGCCGTAAGGCCCGCGCGTGTAAACGCGAAAGAACCGCCCCAGGCGGTTCTTTCGTTTCTGAGAAGACACTGAGTCTTTGACATACGAATATGCATTAGACGAATCATCGCTTTTGCGATGGTTTATGAACTTCCTGGAACGGTAGTGGTACCGTGAAGGGAAGTGTGAACATGTGTGTGATATTCAGGTCTCCGTACGGGAGACATAAGAGTGCACGGTGGATGCCTTGGCCTAGGACGGCTATGAAGGACGCGACTAACCTGCGAAAAGCTTCGGGGAGGCGGTTTGTAGCCTTTGATCCGGAGATATCCGAATGGGGAAACCCTCCAGTTTCGAACTGGAATTCGCGGGGTAACGCCCGCGTAAAGCGAACCCGGGGAAGTGAAACATCTCAGTACCCGGAGGAAAAGAGAACAATATGAGTTGCGTTCAGTCCGCGCGTTATGTTCGTGCGGGTTGAACGCAACTCGCGTGATACCCTGAGTAGCGGCGAGCGAAAAGGGAAAAGCCCAAACCGCTGTCTTCGGATAGCGGGGTTGTAAGATGTGAACATCGTACTTGTACGAGAGGAGTTATCAATCGTCTGTATAGCAGAAGCTGTTGGGAAGCAGCGCCCCAGAGGGTAATGGCCCCGTATGCGAAATACATGACGACTTCTGTTTATATTCTTGAGTAACTCGAGACACGAATAGCTCGAGTGAATCTGCCGGAACTAACCGGTAAGGCTAAATACGTCCTATGACCGATAGTGAACTAGTACCGTGAGGGAAAGGTGAAAAGAACCCCGAGAGGGGAGTGAAATAGAACTGAAACCGTGTACTTACAAGGGGTCGGAGCCCCGTGAGATAAAGAATCGGCAGTGTTGATGTGCCTCTTGATAACAACTATATCGAGAGCGCGAAATGACATTCGGGTTTTTTATCTCACGGGGTGACGGCATGCCTATTGAAGAATGAGCCGGCGAGTGTATATATCTTGCGTAGCTAAATCCTTCCGGGATGGAGCTTAAGGGAAACCGAGCGTGAATAGCGCATCAGTAGGATATATACGACCCGAAGCCAGATGAGATTGCCATGTGCAGTGTGTAGTTTGTCGAAAGACAGATGGATGCCCGAACCCGTAGGTCGTTCAACGCCTTGGGATGACTTGTGGTATGG
>JAUSCN010000022.1 GCA_030651285.1 bacterium
CCAGCTCCTTCCCCGTCCCGGTCTCGCCCGTGACCAAGACCGAGAAATTCGTCGCCGTCACTTGCGCCACCTCCCGCTGGGTACGCTGAACGGTTGAGCTCTTCCCCATAGAGTCCGAGAGGGCGTCGGCCCCAGGGGGGAGTTGCCGAATCTGCCCTTTCAAGGCCTTTTCCTCGATGACACGGCGCACGGTGAGAACGATATCCTCATTGCTGAAGGGCTTGGTCACATAGTCGTAGGCCCCCGCGCGGATCGCGCGAACGGCATCATGGCTCTTGCCGTGCGCCGTCACCATAATTACGGAAATCGTTTTATCGTGCGCTTTAACCCACGTGAGGACTTCAAAGCCGTCCATGTCCGGCAGACCGACATCCAGGAGGACCACCTCGGGCGCCTCTTGCCGGATTAGGGCGAGCGCCTCCTCCCCGCTCGCCGCCTCAATCGGCGCGAACCCCGCCAAGCGGATGAGATTGGACAGCACCCAGCGTGCATCTTCCAGATCATCCACGATGAGCACCTTGGGCGGGACCGAGAGTGTAGCGCCCAGGGGCGCCTCCCCTGGGCGTCGTTTCGCAGTCAGTTTTGCACTCAGTTTCACAGTCAGCATTTCGTATTTACCTGTCTTTCCCGGAGCGAGGGGAGCAGGTGCCGCGTCAGAATGTCCTCATCCAGAAGCGGCTCTACCGAATGGGCCATGCCCACAAACAGCAGCCCGACCTCACCGGCCAAGAGCGTGGCGTTGATCCGCCCTGCAATAAAGCGATCACGCTGCGCAAGAAGCCCCCGGCTTTGCTCCTCCTGCTGGTTCTCATGGCCCTGCTTCCCGCCGCCTAACGCGCTTTGGTGGAACTGATACTCCCGAAGCAGCAGAGGGGGGTCTTCGGTACCCATCAATTGGGCGCCTTGCGCCATGAGTTCAACGAGGAGCTGATGATTCTGGCTGCCTTGGGCGGCAACTTCCTTGACGATGTCTGCTTCCTTCCCACACAGGGGCAACCCGTCCTGGTACAGGCGGACGAACGCATAGGGCAGCTCCAGCGCGGCGATCATTTGGCGAATCCCGTTCCAGACCTGGTTAATCGACTCGAGATGCTCGGTCCACTTTTCGTCGCCATACCGGGTGACGTATTCCTGCTTGATTTCCTCGCGCAGGGATCCCATGTCCTGCTCTGTATGGATAATTGGAATCACAATGAGTGTGCGCATGGGCCGCCCGGGACTACGGGGTGACAGTGTGTACGTGGCAGGGCCCAAATCACCTCGTCTGACCGTTCCGGCATTCGAGGAACCGCGTACAAACCGTCGCGATACGGGCCTTGCAACCGGTCAGGGGATTTAGGCATTGACGCTTCCTCCCAAAACAGGTTCATCTGCGGGTAGGGCCGCCCCTGGGGCGTTGGCAGCCGGGAAAAGCAATGTGACCGCCGTGCCTTGCCCAAGAATGCTGTCGATCAGTACCTCGCCACCATGGATTTCCATGATTTCCTTGACGATGCTCATTCCCAGACCGGTACCCGGCGTTCTACCAGCTGTATCGACTCGATAGAAACGTTCAAAAATCCGCTCCAGATGTTCCTTTTTTATACCGGGACCTTGGTCCTGGATGCAAATGCCTGTGAGTGAACCATTTTTTCCGAAGGCTGGCGCAGCCAGAGTGATCTTCACCTCGCCGCTGGAGGAGCCATATTTGTAGGCATTGGAAA
Source organism: bacterium (assembly GCA_030651285.1). Classification (GTDB taxonomy): domain Bacteria; phylum Patescibacteriota; class Minisyncoccia; order Phycocordibacterales; family Phycocordibacteraceae; genus C7867-001. The sequence continues at coordinate 1,704 of JAUSCN010000022.1, forward strand.
GTACGTTCAAAATTGCTTGTCTGGCCTTGCCCCGATCAACGCGGCAGAACGTGATGGGCAGGGCGACCATGGGGGCAAGTCGTCCCAAGGGCAAACCGAAGCCTGCAATGACCTCTTGCACCAGCGTTTGCAGGTTCAGTGTCTCGAAAACGAAATCCTTGCCTTTGCGGGCTTCAATTCTCGCCAAATCCAGTAGGTCGTCCAGAATGGCCGTTATCTGCTGTGACTGCGTCAGAATGACGGTCGTGAATTCCTGTCGGTGGGCTTCATCAAGTTTCTGCGCCAACAACACTTCCGCGAATCCCAGTATGCACGCCATGGGCGTGCGTAATTCATGGGCTGCCGTGGATAAAAACTCCGTCTTCATTTTTTCCACAATGATCTCGTGAGTGACGTCGCGCAGGTAGAGGATCTGCGACACAGACACTGATTCGCTGGTGGTCAGTTCCGCGTGCAGGACACGTCGGGAGGGAAACGCAAGCTGAATCAACTCGACTTTTACCCCTCCGTTCAAAGCTGAGGCGTCCCGCAACGCGGCGAGTCCGCTGAATGGACTGGCTGATACGCACAGCGCATTCACTGCTTCAGTGAACTTCTCTTCAGTGAGTCCGGTGATTGTTGTTGGCTTCACACCGGTGAGCTGCTCGAATGCAGGATTGGCGTACCTCACCCGGAACGCGCGATCAAAGGAAACAAAAGCATCCGGACTCAGTTCAAAAATGACGTCCAGCTGCTCTTTCTGTTCCTGCATCTGCAAGATGTGGCGCGAAACGACTGTTGCCATGACCAGCAATAACAGACACAGGGCTCCTGCCTGCCCAAACAGTGTATTCCTGCTTTGCTGGTACATGGACGCCAGTGCTTCCGTGGCAACGCCGTTGCTAACCACCAGCGGAAAGCCGGGTATTTTCCTGTAGGCGTACAAGCGTTCAACACCGTCCACAATGGAGCGATCGGTGTACATGCCGCTGACCTTGCCTTCGGCAATCAGCCGAAAGACGGGTGATAGGGACAGGTTTTCACCAGACGATTTCTTGCTATTTACTTGCCGTGCCCGAACCACGCCATCCAGACCTATCAAGGCCGACACACTGTTAAGGGGAAAATCTAAATCCTCATAAAATTGGGTGAAATAGTTGACGTTGATCGACACCACGGCAACACCGCCAAAACTCCCGTCAGGATTGTTGATGCGCCGCGTCAACTGGATGGACTGTTTGCCGGACGCTCGTCCCAAAACCGGTTCGGAGACAAACAGCGCTCGCGTTTCAGCGTTCAGGTGCACTTTGAAATGTTCGCGGTCTGACAGATCCAGACCTTTGGGGACGGGGCCATTGCTCAGTTGGAAGATGCCCTCTGCGTCGATGACTCCCACCTGGGCGAACAGCTCAGCGTCAATGACCCCCTGATTGACCATGGCCCGCAGGTCAAGCTTGCTTCCCTCAGCCGCATAGCGTGAAATGATGAACTGCAGCGTCTGATCAGCTGCACGAAACGTTCGCAAGGCATGCTCTTCGTTGACTCGCGTCAGATTGAATAACGTGCTTTTAACTTCGGCCAGTTGCTCCGCCTCGATTTTCTGCAACTGGAGATAACTAAAAGCCCCGACCGCAGCAAGCAGCAGCAAGGTTGACATCCAGACAGCGACAAGCACACCGAATTTTGATAGAGACCGGCTTTTCCACGCATTGGGCGCGGCATGTGCCCCGCCCACGGATACCGCTTCCTTCATGCGCCCTGCCCCCAGGTTTCGGGCTCATGGAGCAGGTGTTCTTCTTCAAACGCCCAATATGAAAATGAGCTGGGCATCATGGGACGGCCCTTAAGGTAGCCTTGGGTCAGATGCCCGTGGCGTGCAGTCAGCAGTTCAATTTGGGGCATGTCTGCGCTGTTGTGGCTGATCAAATCCAGCCTCATGGTCACACCCATGCCAACCACCCATTCCCGGCTTGCACCGATCATTTTTTCCAGCGTAGCATCGTGCACAAAGCTGCGCTCGATTTTCAGACGATCAAAAGGCCGTGATTTGAATTGCGCCAGCCCGGCATACCAGGTGCCGAAGTTGCGCAACACGATTAGCACACCCATTTTTCTCAAGCGCAACAAGTTGTCCAGCTCGCTGCCATGGATCGTCAGATTTTGTGCCTCGGTCAAGGTCAACTCCAGCCGGCCGGGGTCGACCCCGGTTTCTGCCAATGTCTCGGTCAGTGCCTCGGCCATCAGATTGCTTGTAATCTGACCGGCCGAGAGGTTGATCACCAGGTTCATGTCATTGATGCCAACCGCCCGCCAGCTCTTGAGTTGCCGGCAAGCCGTCTTGAGCATCCAGACACCGGCATCAACGCCCGAATCTCCCATTTTCCCCAAGGCGCCGCGGTCCTGCCATGGCATATCTCCCAACGAGGAGTGATGCCAGCGAAGCTGTACCTCACAGGCCAGCAGCTGGCAGTGACCATCACTTGCAACAAGGGGTTGATAAGCCAGATACAACTCGTCCTTTGCCAGGGCCTCACGAAATTCGTGCTCAAGGGCGCTGGGCGGCCCCGTCGGGGGCATGGGCATTTTCTGGCTGTACATGCGATATCGATTCCCACCGTCCTTTCGGGCCAGAAGCATGGCGGTCCCGGCATTTTTTAGCAGTACCGGGGTATCCATGCCGTCGCCTGGAAAAAGGGCACAACCGATGCTGACGCCGATCACCCGCTTTTGTTTTCTGACAGGAATCGGCATCGAAAGAACGTTGATCATCCTGCTTGCGATGGCGGCCACCGCAGCCTTATCCAGAGCTCCCACCAGAAGAACAAAAAAATGATCTGGCGCCGTGTTGGTGATGATGTCGCATCCGCGAATCACCTCCTGCAGCCGTGTGCTGACTGTCTGCAGTACGGTTTCGGCGCTTCCGTTGTCTTCCGTGCCCTCGATCCATTGAAAGCGATCCAGTCCGATGGACAGCAAAGCCACGCTTGAACTGCCACGCCATGCCGCAGTAATTTTCTGACTTGCCCTTTCTTGAAACAAGGAAAAATTGGGCAGGCCGGTCACGGCGTCGTGGCAAGCTGTATCAAGCACGGTACGCTCCGCGCTCATCATCAGCTCTCTGTCGGCAAATACCGCGATGTAGGCGGCGGTTTGTGATGTATTGTCCTTGACCGCCGTGATCGACAGCCACTGGCGCAGTGGCTGATCATTTTTTTTGATGTTGGTGATCTCACCCCGCCAGCGTCCGTTTATCTTGAGTTCGGACCCCAAGGTGTCCTGGAAAATCGGGTTTCCGCTACTGGATTTGAGCATGATGGGCATTTGCCCCCGAACGTCCTCGTTGGCATAACCCGTGATGGTTGAAAATGCGTGATCAACAGCAAGGATCTGCCCCTGGCTATCTGTAGCCAGGGCCCCTTGGTGCCCATCCCTGTACAGATCAGACAGGCGCTCCGGGTCAGGGCTGACTTCCGCGCCTGAAGACAGGTCACGCATGATCCAGCACGTGTGGGCGTCTGTTCCATCGGGCATGGTCAAGAAGCTGGCGACAAACAGCCTGGCCCTTGCTGGATCACCGCCAGGATACAGGATGAACTCGGTCTGTTCGGACGCGAAGTCATTGTTACCGTCA
>JAUSCN010000029.1 GCA_030651285.1 bacterium
GAATGGAAACCGTGGCGATAGTGTAAGAGCAAAAGAGAGCTTAACTGCAAGAGGTACATCTCGAGCAGATGCGAAAGCAGAGTCTAGTGAACCGATGGTACGCCTTAGATGCGGCCAGAGATTAACGGATATAAGTTACCCTGGGGATAACAGGCTAGTTCCGCCCAAGCGTCCATAGCGACGGCGGAGTTCGGCACCTCGATGTCGGCTCACCTTAGCGCGGGGGTGGAGAAGCTCCCAAGCGTTTGGCTGTTCGCCAATTAAAAAGGTACGCGAGCTGGGTTCAAACCGTTCAGCGGTTGAATCAGCAGATTCACCTACTGGGTGATTGCAAAATTCGACAATTGAACGGTTTGAACCCACGAGGATGTTACGTGCGTGGAGACGCATGGTGCGATAGACATACTTACGGCGGTCGTTTGCAGGAATGCAGACGTTAGCAAATCAACTAATATCGGTGAAACCCAATCTCGTTGTGTACGAGAGGGCAATACCGAGGGAAGAGTTGTTAGAAAAAATGCGTACCCGTATCGATTACGATACGGCTGCTCGTTCGGAGAATAAGAATATGAGATTACTCACATTCTTATTTCCTCACTTCACACCCGTAGAGACTGAATGTTGATCATCGAGAACCGATGAAGTTACAGTCCGATCCTCCGAGTAATTGGAGAAAATCCACTACCGCTTTTCTTTTAAGCAGTAGTGGGCAACGTAGATGCGTGAGACAGGTTGGTCTCCTATCTACTACAGGCGTTGATTCTTGCGGAGGGTTGTCCCTAGTACGAGAGGACCGGGATGAACTGACCTCTGGTCTGCCAGCTGTCCTGCCAAGGGCACCGCTGGGTAGCTATGTCGGGTGACGATAACCGCTGAAAGCATATAAGCGGGAAACGTGCTCCAAGATTAGGAATCGTTATGAGACTCCTAGGAGATGACTAGGTTGATAGGCTCTAGGTGGAAGCGCCGCAAGGTGTGGAGCCGAGGAGTACTAATATGTCCAGTCTCCCGTGCGGAAATCTGGGTAGCACACAATACAGTGTTCAAATTTAATGCATATTCCGTATCGAACAGATCGAATGTTCGGTTCTGGTGGTTTGGCGGGAGGGTCATACCCGATCTCATTCCGAACTCGGCAGTCAAGCCTCCTAGCGGCGATGGTACTCATCGTTTCAGATGGGGAGAGTAGCTAACCGCCAGAACCGAGCATTCGATTTCAAAAAAATAATAGTACCCAAGGTGGGGGAGTAGCCGATTGAGCACAATAGCCTACTGGGTAACCGCCAGAACCGAGCATTCGATTTAACGACCAAGATGATGCGGATTAGACACCCGCTATAACCATCTTGGTCCGCCGCACAAGCCTCTGGCTTGTGCGGCTTTTGTTATACTGTCCGTATGTCTTGGGCAGCACGACGGAGATTCATTATTCTTTTTATTATCGGGATGGCCGCATTCGGATTTTTGACGGTGGTGCTCACAGCAACTTTCTATAAAGCCCCGTCATGTGCCGACTTTGCACAGAATCAAGATGAAGAGGGTATTGATTGTGGAGGTTCGTGCCCGTATCTCTGTATGGCGCAGATGCAGCCGCCAACGGTGTTGTTTACTAAAGCCCTTACAAATAGTGTGGGGCGCACAGACGTTATTGCGCTTGTTGAAAACAAAAATGCTTCTGCCGCGGCAAAGGATGTACCATACCGTATCTCGCTATATGGGACGGACAGACTGCTTCTTCAGGAGGTGACTGGCACGCTTGATTTGCCTCCAGGCGCAACTGAGCCGGTGTACGTGCCTGGTGTCGCGTCCGGGAAGCAGAAGGTCGGCAGCGCATTTCTTTCTATAGATTCGTCATTTCTTCGCTGGTTCTCAGTGGCTACTGATTCGCGCATCGTGCCGTCCGTTTCAAATACGAAGCAAGGAGGAACGACTTCTTCTCCGCGTATAGATGCGATTCTCGCAAATCCGAGCGTTATTGATATGAATAATGTTCAGGTGGTAGTTCTTGTCCGTGATGCGCGTGGGGAGGTCATTGCATCCTCCGGGACAGTCGTGCAATCGATTCCTGCGCAAGGACAGGCGACAGCGACGTTTACTTGGAATAATGAATTTCCAGGAGTCCCCGCTTCGATAGAGGTGGTGCCGATTATTTCGCTCCCCTAGGTTGCTATGGTCAATACATCCATTGGTCGCTCCCGATTCTTTTTTGATTGGACACTGCTTTTACCTGTGCTCACGCTTTCTTTCCTTGGGGTACTCACTATGAGTACGTTCGGGCAGGGAATGTCGCTTGCACCACGACAACTTATTTGGATATTTTTGGCACTGGGAGTGTACGTCACGCTCTCGAATTTTGATATGCGATTTCTGCGCAGAACATCAGTTGTGATGTCGATGTACGTGGTCTCGATAATCCTCCTATCTCTCTTGATTCTGTTTGCAGATCCTGTCATGGGCGCGCGCGCGTGGTTCTCATTCGGACTCATTTCTTTTCAGCCAGCCGATCTTGCGAAGCTTACGCTCATCGCGCTTCTTGCAAAATATCTGTCGCGCAGGCACGTGGAGATCGGTGACTTTCGTCACATCATCGTGTCGGGTGCATATGCGTTCGTGCTTATATTTCTCATTGTGATCGAACCTGATATGGGGAACGCAATCATCTTCAGCTCGATCTGGCTCGGCATGATGCTCGTCTCAGGTATCTCGAAGAAGCATCTCGCAGTCCTCGGACTCATTGGCTGCATTGCGGCTTCGGCGCTATGGTTCGGCGGGCTTAAACCCTATCAACGAACGCGTATCATCTCTTTCGTAAATCCAGCCGGGGATATACGCGGATCAGGGTACAATGCCTATCAGGCAAAAGTTGCTGTGGGTTCGGGCGAATTGTTTGGGAAAGGTATCGGATACGGCACACAATCGAAATTGCGATTTCTTCCCGAATACCAGACTGATTTCATCTTTGCCGCCTTTGCGGAGGAGTGGGGTTTTGTGGGGGTTGTGCTACTTCTCTCGTTGTATGCGCTCTTATTCGTGCGGCTCGCACAGATCGCGCGCACCGCAGCGACAAACTTTGATGCATTCTTCACTCTTGGTGTACTTATTCTTTTCGCCGCTCATGTTGCGATACATTCGGGTATCAGTCTCGGGCTTATGCCCGTTACTGGCACGACGATACCTTTTATGAGTTCTGGAGGATCACATCTAGTGCTTGAATTTGCGGCGCTCGGCATCGTGACGTCGCTTGCTCGTCATGGGAGGAGTGCAAAACGTGACCTAAGTGCAAATGAATTCCCTGGTGGCTATGCGTAGATTCTTTCAGTCTGTTTGAGCATTGTCTCCTCAGAAAATTCTTTTATCACACGAGTTTTGAGCGCGTTTCCAAGTTCTATCCGCAGGTTTTGGTCGCGCAGAAGTTTTTCAATGGAGGAGGTCAGCGCTGCAACATCTCCTTTCGGGAAGAGTATCCCTGCTTCCTGCCCGTCGGTTATTTCCGGAATCCCGCCCGTTTTGGTAGCGATTACCGGAAGTGCCGCGAGACCCACCTCGAGGAGTGTGTACGGCAACCCTTCTTTCCTTGACGGCAATACGAATATGTCTGATGCTGATACTAGTTCCGATGCGTTCGGTATGAACCCAGAAAGCTGTATGCGGTCACCGAGCTCTTTCTTTGTGATCAGATACTCGAGATTCTTCCGTTCTTCTCCTTCGCCAATGATGATGCAAAAAAACGGGTCGGCGACTTGAGCTAGTGCCTCGATAAGCAACTCATGCGCCTTGTTCTTCGTGAGTTCACCGACTGAGATAATAAGAGGTATCCCGATGGGTAGGGAGGGAGCGATGGCTTTCAAGGATTGTTGGGCCTGTTCTTTTCTCGGAAGGTCGCGATCTGTGGGTATGCCGTTATGTACGACATGAATCTTTCTTCGCGAAAAGAGGGTGGGGGAGTCGTGATAATCAAATTCGGAAACAACAATTGTCTTATGTGCCAGAACGACGGTCAGCCAGGACATGATCCATATTAAAAGTCTGGAAAACGGGTTCCGCGCTTCTCGATGCGCCCATCCGTGTGCGGTATAAATAATCTTCTTAACACCTGCGATGCGTCCAGCGAGCGCGCCAATACCTCCTGCCTTCGAGCTATTTAAATGGAGAATATCTGGCTGTATATGAGCAATGATTTTTCGAAGTTCAAAAAAAGATGCTACTTCACGCAAGAGGGATATGTCGCGTGCGAATGATGTAAGGAAGATGGTCGAGATGCCGGCTTGCTGCAATCGTTCTGCTAAGAGTCCGAGCGGAGCTCCCGCCTCTCCTGTTCCGCCAAGTGCGACAGTGACAGTATCTCCGTGCTCTGTAAAGTGTTTTGCGAGCGTAAAGACGTACTGCTGGGCTCCGCCCCAGTTCGATTTCGTTATGACGAACAGTATCTTTTTGCGAGCGAGCGTGTCCATAGGTGCAACTGTACAATATATTTCCACGTTATAGTATCCATCCTATGGCTTTTGATCGTCGCGAGACCGCGATCCTGATTATTGGTGATTTTCTCATTCTCGTGGCATCCCTCTGGGCAGCCCTGTTCTTCCGTAATCTGGCAGTACCTTCCCTAGGTTACTTCGAGATAAACCTCATTCCATTCCTTCCGGTGTTCCTGCTTTCGCTCGTCATCTTCTATATTGCAGGTCTGTATGAAAAGCAGACTCGCCCGATCCGTCGCGTGATGGGTCCCCGTATTGCTGGGGCTTTATTTGCGACGGTAGCGATCGCCGCTATCCTATTTTTTGCGCTCCCGCTCACCATCGCGCCTAAGACTATTCTCGTGCTCTACTTGGTCATCTCGGTCATAGCGGAGAGCGCGTGGCGTTTTCATCGAATGAATCGAGAGGTGCGGGAGGGTAATCGCGAGCCGGCACTACTCGTCGGTTCTGGTCCTGCAGTTCTAGAGCTTTTTGATGAGGTGAATGATAACGATCGGTATATGGTCCGGTTTGTCTCTCGCATCGATACCAACAATCTTTCGGAGAATAGTGTATTCGAGTCGATCGCTTCTGAGATTAGGGCTGGCGCTCGTGTTGTCGTTATAGATACTTCTGACCCGGTCGTCGTACAGGCGGTGTCTGAGCTCTATGACCTCATGGCCGGCAGTACATTATTCCTCGAGTTTGCGTCGATGTATGAGGATGTTTTCGATAGGGTGCCTTTGCAGCATCTTGATGCAGGTACATTGCTCGAGTCATTCCCGAAGCGTCATGCGCTCTATGGTCTGGCAAAACGAATATTCGATATCGGACTTGCTCTCATTGGCTTCGTGTTTGCCGCTCCGTTTGTCGGCATTGCTGTGCTCATACTTCTTTTTAGTGGAGGATCTCCATTTATTTTTCCGGAGCGCATCGGAAAGGGTGGTCGCATAATTAGGCTCATTAAGCTTCGGACTATGCTTTTCTTTGACGCTGGAGACCCGGAAAAACAGAAACAAAATAAAGTTACCGCGTTTGGAAAGTTTTTGCGCGTCACCCGCATCGATGAGTTGCCGCAGCTTTGGAATATCTTTGTCGGGGACCTGTCGTTCATCGGTCCGCGTCCAGAATTTCCCAAAATCGCTGAAGTGTATGAGCGGGAGATTCCACAGTACCGGATGCGCTACTTGATCACTCCTGGTCTTTCAGGTTGGGCGCAGATACATGACTATGACGCACCTCGTGGACCGGCAGATGTGGTGCGTACAAGCCGCAAAGTATCCTATGATCTGTATTATCTGAAGCGCCGATCATTTGGGCTCGATCTTGCGATCGCGATGAAATCGATTCGTGCGATCCTTGCTTTGTCGGGAACATGATTATAGACGGCCGTGCGCTTGCAAAGGATGTTCTTACGCGTACGAAAGCGCGCGCAGAAAAATTATCAAATGCGCCGCACGTAGCGGGAATCGTCGCAAGTGAGACTTCAGCTACTCGTTCCTATCTCCGTATAAAAGGGCAGCGAGCGGTGGATGCCGGATGCATTTTTGAAGAGCAGAGGTTTGCGGAGGATGTGAGTACGGACTCTTTGCGAGAAGCGATTCAGGTTTCGCAAGCAGGCGCGATCATTGTGCAACTTCCGCTGCCTACTGCGCTGGATGCTAGAGAAGTGTGCAATGCGATTCCTGTTTTGAAAGATGCGGACGTCTTATCAGAGGTCGCGCGAGAAAAATTCGAACGAGGTGATACTGATGCACTCCTTCCTCCGGTAGTTGGGGCAGTTCGTGAAATATTTCTTCAGGCACATGTAGAAATGCAAGGGAAGCGGGCAGTGGTTATCGGTAATGGCTGGTTGGTTGGAAATCCATGCGCAGTGTGGCTCAGGCAACAAGGTGCGGAAGTCACTGTAGTTACTTTAGAATCAGGAGACATACAATCGGCACTCGCCGATGCAGATATTATCGTTTCCGGTGCAGGTTCTCCATACCTTATTCGGCCAGAGTTTCTTAAACAGGGCGTTGTACTTGTTGATGCGGGAACGAGCGATTCAAATGACATTGTCGTAGGAGATGCGGATCCGGCATGTGCTGAAAAGTGCTCCGTCTTCACGCCCGTCCCGGGCGGCGTCGGCCCGCTCGCTGTCGCGAAGCTTTTTGAAAATGTCGTGACTCTTTCGGAGAGGACAACGAATCGGTGATATCCGCAAGGCTTCGCTTTTTCCGTATTTCGTTTATACTCTCCCCCATGATTCGTTACCGAGTGTTTGCAATCGCAGCCCTCATCGCAGGGTTTTTACTTACTTATTTCGTTTGGTCTACAGAAGCTAATCCGTCGAGTCCATATCGTTTCAAGCTCGGTCTTGATCTCGCGGGTGGTACCGAGCTCGTCTATGTTGCTGACATGTCAGAGACGCCTGTTGCTGATCGTAACGATGCTCTCTCGGCGCTCCATGGGGTGATAGATCGACGAGTGAATCTCTTTGGTGTTGCAGAGCCGTTGGTACAAACACAACGTGCCAGCTCTCTTTCGGGAACCACCCAGGACCGTCTTATTATTGACCTTCCAGGGGTGACTGATATTAATGCTGCTGTGGCCGCACTCGGACAGACACCGACGCTCGAATTCAAGCTCGCAACCACAGTTACTGTAGGCACGACAACCCAGGTCGCGTATATGGCGACTGGTCTGAATGGCCGATATCTGGCAAGCGCCACACTCGGATTCGGCTCGGGCGCGACCGCGGGACTTTCGGCTCCTCAGGTCATTCTCAATTTCAATCCAGAAGGAGCGAAGCTCTTTGAAAAAATAACCAGCGAAAATGTTGGACAACCACTCGCCATCTTTCTTGATGGACAGCCGATCTCTGTCCCTGTGATTCAAGAGGCGATTCCAGGAGGTCAGGCGACCATCTCGGGACGCTTCACGGCTGCAGAAGCTCGCGACCTTGTGCGCAATCTCAACTTCGGAGCGCTCCCGGTGCCTATTACTCTTGAGAGTAGTTCCGCTGTCGGTCCGACACTTGGTGCTACAGCCATCACCGCAGGTGTTGCTGCAGGTGTCATCGGATTCGTCATCATCGCCCTCTTTATGATCGTGTGGTATCGCCTCCCAGGTCTCATTGCAGCCATTGCGCTCGCTGAATACGTGATGCTCATGCTTTCTGTGATGAAGCTCGTGCCGATTACGCTCACTGCTTCTGGAATTGCAGGGCTCATTATTTCGGTTGGTATGGCCGTGGATGCAAACGTGCTCATATTTGAACGCACCAAAGAAGAGCTTCGTGAAGGAAAGAGTCCTCGTGAGGCCGTGCATATCGGGTTCAGTCGAGCGTGGACAGGTATTCGCGATGGTCACTTCACTATGCTCATCTCAGGAATCATTCTCTTCTGGCTTGGAACGAGTCTCGTTCAGGGATTTGCCCTCGTCTTCGTACTCGGTGTTCTTGCATCCTTCATTTCTGCAGTCTCAATCTCGCGCGTCTTCTTGCTCGCGATTGTTCCAGAGCAGAGTAAGGGCGTATGGCATTTCCTCATAGGTTCGGGCTGGCGTAACTCATAACGGCACATATATGTACATCATTCAGCATCGCGCGCTCTTCTTCTGGATCACTGGCATCATCCTTGCAATAGCAATCGGTTCAATCGCGTATTTCGGTCTGCCGCTCGGCATTGATTTCACGGGTGGTTCTCTGATGCAGGTCAAATATTCAAATGGCGTCCCGTCGCTCCAGAGCATTGAGAAGCAGGTCCTGGCCGTTCCTCTCGAAACAGTATCGGTGCGCTCGTCCGGTACAGACGCTGTCTCAATTCGCACACGTACTCTAACTCCAGCAGAGCACGATGCTGTTTTTGCTGCGGTTTCTGCGAACGCCTCTACGACTGAGCTCGCGTACACGTCAGTCGGTCCATCGCTCGGAAGCGAATTCGCGCACAAGGCTCTCTGGGCGATCTTTGCCGTAGTCTTGGTCATCGCGCTCTATATCGCATTCGCGTTCCGTAAGGTTTCTCGCCCGGTTTCGAGCTGGTACTATGGCTTTGCCGTCATAGTTATCCTTATTCACGACCTCATCATTCCAGCTGGATTCTTTGCGGCCCTCGCGCACTACACGAACGCTCAGGTCGACGCGCTCTTCATCACGGCGCTCCTCGCACTTCTCGGCTACTCAGTAAACGATACGATCATCATCTATGATCGTGTTCGAGAAAATCTCATGAAGAGTGAGAAGGTGGGTCTCAAGGAATCGTTTGAAGACACGATAGGGAAGTCGATTAGTGAGACTATGACTCGTTCCATAAACATGTCGCTCACGGTGGTGCTGGCACTTGGAGCGCTTGTACTTTTCGGGGCTGCTGCAACTCGAGACTTCTCGCTCGTGATGCTCGTCGGCGTCATTTCCGGAACATACTCATCGATCCTTCTGGCCGCGCCTTTGCTGGTCCCGATTGCTCGTCGCGTTTCTAAAAACTAGAACTAGTCCCAAGAGAGATAGACGTCTCATATCTTTTCCCCTATACTCCCTCCGGATCAGAAATTCTGGACTTGAAAGGAGGTAGCTAATGATGCTTATAGGAGCCACAGGAACGCTCCGGTCGGGGAAAGGGGAATTGGTCGAATATCTGCGCCGGAGAGGGTTTGCGCACTACTCAGTGAGCGAATTTATCACAGAAGAGGTCATAAGACGCGGTCTTCTCGTGAATCGCGATACGATGAGGGATGTTGCAAATTATCTGCGTGCTAATTTCGGTGTCGCATGCATTTTCGACATACTCTATGCACGCGCTCTCGAAGTGGGGCACACAGCGATTATTATTGAATCACTGCGTGCTCTCGGGGAAGTACATCGCACCAAAGAGCTTGGTGGCATCGTTATTGGAGTTGATGCTGATCCGCTCATTCGCTTTCGTCGTGCGCTCGCGTGTAGGTCAGTAAAGGACCATGTTACCTATGAGGAATTTTGTGCGCAAGAACGCGCTGAAACAAATGAAGGGGATTCGTCCAAGCAGAATCTTCCTGGATGTTTGAGGGAAGCAGATTACGTTCTTATGAATAATGGGACTCTCGCCGAGTTGGAATCGCAATTCGAAGGAGCCATGAAAAAGATACTAGCCCGCGCGGGGTAGCGCGGGCTAGTTTTTATTACGCCACGCTTCTTATTGTTGAGAATAGTAAAACAATCCGTCTCATTCAGTAGAATGACCTACTGGGTCGCCATCCCCGCCGCAAAGCGGACGGGGCATTGGCGGGCGGACACCCGGGTGTTTTTCTGGACAAGAGGAAGCCTCTACTTCCCTTCGGAAGTCCCGATGCGGGAGCCGCACATATTTAATTTCGGCCATTCATCCTCGCCGCAAAGCGAGCAAGGTATTCTGGCCGACTCCAGTAATAAAGAAGGCTAGAAATAGACACAGAAATACACTCCCGCTCATTCGCGTTGAATAGGCAAGGGGTGACGGCTGCGGATATTGTATCGCGTTACAACCCTCGCGCAACTTGGCAAAATGCCACGAATGTATCGCGAACGTATAAAAATAAAAGGGGTCGCTATCTACGATGATAGCGACCCCCAGGTCTCATTTGCTTCCGATTCATTTAGGTATTTAAGGTGGCGCAATACTGCCTCTTTGTTGGCGCCCTGATCAACCGGTCCGTACTTATCAGTGAACTGTCTCGTCCATCGTGTGATTTTCCGGAACAGTCGCCTAGCTTCCTTCTTACTTTTCTTGCTGCGCCGCCTGAGAGTTTGATGCATCTTGCTCGGCAGCTCAAAAAGAAGCAGTAGTCGTTCGAATTCTCGTGCTACTGGGGGTATATACACCCCAAATTCTCCTTTCCCTGCTTTTATGAAGAAGAACTCAAGGACTCCTCCTGGCTGCAGTTCTCCAGTATCAAGCAGTTCTAGAATATATTCTTGAAGTGCTGGAGTGCCTGGGATTAGTGCACAAAGTGTGCGGAGCTGAGCGAGGCGTTCCCGAGTGTTTTCTGCGGTGATATTTCCTCCGTTTTTATTGATAGTCCCACAGATTTCTTCAAGTCGTTTTGCGTTCCGCTCTTCTCGAGTCATTCGGGACTTTTTAGCCCATCTACGCTGATTCAAGGGGTAACCCTCCTCTCTTGTTTTGGTGTGTAAGAACTACGTCAGACTGGGCTTGGTATAGCATTTTTCCTGGGAATAAGGAACCATCAGATCGGCCTACTCCGGCCATCACTCAGGGTCCCGTACTAATCATAGATTTGTATCCCTTGCGGCTATGAATTATAGTGCCACCAATGCGCGTTCGCTCGTACATCTATATTTTGCCCGCGCTCGTATCCTTCTTGTTTGTTCCGGCGTTTACGTTCGCAAATACCCTTACAGAGACGACGATTATTCTCTCTCCGGAGAGTGCTCGGGACATTTGGACGACAAGCAGATACTCATACGACGGCGTTAATTCAGGCCCTGGCGGCGGTTTAGACAATGGCTTTCTCGTTGTTGGCGGATGGGGCGATTTGTATTACTCATTTTTGCGTTTTGGTCTCGCCGATTTGCCCGCCAATGTCGTCTCGGCACATCTCGAGCTCTACAGTGCCAAGCAGCGCGGCGTAGGGAATACTCCCATGCTTCTCGATAGAGTTACGCAATCCTGGGACTGGTGGTTACAGGGTACTGGCAGAGATCGTGAGCGGCTCTGGTGGGCGGATCGTCCTACGGCAACACAAATTGCCTCTCTTCCATCGCCAACGCAGAATGCGTGGTACTCAATCGACATTACTGACCTCTATCGGCAGTGGCAGAATGGCACGTTCCCCAATTACGGCATTCAGCTCCGTCCTGTAAGCATTTCTAATACATGGAATGAGTTCTATAGCTCTGACTATGCCGATTCCGCATTCCTCCCACGTCTCGTTCTTGTGACTGAAGAATCGTCCTGCACGCAGGATTGCAACTCAAATGTCCTTTTCCTGCCAGGACTGGAAGCATCGCGGCTTTATCGACCCGACTCCAATGGCAACACTGATCAGCTCTGGGAACCAAATACTGACAGCGATGTGAATGATCTATTTCTGTCTGCGGATGGCGCAAGCGTACGAAATGATGTGTACACAAAAGATGTAATTGACGAGAAAAATGTCCTTCCTGTCGGACAAGGAAACATCTATAAATCTTTTATTACCCAGATGAATAGCTTGAAAGCAGGCGGTGTCATCACCGACTGGGAAGCCGTTCCCTACGACTGGCGCCTCTCGCTCGATGATATTTTGAACACTGGCGCGCAGTTTCCCGATGGCCGCATCTACTATGCTGGCGATCTTGCTGCCACCTCTTCTCCATACATAATCCAAGAACTTCGCCGTCTCGCGAAAAGCTCCAAGACCGGCAAAGTGACGATTATTGCGCACTCAAATGGCGGCCTTGTGGCAAAAGCTCTCACCGAGAAGCTTGGGAGCGAGGCGTCAGCGCTTATCGACAAGATTATTTTTGTTGCCGTACCACAAGCAGGAACCCCGCAGGCGGTTGGGGCTATCTTGCATGGCTATGATCAAGGACTGCCTTTTGATTCAACTCCGCTCGTACTAACTCCTGAAACTGCCCGCACGCTCGCTGAAAATATGCCGAGCGCATACAACCTTCTCCCGTCTGCAAACTACTTTACCTATGTCGATGATCCGGTCGTAACATTCGATGCTTCTGATTTTCTTTCCGAATTCCGTGCCCGCTATGGCAGCAAGATTCATGACGGAGCTCAGCTAAGAAACTTCATTACCGACACTCGCCGTCTTGCCTCGTCGTCGCAAAGCGATCTTACCTATCCGAGTGTGGGGAATGTGTCACTTCTTGTTAAAGCGGAGACAGCACACGACACTCTCGATAATTGGACGCCACCATCCGGCGTGTCGCTCTATGAAATTGCTGGATGGGGAGAGGATACTTTGGCGACTATTGAATACACCGCGGGAAAGAAAACGTATTGCTCCGACCCCGGAGATATTTACACGTGCAGGGATGTTCCCACGATTATATACAACCCAAAAGAAGTCATCGAAGGTGATGGTACGGTGGTAGTGCCGAGTGCATTGTGGGACAGTGCTTCGACGACTAAAAAGTATTGGGTGAATTTGAGGGAGTACGATACGGTATTTAATTATGAAAGAGAGCATGCCGATATCCTAGAAGTCCCCGAACTCCGGACACTTATTCAAAGTCTCATCACTAACTCTACATCTACTTTGCCAGCATTTACTTTTATTACTACCACCCAACCCATCGCCGACCAATCTGGCGATGTCGATAAGCGTCTCCGCTTCGTCCTTCATTCTCCTCTCAGTCTTTCCGCCACTGACAGTCTCGGTAATACGATAAGTTTCGCTACCTCCACCATTCCTGGAAGCCGCTTCAAGCGCTACGGCGAAGTCCAGGTGCTTACGGTGCCCAAGAACACCCCCATCACGCTCAATCTCGATGGATATGCCACCGGCTCATTCACGCTTGATATGCAAGAAATAGACGGGAGCAACGCCATCATCGCTTCAAGCACTTTTTCCGCCATCCCATCTGCGACAAGCACCACTGCCACCATATCGTTTACCGACGGGACGCTTCAAGGTGCGACACCGCTTCTTTTGGATTATGATGGTAATGGCACCACCGATTTCTCCCTCAGTTCAAAGATTGGGAAGACCGTTGTGTTTGATATCACACCTCCCGAGGCAGTCATAACCTTTGATCCAGTCTCGCTGCAGCTCAATATTATCGGATCAGACAATCTCTCGGCTACCACTGTCTCGATCACTGCTACCAGCACCTCTATTTCTGACGAGGCAGGGAATACATTGCAAATTGTCTTCAAGAAATTTAAACAGGAAAAGAAAGAGCTCAAGCTGGAGCTACAAAGTCTTGTTTACAATGGTGTATCCGTCGGAGAGCTTTCTAAAACTACGTTACAATACGAGTGGTCTTCCGATAAAGTCGGCAATATTCAAGAACTTGAAGAAAAGGCGACAGTCGGCACGTTAAAAATTGAGGGTCACTACGACGCAAAGAAAAATGTAACGAAGATTAAAGAGGGGGTAAGGGATGAGGAAGACAATGATGAGAAAGAGAGTGAGAAGACATTGCTGGGACTGGTAATCTTTCATTTCGTCACCGACAAGGGAAAGGTTGAGACAAGCTATAATCTGTAGATTATGAATACTAAAAAAAACGTACTTCGAGTTTCGTCAGGATATATTGTTTATCTCACCTCACTTTTTTTGGTTAGTGTTGTCTGTTACAGCAATTGGTGCAGAATACATGATGACGATCTTCTTGGTCGGATATTATTTTTCTTTGCACCACTATTCCCTATATTTTTCCTCTCCCTCATCACCTATCGCATGAAAGATGAGGTTTTTCAGGCGTGGTGGGGATTTGCGCGCTGGTGGGTGCCGGTGATTATTGTCGTGACACTCCTTCTCGAAAATGCTGGCGGTGGCGGCACTCTCGGGATGAATAAAGATTTTACCGCCTTCATCCTCATCATCCTGTATTCCATTCTTATTATCACTTCTTTGGTTAAAATCGTTAATGCGTATCTAAAGACAAGGGGGTAACTTCTCGGACTGCCCCGAAGCGTTCTTGGGGGGGGTTGGAATGTCGTTATTGAGGCAATTTTGCGCGAATTTGCACGCTATTTCGGCACGACCAAAGACGAGGTGAGATTCCGAGAAAAAACGCGGAAAACAGAAATTCCGTAAAGAATTACCAAAACGAGCTAAGCTATTGACTCCATTTCAGCGTTCCTATAGTATGGCTCTACTGTCCCGCAGTGGCGGGGCGGAGTTTCGATTGACCCTTGACAATTAAATACGTGAACGCCCGCCATGCAAGTGGCGGGCAAGAAAAGATGTGTGAATTCTTTTGTTCCGCCTATTCTTAATGAGAGTTTGATCCTAGCTCAGGGTGAATGCTGGCGGCGTGGATAAGTCATGCAAGTCAAGGGGGCCCGCAAGGGCAACCGGCAGACGAGGTAGTAACACG
>JAUSCN010000004.1 GCA_030651285.1 bacterium
GCTTCTTTTTATGTGTTTCGGTTATTTCAGCGCGAGACCGGCCTGATTGGCGACGAGTATCTCGAGTTCAGCTTGCGTCCGGGGGATGCGGTTTATGGCGACATGTCCGACGACAGTAGCGGTGATGCCTTTGCAGATGCCAAGAATTTGGGCCGCGTTCTTCATACCTTTATCGGTCGTGGAATAGTTGGCCTTCGTGTCGAAGAGGACATCGATACGGTCGGTATAGCGCGCGTTCATCGCGTCCGCAATAACGCGGTAGCCGATGCGGTGCTCAACGACGCTGAAACCACACGTACCCGTCGGCGAGACGTCCGAACCGTCGAGTTCGATAATCGTCCCGAACGGCAACTCGTCGGCAAGATTGCCCGAGCGCGCCGCGACGACTTCAGGGTTCGAATACGCACCGGAAGCAGTGACGAGCGGATTGCTGTCGGTCTGCGCCGGAACGGCGTTATAGGCGGTAAGCGTCACAGGGTAAGCACGCGGTGCCGCATGTACGGGCACTGCCGCATTCCCTCCAGACAAAAGCAAAAAGCCCATAAGGGCTCCTAATGTGGTAATCATTTGTTTAATTACCGAAGCAGTACGCAACCACCTCGATTTCAATATACTAGCACATTGACAAATTATTGTCAAGAGGTCTTATGAGATCGTGCTACTATAGAACGATGCTGATTTTGGAGAGCAGACATGCTCAGAAAAGCAAGGTTTTAGGCCGTATTTTGGACTTGTAATCAATATAATGCGGTAGAAAAAAGCATGCGGTATTTAAACGTAAAAACACTCATACTTCCCAGCTCCGTAGCAATACTCCTCGCCGGAGCCCTCATATTTGGACTCCCTACCCTCTATATATTTGCCATTGTTATAGGTATAGGCGAGATATTCCTTGCTGCCTACGAGAAAATACGTACCAAGAGCGGTTCGCTCGACTACATAGCCTTCCTGGCTATGGCTATAGCCGTCAGTACGGGCGAATATCTGGCGGGCACTGTCATCGCGCTCATGTACACGGGCGGCGAAGCACTCGAAGCCTATGCCTCGCATCGTGCCGAAGCTTCCCTTTCGGCCCTGCTTGCCCGAATACCGAAAACGGCGCTTGTGAAGCAGGAAGACACTTTCGTGGCAACTTCTCTTGCGCAAATACCCACGGGCGCGACCATCGTTGTGCGGGGCGGGGAGCTAGTACCCCTTGACGGCCTTCTCGTCTCAGCAAGTGCCGTACTTAACCTCGCCAACCTCACGGGCGAACCACTTCCCGAAACTCTCACCGCCGGAGCCGTCATAAAAAGCGGGAGCGTCAACGCAGGCGAGGCATTCGAGATCACCGTCTCAGGCACACTCGCCACGTCGACCTATGCGAAGATTGTCGACCTTGTAAAAAACGCAGAGCAGGGCCAGTCGCCTTTTGTACGCCTCACTACTGCAGCAAATCTACCCTTCACACTTCTCACGCTCGCTATTTCGAGCGGAGTCTACTTCATCACCGGCGATCTCGGGCGCGTCCTAGCAGTCCTAGTGATCGCAACCCCGTGCCCACTCCTCATCGCCGCACCCGTTGCATTTATCGGCGGACTTTCCCGCGCCGCTGGGCGCAACATCATTGTGAAGACGCCTACCGCACTTGAAACCATCGCCAAAGTCTCAACCATCTTCTTCGACAAGACCGGCACACTCACACTCGGCGAACCTCGCCTCACGGAGATCACCCTTCTCGATACACACGCGACCGAGATGCAGGTACTCTCACTTGCCGCCGCGCTCGAATTCCACTCTATTCACCCGCTCGCCCGCGCCATCATTTCTGCTACTCAGAAACGTAATTTCACCCCCGCTCCGGCCATAGAAGTAAAAGAAATTATCGGAAACGGCATCGAAGGCAGGGTCAACGGTTACCACATTTCCCTAAAGCAAGCGCCGACCGCGCACCACCGCGAGGGTGGCATCTCACTCCTCCTGACCGAAGATGGCCGTGACATCGCGACCCTACACTTCGCAGACACGCTCAAGGATAACGCCAAGAAATTCCTTGCCGAACTCACCCGTAACGGATTCAAAGTCGCCGTTCTTACGGGAGACCGCAAAGAAAATGCCGAGGTAATATTCGCCGGAATCAATATTAAGCTGTACGCCGACTGCACTCCCGAAGACAAATATCGCCTCGTCGACGAAGCGAAAGCGCGCGGGGAGATCGTCGCTATGGTGGGCGATGGTCTGAACGACGCCCCAGCACTCGCAAGAGCAGATGTCGGCATCGTCTTCTCCGGCACCGAAAACAGCGCCTCCATCGAGGCCGCAGACGTCGCGATTCTTGGCCACGACATACACCACATACACGAGCTCTTTGCACTTTCAAAACACTCAGTGCACATAGCAAGCCAGAGCGTCTACGCAGGCATAAGCCTATCGACACTCGGCATGCTCTTTGCGGCATTTGGCTTCATAAAGCCGGTTGAGGGCGCGATCATTCAGGAAGGCATCGATATTGCGGTCATCATAAACGCGCTCAGAACTGCTTTCAATCCACACGATTAACACGTAACCGCTCACGCCTACCAAATTCAAGGCACGGGCGACGGTCTTTTGGAGGCGTACTGGTAGTACGACGGAGAAAAACCATGCGTGCCCGTAACGCAGTAGTTGGTAGGTGTGGACGGTTAAACTAACACTCGAAGACATTACCAACACATCGCGGGTTATAGCAGAGCTGTGACTTGCGTGTGAGTGCTATTGTAATTGTACTGCTATGGATTTTAAACTCGTAGTAAACGTACTCGCGTTGCTCTTTTCTTTTTTCATCGTCGGCACGCTTTTTGGTGCGATGTTCTCGAAGCCTCTTCGAAAAAAGATGTTCGAGATTCTGCACATCAAGGAGCTCACGCTTTCTCGATCGGTACTTAATCCTATATTGAGGCCGGGCAAACTCCCTTGGACTGCCGAAGCCGTACTAAACCCGGCAGCAACAATTATTAATGGCCGTACGCACCTGCTCTACCGCGCCATAGGCATGGATGGCGTCTCCCGACTCGGCTACGCCAGTAGTCCAGACGGCATCACTTTCGACAGACGCTTTTCATATCCCGTATATATAGCTCGGAATCCACGCAATCTCCTGCCGCATCAGCGGCGGTACTCTCCGGTCATGTACCCATCTGGCGGAAGCTGGGGCGGTTGCGAGGACCCACGTATGGTAATCATCGACGGTCGCATATATGTCACATTCAACATGTTCGATGGTTGGGACTTCCTCCGCGTCGCAGCCATCTCGATGAAAACGGAGGATTTCCTTGCAGGAGACTTTTCAAAGTGGAGCGGGCCATACATCCTCTCGAAGCCAAAAGAAGTTCAGAAAAACTGGGTGCTCTTTCCAGAAAAAATAAATGGCAAGTTCGCAATCCTTCACAGCGTCGCGCCGAAGATAGAGATCGCTTACCGCGATTCTATAGAATCCATTGGCACGACTGAGCCTCTCATCGACAGCTGGGTCGGCCCGCGCAACAGTCTCCCGCCACGCGAAGGGGTGTGGGACAACTATGTGCGAAGCGCAGGGCCACCACCCATCAAGACTGAACACGGGTGGCTCATCTTCTACCATGCGGTTAATAAGAGCGATCCGAGTCGCTACCAACTAGGTGCGATGCTACTCGATCTCAATGATCCGACAAAAGAGCTATATCGCGCCGCAGCGCCGATCCTCTCGCCAAACGAACACTACGAAAATGACGGCAAACCAGGCATCGTCTACGCATGCGGCGCGGTCGTGCGCGACGGCGAACTGTACGTGTACTACGGCGGTGCCGACAAAGTCATTTGCGTCGCTACCACCCCGCTCAATACTTTCCTTGAAGCCCTTATCAAGGGCACTCAACCAAAACTTATCAGCACGCCTGCACAGGCTACATAACCAACGTACTCATACATGTTTGTCATTCATAGAGAACCGCATAATCCGCTCCTAGCACCCCAACGTGATCGCCCCTGGGAAGCATACGCCACATTCAACCCATCAGTCATTCGCGAAGAAGGCGGTTGGCGCATGTATTACCGCGCACTTTCAAACCCCGCAGCGATTGCTTCCCTCATCACGGCACAGTCGACCATCGGAGAAGCATATTCTGAAGATGGCATCCATTTCCATTCTCAGAAGCAGCTCATCGTTCCGCAGGAAGAATGGGAATCTTTCGGCTGCGAAGATCCGCGTGCCACAGTGTTTGAAGGTGCTACATATCTTTCATACACCGCACTAGGCGGGTATCCGTTCTCTAAAGACAACATCAAAGTCGCGATAGCTGTCGCAAAAGACGGCATTAATTTCACCGAGCGCCACCTCGCAACTCCCTTTAATGCAAAAGCATTTGCACTCTTCCCTGGCCGAGTAAACGGTAAGGTCGCAGCACTTCTTTCCGTGCACACCGACGAACCGCCCACAGAGATTTGCCTCGTACTTGCCGACAAGGTTGAAGACTTTTGGTCACCGGCATTCTGGAACACCTGGCATGCAGACTGGCAGTCACACAAGCTCGACTTGAAACGTGGCGGCAATGACCACGTCGAAGTCGGCAGCCCGCCCATCCTCACCGACAAGGGCTGGCTGATTTTCTACTCATACATCGAAGATTATTTCAGCGGTGGCGACCGTGTCTTTTCAGTCGAAGCGGCACTTCTTGATCATAATGATCCGAAAAAGATCATCAGCCGCACCGAGTCTCTTCTCGTGCCAGAAGAAATTTACGAACGCTACGGCACAGTGCCCGAGATCGTCTTCCCCACAAGCGCGACACTTGGAGATAACGACCGCATCGACTTGTGGTATGGCGCAGCAGACACTGTGTGTGCCAAAGCCAGCGTCCGTCTCCCCGACCTTCTCCGAGCGCTCGACCCCGCACAACCTGCTCGCACGTTTATCCGCGCATCTGAAAACCCGATAATCTCCCCTAAAGGCACTGGTTTTGAAAGCAGAGACGTCTTCAATGCTGCTTCGATTGATATCGACGGTACGGTATACATCCTCTACCGCGCGATGGACGCCGCAAATACCTCGACTGTCGGTCTTGCCACATCTAAAGATGGCATCACCATCGATGAGCGCCTTCCGGAGCCCATCTACGTGCCTCGCGCAGACTTCGAGCTGAAGCACGGAAGCCCTACGGGTAATTCCGGCTGCGAAGACCCACGCATCGTGCGCATCGGCGACACACTCCACATGACCTACACAGCGTACGACGGAGTGCGCGCACCAGCAGGCGCCGTCTCGTCAATAAGCGTCAATGATTTTGTTGCCCGAAAATTTGATCGCTGGAGCACCCCATTTCTCCTAACTCCAGACGGCATCGACGACAAAGACTTGTCGCTTCTCCCTGAAAAAATCGGAGGAAATTATCTTCTGTATCACCGCATCAGCAGCAAAGTCTGTGCTGACCTCTTACCGAATCTCGGTTCAGGCAAGCGAGTGAACCGCTGCGTCGAGATCATCGGTCCGCGCCACGGCATGTGGGACGGACTCAAGGTCGGCACCGCTGCGCCGCCGATCAAAGTCGGCGACAACTGGCTCATGATCTATCACGGCGTGTCACGTCACGCGACCTACCGTCTCGGCGTCATACTTCTCGGACCAGACGGAGTGTCGATCATCGCACGCTCTGCAGACCCCGTATTTGAACCCGTCGAGAAATACGAAAAAGAAGGTGAAATTCCCAACGTCGTATTCTCATGTGGCGCAATTATGCGAGACGATCAGATATTCATGTATTATGGCGGAGCTGATCGCGTCATTGGCGTCGCAGTCGCTTCGCTCTCACATATTCTTAAAGCCCTTCAATAATTCTAGTCATGCATATACCGAAACTTGTCATGTTCGATCTCGACGGCACACTGGCACGAAGCAAACAGCCCCTTACTGACGAAATGGCGGACTGCCTTACCGAGCTCCTCACAAAGACTCGCATAGCGGTCATTTCAGGCGGCGCATTGCCTCAGTTCCTTTCACAGATAGTAGAGCAGCTGCCGAAGGACGCTAATCTTTCAAATCTCTACCTGCTCCCGACCTCGGGCGCCGCACTCTACGAATACATCGACGCTGCTTGGAAAAAAATATACGAGGAACGCCTTTCAGATAAAGAAGCCACCGATATCGAAGCAGTACTTCGCGCAGCCGGTAAGGAAACCGGTCATATCAATTTCTCAGAACCGTCCTATGGCGAACGCATCGAGCATCGCGGTGCACAAGTAACACTTTCTGCTCTTGGTCAGCAAGCACCTGTCGATGAGAAAGAAGCCTGGGACCCAGACCGATCGAAGCGCGACGCTCTTCATGCCCACGTTAGCAGCCACCTACCAACATACACAGTCAAGATTGGCGGGAAGACGAGCATCGATGTCACGAAGCAAAACATCGATAAAGCATATGGCATTCACAAGCTCTGTGAGCGCATCGGCGTGCCCGAAGCAGACACGCTTTATGTCGGCGATGAGCTCCGCTCAGGTGGCAACGACGAAGCAGCGTACAAGACCGGTGCACAAACGCATCCTGTCACAAGTCCCGAAGACACAATACAGCTCATACATGAGCTCGTGTCATAACCTCCTAAACAAAAAACCCGTCTCATCTGAGACGGGTTTTTTGTTTAGGAGGAAATTTATACGGTGATCACGCAGAGCATATTCGTAGAACCAGGGACTCCGAACTTGAGACCTGCAGTGACTACGACATGATCGCCCTTCTTCGCGAGATTTTTCTCGAGAAGGAACTTCGAGACGAACGCGATGACTTCGTCAGTCGTCTTTCCTGCGTTCGCATGGAACGGATACACGCCGCGCACGAGCGTGAGACGCTCTACCGTCCCCTCATTTGGGGAAAGTGCGATGATTGGGCAGCGCGGGCGGAAACGCGCGACCATCTGTGCTGCGATGCCCGTCTCGGTAAGCGAGACGATGGCCGTAGCACCGATGTGCGCACACGTATCGACTGCTGAAGTAGTGATAGTGTCTACGATACCCGTCGTTATCACCGGAGTAACCGGAAGACTTGCCTCGACAGTCTCAGCGACGCGAGTCATCATTTCCACTGCCTCGACTGGGAATTTGCCAAGTGTGCTTTCCTCAGAAAGCATGACGGCATCGGTACCGTCGAAGATAGCATTTGCGATGTCTGACACCTCAGCGCGCGTCGGCACTGGGCTCTGGATCATCGACTCGAGCATCTGAGTCGCGGTGATAACCGGCTTTCCGAGGGCGTTTGCCTCGCGGATGATGCGCTTCTGGTAGAGCGGTACCATTTCTGCCGGCACTTCGACAGCGAGGTCGCCACGAGCCACCATGGCACCATCAGCTTCAGCAAGAATCTCAGAGAGATTGTCCATCGCCTCCTGCGTCTCGATCTTCACGATGATCGGTGTCGACTTGCCCGCATCCTTCAAGAGTCCGCGAAGCTTGCGCACATCATCGGCACGGCGCACAAACGAGAGTGCGATCAGGTCGACGCTCTGCTCGATACCGAACTTGAGGTCGTCCATGTCTTTGTCGGTTATGGACGAGATGGAAAGGTATGCACCTGGCACGTTTACACCGCGGCGGGGTTTCAATTCGCCACCAGCGACGACGCGGCAGTATATTTCAGTGCCCTCGACACGTTCCACGACAAGTTTCTTCTTGCCGTCATCGAGCATGATGACGGAATCCTTCTTCACTTCCTGCGGAAGCTTCGGATAATTTATGTAAATGCGCTTTGCATCGCCGACAACTTCTTCGCTCGTGAGGATGATCTCCTGACCGTTCTCGATAGTGATGCGCTCGGTTGTGTACGAGCCAGTACGGATCTTAGGGCCCGAAAGGTCCTGAAGAATCGCGACTGGCGTTCCAAGCTTTTCCGAGACAGCGCGTATGTTCTTGACCCGCCCGCCGTGTTCAGCATGATCGCCGTGACTCATGTTGAGTCGAGCGACATTCATCCCAGCATTGATAAGTTTAGTAAGCATTTCCTGTGACTCCGTCGCAGGACCGATAGTAGCGACTATCTTTGTTTTTTTATTTTGAATCGGCATTTTTGAAATGAAATAGTGAAGACACATAGTAGCACATTTGTCATAAAAAACGGACTCTAGAGGATCCTCTACGTATGACCGACGGTAATTGAAATTCCTGCCAAATAATCTTCAACGGAATTGAGTCCGAGAGATGCTCGTAATTCATTTACCCGCTCCGGGTCTTCCAAGGGAAGGATTTCCGGTTTTCCATTTTTTAGTACAAATTGAGTGCCATACCGTTGCTGTTTTTCCTCGAGGATAAGCATCTTATCAATAAGCACCGCCCGATCTTCTGTATTGACCGCGTTTTTCGGCTGCCGTTCATGCTCGTCTAAGTAACTTTTCATTAAGCTTCGGTCGCCCGAGTGCAGGACCATCACAAGAGCCGCTGTGTATGCTTGAACACCGGAATTTTCGATATTCGGAAATGCGTCTGCAAGGATTTCCTTGAGGCGTGTCGTTCTGACTTTTACAAAGGTTTGAAGTTGTTCGATGGTAGAAGTGCCATTTCGAAATCTTTTAAGATCTTCTTGATCATTTTCAAACATCAAAACTAGTTCTTTTATTATGTCCTCGGGCATTATTCAAAGAGTATCACTATTTGGAGTAGAACACGTATTTAAAATATACGACCGTACCTAATCGCGGGCGAGGCGAACGAGGCGTATTGTCTCAAAAGAATACCGGCCATTAAGAGCATGAAAAACTGGGGAGAGCACATCGGATCCGTTTGCAGAAAAGGCTTCATGAATTTTGCCAGTCACCTCCAAATCTGGCAAAAGGTGCGCGAAGTCAGTGCGCGAGAGCTTCCCTATCTCTGCAAGTTCCTCCAAATGCTTCACGACGGTCGACACCGTGAGTGCGCGGGCTTTTGCGAGATCAGCCAATGTCTTGGCATCTCGCGTGGCTGAGAGCGTCTCTGCGAGCCTTCCCGGCATACCCTTTACTGCGACACCCTTCGGCTTCTTAGCAACTTTCTCATCCACCCACGCACCGCCAATGACTTTAATAAACTTCTTGTGCATCTCGACTACTTCGGCAGCAGGCATGTCTGCAAATGCATCCAGTGCCGCGTCTGACGCGGCGCGAAAATCCTTGTCCTTCTCTAAGATCTCTGGATGCACTTCAAGCGCGCGCGCATTGAGACCGATGAGGTAGACACCCGAAAGCTGCCGCACACGAGAAAGTGCGACATATCCCTGTCCGTATTCAAATGCCTTTGACAGGTCGATGATTGCTGCATCCATGCTCATGCCCTGACTCTTGTGCACCGTCATCGCATAAGCAAGGCGGAGTGGTATCTGAGCGATGCTCGCCTTCACTTTCCCCTGCTCCTCGAGCTGCCACTCCATCGGTTCAGTCATGATCTTCGAGCCGTTTTTTATCTCGACGATCGGCATACCGCTCGCGTCCCAGCCGCTCACGATACCGAGCGTGCCATTCACGAACTTCCCTTGCGGAGAATTCTTGGTGAACATAACTGCCGCACCCAGCTTCAGCTCCAAGAGCTCTGGTGAGAGGCAGCCGCGCTTAAGTCCCTCTATCATCGAGTCCTTCCCTTTTGTATGCATAGAAAACTTCTTCGGCGCACCCGGAAGTTTCGTGAGCTCAGCTGCGTTGATACGATCGACATCGGCATTGTGTGAGAAAAGCTTCGGCGCATCAGCGGGAAGCCCAGCAGGCTCGGTGTGGCGCCTCATGAGCTCTTCGTAATGCAGCTCCTCCACGTTTCCCGAGCGTATCGCCGACAGCACACTCAAGAACTCGTCATCGCTCTGGCGGTGCTGCTCAGTAAGGTAGCAGGTGATCAGGCTCAGCTCGCGCCACACCGGCGATTGATACGCAAAAAGCACCTCGCTACTGCGCGACACAGGAGGCAACTGAAAGAAGTCCCCCACAAGAATCACCGTGAGCCCCCCAAACGGCTTGTCGATGCGCCGCACCTCGCGACAGACAGCATCTGCCATTTCAAACGTCGCAGCTGAAAGCATCGAGATCTCTTCAATGATGAGCACTTTTGCTTTCTGTATGCGTCGCGCGATATGCTCTTTGGTCGCGATGCGATCGACATCTGCCTTTGAGAGTGATTCGCTGATTCCGATACCGCTCCATGAGTGGAGCGTCATGCCCGAGACGTGCGTCGCAGCGATGCCGGTCGCTGCAGTGACCGAGGGCTCGATTCCGGTACCTCGCAGCCACCCGATAAATGCGTTTATCGTATGCGTCTTTCCGCTTCCGGGCTCGCCAGTGAGGAAGACATTTGCACCAGTCTTCAGAATTGTAAGCGCCTCACCTTGAGTCATATCTACGTATTATGCCGCCTCAGCATCTACCTCACCGAGGCTGTACTTTTGGACAAGGTTTTGCATCGCCTTCGCGATTGACCACTCCCCCTCGGCATCAAACAGGTCCGAGGTCGGAGGGGGCGTACTGCCGACGAGCACATGGAAGAGGCGGTACCGTCGCGCTCCTTGGTTTCCGAAATGCTCCATGAAAGCAGCCCGAAATGCCACCAGCCCTTCATATGGAGAATCTTTCCCTACATTTCTCTTTCCGGCCTCAATCACAGCAAAACGCACCGCCTGCCCGATCGGCCCTCGTTCAGAATCTTCCGCATCTTGCCTCAGCAACTCTTCACCAGCGGCCTTCTGCTCTTGATACTCTCTGAAACTTCTCTCGAGGAGAGATTCGTCGGGATTTGCAGGCAGTTTTTCACTCATGAGCACCTACTATAGCACCGCCAGTTATCCGGCGTGATGCATATCGCCATACATCTTGTTCCAGATGCGCGCAAAGATATATCCAAATACGCCACCCATGATCGTAGTGACCGCGATGAGCACTATCGCCGCAGAAAAATCAAACGACTTCACGACATACGGCAGACTGATCATATGCATCCAGAGCGCGAAATCGACAAGACCCTGTGCCCATCCAAGCGCGACCAATATTGACCACACGAGATGCCAACCGCCCATAAACGCACCGACAGACAGCGCTGTGTTTGTAGGATCGATGTGATGATTCATACTGGAAACGTTTTGCGAGTAATGCGTAAATGATACTCCTGCCTCGTCAGACGAGGCAGGAGTATGTGCATAACGTATTTCTTGCCACTAGCGAATTCCCGTGTCGCAAGAAATAGCGGTCGATGTGTACATATTCGGCTGCACGGTCACAAATACTTCACTACAGCGCGGGAGTACTTGCCCACCCTTTGCTGAAAGGGTGTACGAACCTGGCGCAAGTGAGAATTCAAACGCTCCGCTCGCATTTGAGTTCCCAAGTATGAGGGGCGACTTTGAACCCGCACGATACACCGTGACAGCTGTCGCATACGGCTTCGGGGCACATGCCGGGTCTGGCGGCATGCGCTCTACCGGGCACGTCGGACTGAGCGTCACCGAGCCTCGCACGCCCGAGTTCAGAGGCGCGACAGTGCTCTCACGCTTCGTGACTTTAAACGTGAACACGTAGTCACTCTCCGCGATTTTCACTCCCGCTTTTGGCGACGGCGTAACTGAGGTGAGAGTAATTTCTTCTGCTTCCGTAGTTACCGCCTGTCCGAGCTTGAATTCCTGCTGCGCAGTGCCGAGACCGCTCACGAGACGCACCTCAATGCGCACAGTCCCTGCCTGGATGCACTGCACGTCTATCGGGCAGCGACTGTCTTCGAGCACCTTGAGGGGAGTGATACGTACATCGAGAAGGTGTACCTCCTGCCCTATTCGCGCAGTAGCGCCAGTCGGGCCTGGCGACCCTGCCACGGGACACTCTGCAAACTCACACTTAGGCCCCGTACGGCCCACATATGAGCCGTCTGCGCACTCTTTCACCTCCTGAGTACACATCACACCGTCTCCGGGCGCTTGCGCCGTGCGCATGCCGATCACCCATAGCGTCGCTACCACCACGAGCACAACCCCTCCTACAATTAGGACATATCTTTTCATACCTGAAGCATAGCAAATTAAAAACAGGTGCATCATACACAAGCACAGGTGCGAACAGGTTACATGCACCAGGTATACTAAACACACAATGAATACCGAAGATTTGAAAAAAGCGCTTGTAAGCGCAATGAAGGGAGAGGTTGCAGATGACGCAGCAGCGCGAAAGGCAGTGAGCCGCGACACTTCCCTCTTCATGCGCATGCCAGAGTTAGTCGTGTATCCAAAAGATGCAAATGATGTGAGCGCATTAGTGAAAGAAATTCACCGCGCCCGCGAAGCGGGCGCGGACGTCTCGCTCGCCGCACGTGCAGCCGGCACTGACATGACCGGTGGCCCGCTCACCACAAGCGTCGTCATGTCTCTCACGAAGCACATGAACCACGTGCTTGAGGTCGGCGACGATTTCGCCGTCACCGAACCAGGCGTCTACTACCGCGATTTTGAAAAAGAGACGCTCAAGAAAAATCTGATCCTCCCGTCATATCCCGCCTCGCGCAGCATCGCTGCGCTCGGCGGCATCGTCGCAAATAATTCCGGCGGCGAGCGCACCATTAAATACGGCCAGACCGAGCGGTACATCGAAGAAGTAGATGTCGTCCTTTCTGACGGCTCACAGACGACCTTTAAAGCACTTACGCCGACAGAGCTCGAAGAAAAGAAAAAGCTCAAGACCCTCGAGGGCGATATCTACCGAAGAATGGACGCACTCATCACCACAAATGCCGCACTCATCGAGCAGCACCGCCCGAAAGTCTCCAAGAACTCCGCCGGTTTCGGGCTCTGGCGGGTGCGCGATGAAAAAACAAACACTTTTAACCTCGCTAAACTCATCTGCGGCTCGCAAGGCACACTCGCCCTCTGGACCAAAGCGAAGTTGAAGCTCGTGAAGCCGAAAGAGCGTCGCGCGATGCTTGTTGTCTTCCTCTACGAGCTCGATATCCTCCCTGAAATCGTGAAGCGGGTCCTGCTCCAAGAACCAGAATCATTTGAAAGCTACGACGACCATACCTTCACGCTCGCCGTGAAGTTCCTCCCGGGCATGCTCTCGCAGATGGGCTTCGCAAAGGCTGTTCGTCTCGGTATCAACTTCATACCTGAAGCGGCGATGGTCGCGACTGGTGGCGTCCCAAAGATGATCCTCATGGCAGAGTTTGCTGAGGACACTATTGAAGAGGCAGATCGGAGGGCAGTTGCAGCAAAAGAAGCACTTACTGGTCTCCATGTGCAGGCCAAGATTGAAAAAGACGAGAAGGAGTCAGAAAAGTACTGGATTGTGCGTCGCGAAAGCTTCGCACTCCTGCGCAAGAACGTGCACGGGCTCTACGCAGCCCCGTTTATCGATGACTTCGTCGTGCCGCCCTCTTCATATCCCGAGTTCCTGCCGAAACTAAATGCCCTCCTCGACGAGTACAAATCACACTTCATCTACACCATCGCGGGGCACGTCGGGAACGGCAACTTCCACATCATCCCGCTCATGGACCTCTCGAAGCCAGAGAACCGCCAAGTAATACTCGACCTCGCCCCGAAGATCTACCAGCTCGTGATAGCCGAAGGTGGCACGACAACCGGCGAGCATAACGACGGCATCATCCGCACCCCCTACCTCCCCATGCTCTTTGGCGGAGAAATGGTCGCGCTCTTTGCAGAGACCAAAGAGATCTTCGACCCGCTCAATATCCTCAATCCAGGAAAGAAAGTCGGCGGCACCTTTGCCGATATCGAGAGAGATATCATCAGAACAGCTTCCTGAGTGGGGGTGAATTTCGCCTATAGATTTTCTTCCAGCCTTTTTGGTATACTGGAGCAATGAAACGCATACTTACGATAGTCTTCGTTCTTTTGCTCGGCCTTAGCATGATCGGTTCCCTTATCCCTGGCCTCCTGGGATAAGCAAGACTCGAACGACCAAACAAATAAACCGGCGCAAGCCGGTTTATTTGTTTTCTCTAATCATGCGATAGATAAAGAGAGATATAAATGAGGCCCCAAAACACACAATTCCAAACGTATCTTCTCTTGGCCATGACAACAGATGTGTGAGAGGCATGGAAAGGGTCTCTGGATGAAAGACAGCATTAAGAGCGATATACACCCACGAAAAGAATCCAAAGAAAAACGTAGTGAAGAAGAATGCTTGAAATATTTTCATCTATTAAATTATATAGTACTCATCACATTAAAGCTCTGAGTACGCAACGAGCAGCAATTTACTTGACTAAATCGTATTTAGAACGTATTGTCACATATACGAATGAAACCTATCGCGACGTTGTGGGGGCATTTTTTAAACGACAGCCTCTTCCGTAATTCGATTTATCTCATGCTGACCACGGGCGTGATGGGAGTATTTGGTTTCTTTTTTTGGCTCATCTGTACTCACATATTCACCCCAGAGGAGATTGGTATCGGGACAACTCTTATATCAGTATTAACATTTATTTCGTTCATTAGTCTTCTCGGGTTCAACAGTACCTTTATAGGACTATTGCCCAAATCGCAGAACAGGAATGATGAAATCAATACAGGTTTAATTTTAGTAATAAGCACCGCGATACTTACTGCTGCAGTATATATATTTCTCATCCCCCACCTCACACCGAAACTCGGAATGATCTATGAAAAATTTTGGTATCCAGCCGTATTTATCTTAATGGCTGCATTGATATCAGTTAATTCATTGACTGATAGTATTTTTATCGCCTATCGATCAGCTCATTACAACCTTTTATCAGATGGATTCATAACCAGCGGCACAAAATTGATTCTCCCTATAGTATTTGCAAGCATCGGTGCTTATGGTGTGTTTTTGGCCTCCAGTCTTGCAACCGCAACAGGGATGCTCGCGAGTATTATATTTCTGTTCAAAAAATTCGACTTCAAACCAAAATTAGTGATTGATACTGGAATTCTAAAGAAAGTATTCCAGTATTCTTTTGCTAATTATACTGCCAACCTCATTAATATTGTTCCGACATTCGTTCTACCAATTATTATCATCAACTATCTTAGTGCGGCAGCGGCGGCATACTATTACCTGGCATTTATGCTCAGCAATTTACTCTATACCGTATCAGGATCTATTTCCCAATCCCTATTTGCGGAAGGTTCACACGCTGAAAACACTTTACGAATCTTGATAAAACGTTCATTAGTAACCCTGACAGTACTCCTTATACCTGCAAGCATAGGATTGGCCATTTTAGGGCCAATCGTTCTAAATTTTTTTGGTAAATCATATGGCGCAGGTGGCGCTGATGTTATTTTCATACTCGCAATCACTGCCCCAGCAGTCGCAGCCTACAATCTTGGAACCGTAATTCTGCGGATAAGACATCAGATGTACTCATTGAACGTTGTAAGTGCCGTATATGCCATTACTATTTCGATCCTTACTCTGCTCTGGGTCAATATGGGGCTTACTTGGATTGCAATAGCATGGGCAATCGGAAACTTTTTTGCCGCAACCCTGGCGTTTCTATTGATATTTCTATACCGCAAATATCCGACTCCAGTAACAATACATTAACCGTTTAGTAGAGTTTTTTTAAAATTATTTCCCTAAGAACGTTGTAGGCGGGTTTAGGACTTCCATCGTAACGTATCAATCCAAAAAAGTTCTCATTCGTGCTTGTAGAGACACCATCATCCTTTAGGGTGTACCAGAAGAAAGGTCCTCCCCATGGAAACGTTTTGTACAACGCAACCGCTTCGCTCACCATCCTCGACTGATTTTCCTCGCTAACAAACCAATGGGCATCTGGTCCGTTCGTTGGTGTTCCAAACTCAGTTATCCATATTTTTTTATCCTGATCTCCATTTGCCACCATTGTACTTCTCAGGCTTGGCGAAGTTTTATACATTTGTGCCCACGCACCAGCAGTAACATTTGAGGGCTGGTTCGGATAACTATAGGGATGGTGACCTACGGCATCAAAATAATTCTTAGCCCCATTCTTATAAATGCACTCCAGAAAATCTACTGGTGAGAAGTTAACGTCATTTGTTGATGCTGGAGAAAGTCCTCCGGTGATAATTACAGCCTTGGGGTCAACCCGTTTTATGGCAGGATACGTTTCCTTCAGGAGAGCTGCGTATGCAACACAATCCGACTTCGTTGCCCAAAAATTGTAATTGTTCGGTTCATTCCAAATCTCCCAATGATGCACACCCTCATTTTTATATCTCGCAACAACTTGCGCGGCAAAAGTAGCAAATAAGGCAGGATCCCTAGGAGGACATTTTGCCCCTCCAGTACAATTGGCGGTCCGCGCCCATTCTGGAGTAAAAACAATTATCCCGAG
Organism: bacterium; assembly: GCA_030651285.1. GTDB lineage: Bacteria > Patescibacteriota > Minisyncoccia > Phycocordibacterales > Phycocordibacteraceae > C7867-001. Next base: position 16,282 of record JAUSCN010000004.1, read on the forward strand.
ACTCTTCAAATGATGTGCTGCAATCGTTTTTACTAACGTATCATAATACTTCCAGTTTGATCGATCCGGTGAATCATATTGAACATTCCCCCACTCAATATCAAATCTTACCCACTCCACTCCGAGCGCAACCATTTGATCAAGCCGCTGATTAAGTTCAGAGATACTGATCTTCGCAAGTAAGCCACCGGCCGCAATTCCCATCGAGTGTCCAATCGCTTCGGACCTGGGTGACAAAAGCGAGATTGTTTCATTCACAACTGATGGAGGAGTCATCTCGAATACAGTAACTTCATTACTGTACGCCGTGCTTGTAGTAGTGCTTACTGAACCAGATGTAACGACTACACCAGTCTCAATGGGTTTTTTGTTATCTATACTGCCGGACAAATTATGAACGCCGAACCAAGAAGATAGTGAAAAAGAAGCAATAATCGCAAAGCTTGCTATTAATAGCGAGATTCGTATCTTTCCTTGATTAGGATTATTGGGGAGTTTATTTTTCATAACCTTCTTCTCATAAAGATCTTTAACAAGATAGATTGTCTCCCGAGCACGTTCTATATATGTTGGCAAAATTTTCTGTAAATGTACTACGTACTCTGCTCGTCCCGCTACCAACCTCTCAAACGACCCTATTAATTGTTCAATTGTGATTGTTCGAATGTCAAGAACCCACCCTTCTAAGCCCAGGTCAGTCATTATACCCCGAGTTTTATGATCGTACTCTATAGCTATCGCCGGAATACAGGAAGTTAATGAGAAAATAACAGAGTGAAATCGAGTTCCAATCATATAATCCAATTCCCCGTATAGAGCCTTTATTACTTGGTAGTCATACTGTCCTTTTAGAACCCGAGCACTTTCCTTATGTTCAAGGTACTCATACACCCTCTGACCGCTCTCCCGATCGTCATCCTTATGGTGATAGTTCGTAACTTGAGGAATAAAAATAACAAATGCATTATATTTTTTAATGATATAGTCCGAAAATTCTGCAATGGTTTTTTCGTATTGTATCTGCTGATTCGACTCGAACCAGCTACGTACTGTGATACCAACAACTATCTGTTCCTGCGAGATATATAATTCTTTTCGTAAGTCCGTTTTTTTTACACCTTCTACCAAAAATCCTCCGTCCACTGACAAAAATACATTATTAGTAATGTTCCAATCCTTCAATAGTTGGTACGAAATACCTTCCCGGACAATGATTCCATCCAATCTCTTTAGAACAAATTTTGCCATTATCTCTTGAAACCGGTTTCCAAATACCCCTATAGATTGAGTGTAGTTAATCGTTGGCTTTCCGAGAAAGTAACTGAGCAAAAACGGATGTAAGACAAAAAATAGTCTTGCCGTATGTATGAACCCTGGTTTACCAAGAATATACCCGCCACCCACAGGAACAATTAGATCGGTATCCCGATAAAGAAAACAGATTTTCTTCAAATTTTGCGGGAGCGGAATATTTCTATGGACAGCTTTGTACACGATAGCCCACAATAGAGAGTACCCCGCAACAAAAAATGCATACAGTACCTGGAGCAAAGAACTCCGATAATAAGAACGCGCATAATACATAAACGAGTGTGTAGCAGGCACACCCTCAAATCTTTCACCCTCCTCTATCTGATCAAGCGTTAAAATTGTGATACTAGGATTATCAAAAGCCTTACGCAGATCACGCACTAAGACACCCAAAAGAGCCGCATCTCCTTTGTTTTCTTTTGAATACGCATGGGAAACGATTATCTTCATAACGAATTAACGATATATCGCCGAACCACCATTACTGTATATAAGGTTTTTGTTTTGTTCCAGAAATTTCAACGGGAAATAATAGTACAAAACATCCCCGCCTATCGTCTCAATGATGATGCTTTCTCTTACGTTAAAAAAATTCAGGTATACGTAGGCCCTTCTCCGAGTCGTCTCTGGAAGCAGTTCAATATGCGGCTGAATTTTCCCGTACGCAACCATCTTTATGTCGGAAAAATGTGCCGCCTGAAGGGGGAGATGCGGATCGAGATACTGAGTGGTCCAATCCATAGCAAACACCTCTTCAGGGTGCATGTAATAAGAATCGTAGTAAAGTCCGTAATTATTGAGCGCCAAAAGCGGTCTACCGCCACCCGTCAATTGGGGTATCAAGCCCGAAAGAAATACAAAGAAACCTACTAGGAAAACCGTGCAAAACATTAGTTGCCTTTTGTGATCATGTATCACGAATGCTGTCAGATAAAAGAATCCGGCTATGATGGGTAGTGCTAGTAAAATAAGGTTCTGCTGAAAGAGTCTCAGCAACCCATACTCAATCGCACTTGCAGGCAATACCGTCTGACCAACCATCACGAGAATGCCGGCAATTGATAATGCTAGATATTCAACGGGAATACCGCGAGATAAAATATTCCCCTTCGAACTAAGAGAAAAAAATATGACAGCAAGTCCTATCAGCAAGAATAGTTGCGTTATCTTTGCATACGTTTGCTTAACTCCGTCCAAGAAACTGGTAAGGTCAATATGCAAAGCCGCTCCTATCTTTTCCCCCAAGGGGGTAACTGGCTCTAACACTTCGGGCACAGCTACTGTTTTATATCTTTCTGTTAAGCGCAGTGGGTAGAAATCCGACTGATCATGATTTTTCATGTTTTTAACCCCCTTCTCCATAAACTCACCAAGTAGTTCGTCTGGCGTTTTCTGCTTTGATTGCAAGAAACTGTACCTCGCAGGCCCCGAATACCCGTCTGACTCAAACGGATGTTCTATTGCCACCACAATTTGCTGCAGCGTGTTGTAAAGATTGCTTGAGGTCTTGGTGACAAGAGTCGACCACACCAACATAATGCAGGACAAGCCTATGACAAAAGACAGAGGAATGAGTATGGGTCTTTGATATATATCTCGATTACCCAACTTCGAAGTAAGGATCGCCAACCAGTGAGGCCACTTTGCCAAGACAAAAATTCGAAGTATTCGGTTTATTACGTATGCAGCAATAAGAACCGGAACAGCGATGTATGATGTCGAATAGTGAGACAAAATCATGCCTGTTCCAAATACAAACAAAGCAAACATTCTTTGCCGTCCACTAAAATACTCCGTAGTGAGCAAGGTAAATATCATCGCGCCATAAAAAAGAAATGCCACTCCTTGGCGATTCAGAAACGCCATGTCTATCATTGAGGTCGGAAAAGTTACATATAGAAGCCCGATCAAAAAAGCAACTACCACCGATACGTACTCTTTAGCAAGATAGTAGAGCATCACTACAGGAAGAGCTCCAATAAACTGCATGAAAAATTTCAAAATATATTCAGGATTAACGTGCAACAGATTCTGAAGATATGTCGGCAAGATGGTGATACTTAAACAAGCCATATAGGCATCCTTATAGAAAGACATGCTCCACAAATGGGCTTCATTCGTTAACGAAAAAACATGGTATTCGAGCAAAATATCGTGCCCAGTGATGAATGTTCCCCGCATGGAATTCATAAGGAGAAATGCTAGAGCCATCGCAAACAGCACGAGGGGCGGAATCGACAAATTGACTCTTTCTATAAAAATTATGGTCAGCAAGATCAAGGGAATCATTAAGGTGAGACCAACCATTATGAAAATATCAGAACCATTATTGTTCAAACTTATCGCACCAATACAAGAAAAAATCGGCAGCAAGAATGCTATACCCGCAATTACCCTACTGAGCCGATTGAACACGTGGAGTTCGAAGGGCGAATTTTCTTTGTATTCAAAATTCAATATAAGCAGGAGGTACACCAACACATCAAACGCGATCAGCAATGGAACAGTACTCAATGGCTCAGTCATTCCCGCCATCGGCAATAGCGTGTTTAACACTAAACCAACAACCATCAAGGCAAAAATACTGAGCGCAGCACTTACTGTTAGTCCGAGAGGTACAGGAAATACCTTTTTGGTTAGCAAAGGTAGAATCAAAAATCCCGGCGTTATCAAAATAAACAAGAATGATAAAAATGATCCGATATATAGCGGATTGAAATTAAAAATTGCCACCGAATTGACTATAGTAAGACCTATCAGAATATATGCTGACAAAGGTGGCAATATATATTGAAAAAAAGATTTTCTAAACATCATAGCCTTTCAGATTCTATCCAATTAATAAAAGTCTCTGTGAGACGATCCCAATTTAACTTTTCCAGGGCAATACGCCTTGCACGCGCCGCCCTTGAGAGACGGTCTTTATCTTCTAACGCACGAATTAATGTGGTTGTTATCGAATTGATGTCGTCCGCCACACAGACATAACCCGCCTCTCCAAAATCAACTGTACCTGAAAGATCGCCAACATTACTTACAAACGGAACAACCGCACGCGCCATATATTGAGGAACCTTCATATTGCTCGCCGCTCGGGTCGTAATATCGAAAGGCATATAGCAATATCCAATGTCACCAGTGTGCAACTGCATTTTTGTACTTTCAAGAGACAACCATCCAGTAAAAGTAATATTTTTTACCAGATTTAATTGTTCCGCTCTCTCCTTAAAGAAAGAGAGAAATTCACCGTCCCCGATGATCTGCACTTCCGTATCAGGATGTATGGATACAGCGCTCGACAATGCCTCAAAAAGAGGCTCAAGAATACTTTTTCTGTTCACCGACCCTATAAACACGATACGCTTTGCCTTTTTTGAGGGGATCAATGTGTCGAACCAACCTGACTCTACTCCATTCGGTATGATTTTTATGGGTTTTGTTGGGTATTCTTTATGAAAGAGATCGAAAAGATAGCTCGACGCAACCACAAGACGGTCAGAATACTTTTTTGCCAACCATTCTGAGAAATCTACGAGCTTGTAACGATACCATGGGTGCCCCTCAATCTTCATCACTTCACTCCCAAGATCATCAAAATCGGCAACGACTTCCGTTCGACGGAACAATTTCGCCAAGAGACCTACCACCGATATAGGTGTTGGCTTGTATATATATACAATGTCGGATTTTTCGGTTAGCAACACCCATATGGCACCAAAAAAATACGGTATGAGGTTAATCTCGATTCGTTTAGTCACGAACTGAAACGGCTGCAAAATTCTTACACCGTCAATTTCAGTAACAACTTTGGGAGTAAAATTATTATACTTATCAGCAATGGGCGCCACAATCGAAACATCATTTCCCATCCTGTACAAACAACGAGCCAACGCCAATGCTCGATGGCTAAAATTGCTATGTATACTTCCCGACACGAAAAAAGTTATCGTCATAAAAACTAATATTTCCTTAGGATAGCTCGAAAAAGAGCCGAATATTTTCTCGCCTGAGAATCCCACGAAAAGTTTTTTGCCTTCAGTGCACCATAAGTGGCCATACTCAGCGATAGTTCTTTGTTACTCAAGATACGCTCAATTGCCTCAGCAAGTCGCTCGGGATCTTTGGGTGGCACTAGAAGCCCATTCTTCTCATGCTCAATGACTTGAGGAGTTCCGCCAATATTCGTCCCGATAATTGGACGTCCCGACGCCATAGCTTCAACCAAAACAACACTAAACGCCTCTGCATCTGAGATGGAAGGAAGAACCACGGCGCTTGATCTTGCGTACGCTCTTACCAGACTGTCGCCCAACAATGGACCAGAAAATATAACTCGATCGAAAATACCAAACTCTTTTGCCCGTTCCTTATAATATTCAAGAGCATCTCCACCACCAACTATTTCAAGAACTGATTGTGGACGACGCTTTAGTACAATAACCATTGCCAGCAAGAGCTGATCAATCCCCTTCCACTTCGAACTGAGTTCCACTCGACCCACAAAAGTAACAACTTCTGTGTTCATGGGTAATGGCATTTCCTTGAATCGAATAAGATCTACACCCGTCGGGATGAAATACATTTTATTTGTGAACTGTGGAAATTTTCGCTTTGCAAACTCTTGCGAAATTGTTATCACGGCGTCGGCTCGTTTAAAAAGCCAGCGTAAAAAAATATGTTCGTAGAAAGCTATGAACATATCAATGATACGTTTGTTTTTCAGCATACTGCCCGAGTGGTACGTAAGAACAACGGGAATATCCTTAGCGGCGGCCGCTGCTAAGTCTGGCAAATATGGTACGGGGGAATGTAGATGCACGATATCTGGTTTTTCACTAGCAATAATGCGTTTCGCCCACCAATACCAAGCAGGATTGATCGGAGTATTTGAAATTTTGAATAAGATTGGCAAACGATGCACCATCATCCCATCAACAATCTCCTGCTTATAATGCAGGCCTTCGTAATTGCTCGTCAAAATACTGACACGGTACTCACCACTTTCGTGAAGTTTCTTTGCAAGAAGATATGCATAATTCTCAAGACCACCGATTTTCGGGTAAAAGTACGACGCCACTACAAGAATATTGATGCACTTGAGAGCGTCTACATGCGTTAATTTATTTTTCATAAAAATCTTTTCCATCTGTTCACAACTCAATCTTTTCCGGTACTAACTTTAATACCGACATGTAAACTCGCTCTAAGTTTTGCACCACGACATGCCAATCATATTTCTCTATACCATTCTGCGGATGCATCTGGCTGCGCAAATGCAAAATCTTATTTATTTTCTCAGCAAATGCGTCAGCGGTCGGTTCAGCTAAAAACCCATTCACCCCCTCCTCTATAAGATCTTGAGCGGCATTATCCTTATATCGAGTAGTCACAACAGGAAGACCTGCAGCATTAGCCTCAACCACCACCAATCCAAAACCTTCCCGTATCGAAGGGAGTACGAGCAACTTAGAAGACTTCATGAGTCCATACAAATTTTCATGGCCAGCCACCGCACCAAGGAGTGTAATGTTTTCTTCCAGACCTAGCTTTGAGATAAGCTTACTTATATTTTCCTTTTCAGGACCGACTCCAACGACGAGTGACCTTATATGCGGATGCAAGATCTTAACCTTCGCGATAGCGCGCACCAGCAGATCAGCACCTTTATGATTAAGCAGACGACCCACAAATATAACATCACTCTTTATCTCCCCAGGTCTTACAGAATAGATACTTTGGAGATCTGCCCCGAGCGGTACTGTTTCTATTTTTTTCCGAACACCAACCTCATGCAGCCTCCTAGTTGTATGCTCGGAGTTAGAAACAATGACATCTGGCAGTGTGAGTGAAAGACGTTCAACAATATATCCAAAAATCCCGAGAAGTCCCCCAAGATACCCCAGCCAATATTCTCGTCCCCACACTTCATGCCACGTAGCATATAGCTTTTTGCCACGCATCCACGTAATCAATCGTGCACCGAAGAGCGCGAATTGCGGCATATGGTCCACATCAAGAACATCGAAACGAACAAACAGGAGCTTCAGCGCAGCAAAACCAAATGCAAGAGCCTCACGTATAGAGCGGCGATCACCACTATAGAGTGGGTGGTATTTGCACAAAGCGTGGTAATGCACACCGTCATGCATTACGGTCTTAGGACCATTCCACCAATGCATTGTATATATATGGACATCGTTCCCTTTTTTCGCCAACCTGGTAGCGATTTCATATAGACGTTTTTCCTTACCACCGTTGGTATACGGCATGATTGAGTCCGAAACAAATACAATGCGCTGCGGTCTAGCAACTGCCGGTTCCCACAAAAGATTCTTAGTAAACATCCACAATATGCGAAGCCCGTCCGTAATTGGGTTTAGGTGACTAGCACCTTCGCGTGAGTCATACGTAATAGGGACGCAACAAATTTCTTCTCCGAGTCTTGCCATCTTCGTAACCATCTCCATCTCAATAGAAAAATTTGTCGACATCAGGCAAGGACGAAGTCGTATCAAAGAATCCCTCTTCCATGCGTAATAGCCAGTGAGCACATCGGTCACATTTACCCTGTAGAAATAACGCACCAAATGAGAGAAGGCCCAGTTCCCGGCCCTATTAAACACTGTCATTGAGCCGTCGACGATACGCCCACCCAATCGAGAACCAATAACTACAGTACAAAAATCTGAGTGAAGCGGCTCGACCATGCGAAGTATTTCTTCAGGACGATACGTATTGTCGCCATCGAGCATCACAACATAGTCGGTATCTTCACCAATCGAGTAAAACCCAGCACGTATCGCATTTCCCTTCCCTTTCTTCGACTCATTAATAACCGTGACACCAAGCTGGTGAGCAATGTCTGCGGTTCCATCGTTGGAGTTGTTATTGATGACTCTAATATCAAGATCAAATCCACGTTTCTCAATTTGCTCGCGAGGAAAACTCTTAATGACCGCACCAATACCGCCCGCCTCGTTGTAGCAAGGTATAAGGACGGTTATCTTCTTTCGTTTTTCATCGCAAGTCTTCATACATTACATAGCGCTCGGAAGCCTGAAATGCAGGTTCTGACTCATGCCTGAAAGTTCAATGAACACCGTTACTTTCTGTTTAGGGTTTTTGAATGTATATGACTCCTTAATGAGTCTGGATTCTTTGTGTGCCAGAGTGACAGAATTGCGTGCAATTGGTATGCGATAACCTCCGTCAGTTTTCAGATACACCACATAGGGATACGTCATAGTCTTTCCCTCAAGGTTGTGAATGGTGAAAGAAAACTGTACCGTCTGCCCTTTCTCAACCTGCTTTGGAAGATCGAGGTGATTATTGAGGAACAGTTCAGTAAATGATTCCGCTTGAGGGAAGAGCTTCCACTCGTTTAATTGAGCTACGACGGCACTCTGGTGCGTAAACAATGCGATGGCAATAACAACCACTAAAAGTGCCGAAAATGGCAGCAGAAACCTGGACCACGAAGGGTGTATCGGTCCCATATAGAATGACCTTCAGTATCTCATAAGCTTAATATAATGTCAATGATTACTTGATTTTTTTGAATTTGTTGTGTAGGGTTCCTCCCGGATATAGCGCGACCCACTCACTAACAAAGGAGGGTTCTAAATGGCCAAGATCGTCGTCGTCAGCTCCTCTACCTTGCAGCTTCAGATTCTCGAAAAGCGCCTCAAGGAGGTCGGCCATAGCGTCGCGTGCTTTGCCTCTGGTTTGGAATTAGAAGATAAAATCACCACAGAGTCGCCCGACCTTGTCCTAATGGATGTATTTTTCTCCGGGGGAAATGGGTTCCAAGCATGCCGCGAAATGAGGAAGAGCATCCGTTTTGAAAAGCTACCCATCATTCTTTGTGGCGAAGCCGAACGGGAAGACGATACAGTATGGGCGAAAGGACAAGGAGCGAGCGGGTACTTGGTAAAACCGCTCGAAGCTTCGAAGCTTTTGGCGACTGTCGAGTCGCATTTGTCTTCATAAATCTTTCTCGTGCGCAGCCGTGACGAATTGCGCCCGGCCTTGGACTCTCAAGGCCGGGCGCTTCTTTTTAATCTCTACCCTGCTCTTCCTTATTATTCTTTCCATTTTCACGATCAATTTTCTCAGGCCTTTTAGACTTCTCGTCATGCAGGTCAAGCTGGTCCAAAATGCGCTCGTGCTTCTCTAACACTGCATTCAGGGCGCGACTACTCTTCCCTCTTTCTTTATCGTCAGAATCACTTTTGTTGCTCTGCTTTTTATTCTCAGGAACAACCTGCTTCGGCGTACTAGTAGCGACGACTGGCGTAGAGGTTGCGACCGTGAGTGCGGCAGGTACAGCATCACCACCTTCCTCGAAGTCTTTGATCTTGCTCTTCGCTTTGAGACTCTGCTCGCGTATCACTTTGCGCACTTCCTGTTTGAGCTCTTGGTCGAGCTTCTTGCCGGTCTCGAGTGTCTCAGCTTCCTCAAGACGGCGCTCAAGAAGCTTGGTCTCAAACTTGGCCTCTGCAGCAGGCGACGTGGCAGCCACAAGCCGTGCAACTGGCTCTGCTACTTTGGTTTTAATGGGGTACAGAATGTCGCCTGGGAGCGCGCCTTCTGCAGCAAGCGTAGCAGAGCTGCCATACCCGAGAACAATGATGACGGATAGGCAGCTGGCCTGCGCGCGCTTCGAGAAGAAGAGATGCGACCAAGGTGACGGCACCGGACGCTGCGCGGTGCTCTCGCGCATCTTGGCGAGAAGTGCGACACGCAGTTCACCGCGCTCTTTTTCAGTGAGCGATATGGAGCGGAGGTGTTTTATAAATGTGTGTGGTAGGTGTTCCATAGGTATTTATTGCAACAGCGACTTGAGCTTCTTGAGCGCGCGATGGATGCGCACTGAGACGACGTTTTCGCTTTGGTCGAGAATGTCGCCAATCTCACGAGGTGAGAGGTCTTCGACGAATCGCCAGGTGATGAGTTTCTGGTCGTCTTCCCCGAGCTCGCGCAGTTTTGCGAGCGCAAGCGACGCTTCAGCCTGCTCTTCGACCTTGTGATCAATATCTGCCGGCTCGAACCCTGCGTCGACTAGCGTATCGAGCGAGGTCGCTTTGCGCTTCCGGTACCAGTCTATTACCAGATTGTCGGCGAGGCGATACAAGAATGCGCGCATGTTAAGGATCTGATGCTTCTGCTGCATGTAGGACCAGGCTTTGAGGAACACGTCCTGCGTCATGTCCTGCGCAAGCTCGCGTTCGCCGGTCTTGAAGTAGCAGTGGCGGAATATAGCGTCAGCATGAGCGTCGTAGGCTCTGAGCAGTTCCATTTCCAAAGAAATATCCTTCATGGATTAAGACGTGGGGACAGTGCTTTTCTTACCGGCCCCTATAGTACGGACAAGTGTATAGCACAAAACCGCCCGGCGCACGCCGGGCGGTTTTGACTGCACATGAATTAGTGCTAGTTAGTGGTCACGAAGCTCTGCGTCGAAGTCGTAGCAGAGTTTGCTGCTGCGTCTTTTGATTCAAGCACGTAGTAGTACGTGGTCGAGGCGGTGAGACCTGCGAGATTCATGATGTGATTTGTCACAAGCGAGAGGTTACTTACCGAGAGCGCGGTGGAGAGGTTTACCGGCGTCGTGGTGGCGTAATAGAGCTTACTCGTCGCAGCTTCGTTCGTGATCCACGAGATCATCGCGGTCGTCGCGCTGATGTTCGAGAGACCAATTGAGGAAATCACTGGAGCAGTCGCGTCTACTATCGGAAGAGCTGAAGTGACGAAGCTCAGAGTCGACGAAGTCGACGTGTTGAGCGATACGTCCCTCGACTCGACAACGTAGTAGTAGGTTGTCGAAGGCACGAGACCCATGAGCTTCAGCGTGTGACCCGAGACAAGTGAGTTGTTGCTTACCACAGTCGACGACGCAAGGTTTACCAGCGGAGTGGTACCGAAGTAGACCTTGCTCGTAGCGAGCTCGTTGGTGAACCAGTTGATCGAGACAGTCGTGGTGCTGATGCCTGACGTATTCACCGACGAGATCACCGGAGCGACCACGTCAGCGACCGGCGGAGTCGTGGTGCCATGATCATTATCATCGTCGTCATCATGATCGCGCTCGATCAAATCCTTGATGCCTTTCGGAAGCTTCTGGCATTCAGGGACGATCTGCCGGTCTTCACCCTTATGCTTCTTCAACCAACCTGGAGCGATGAGGTGTCCCGGAGGGACGATCGCGCATGGGCGCTTGTCCTTCCCTTTCGCCTTGTCATTGTTTGAAGGCGTCGAGCTAGAAGTCGACATCGCAGTAGAGGTTGCTGCTGCAACTGCGACATCAAAAGCAAGCGGATTCTTCTTCAGATATTCCTGAAGCTTTTTGAGCGTCTTCGGGCCGACGAATCCTACCTGATCGATACCATTCTTCTTCTGGAAACGCTTCACCGCATCAGCAGTGAGGCGTCCATAAAAACCGGACACGATGCCCTCCGGATAGAGAGAAGGGTCGGATGCGAGGAGCGCCTGCAGCGTGGCGACCTGCTCGCCAGCTGAGCCCTGTGCGAGAGTCGATTGGAGCGTAGCGAGGTACTGCTGCTGTTGCTGCTTAAGCGCATTGATCTGAGTCTGGATCGACTGGATCTGACCAATGAGCGCAGGTGCGCTTGTGGTAGATGTCGTCTGGGCAAATGCGAACGACGGAGCAAAGATGCTCAGTGCGAGCGCAGTAGCCGTTAAATTCTTAAGTGCAGTCATGGATATTCCTAACGAATTACTAATTAAGCGAACACAGTCTATTAGACGTCGCTCAGGGCAGTATCTTACCGGTGCTCATTCGACCAAATCGCTTGACTTTTTCATTATCCACATACTCTTGAATTTTCTCTGCATTTCTGGCATACTTTTGTCACTCGCAGAGTATTCGAGCTTCGCCCTCCACAAGAGCAAGCAAGGTTTCAAGTTTCAGCGAGGTTAATCAGCTAGATCCAATACATGGAGAATCAGTCAGCATCAGTACAGGGGAACAAGCTTTACGTAGGCGGCATCCCTTATCGCTCAACGGAAGACGATATTAAGAAGGTCTTTAGCGAGGCTGGAAATGTCGTTTCTGCGAGCATCATTAGCGATCGTATGACGGGCCGCTCACGCGGTTTCGGATTCGTCGAGATGGCCAGCGAAGCAGAGGCCAAGGCAGCTGTAGAGCGCCTTGATGGAAAGGATTTCGACGGTCGCACACTGTCGGTTTCCTTCGCGCGTCCTCAGGGCGAGCGTCCTCCGCGCCGCGAAGGCGGTTTCGGCGGCGGCGATCGCGGTGGTTACGGCAATAGTAACGGCGGCGGCTACGGTCGCGGCGGATACTAAATCCCTGTTAGCATCAACCTCAAGAAACCCCGCTCTCCGCAAGGAGAGCGGGGTTTCTCCTTTTATGTGCTAGCGTGCAGTGTATGGACCGCGATGAACGCTGGCTACTCGATGAAAAATACGGCGGCATAAAAACTCCGGAATACGAGATTGACGAGAAGCGACTCGCAACAGGAGAACCACTTGGATACGTGATCGGATGGCAGCCATTTCTTGGACTGAAGATATTCCTCGACTCTCATCCACTCATTCCCCGCCCCGAGACCGAATGGTGGGTCGAGCAGCTCTTACAGAATTCACCTGCCACATCTACCGTACTCGACCTGTGCGCTGGCTCTGGCGCGATAGGCTGTGCGGCGCTCGAAAAACTGCCGTCCGCACCCGTGTATTTCGGCGAAATCGACCCTACACACGAGACAACCATTCAAAAAAATATTCAGGCGAATAATCTAGATGCGACTCGTGCCGAGGTGCGCATTGGGGATTTATTTACGCCATTTGGCGATATGAAATTCGACATCATTGCCGCGAACCCGCCATACATTCCGTCTGGCCGCACACTCGAACCGAGCGTCACTGACTACGAGCCCGCGCTTGCTCTTTTTTCTGGAGACGACGGACTCGATCTTATGCGCCGCATCGCTGTAGAACTGCCAAAACACCTCACAAAGAGCGGTCGCGCATGGGTAGAATGTGACCGTGCGCACGCACCCGCCGCGCGAGAATTATTTGTAGCGCAGGACCTCTCTGCAGAAATACGCACCGATCAGTACAGCGTGCCGCGCGTGATCGTAGTATCATTTCCGTAATGCTCTCTACAAATGTATTTACCCTACTGCCCATCTCAAGCAGTACGCTTGTCGTGTGGGCACTCTATGCAATCCTTCTTTTCTGGGCAGTGTACACAATGGTCACCATCTACCACTGGCTCAGGTATTCGCACGCTTCTTGGCTCACCTTTCCAGCGATAGGCGTGCACTTGTTCATTTCATTTGCACTCATATCGTTCATCCTGTACGGCAACATCCCATCGTTTATTATTAATTTCTAACTATGCGCGAGTTTGAATTGGAACCTGGAGAGCATGTAGTACGGGAAGCCCGCAAACATTGGTTTTTGTTTGTGAGTGGACTTCTTCCGTATGCAATTCTCATGATCATTCCGTTCGCACTACCGAACCTACTCACGCTCACGCCAGTCTTTGCAACATATGCTGCATATTTTGACTTCTCTTCATCGCTTTCGCGCGCACTCCTTGGCGCGTGGCTCCTCATAATATGGACAGGTGCATGGGGCGCGTTTACCCGATACTTCCTCGATGTATGGGTACTCACCAACAAGCGCCTCGTCGACATCGATCAGAAGGGATATTTCTCCCGCCAGGTTTCAAGCCTTCTTCTTTCGCGCGTTCAAGATGTAACCATCACAATAAAAGGTGTCGTACCGTCCTTGCTTGGCATCGGCAACATACATGTGCAGAGCGCAGGCGCGACCGAAGAGTTCACTATGCGCGGCATTCCTCGCCCAGAACAGATGCGCGACCTGATATTGAAATACGTCGCCGACAATCCAAAAGACTCCGGTATCTGATACAATCGGGCGTATGTCCGACCCAATTTCTTCAACCGAACCATATAAAGGAGTCCGTGACTTCTACCCGGCCAACTGGGCACGGATGGATGCGATGTTTTCGAGCATTCGCGAGACACTCGCTCTCTGGGGATACGAAGAATACAATGCTTCGCCACTCGAGCGCTCTGAGCTCTACGAAGCGAAGACTTCTGAAGAGATCGTAAACGAGCAGACGTACACCTTCACCGACCGTGGCGAGCGTCGTGTCACGCTCCGCCCTGAAATGACACCGACGCTCGCGCGCATGGTGGCCGCAAAGCGCCGCGAACTCGCCTACCCGCTCCGCTGGTTCTCAATTGGCAATCGCTTCCGCTACGAGCGCCCACAGAAAGGCCGCCTGCGCGAGTTCTATCAGGCAGATATCGACCTCGTCGGACTTCCTGAAGGCGAAGCAGATATCGAGCTCGTGCGTCTCGCGTCTACGATCCTCAAATCATTTGGCGCCGCAGAAAAAGATTTTGTCATACGTATGAATTCTCGACCACTCTTGAATGCCGCTTGCGCTGCAGCAGGAATTGAAGGCGAAGGTGTGCGCAAATACCTACGCCTTCTCGATAAGAAGGACAAAATGGATGCTGAGACATTTGCGACTGCGTCTCGGGAGATCTGTGCGAAGGACCCGCTCGCAATCATCGACGACGCAGGGTCTGACTCGACAGTGGCTGCCGAGAAGCGACGACTGTTTGACCGTATCGAGGCACTCGCTGCTCGCGGCGTGAGCAATGTCGTCTTCGATTCGGGCATTACCCGCGGATTCGACTACTACACCGGCATGGTGTTTGAAGTGTATGACACGGACGCAGTGAATCCTCGTGCGCTCTTCGGCGGCGGCCGCTACGATGGACTTGTCGCACTCTTCGGCGGCGACCCGATTCCGGCTGTGGGCTTCGCGCTTGGAGACGTCACTCTCGCTGACTTCCTCGAGACGCATAACCTGCTCCCGAGCACACATGAGAGCAGGCCACAGCTCTACCTCGGCACACCGATGCCAAGCGACATCCCTACTGCACAAGCATTTGCAGACACACTCCGCGCACAGGGCGGCCGCGTGTTCGTGAACCTTACTGAACGCTCGCTTGGCGACCAGATCAAAGACGCGGTGAAGCGCGACATCCCACTCTTCATCGCCTACGGTGCAAATGAAGTCGGGAGCCAGACTGTTCGCATGAAAATCCTCGCGACCGGCGAAGAATCCGGACTTCCTCTTTCTGAGCTCCCCGTGCGACTCCGTGCCGGCAGCTAACGCGTATTTTGCATGCGCGCCATTACTTTTGACATTGAATCCATTTCTGATTCGAATGTGCGTGGCCGCGTCGACGTAAATGAGCAGGAGCTCATCGTCGTCGCCATTCACGATTCCGAGACGAACGAATACTCTGCGTACTACAAAGAAGAGCTGCCGAGACTCTGGCCGATACTCGAGCGCGCGGATATGCTCATCGGATTCAACTCAGACACGTTCGACATCCCTCTTTTAAACCGCTACTACCCGGGAGAGCTCGCGCACATACGCTCGCTTGACCTCCTGGCTGAAGTGCAAAAAGTGCTCGGTCGCCGCATACGGCTTCAATCGCTCGCCGAGGCGACCTTGAAAAGAGGAAAATCGGGCGACGGACTCAAAGCTGGTGAATGGTGGCGCGAAGGCAAGAAAGATAAGGTGCGTGAATACTGCATCGCCGACGTACAACTTACCCGTGAGCTGTACGACTACGCTCTAAAAAACAAAGTGCTCAAATACAAAGATCTGCGCGAAATACGCGACATAAAGCTCGATATCTCTACCTGGGAGAAGAAATCTGAAGATGTGCCGGCGATGACTCACGCGCTTCAGCTCTAAATTGACATAATCGTCTTTTACGTTATACTTAACCCCGGAATTCTGTTCCGGGCACAACGCCTACCCGCGATCTGCGGATTCACACAACCTATCAGGGAGGAGTCATCATGAATGTCATAGACGTAATGCCTTTTGTGAAAGGGATGGATAATTACATTCCCTTCATGGGCGATGCGCAAATGGGTGCATGGATGATGCTTGTCGCAAGTATCGTTATCGGGGCGCTCTACGGCTTCCAAATTCAAAAGTACGGCACCTGGAGACCTCTACGGTTCCGAACACCATTGCGTGCCGCGATGTTTATCTTCTATGTGGGCTCACTGATGTCTGTGTCCTCGGTAGCCATGTCTCCGCGCCCTATGATCGGACCATATGCACATCTCGCTTACGGCGTGGTATCTATGGCTTTCGGATTGCTGTACGCAGCAATCTCTGCCAGTGTGTGCATCGTCCTATCTTATCTGCTTGAAATATCAAGCGATACTCTGCGCAAGATCTACAAAATATCGAGGAATGCATTTTTCGACATCCTCGGCGCGACAGCGGAGTGGTTTGATACTGTCGTGGAAAGATACTATGTCGACCATATCCAAGGAAAGAAGAAATTAACTCTTCTTCGCAGAATCCCAGATCGAAAAGCGGGTTCGGGGGTGAAAGAAGCAAGCTAAGAGCCACGGCGCGTGGAGTACTCCAGTACTCCACGCGCTTTCTTTTTGGTGATATCTTTATCACATGAATAAGTCGCTCACGATCCCCATCTCCATACTGATCGGCGGTATTATTGTCGCAATCGCGGTCTATGTGACGATGCCGAAACCTGACCCTACTGCCCTAACCAATGCCACCCTCATGCGACCTGTGTCAGCAGATGATCACATCCTTGGGAATCCGGCTGCTCCCGTAATCGTCGTAGAATATTCTGATTTCGATTGCACCTATTGCAAGGAATTCACCAATACGATGCTACGCATCGTTACGGATGAGGGCACGGATGGCAAAGTCGCATGGGTGCACCGCCAGTTCCCGCTCACCGAGCTCCACACAAACTCATTCTCCCATGCGCGCGCAAGTGAATGCATCGCAAAGACTGCGGGAAACGATTCATTTTGGAAATTCGCGTATGAGCTCTATCAAAGCCAGCCCGTCGATCCAAAAAACTATGGCGAGATCGCTTCGAAGATCCGTATTTCGGGTTCTGCTTTCGCGTCCTGCCTCTCAAGCGACACTTCCGCTATAGATGAGCGCATCAAAGCAGACCGACAGAACGCACTCGACATCGGAGCTGACGGCACACCGTATTCGATCATCATCGCAAACGGAAAAATCTCTGCTGTCATGAACGGCGGCTACCCGTACAGCGTCGTGCGACAGCTCGTCGACGAAGCTTTGGGGAGCATTAAATAAATTTATGGAGCAATGAGGAACCCGACTAGGTCGCAGTAGCTGCAAGTCTCCGGATCGCACACGCTCGTAAACGCAGAACCGTCAGCGATTGCTTGTGCAGCGGCGACGAGCTCGGCCTCAAGCGCAGCAACCTCTTCGTCTGAAATAGCAAAACTCCGGATCGCACACTTCCCTTTTTCATTTGGCTCGACGAAGTGGAGTGCCGTCTCACTCATGGCATATCTCCCGTCTTTATTGAGTAGCAGCTTATAGAACACGAGCTGGCGATAGTAACCCCCATCACTCGATTGAGTCAGTCCTCGAATTTCATTTTCACTCTTTGCCTTCCCTGTCTTATAATCGATCACCACCACCGTACCATCTGCCTTCTTGTCGAGCCGATCGAGTTTTCCTGAAATCGGTATGTCGCCCACGCCTGGCACAGTAATCGTAACGGATATTGAAAACTCTGATTCGTATACATTCTGAAAACCGTCACTCTCTTGTGTGAGATATGCACGGATCGCCTCCTCGCCTTTTTTCATGAGTTCATCCCTATCAAGAGCAGAGAGTGGCAGGCGCGCGAGCTCGGCACGGAGGGCACTAATAGCTTTCCCCTCATCTGCCTCGCCGTGCTTCACGGAGTCTGCAAAAGCCTTCAGGCCTGCGTGTACCGCCGTACCAAATAGCATCGGGAGTTCTGGCGCATCCGGCAGCTGCAGCAATGTGCGGAAATAGTATTGCCACGGCGATGCAACGTAATTATTGAAACCCGTCGGCGAGAAGCCACGCACAAGCAGGCGCTCCTTGAGGAAATTCGGGTCGAGTATTGTGCGCATTTCATATGCCACCTTCGCTGAGGGGACTGCAGCAAGCTCTGTACTGGTCACGTGCGCAGACATGTCTGCAATGAACCGTAGCGGAGTCTGGGCACGATCTTCTTCGGTCACTGCCGAGCGCGTGATGAGCACACCATCTTTCGCGCGTGTGAGCGCCACATAGAGCAGGCGACGCACATCGTGCTCGTCATCTTCTTTTTCGAGAAGCAGCGAGAACTCGTCATTCTTCCCGCGCATCCAGCACTCGTCGGTCGCATGAGCGATAACGACATACGGAAACTCAAGCCCCTTGGCGCTATGCACGGTCATGATGCGCACGCCCGCATGCTTGGTGCGGGCTCGCTGCACACGGAGCTCGTGCTTCTCGATAAGGGCGAGGCGTTGGAGCAGGTCGAATGCCGTCGCGCTCGGATTCTCGCGCGTAAGAAGTGCCGCTTCATCCATGAAGCCCTGATACGCTTCATATGCGTTCTCGCTCTCCGCAAGCGTCAGCAGACCTGCGACAAATCCGCTTTCAGAAGCGAGTCGTGCAAGCCACGCCACGACCGGCGTCGCAGACATTTCATCGGACAGCTTCTGCACCTTTTTCACCCACCCGCGCATCTCAGGAGTCCCATGCTCCGCGCAGACTTGCATGAGCGTCTTCCCTTTGCGCGAGATCGCAAGCAGTCGCATGCGCTCTGGGAGCGGCATTGGGATGCCTGGGAGGAACAGTGCGCGGGAAAGCGAGGAATCTTGCGAGAGGTCAGCAAGCGCACGGACAAGCTCTATGAAAAGCACGACGGCCGGATGCGCGAGAGCGCTCATTTCGGCACTCATGTGATCTTCGGGAATACCTACACGACGAAGATATTCAGCGAGAGCGATCACGTCTGCATTTTTCTTCGTGAGGATGACGATGTCTTCGTATGAGACGCCAGTGGTATGCAATTTCTCAATGTATGCGCGGATAGCTTCAGCTTCCTCTCTTGGAGTATCGCAGACTACTTCTTCAACAACCCCTCCTTTGCCGCGAACAGCCGCAAGCTTCGGACGGAGCGCTGGGTCTGGTACTGGTGCCGGAGCGATGAGGTCGTGTGCGGCAGCGAGAATGCGCTCTGTCGAGCGATAATTCTCATCGAGCGAAATGAGTTTTGCGTTCGGATATTTCTGCTTGAAATAAAAGAACGATGCAAGCGATGCGCCCTGGAAGCGGTAGATAGCCTGCTTCTCATCACCCACCACGAACAAGTTCGGAGAGCCGTCGAAATCGGTGATGAGCTCAAGGAGGCGGTTCTGTGCCGGGTTCGCGTCTTGATGCTCGTCAGCAAGAACGAACTGCGAGCGCTCGCCCACTTCGGCTCGAAACCCTTCATCGGTCTCAAGTCCGCGCACAGCCTCGCCGATAAGATCTTCATAGTCATAGAAGGATTCTTTTTCGAGCGCCTTTTGGTACGCATCGAAAAGATGCGCGACTTCGAGATGCTTCTCAATGCGCTCGCGGCGGCGCAAGTGCTCCGACTTCTCTTTCCCTTTGTGCACGCCACTTTCGTGAATACAATCAGGATCGGCAAGCACGAGGTCGTACTCTTTTGTGAGCTCTGCAAGATACTGTTCCGGCGTGTAGTGCTCTTGCTTCAGCTTCCCCATGAAAGCCAGAAGGTCGCGCGCCGAACGGTGCGGATTTTTCGGGCTGCGTATCTTTGTGTATGACCCCGCGTCGAGCAAGCGCTCCATGAGCGCAATGCCACGCACCGGGGAAAGGTGCGTACCGAGCGCGATGCGCGGGAACAGATCTGGCCGCATCTCGAGTATGGATTGTGCAAACCCATGAAAAGTGTGGATACGTACGCGATGCGCCGCACTGCCTATGAACGAAGCGAGGCGCGTACGTAGCGTCGCGACGGCGCTTTCAGTAAACGTGAGCGCGAGGATCTCGTCGGGCTTCGTGCCAGTAGCCTTGAGCAGAATATTCCCAATGCGGAGTGCGAGCATCTGCGTCTTCCCCGTGCCTGGACCCGCGACAACTATCACTGGGCCATAGAGCGTATCGACAGCCTCTTTCTGTTTCGTATTTAGCTTTTTATATGCTTGTTCAAACGCCTGAGTCGTCGACATACGTGCAGTGTACCGCGCGCATTTGTTCTCTGCACACCTATGCAAACCCAACGTATTGACGATATGTCAAACATGTATACACTTACGGCCAGTTAGCTCTTAGATGCCGCCCAGACAATTCCGGGGATTCAATCTCACAAAAGGAGGTGCCATGAAAAAGGTACTGAAGTCCGCGCGCGGTATTCTGTCACTCATCACGCTCGTCATCATAGGCCTCACACTCTTGGCCTCAGCTGTCGCCAGTCACTCGATACAGCAGCGCACCCTTTCTCACCCCTAACCCTTTTTGCGTTCCGCAAGAGGCCTTACTAGGAGGGTCGTTATGGATATAGAAGACGATCAGGACGAGATCAATCCTCACCCCCTGAAAGAACAGCTCCGCCGGGCTGGCACCACCAGTGACCACCCCGAAGACCTGTCTGAGATCGTCGAGCTCAGCACTGAGTGATCCGAAAAGAAGTTACAAAGAAAGGGCCGCATCGTATCCGACTGGATAGTGCGGCCCTTTTTCTTTCTATATATTAGAACCGGTCTCAAAAATAATGGCCTAGCGAGAGCCGGATTTTTCGAGCGAGAACCGCCGGCGCAGACTGAAGCGTATTGAGATACGCTGAAGGCGAGCCGTTGCGGTTCGCAGCCGAAAAATCCGGCTCGCAGCGGCCACGCGTTTCAAAAGGTTATTTTTGAGACCGGTTCTAGTATGACTTCAAGTGGCGGGCGTTGCCGTGCGTGCGGATCTTCTCAAGCGCCTTTGCTTCGATCTGGCGGATGCGCTCGCGCGTGACGCCGAACTCCTTCCCCACTTCTTCAAGTGTGTGGTACACGCCATCCATGAGACCGTGACGCATCTCGAGAATCTTGCGCTCCTTTGGCGAAAGATCGTTCAGGATCGCGCGGACCTGTTCAGAAAGAATACGCTCAGAGGATTCCTGAACCGGAGACGGAATCTTGTCGTCTGGAATGAAGTCACCGAGCGTCGACTTCTCATCGTCGTCAGAACCAATCGGATTCTCAAGAGAGAGCGTATCCTGATTGATCTTCTCGATCTGATAAATCTTCTCCGGTTCGACACCCATTTCAACGGCGATCTCCTCTTCATGTGGATCGCGGCCAAGCACTTGTGCGAGACGGCGCGAGACCTGCTTGTACTTGGCGATGGTTTCCACCATGTGCACCGGAATACGAATCGTGCGCGACTGGTCAGCGAGAGCGCGGGTGATCGCCTGACGAATCCACCATGTTGCATACGTCGAGAACTTGAACCCCTTCTTCCAATCGAATTTATCTACGGCACGGAAAAGGCCGAGATTTCCCTCCTGAATGAGGTCGAGGAGCGTGAGGTCAGGACTGCGACCGACGTATTTCTTTGCAATAGACACCACGAGACGGAGGTTGCTGCGTGCGAGAATGTTGCGCGCCTCGGCATCACCCTTCTCGATGCGCTTCGCAAGCTCGCGCTCTTCAGCAGCAGTAAGAAGTGGGTACTGTCCGATCTCACGAAGGTAGATCTGAATCGAGTCGTAGCCCGTCGAATGACGGTCTTTGATGTTGCGGGTCGCGAGGTATTCATCGGCCGCGTCTTCAAGCATGCCGCCCTCAAGCACGTCGACACCTGCAGTTGCGAAACGCTCATAGAGCGATTCGAGGAAATTAACATCTTCCTCGATGTGCGGGAACGACTTTAGAATTTCACTGTAGGTGACGTAGCCGCGATCCTTACCCTTCTCGATAAGCTGCTCGGCAGTCAACACCTTCTGCGATTCTGCTTTTGCCTTTGCTCCCTTTGCTGCTGTACGCAAAATCTTCTTCGTACGCGAAGCCGCCGGCTTCTTGGTAGAAGCAGCGCGCTTGCTCGCCGGCTTTTTTGCTTTTGCACCGGCAGAAGTTTTCTTCATTATTTTTTTCTTTTTAGTAGAGGTCGCCATGCTGGAAATATGCTAGTGGTGTACTAGTGACCGAACGCAGACATACGAGCGGCAAGCTTTGTACAGATCGCTTGCGCACCCGCAATCGCGGAAGCATCACCCGAACCTTCAGCTCTGCGTAAATTTCTTACTGACTCCTGATACGCCTCGCGGATAACCGCTTTTTCAAAGGCGCGCAAAAGCTCGTCTGCAGCATCCCCACTCGGACCCTCGCCAAACGTCTGTTCTGCATAGAACAAGGCTGATTCTGGGAGGGTTACAGTCGGCAGCTGCGGAACTTCAGTAATTCGACAATACTCCGACTTAATACGCTCTGCAAGGGGCGTATCCGGGTAGGCGTGGAGAACGGCAATAAGTTGTTCCGACCGCAATTCCGAGGGTATGCGCGCTGGTGCCTTCTGACTCAAAGGGCGCGGAGCGGCACCTTCAGCGAAGGGCTGGGCTGGTAAGCGCCTGAGCGACTCTTTGACCGCTTCGTTCGAGAGCCCAAGCACGCGCGCAGCCATCTGTACGAAATGATCTCGCTCCATCGGGCTCGGCATCGCCGCAATGAGTGGAAGCACTATGCCCTCAGCGGTGCGCAGTAAACGATGCGGATCGGTCTCGCGCTGAGCAAGCTCTCCAAGGAAAAATTCTACGATCGGCTTCGCGGCAGCGACGCGCTTTGCAAATTCATTATGATCTTCACTGATGAGATCAGCCGGGTCTTTCCCCATCGGGAGCTGTGCGGCCTTCACGCGGAGGCCGGTGTGAAGCGCGAGTGCAGCCGAGCGCGCGGTCGCCTTGAGACCAGCCGAGTCGGCATCAAGCACGAGCATGAGGTTCTCGCTGTAGCGTTTCATGAGGCCGAGGTGCCGCTCCGTGAGCGCCGTACCCGAAAGAGCGATGGCGTTTTTGAAGCCCGCTTGATGCGCCAAGAGCACGTCCATCTGCCCCTCGACGAGCATAGTGTAGCCGCGCGTGCGTATTGCATCTTTCGCGACATCCATGCCAAAAAGAATTTCTGATTTATGAAAGAGATCTGTTTCCGGACTGTTGAGGTATTTCGCTAACTCATCAGCAGAAAGCGTTCGACCGGTAAACGCGACGACGCGCCCGACGGCGTCGCGAATCGGAAACATAAGCCGGTTACGGAAACGATCGTAGTAAGTGCCTGGCTTACCGTCTGCTTCTTTGATGAGTCCGGCGGCGAGAAGTTCCTGAGTAGTGAACCCTTCGGCAGTGAGCGACTCAAGAAGCATTCGCCACGCGTCAGGCGCGTAGCCGAGTCGCCACTCAGAAATACTTTCATCGGTAAGTCCACGCTTCTTTGCGTATGCTTCAGCAGCAGTACCTCGGAGCTGAGAGACATAGAACTGCTCCGCGCGCGCCATCGCGGCGCGCATCCTTTCTTGCTTCGATGCAGCCTCTTTGCTTGCACCAGCGCCCACATACTCGATCTGCACGCCAGCTTTATCAGCAAGAATTTTCATCGCACCCTTGAAGTCAACTCCTTCTATTTTCTCTACAAATGAAAACGCGTCCCCGCCAAGCCCACAACCGAAGCAGTGCCAAGTACCGCGTTCGGGCGACACGTGGAACGAAGGGGTTTTCTCCTTATGGAACGGGCACAGACCGCGAAGCGACCTCCCTGCTCTCGTGAGCTTCATATACGGCGCGAGCGCGTCCTGAATGCTCAATTTATTCTTGATTTCTTGAACCGTATCTCCTGCCATTTCCTCCATTCTACAGGTATTTCATGAACTTGACGCAAATAGTCGCCGGTGCCACCATATGCCTAATTCAACCCCCACGGACGACCTCTCATGATTCTTGGCGCGCTTTTCTTTCATATGTTCGGTGATACTGGCATAGCGAGCAGAGACGTCATATTCTTGGTATCTATTCTGATCTCGATCACCGCTGGAGGACTCACCTGGTGGTACATACGCAAGCGCCGCGCGAAACAATAGTCGCCACAAAAACAAAACACCGCAGGAATTCCTGCGGTGTTTTGTTTTCTTTACGTTACAAAACCTAGAACGAGCGAGGCGTACGCGGAGCAAAGCTCGTCGTGCGCGTCGACGACGCTGGTGCCGATGCTGCGCGATCAGCCTGAAGCTTTGCAATGACTGCGTGCTTCTTGCTGCCTGCGAAACCAGTACCAGACGGGATGAGGCGGCCGAGAATCACGTTCTCCTTGAGACCACGAAGGCGGTCCACCGAGCCACGAAGCGCTGCGTTGATGAGGATCTTCGTCGTCTGCTCGAAGGATGCTGCCGAGAGGAACGAGCGGCGTGAGAGCGCGCTCTCCTTGATACCGAGCACGATTTCGCGTGCTGCAGGAACAAGCTTGTTTGCTGCTTCCATCTCTTTCACTGCCTTCGCAAACTCCCAGTCTTCGACAACGTCGCCGACCGAGTATTCGGTGTCTCCAGATTCGGTGATCTTCACACGCGAGAACATCTGCTTCACGACGACTTCGAGGTGCTTACGCGAAACCGGCGCCCCCTGAAGCTCGTAGATCTTCGATGCCTCAGTAATGATGTATTCCTGCACCAGTGCACGACCCGCGTACTCGAAGAGATCGTCGAGATCGGCGGAACCGTCAGTAAGAATCTGACCTCGCATTACAGCATCACCTTCCTTCACGAGCGGAACGCGAGGATACGGAGCGAGATATTCATATGCTGAGCCATCTTTCTTGCCCTGACCTGCCTGTGGTGCGATGACAATGATCTTTTCGCGACCGGCATCCTTGATCTCTGAGACCATGCCATCTGACTTCGAGATGACGGCTGGATTCTTCGGTGAGCGCTTTTCAAACACTTCTTCCACGCGAGGAAGACCGCTCGTAATGTCTCCGCCGACCGAGGCCACACCGCCGGCATGGAAGGTACGCATCGTGAGCTGGGTTCCCGGCTCACCGATAGCTTGAGCGGCGACTGTACCGACTGCTTCACCAAGATCAACAATCTCGTGAGTCGTGAGGTCCATACCGTAGCAAGTCTGACACACGCCATACCGCGTTTCGCACGACATCGGTGAGCGCGCTACGACCGTAGCGACCGAAGAAGCATTGATCACATCAGCATCTCCTGCTGAAAGGTACTGACCCTTCTTGAAGATTGCCTTGCCATCATCGCCCTTCACATCTTCTGCAATCACGCGACCGCGAAGCGCTTCTGCGTAGTTGATCTGGATGCCTGAGGCACTGACACGATTGATCTTCACACCGCGATCTGTACCGCAGTCTTTCTCGGTCACAATGGAGTCCTGAGCGACGTCGAAGAGACGGCGTGTGAGGTATCCAGCTTTTGCCGTACCGAGTGCGGTGTCAGTGAGACCCTTGCGAGCACCGTGCGTCGACATGAAGTATTCGATCGGGTTCAAGCCCTCGATCATCGACGAAATAATCGGCACCTCGATCGTCACGCCGGCAGTGTTCTGAATGAGACCCTTCATACCGGCCATCTGCGTCAGGTTGCCGAGCGTACCGCGAGCTCCTGAACGTACCATGTCGGCGACCGAACCCATCGGATTCAATTCCAAAGCGATCTGCTCCTCGACTGCCTGCTTCGTTCCCTGCCAGATCTCGATAGCCATGCGGCGCTTCTCTTCTGCGGAGAGGAGACCGTTTCGGTAATCCTCTTCGATCTTCGCGACCTTAGCAGCCGCCTCATCGATGATGCGCGTCTTCTGCTTCGGTACGGAGACATCGTCGATTGCCCATGACACACCCGAGCGTGTCGCATAGTCGAAGCCGAATCGCTTCACCTTGTTCACGATGTTTGGCACCGCGTCGATGCCATAGCGCGAAATACAATCTGTAACGATGCGAGCGAGCACCTTCTTAGTGATGGTCTCGTTCACGAACGGATAGTCCGCAGGAAGAACGGTATTGAAGAGGAGACGGCCGACGGTCGTCTCAAATGTGTGACCATCGAATGCTGCGTACTTCTCCTTACCGGTGACCGGCAAGACATTGATCTTCGCGCGCAGGTCGATCGCATCGTATTCGGATGCGAGGATCGCAGCGTTCGGAGACGCGAAGTATTCGCCCTCGCCCTTCACCTTCTCGACAGGCTTCGTGAGCCAGTAGACTCCGAGCACGATATCGAGCGGCTTGCCCGTGAGCACGATCATTTCGCCTGAGCCCGGCTTCAAAATGTTCTTGTTGGCGCTCATGATGTTCTTCGCCTCCCACTGCGCCTCTTCTGAAAGAGGCACGTGTACGGCCATCTGGTCTCCGTCGAAGTCAGCATTGAATGCGTTACAAACGAGCGGGTGAAGCTGGATAGCATCGCCTTCGATAAGTCGCGGACGGAATGCCTGGATACCCTGGCGGTGAAGCGTCGGAGCACGGTTCAAGAGCACATACTTGCCCTTGATCGCCTCTTCGAGGAGCTCCCACACTTCAGCGACACCGTCTTCAATGAGACGTCCTGCACCGCGAATGTTGAACGCGAGCTCGCGTTCAAGAAGTCCGGCAATAACGAACGGACGGAACAGTTCGAGTGCCATGTGCTTCGGAAGACCGCACTCATCGAGTTCGAGGTCTGGACCGACGACGATCACGGAGCGGCCAGAGTAGTCGACGCGCTTACCGAGAAGGTTCTGACGGAAGTAGCCCTGCTTGCCCTTGAGGTAGTCTGCGAGCGACTTGAGCGGACGGCGCTGCGCCATCGTCATCGCACCTGCAGCTGCGCCACTCTTCCTGATCGAGTTGTCGAGGAGTGCATCAACTGCTTCCTGGAGGATGCGCTTCTCGTTGCGCAGGATCACTTCCGGAGCGTGAATGTCGATAAGCTTCTTTAAACGATTATTGCGGTTGATGACACGGCGATAAAGGTCGTTTACGTCGGACGTCGCATGGCGACCGCCTTCGAGCGCGACCATCGGGCGAAGTGCCGGAGGAATAACCGGAATGCGCGTGAGGAAGAGCCACTCAGGGCGTGTGCCTGATGCAATGAGGCCAGCGATGAGTGAGAGACGCTTTGCGAGCTTTTCGCGCTCAGCTGCGCCTGCAGTCTTGTAGCGCTCCGTGAGCGTCCTTTCGACTTCCTTGAGATCCATCTTGCAGAAGATGTCGTAGATAGCCTCTGCGCCGATGCGTGCCTCGAAGAGACCCCCATACTTCACTGAGAAACGGTGGTATTCGAGCTCATCGAGAATCTTACCGACGACAATACCGTCAATCTCGCTCTTCGTAGCTGTCATCTTCTCCTTGAGAGCATCGCGTTCCTTTTCTTTTTCAAGCGACTTGTATTTTGACTTGTATTCGCTCTCGAGCTCGGCAAGGAGGCGTCGCTTCTCGTCTTCTACGACTTTCGTGATGATATAGCCGGCGAAGTACACGACTTTCTCAATGTCCGTAGCAGACACACCAAGGAGGAGTGCCATGCGGGACGGAACTGAGCGAAGGAACCAGATATGTGCGACTGGTGTGCAGAGCTCGATGTGGCCCATGCGCTCGCGCCGAACAATCGAGCGTGTGATCTCGACACCGCACTTATCGCAGACGATGCCCTTGTAGCGGATGCCCTTGTACTTGCCGCAGTAACACTCGTAATCCTTTTCAGGACCAAAGATCTTTTCATCGAAAAGACCATGCTTTTCGCTGCGCTGTGTGCGGTAGTTGATCGTTTCAGGTTTCGTAACCTCACCTGAAGACCACGCGAGGATGCGCTCCGGAGATGCGAGCGCGAGGCGCAGGCCGTTCCAGGTGTCGCGCGATGGGGTCATTTTTCGGGAAGTGAATGCCATAGTAGTAAATGATGGTGTAAGTAATCAGGATTCGATTCACTCGTTATCCGAAATCGGCGGCAGGTTAAGCGGCTCGACATCGAGCGCAAGACCGCGGATCTGATTGGTAAGCACTGCGAAGGATGCCGGCGTGCCTGAATGGCTGATAGCCTCGCCCTTCACGATCGCATCGAAGGCTGCTGAGCGGCCCTGGATGTCGTCCGACTTGATAGTGAGCATCTCGCGGAGCGTATATGCAGCGCCGTAACCGAGAAGTGCCCATACTTCCATTTCGCCGAAACGCTGACCTCCGTTCTGCGCCTTGCCGCCAAGAGGCTGCTGCGTGATGAGGCTGTATGGACCAATGGAGCGCATATGGATCTTGTCCTCCACCATGTGATGCAGCTTGAGGATGTACATGTACCCGACTGCGATCGTCTGAGCGAATGCATCGCCTGTGCGACCGTCGAAGAGCTGCATCTTGCCATCGGCAGAGAATCCAGCGTCAACGAGTTCCTTGCGGATTTCATCTGGCGTCGCGCCAGAGAATGGCGGAACGACAGCCTGGTAGCCGAGCGTATTCGCCGCAAGACCGAGATGCATCTCGAGGATCTGTCCCAAGTTCATACGGGACGGAACGCCGAGCGGAGTGAGGATAAGGTCGACAGGATTTCCATCCTTGTCGTACGGCATGTCAGCAA
Organism: bacterium; assembly: GCA_030651285.1. Lineage (GTDB taxonomy): Bacteria > Patescibacteriota > Minisyncoccia > Phycocordibacterales > Phycocordibacteraceae > C7867-001. The sequence continues at coordinate 45,056 of JAUSCN010000004.1, forward strand.
CCGGAAGCACGCGGCTGATGACTCCTTTGTTTCCGTGGCGACCGGAGAGCTTGTCTCCAACGCTCACGTTACGAACCTGTGCGACCGTGACGACAATCTTCTTGAAGATGCCGCTTTCGAGCTGGTCCCCCTTCTCGCGTGAGAAGACGCGAACACCAATGACGCGACCGCGCTTTCCGCCCTCCATACGGAGCGACGTATCTTTCACGTCCTTCGCCTTGTCGCCGAAGATACTGCGGAGAAGACGCTCTTCCGGCGTGAGCTGCGTCTCACCCTTCGGCGTGACCTTACCTACAAGAATGTCGCCTGGGCGCACTTCTGCACCGATGCGGATGACACCTTCCTCGTCGAGATTCTTGAGACGGAGTTCGCCGACGTTCGGAATGTCATGCGTCGTCGTCTCGGGACCGAGCTTCGTGTCGCGCACCACACACTCGAAGTCTTCGATGTGCACTGTAGTAAATTTCGCTTCCTGCACGAGACGCTCGGAGATGATGATGGCGTCTTCGTAGTTGGCACCATTCCAGCTCATGAACGCAACACGGACGTTCTGACCGAGTGCCAGCTGGCCCTGGTCGGTCGATGAGTTGTCTGCGAGCACGTCGCCCTTCTTCACCTTTGCACCAAGCGCGACTGACGGACGCTGCATGAATGCAGAATTCTGGTTGGTCTGCGTGAGACCCTGGAGACGGTACTCCTTCGATGCGCCGGAGGAACTCTTCACGATGATCTTACGAGCATCGACGTGCGTGACCTCTCCTGCTTCCTGAGCAAGTACGAGACGTCCCGTGCTCTTTGCTGCATGAGACTCGATGCCGGTAGCAACAAGCGGAGCCTCAGGGATGAGGACCGGCGTTGCCTGCTTCTGCATGTTCGAACCCATCAATGCGCGGTTCGCATCGTCGTGATCGACGAACGGGATCATCGACGTAGCGATGGAGAACATTTGGAATGTCGATGCGTCCATGAGCGTGATGTTTTCGCGCGGGACGATGACTGGCTCACCTTTATGACGAGCTTCAACAAGGTCTGTAGCGATGCGGCTGTTTGCATCGAGCTTCGTAGCACCATGTGCGACGACCTCCTGCTCTTCATCGAGTGCGTTCATGTAGACGACTTCTTCAGTCACCTTTCCGTTCTTCACGCGGACATACGGAGTCTCGATGACACCGAAGTCATTGGTCTTTGCATGGGTTGCCATGTGCAAGATAAGACCGATGTTCTGACCTTCCGGCGTATGAATCGGGCACAGGCGTCCGTAGTGAGACGGATGCACGTCGCGCACCTCGAAGCCAGCGCGCTCACGAGTGAGACCGCCAGGACCGAGCGCTGAGAGTGTGCGCATGTTCTCAAGCTCAGCAAGAATGTTCTGCTGATCCATGAACTGCGAAAGCTGGTTTGCCGTGAAGAACTCGTGCACAGCTGCATGGAATGGGCGCGGGTTGACGAGCGCCATAGGAAGCGCAGTCTCAGTCGGCGTCGTGGACATGCGGTCCTGGATGTTGCGCTTCATGCGACTCATGCCGACGCGCATGCGAGCCTGGAGGAGTTCGCCGACGAAACGAACGCGGCGGAAACCAAGATGATCGATGTCATCTGTCTGAGCATCTGGATCAGCATTCAACTTCGTGATTTCGGAGACGATGCGGACAAAATCAGCGAGACCGAGCGTACGCTTCTCAAGCGCCTTATCGGTTACCGGAAGACCGAAACGAGCGTTGAGACGGTTGCGGCCGACTTTTCCGAGGTCATAGCGCTCGCTCGAGAAGAGCGACTGCACGAAGTTCTTCGCGTTTTCTGGTGTGGCGAGATCGCCATCGCGCATGCGGCGGTGAATCTCAATGTATGCCTCCTCGATTGACTTCGCTTCGTCGTGCGCGAGAGTAGCCTGAATAGCCGCCTTGGCGAGCGGATCCTTCTCGAAATGTTTCAAGACTGCATCACCCATACCTCCGCCGAAGACAGCGAGGAGCTCAGTGATCGGGAATTTGCGCTTACGGTCGATCTTCACAAAGATCGCACCATCTGCTTCTGAATCGAATTCGATCCATACGCCGCGAAGCGGGATGATCTTCGCACCGAAGAACGCCTTGCCACGGATAAGCTCGGAAACGAAGAATGCGCCAAACGAGCGCGCGAGCTGTGGGACAATAGCGCGCTCAACACCCGACACGATGAACGAGCCGTGCGGCGTCATGATAGGCACATCAGTGAGAAAAATTTCCTGAGACTTCTCGGAGCCGAGAGTCTTATTGGTCAGTTTGACGGTAGCGCGTACCGGAGCTTCATACGTGCGCATATTCTCGCGCGCGAAATCCACATCGTACTTTGGTTCACCCACTTCGAAGCTTTCAAACTCGAGTTCGAACTTCTTGCCCGAATAGTCAGTAATCGGAGAGAATTCTCTAAAAAGTTCGGCGAGGCCATCTTTCAGAAGCCAATCGAACGAGCTGCGCTGGTGCCCGACCAGGTCCGGGAACGCGACTCGTGGCGCTCGATATGCACCGAAGGTCTTTTGGATGATTTTCTTTTGCATGAGTAATAGAGAAGATATATAAGCAAAGCTTTCTACCATCGCTTACCTCGGACACATGCATAAGTACATGCGTTGTCCTCGGCTCGCTTGTCAGTAAACGCAAACGCACGGAAATAAATCCGCTTTCGCTTTTGCGTTGTATTTTGTTCCCGTATAAAGCGCCCCGCCCCGTACTCGCCAGCCCTCCGTTACTCACTCGTATCTTGTGCCCATAAGATAGCAACAAGCCCTTATCTGCGCAAGGCCTTAATCAACAATAAGAGTATACAAAAACCCCCTTTGCGCTCACGCAAAGGGGGCTGAATTCGTCCTCTATTCATCACCCAGCAAACTCTTTGGCGGATCAAAGTTCGGCATGAACAAATAGGTATCCGCAGAAAAGCACTGGTTGTTATACATCAGATGCGAAAATACGCTCTTGGACTGGGGCTTGTCTCCAGCCGTCTCGCCATTCTGATTGATCGACAAGAGCAACACCTGACCTTCACCACACATCACGAACCCTTTGCAGTTACACTGCGCGAGCTCTTTGTCACCCAGAATTACTGCCTCCAGTTGTGGTGCGGTAATGATATGACGGCGTGCAATGAGCCAATCCCTCATAATAGGGATTGGTATATCTTCGTTGACTCCGAACAACATTGTCATCAGCGTCACAAGTCTCAGATCCCTATCGAGCTTAACCACGACAATAGAACAGTCCTCCGTCGCTGGCTGCACCCCGTTAAAATTCTGAAAAAAGAGTCCGCTGCGCATCACAAACGGATATTCAGCAAAGCAACTGGATATTCTTTGCTCCTCGATACGTCCAACTGAAACAACTTTCTGAATACTTACACCGACAACCTTAGGAACGAGAGACTCCGTCGCACTCATAACAAACTCCTTTGTAAGGGTTGTACACGCCGAGATTGGCGCTTTTTTGAAGACAATTAGTAAAGAACTTCAGCTTAAATTAATTACATGCCTACGCTCGCGCAGTCAATGGGGATCTCTGAAAAATCATCTATTTTCCTCTCGCCACGCGTCGATATTGGCATGGTGGCCGGTTTGGAGGACTTTTGGGACACGATAATTTTTCTTTTTGTATGAAATAGTTTCGGGACGGGTATAGACCGCTCGTGAAGCAATGCGACGTTCCTCAACCGATGCATCTTTGCCGAGCACACCAGGAAGACGGCGCGTAATGGCATCGATGATCGCAAGCGCCGGAACCTCCCCGCCGGTATACACCGCCTCGCCGACAGCGAATTCTTTCACCGGCGCTGACGTCTTTAAAATCTTCTTCGCGCGCTCATCGATACCTTCGTAGCGGCCGCACACGAGCACAACGTCGTCATACTTCGCGAGAGTATCAGCGTCTTTATTGGTGAACTGCTTGCCGCTCGGTGAGAACCAGAGGATCACCCTCTTCCCTTTCTTCCCCTTCAAGGCTCTCTCTGTAGCCTTCACGACCGGCGTCGCCTGCATCACCATGCCCGGCCCGCCGCCGTACGGACGCTCGTCTACTTTGCCCCATTTATTTTCTACAAAATCGCGGGGATTCTGATACTTGACTTCAATCTTTTTCTCCTTGCGCGCACGCCCAATGATCGACGCTGAAAGATACGCATCGCATGCCTCCTGAAAAAGTGTAACGAGATGGAATTTCATACGCGAGGCAGGAAATGCTTAATTTGGACAGTTCGCTTAGTGCAGCGTCAGCGAAACGCTGGCCGAATTTAGCATTTCCTGCAATTACAATTCCTCAACTACCTGATCGACCGTCTTCGTACTGTGCACTTCTTGGAGCGACAGGCGCTTGCCGCCGACCGGCTCATTGATCTTGAGGTTCACTCGGGCATTTCCCTTCATGCCAATAACGCGCAAGAGGATGCGCAGAGCCTCGGCGGTCTTGCCACTCTTACCGATGATCTTTCCCATATCTTCAGGGTGGACCGTGAGTGTAAGAAGGACGCCCATCTGGTCGATAGTGCGCGTCGTCTCAACTGACTCGGGATGGATGGCGAGTGCTTTCACTGCATATTCAAGAAAAGCCTGATCTGGTTCCATAGAGGGGTATGTTAGCGCCGCCGAAGGCGGGCGATTATTACGCGACTGGAGCCTCCTCGACTACCGGAGCCTCTACTGCTGCTTCGGCAGCCGCCTTGGCTGCCTTTTCCGCTTTTGCAGCCTCAACTGCTGCAGCTGCCGCAGCAGCTTCTGCGGCTATCGCCTCTTCACTCTTCTGTGGAGTCTTTTTAGGGAGAACATTTACTTTCTTGCCAGCAATAACACCCTTCGTGATGAGGAGGTTGCGGATGGAATCTGTCGGCTGAGCACCCTTAGCAATCCAACCCTTCACACTCTCCTCATTCAAGGTAATCGCCTTGCTGCGGGGATTGTACGTGCCGAGAAGCTCGACAATGTTACCTGCCTTTGCAGCACGCTCCTTTTCCAATACGACAATGCGGAACGCCGGATCATTGGTCCGGCCGATGCGCTGAAAACGAATCATCAACATGAAAACGACTATAGCAGAAGCCGATTAATATTGCTAGAGTACAGGAAATGTCGGCAGATACTCTCTACGAGGGACCTATAACGATGACCCGCAAAGGCATCGGCTTTTTCTCGATTGGAGAAGACAAGGAAGACCTCATAATCCCACCAGAACACACTAACCACGCCTTCTCTGGGGACATCGTCAAAGTAGCCCCAATAGGCAGCTACCGTGACCCGATGGGCCGAATGCCGCCACGCGAGGCTGGAAAGGTCGTTGAAATCATCTCCCGTGCACGAGAGACCTTCGTGGGCTCGTTTGTGGAAGAAGATGGCAAGACACTCCTCGCTCCGGACCTTAAGAAAATGCACGTACCTATCGAGGTGCGCGACAAGAAGGGTGCAGAGTCTGGATACAAAGTACTTGTCCGCATCAAGGGATGGGAGGAGAAATCTCCTTACCCATGGGGCGTCGTCGAGGAGATTATCGGCAAGGCTGGCGTGCACGAGACTGAAATGCGTGCGCTTGCACTCGGCCAGGGATTCTCAAGCGACTTCCCTCCTGGTGTCGTCGCCGATGCTGAGCGCCTCGAGAAAGAAGGTCGCGCGATTCTTGCAACAGAAGCTGCCAGCTCGAAACGCCGCGATTTCAGAGACGTACCGACCTGCACCATCGACCCGTTTGACGCGAAAGATTTCGATGACGCACTTTCGGTACGAAAAATAGACGACGACACGATCGAGGTTGGTGTGCACATTGCCGACGTCTCGTACTTCGTGAAGCCGGGCACCAATCTCGACAAGGAAGCGATTGAACGCGCAACAAGCGTATACCTGGTCGACCGCACGATCCCGATGCTTCCTGAAGTGCTCTCAAATGACCTGTGCTCATTGAAGCCGAACGAAGACCGTCTCGCCGTCTCTGCCGTCTTCCAGCTTGATGCTGAAGCGAACATTAAAGATGCCTGGTTCGGCGAGACCGTCATCCACTCCAATAAGCGTTTTACCTACGAGAACGCGCAGGAGGTACTCGATGCGGGACAAGGCACTCTGCACGAAGAGCTCTCACTCCTGCTCAGACTCTCAAAAAAGATCCGCGCTCGACGCCAGGCAAAGGGCGCTATCGAATTTGATACTGCTGAAGTGAAAGTCGAGCTCGACACTGAGGGTAAGCCGATCGCGATCCGCCTCAAGGAGCGCAAGGCCACGAACTTGCTCATCGAAGACTTCATGCTCCTTGCGAACGAAGCAGTCGCGAAACACCTTTCTCACCTCACGAAGAACGGCGGCCCGCACTTCTACTCGCTCTACCGCATTCACGATGCGCCCGACACTGACCGAATCGAGAATCTCGCAAATCTCCTACGCATCATGGGTTACCACCTGCAAACTTCGGGCGCTGGAAATGTCACTGGCGCGGAACTGAACAAGCTTCTCGAATCCGTAAAAGGAAAGCCGGAGGAGTATCTGGTAAAGACTGCGGCCCTACGCTCGATGAGCAAGGCAGTCTACGCGACGCGCAACATCGGCCACTTCGGCCTCGCCTTCGATTTCTACACGCACTTCACGTCTCCAATCCGCCGCTACCCAGACCTCGTCATCCACCGACTCATAAAGGCACACTCTGGCGGCGACCCTATCACCAAAGCAGAGATGGAAACATTCGACAAACTCGCACTCCATGCATCTGAGCGTGAAGTTTCCGCCGCAACCGCAGAGCGCGACTCCATCAAAATGAAGCAGGTGGAATTCCTCGCAGGACGCGTCGGGGAGATATTCGATGCTGTCATTTCAGGCGTCACTGATCGCGGCCTATATGTAGAGGAACAGACTACACACTCGGACGGCATGATTCGCATCAAAGATATCGGCGATGATTATTTCGAACACGACGAGAAGCACTACCAGCTTGTAGGTCGTCGCACGAAGAAGGCGTACCGCCTCGGTGACCCGATCAAAGTGAAGCTTCTTGCAGCCCGCATCGCCGAGAAAGAACTCGACTTCGTGCCAGTAATATAAAAGGTTTTGGCTACGCCGCCCATCGCTCTTCCCGATTCTTTTTCTCTTCAATCTCTCGCATCTCTTCAGGAGTCAGCGTAATCGTCGGCTGTTTTTGCAACACTTCTAAATACTCTAGTCGAGCGTTCTCTTTTTCTTCTGGAGACATTTTCAAACCTTCTCGTACCTGATCCTGTACCTCCTCATCTGTTGGAGCAAGTTTAATGTGCGGTGGTCGTTCAGACATAATATGCACAGCGTATCATATGTTTACGCTCTATGTTCCATATATCTCATTTCGCAACTGCGATGGCTTCATCGAATTTTACTGAAAGAAGCCTGGAGACCCCGTCGCCACCCATAGTGACTCCGTAGAGCGTATTTGCGCGACTCATGGTCTCGCGATTGTGCGTGATAACGATGAGCTGCGATTGTTTCGCAAGGTTTTCGATCATATCGCCATAGCGACGACTATTTGCTTCATCGAGAGCAGCATCAGTCTCATCAAGTATCAGGAACGGTGGTGGATTCACCTGACTCATCGCGAAGATGAGTGCGATAGACGTAAGCGCGCGCTCGCCTCCCGAGAGCTGCATGAGCGAGCGCACTTTCTTCTTAGGCAGACTGACAGAAATTTCGATACCCGATCGTTCCTTTGTTTTTTCATTGTTCTCTTCTTCAGATTCGAGCAACGCTCCTTCTTCAGGCGCCTCAAGCTCCTCAAGCACGAGCCGTGCATTTCCTCCGTCAAACATGAGTGCGAAATATTCTCCGAATGACGCATTAACTTTTGCAAGACCTTCTGAGAAATACTTTGCAAGTTCAGTATCCAAATCTCCAATGAGCGCACGGAGCCCCTCTGCCGATCTTGCAAGATCTTCAAGTTCAGTTGCAAGAAATGCTTCGCGTGTAGAAACTTCTTTGTGCTCTTGTCGAATGTCTTCACCGGTACCACCCGCTTCTTCAAGACGAATCTTCGTGCGCTCGAGCGTGCGCTTACGTGCCTCATGCGCCGAGCGATCATTCACTGCCCCATCAGTTGGCGACAGCGGCTCATACGAAACAGCGGCAACGCCCACCAATACCAGTATCTCTACCTTTTCGCGCTCGAGAGCTTCAGCAAGAAGCGCGAGCTCATGCTCGCGCGCCTCACTCCTCGCAACCATACCTTCCTCGTGCGCCTTTGCCTGCGCAAGATCAAGGATGAGACGGCGCAAATCTCGACCCGTCTCATCGTGCGCCGTCAAAGCCTCGCGATGCTGTGCGAGCTCAGACTTTGCTTGTTCGAGTTCTCCGGACAGTACCGACTCATTCGCAAGCAGTTCTGCCCGTTCATTCTGGAGTGTCTGTATGGCATGCTCTTCTTCGAATCGAGTGTCTTCTGCTGACACTACAAATCTATTCACAAATGCAACGATCACCTGACGAATAGCGGTGAACGCAGCGAGCACAGCCTCCGGAGTCGTCGCTTCTGCGGCCTGCTTTTCAACCTCTTTCACAAGCCCCGAAAGATCTTCGCGCGGCACTTTCACATATGACTCTTGCGCGACTCGCGTACTGCGGTCAGTAGCCACTGAGAGCGCTCCCTCGACTCGACCAATACTGCGCGCGAGCGTGCTGCGCTCACTATTTATGCGCTCAATCTCTCGCTCCGTCTTGCGTACAAACTCAAGATGCTTCGCACCCTCCACATCTGTGGTCGCTTGCTCCTCAATATTTGCAAGCTCTACGCTCGTTACTGCGAGGCGTTCAGCTGAATCTCGCTTTCCCTCTGCAGCTTTCCCTTTCTCAACTGAAAGATACGCATCTTCAATCGCGAAATACGTCTGTGCAAGTGACGTAAGCTCTTTGCGGAGTTCGTCTGCACGCTCCAGCTTCTTCACTTGGCTCTCGAGGAATCGCAGATGCGGCGCGAGCTCTCTTCGGAGCGAGTTTACCTGCATGATATTGTCTTCGGTTCTTACGAGCTTCTTCTGCGCTTCCTGTTTCTTGAATTCATACACCTTAAGCCCGAGCGCGTCTTCGAGCATCGCGCGGCGATCGCGCGGCGACGCAAGCAGTATCCGATCCGCTTCTCCTTGGGAAATAATGTGATGCCCTGTCTCGCCAATGTTCGCGCCCGCAAGAAGCTCCTCAATATCGCGCAGACGCACTTTCGAGCCGTTGATCGAGTACTCGCTCGTCCCATCGCGAAGAACAGCACGCTCTATCACTACCTCATCAAAATCAATTCTGAATGGACGATGCTCGCCTCTTGATCGATTATCAAATACTATCGCGACCGCAGCGCGATTTGCGCGCGGCACGGAGTGCGATCCGTTGAATATAAGATCTTCTGTGCGCCGGCCGCGCATGCTTTTCATCGATTGCTCACCGAGTGCAAAGCGGAACGCTTCGGCGACATTACTCTTTCCTGACCCGTTCGGCCCGACGATCGCGGTGGTCGCACTCAAAAAGTCCAAGACTGTCTTCTTGGCAAATGACTTAAATCCGACGATCTCCAACCGCTTCAGCATCGCTGCTCATTGTAACAAAACAAAACGCCTTCCCGAAGGAAGGCGTTGCGCAGGAGAACGTACAGGTTATTTTTCACTAAGTATGCAAGAGAACTTCACAAAAGTCTTGTGCGTCCCATAGCCGCTATGATGCCCTTCGAGACTTAATTCTTTGATGGTCTTTGTACCCTCTCTCTGGCATTGCTCCAGAGATAGCCGCGGTATGCTTAGGCTAGTAACTCCCACCCCTGCTGGCGAACCAAATGAAATGAACGAAACTACTAGAACCAGTGTATACATAACCCCCCCCCTTTTTTTTTCCGCACGGTTATGAAGTTATAAACCTAAATACAGAATACACCTATAAACCAGTTTTGTCAAGTGCCGCTTGGGCGGCAGATTGTTCGGCTTCTTGCTTGCTCTGCCCTTCTCCGCGCGCAATTTCTTCTTCACCCACAAAGACGCCGACGGTGAAGCGCTTACTGTGGTCTGGACCAATTTCTGACAATGTCATATACATCGGAGTGATCCCCTTCTTTTCTTGGATAACTTCCTGGAAGCGACTCTTCGAGTCTTGGTACGAGCGCTTCGCGATCACTTCGTCGATCTTCTTGTATAGATGCTTCGCAATGAACTCCTCTGCGTGCACGTAGCCCAAATCGAGATAGATCGCACCGATGATCGCCTCAAACGCATCTGCACGTATCACTTCACGTGCGCGCCCCATATCTCTCGCTTCACCCCTTGAGAGCAGTAAGAACTCATCGATATCGAGCGCTTGAGAAGCTGCCGCAAGTGACACAGTATTTACAAGCGCAGCGCGATAGCTCGTGAGCTCGCCCTCGGAAGTTGCCGGAAATTTCTTATACAGAAAGTCCGTCACAGCAAGCTCCAAGACAGCATCGCCGAGAAACTCTAGACGTTCATTATGATTACCTGCGTATTCGCGGTGCTCGTTGAGATATGAACGGTGCGTCAGCGCCTCAACTAGAAGATTGATATCGTTAAATGAGAGGCTTAGTTTTTTTGCAAATAAGGGGAAATCAGGCATGAGTATGCGTGCGGTCGAGGAGTTTTTGGACAGCGGCCGTAACGATGGGGAGCATATCATCATAGAAATTGAGGTCAATGATGTCCTGGAGGCGGAACCACTTCGCATCGTCGAGCCCACCACTCTTCTTAAGTACGAGCGGCTCGAATTCAGATGACGCGAGGAAGAACCACACATGCTTGCGCACCTTCCCTTTTTCCGGGTGTGAGGCGACATACTCGTTCTCCCCGATCTGATTCCCTACTTTTGCCGTGAGACCAAGCTCCTCTTTGATGACGCGCATAACACCCTCTTCTGGCGTAGAGTCTTGCTCTATGTGCCCCTTCGAGAGCGTCCAGCGACCGAACACGTCGTGCACGAGCGCGAGATAATACTGGCCATTGTGATGCGCGTATACGATCGCTCCGCCGAGCTTCTCGAGCGGAAGCTCTTCACGCTTAAGCTTCTTATTTCCTTTTTCATCTTTTCCAGGTTCGCCGAGTTCCTTGTAGACAGCGCCCAAGACACCGTTTACGAAGCGGCCAGATGAGTCGCCACTAAAAGTCTTTGCAAGCTCGATCGCTTCATTGATAGCCACTTTAGCCGGTACTTGCGAGCGGTCGGAAAAAAGAAGTTCATACAGACCAAGACGCAGAATGTTGCGGTCGAGCGGTGCGATGCGCTCAAGCGGCCACTCAGGCGCGGCCTTCCCTATGACGAGATCGATATCTTCTTTCTTGGCGAGCACACCTACGAGGAGCTGTTCCATGAACGACTTATCGACATCATCACCTCCGAATTCAACAGCATTGCGTGAAAGGATTGTCTCCGCTTCTTTATCAGATGCGTGAGCTGTATCCCACTCAAAGAGCGTTTGCAGAACTACTGAACGTGCTAAATGTCGGTTCGCCATGGAAAGAACGTATGCGTAGCGTAGCAAACAAAAACGGCCGCGCAAGTGCGCGGCCGTTTAAAACTGTGTGTATCCAGGGATTACTACCAAGCGAGAGAGTTGAAAGAGAAGTATGTTGATTTCTCTTTCACGAACGAGCGCTGGTAGAAAGAAACTTGCTTTCCGAAGCAAGTTTCTTATGCGCCCCCACCGAAACCACTTCGAGCCTTTGGGCGACCTCCTGTCGCAACCTTTCCGGAAACTCCCTTCGATCCCTTTGCTTCGGCATTTGCATGGACATGCTCCGCATGCTCGTGTACGTGCTCGCCAGTAGGTTCTGCTGAAGGACCCTTTACCTTTGGTGCGCGCACTTTCGGAGCGCGAGGTGCTGCAACCTGCTTGCCACGGTACATACCGGTCGTCTCATCGAGACGATGCGGGAGACGGAGGGTACCACTCTCCTTATCCTTGATAACGTTAATACCCTCGAGCGCATGGTGCGATCGGCGGTTATTGGTATGGCCTCTTGTATGGCGCATTCGGATTGACATGGAGAATACGTTACCACGCACCGTACAAAAAAGGAAGTCTCGAGCAAATACAACGTATTTAGAGCGGTTTTATAGAAATGAACGACGATGAATGGCGCAAGGACCATGTTTTTCGATCATGTCGTAGTGCGCTTTGGTGCCATAGCCCTTATGTTTCTCAAAGCCATATTCCGGGTACTGTTTCGCCAGATCGAGCATCAGGCGATCGCGACTGACTTTCGCAGCGATCGAGGCTAGTGATATGACAGGAACAAGAGCGTCTCCATGAATGATCGTCTCCTGCGTATATTCTTCGGGGGCTTGGAGTGAGCCGTCGAGCTTCACAGTGACAAGTGAGGCATCAGGGGCGAGCGCATTCACGCCGCGCGCGAGCGCGCGGCGCACCGCTGGCACAATACCTTCCCTATCGATCACCTCAGCACTCTCAAACTCAACCGCGAAACGCATGTCGCCCAGAGCGACATGTGTTTCGAGCATCTCAAAAAACTTCTCTCGTTTCTTTTCTGAGAGTTTTTTTGAGTCGGTAACGCCCGGAAACTCCTTCGCCACATCGAACCCCTCAGGGACGGCAACTACCCCAACGGAGACCGGTCCCGCTAAGGGCCCGCGACCCGCTTCGTCTACCCCCAACATAAATCTCATCGGAAAAGTATATACTGAGACGCATGGCAAGTCGTTTCATTCACCTACATACACATTCTCATTACACATTTCTCCAGGCGTTGCCGAAGATAGATGAGCTCGTAAAGAAAGCAAAGAAAGAAGGCATGGACGCTCTCGCTCTCACTGATGGCGCCAACATGCACGGCGCTATCGAGTTCTATAAAGCTGCGACTAAAGAAGGGGTAAAACCGATTCTTGGTGTCGACGCATATCTCGCGCCACGATCCCGCCATGACCGCGACCCAAACATCGACTCGAAGCGCTCGCGCATCGTACTGCTCGCAGAAAATAACACCGGATATAAAAACCTTCTTGTACTTGTCACGAAATCATGGAAAGAAGGATTCTTTGAGCGTGCACGCATGGACAAAGAACTGTTGCGCGAACATCACAACGGTATCATCGCAATCATCCCCTCTTTCTCGGGAGATGTCGCTCAACTATTGAGGAATGGCGATGCGAACGGCGCTGCTGCCGCGATTGCGGAATTCAAAGACATCTTTGGTGCTGACAATGTCTTTCTTGAAATCACGCACCACCCGCACGTCGCAGGACATGAGGAGCTCATGCAGAAGGTCATCGAATGCGCGAAAGCGGCTAATACTCCGCTCGTAGCACAGCACGACGTCTATTATCTCGACCCCGACGACCGCGGCGCGACCGAAACCATGCGCCGCATCCAGCAGGGATCTCGCGGAAGAAACGAGGAGGAGGACTTCTCATTCATCAGTGAGAAGCGTGCGCTTGAGCTCTTCAAGGACCATCCGGAAGCTATCGACAATACGCGGAAAATCGCCGACCGATGCAACCTCTCTTTTGATCTCGGGAAATGGACATTCCCCGCGGTTCCCGTATCGCCAGGATTCAATAACCACGATGAGGAACTCCGTGCGAAGGCGTATGCCGGCATCAAGACCCGCAATCTCGAAGAGACCCAAGAAGTTATCGACCGTATCGAATACGAACTGAAGATCATCATCGGCAAAGGTTTCGCCGTGTACTACCTCATCGTTGCCGACCTGCTTGGATACGCGAAGAGCGCCGGCATCCTCACCACCACTCGAGGCTCGGCCGCCGGAAGCTTCGTCGCGTACCTCGTCGGCATCACGAACGTAAATCCTCTTTTCTATAAACTCCCTTTCGAGCGATTCCTCAACCCCGAACGCCCAAAGGCGCCTGATATCGACATGGACATCGCCGACAACCGACGCGACGACATGATCGCGTATGCGAAATCGAAATACGGCGAGGATCATGTCGCGCAGATCGGCACCTTCGGCACCATGATGGCACGAGCAGCTGTGCGCGACGTCGCACGTGCGCTCGGCCACTCCTACACTACCGGCGACCGCATCGCAAAACTCATCCCCATAGGCTCTCAGGGATTTCCGATGACCATTGACCATGCTCTTGAAATCGAGCCGGACCTAAAAGCACTTTACGATGAAGATGATGATGCGCGTGAGATCATCGACCTTGCGAAACGCATCGAGGGCTGTGTGCGGCACGTCGGGGTGCACGCCGCAGGCGTCGTGGTCGCCCCAACCCCACTTGTCGAATGGGCACCTATTCAGCCCGACCCTAAAGGCACTGGCAAACTCATCACGCAGTACGATATGTACTCGATCACCGATGAGTACGGCGGCGTAGGTCTTTTGAAGTTTGACTTCCTCGGCATCAAGAACCTCGCCATCCTTGCTGATGCCGTCACGCGCGTGAAAGAAACGCGCGGTATCACAGTAGATATCGAAAACGTCCCGATCGACGACACAAAGACATTCCAGATGCTCGCGCGCGGCGATACGGAAGGCACCTTTCAGCTGAATGGTTCGGGCATGACGCGCTGGCTCAAGGAACTGCGCCCTACAACTATTCACGACATCAATGCCATGGTAGCCCTCTACCGCCCGGGCCCGATGGAAACGATCCCTCAGTACATCGAGCGCAAACAGAATGCAAAGCTCATCCGCTTCGTGGATCCACGCATGAAAGACTATCTGGATTTCTCGTACGGCCTTCTCGTATACCAAGACGACGTGCTTCTCACCGCCATCAAGCTCGCGGGCTATTCCTGGCTCGAAGCAGACTCGCTGCGCAAAGCTATGGGTAAGAAGATTCCAGAAGTTATGTTGGCAGAAAAAGAAAAACTGCTGAAAGGATTCGTGGAGTTCGGAAAACTTTCGAAAGAAAAAGCGGAGACACTCTGGCTCCTCATCGAGCCATTCGCCGCGTACGGATTCAACAAGGCGCACGCTGCCAGCTACGGCAAAGTCGCGTACCAGACTGCATACATGAAAGCGAATTATCCGGTCGAATATTTCGCTGCCCTGCTCACCGCCGACTCGGGTGACACCGAACAGATTTCCATATTCGTTGCTGAAGCAAAGCGCATGAACCTTCCGGTGCTCCCGCCAGACGTAAACGAAAGCGGAAGCGTATTCACTGTAGTCGGCGCACAGAAAGATGCGATCCGTTTCGGTCTCTCTTCCATCAAGAACTTCGGCGAGGGAATTTCAGAGGCGATCATCAATGAGCGAAAAGAGCACGGACCGTTTAAGAGCCTTTCTTATTTCCTATCCCGAGTCGGCTCGAAAAACCTCAACCGCAAATCACTCGAGTCACTCATCAAATGCGGCGCCCTCGACTCTCTTAGTCCGTCTGAAGGGGGTCGCGGCACACTCCTCGAAAATATCGAGGCACTCCTTGCCTATCATCGCGAGACGACCGCTCAAGCGCCACAGGACTCCCTGTTCGGCTCTATGAGCGAACTACCGCCGATCATCCTTCCGTCCGGCAAACCCATCTCACTTATCGACAAACTTGCCTGGGAAAAAGAATTGCTCGGCATCTACGTGAGCGGCCACCCTCTTGATGCGCACGAAGCGATCACCAAGAAAGCAGTCCTCACGATCGCAAAAATAAAAGCAGAACCTCAGTCAGGAATGCTCATCATCTTGCCAGTCCTTATCTCCGCAGTGCGCACACTCCTTACAAAAGGCGGTGAGAAAATGGCATTCGTTACTGTTGAGGACTCCACCGAATCAATCGAGACGGTCGTCTTCCCAAAAATGTTCAAAGAGCACGGAAACATAATCACCACCGGCACCTGCATTCTTATAAAAGGAAAAGTGTCTATTAGAAACGGCGAGACCACGCTCGCGATCGAAGGCATCAAACCTCTATAAATAAAAAGGGTGGGGAAAACATAGTTTTCCCCACCCAGTAACTAAAGTGTCGCCTGAAAGAATCCCCGACGACTAGGGCCGGCGTTGAGTCAACAAATCAAAGTTTTGTGGAAACACTCAGGGCCGGCACGAGAATCCGAAAGAGCGATGGTCCCCGCTGAAAGGCTCGGATGCGGCATGGCAACCTCCTTGGCGAAGCGAGCACGAATCATTCGTACTCAAGGCATAGTATACCGCAATATCAT
The DNA here is from genome assembly GCA_030651285.1 of bacterium. Lineage (GTDB taxonomy): Bacteria > Patescibacteriota > Minisyncoccia > Phycocordibacterales > Phycocordibacteraceae > C7867-001. Next base: position 61,132 of record JAUSCN010000004.1, read on the forward strand.
AAAAAAGCAACAGCCCTGTGTGTATGCCCCTCCTGCCTGTGGTATTCTCTCAACTATGAATCCGCTCGAACATATACGCCACACACTCGCCCATCTTTTGGCACAGTCGGTTACAGAACTCCACCCAAATGCGCAACTGACGCTCGGGCCTGCCATCGATAACGGCTTCTATTACGACATCGATTTCGGTACAGAAAAAATTTCAGATGCAGATCTTCCGAAGATCGAAGAATGCATGCGAAAACTGTTGCCGACATGGAACGAATTTTCTGCGGAAGAAATAACGAAAGATGCTGCGCTCGCAAGATTCGCAAATCCATACAAAGCCGAGCTGATCAATGAAATAGCTGGCCGCGGAGAAAAGATTACTGCCTACACCTGCGGTGGATTTACTGACCTCTGCCGCGGAGAGCATGCTGAACATCCAGCAAAAGATATCGCCCCGGACTCATTCAAACTCGACCGTGTTGCTGGAGCCTACTGGCGCGGCGATGAGAAAAATCCGATGCTCACGCGCATATACGGGCTCGCCTTCGACACAAAAGAGGCGCTCGATGCATACCTCACCCAGCGCAATGAGGCCGAGAAACGCGATCACAAGAAGCTCGGTCGGGAACTCAAACTCTTTACCATCTCACCGCTCGTAGGTGCTGGCCTTCCACTGCTCCAGCCTCGCGGAGCAATCATTCGTCGTGAGATCGAGGAATATCTCTGGCAGCTCCATAAGGATAAAGAATACTCTCGCGTATGGACGCCGCACCTCGCAAAGGAGGCACTCTACGAGACCTCCGGTCATGCCGCGAAATTCGGTGATGAACTTTTCCGCGTGTCCGGCAAAGACGAGAAATTCTTCATGAAGCCGATGAACTGCCCGCACCACATGCAGATCTTCGCGGACAATCATTTCTCTTACCGCGATATGCCAGTTCGCTATTTCGAACCAGCCACCGTGTATCGAGATGAGAAGACGGGACAGCTCGCAGGTCTCACTCGCGTACGCTCGATCACTCAGGACGACGGCCACCTCTTCTGTCGCGTCAGTCAGATCAACGAAGAAGTCACGACCATCGTTTCAATAATCTCAGAGTTCTACACCACCATGAACATGATGGAGGGTTACTGGGTCTCTCTGTCCGTTCGCGATGCCGACAAGAGCAAGTATCTCGGCAGCGATGAGGTATGGAATACCGCTGAAGAAGCTCTGGAGTCCGCAGCTCGAGCAAATAACCTGAACTACAAGCGAGTTGAGGGCGAAGCTACGTTCTATGGTCCGAAGCTCGACTTCATGTTCAAGGATGCGATCGGCAGACAGTGGCAACTCGCAACCATCCAGTGCGACTTCAATCTTCCAGAACGGTTCGACCTTTCGTTTATAAATGAAAAAGGAGAGAAGGAACGCCCGGTCGTCATCCATCGCGCCATCTCCGGATCACTCGAGCGCTTCATGGGCATCCTCATCGAGCACACTGCAGGAGCATTCCCTCTCTGGCTCGCACCAGTACAAGCACGCGTATTACCAGTATCTGAAAAACACGTCGCATACGCGAAGGAAGTTTCTGATGCACTCAAAGCAGCAGATGTCCGCGTGGACATCGATGATGCGAACGAATCGCTCGGTAAGAAAATCCGCGCAGCGAAGACAGAAAAGATCCCCTACCTCCTCGTGGTTGGCGATAAGGAGATCGAATCGAAGAGCGTCTCAGTAGACAGTCGTGACCACGGAAAACTGGATGCATTCTCAGTTACGGATTTCATAACTCGTGCTACTGAAGAAATCAGGACGCGTAAATAAAACAAAAAGCGCCCGAGGGCGCTTTTTGTTTTATGCACCAAGTACTGTGAGTGCACGAGTGAGCGCGAGCTTCGCTCCAGTTACGCGATCCATATAACTTGAATCTATTGCTGTGGTGAGCGCTGAAATAAGTTTCTCAAGTGTCGACGTATCGAGACGTGCAACCAAACGAGCGATATCAGCATCGCATGGAGTGTTGTCGAGACGAGCACGATATACGTCATCAAGAAGACACGTCACGTCTGAGATAAGATTCTCAGCAGTCCCCCCGCCTCGTGTGTGCTGGCGAAGACCTGCAAAGACTGCGTTGCGATCGCCCTGAATGAGGGCTGCAACAAGTTCGCGAAGAGATGGGGTCGTGTCAGATACCTTTTCACTTGCGTGCAAAACTATCGGCTCGACGTTCTCATATACCGGCTCAACGTTTGACGTTACGACGGATTCGACCTTCTTCTCAACTGCCTTCGGTTCGACTTTCGGCACAGGAATGTGTCGCGAAAGACTCTTCACGATATCTTCGACTGAAAGCACCCCATCATGAGCAGCGAAAGATTTGAAACCATTATAGGAAAGATTTTCCGATGAAGGACCTAACTTAGCTTCTACCGCAGGAGAAGGCGTCGGGATCTTATGTTCCGACACCATGACGACAGGAGCGACCTTGCGCGCACCGAGCGCATCGCGAACATGGTCTGCAAAACTACGGAACGATCGGTTCGCAAACGGAACGACTCCGAAGAATGCGACATATGCGACGGCCAATGCCCACACAATAAGACCGAGCCAATAGAGCATTGTACCCACCGGACCAAGATCAAGACCAGTATACGGAATCTGCGACAGATAGAGGTATACGAGCGGCTGCGCACCAACATGCGGAAGCGCTGCGAGCGTTATGTTGGGCGTGATATACCCACCTCCGCCACCCCCTCCGCCACCTCCGCCACCGCCACCGCCCGAACCACCCGTTACAGAGAGTGTGGCGCTACAGGAAAGCGTCTGGCCGTTTTTCGCATGGAACGTACCGTTGTATGTGTAATTACCGACATCCACTGGATTAACCGTCGTAGAACCAGGCGAGCTTGTTGCAGTCGCAATTCCATTATCAATATCTGCATTCAAAATTTCATTGCCGCCCCACGAAAGCACCGATGAACCGCCCTTGGTGTAGCTCTCTGGAGAAAGAGTGAGTGAGCAGGACGGCCCTCCGCCTCCGCCGCCGCCACGGATTATTGAGACCGATGCCGAACAAGTTGCCTGCTCGCCAGCCGAATTCACTGCTGTACCAGTAAACAGCGTATCGTCTGTGATTGACTTCGAATCAACAGAGCCCCCGCTCACCAGTGTCACCGCCCCGACCTCATTGTCGATTGAAAAACTTTCTGCATTGGTCGTCGTCCAAGTAAGCGAGGAGTGGTCACCAGAATTAACGCTCGTCGGCGATGCTGAGAGCGTACATGTGGGAGCGATTGATGGAGGTGGAGGAGGCACAACCATAACTTTTGCTGAACAGGTCGTCTGACCACCAGGACCTGAAACGGTCATAGTGTAGTCCTTCGTTGCTGTAACAGAAATTGTCTTAGTGCCGGACTCCAGTGGAGAAACCGACCCTACCCCATTATCAATATCAGCGCTGGTGGCTGCAGCCGTCGTCCACGAAAGTACCGAGGAACCTCCACTAGACAGGAGAGAATTTGGACTCGCAGATACTGAGCAGGTCGGCACCGGCGGGGGCGGCGGAATTATTGGAAGTACAACCGGCGGAGCTGGAGGCGGAGGCGGAGGTGGTTCAGGAGGGAGAATGGGCGGAGGTGGCGGAGGAGGAGGAGGTTCCGGCGGTATAGCGCAACATGGCGGGCCGATCACGGGTAGCGGCTGCGCTGGTGGCGCAGGGGGAGGAGGTGGCGGAGGAGGTGGCGGCGGGGGCGGCGGAGGTGGCGCACAACAAGGCGGACCAAATACTTGAGCCATGACTTGTGTTGGTGTCGTGAGACCTATCGCAAATGCGATCAACATACCAAAAATGACAGTGAACAGTACGGAAAAGAGACCGATTTTAATCGGTCGAGTGTTGAGATATGTACGTACTGTTTTTATTGTCATGAGTTGTGAAATACTGCCCCTGTCCCGCCCCACTTTTCTGAAAAGTGGGGCGGGACGTATAAAAAAGGGAGTTTGCGTGGCGGCGAGTGTTAAAATATCGCCGCCACGCTTTCCCTATTAATCAAACCAACTCACTTTGCCTTGTACTCGCCAAACGGAAAGTACATGATCGGCTTATCAGCCGGCACATCCTTCCTTTCGTAATACACTTGAGCGACATCGCCCACGTATCCCGATGGCACAACTATGATGCTGTCCGAATGACCAGCGATCCATTTGTCGCGCCACACGATATACCGGGCTCGCCAAGCGATAAACTCTTTACCCCAAACCTCGAGTTCGTCGAGATAACTCAGATACACTATAAATTTTATAGCGTACAACGCTGGAGCCTCGCCTTTAACAGGTTCTGCCGGTTCGATTGGTTCTTTCGGAGGATCACCAGGATCACCGAACTCACCGCGATCAATACAGAACGCGACTGAATAGGGCGAACCTGGATCCGCGAAATGCGCTGGCACCCGAAAGATGTGTTCGCCGGCAACAGGGACATAACTCCCCACAAGTTGCACCGGCTGATGCATGAATTCTGCAACATCTTTAAAATTGCAGCGTGCATCGTCACACTCGTTCGGCCACCAGTTCTCGAATTCCTTTTCACCTGCACGCTTAACCGCGAAGCAGTCGTCACGAACAGGATTAGGGCCGAGAATTGCAGAACGCAGGGCTGATTCCGTAGGCATTGTAGGAACACGAATTTCCTTACATGCCTTTGGTGGAACCTCTCTCTCAACTGGGTTTGTACAATCCGAAGCCAAAACTATTCGTTTTGTCTTCGTATCGATCCACGCTTTCTCCTCGGGTTTAAATGGGCGCCGAATGCAGTGAAGCACTGGCGTGTACGAAACCTTTTTACCCGCAACCTTTGGTTGGAGACAGGATACCCAGTATTCACCGGGCGGGCCTTCTATAACTTTCAGAGTTCTGAGAAAATCAGGCACTTCGGCCACCTTCTTGAGGTTAGCTCCGGGGTCTGATTCCTGGAACATCTCCAGGTAATTGAGAGCATTCGCACACGATCGGTTCTTCGGCTGCATGCAGAGTTCGGGATCGATAATGCTTTTCCCTGTTGGATCTCTGAACAAGGAAACTTCGATCCTGTTCGCCAGATCTGTCGGACTGACCACTCCTCGAAGGAATGGGTACTTTGCTTGAGCTGCATCGACTGTCGAAACTGTTACCGCACTCAGCACGAGCGCGGCGACTATCACGATGACCTTATGCATCAGTATCTCCTTTCTATCTGCCGCGTTATGCGGTTAGTTTGTTGGTTTGATTCAAAGAACATCCTCTCCCTTTGCGGAGAGTCATTTGACCTCTACTACGTAGAAATCGAATGACTCTCAACAAAATCTGCGACGACGACGAAACGATCCGACTTCTCGCCGAACGAATCACAGGTCGAGAGCGTGAGCACGCGGCCAGTGACTGAGAGCGGAATCCCCGCATCATTCGCACTCTCCTTCGTGACACTCTTCACGCGATACGAATACGTCGCAGTCGATGAGTACACTGTAATGATGTCTCCGGCCGCGAGCTTCTGGATACCATTGAAGGCCTTGTACGCCTGGTTGCGAACGATCGGCAAGTAGCTCGAATGGCCGAAGAGAACTACGTTCCCATTCTCACCGAGCTTTGCAGACGTCGGGTAGCGCACAGCACCCGAGAGAAGTAGAGCATCAAGCGCCACAATGTTGGTCGTAGACGGATTTTCGATCGTCACCGCAAGCCCTATCTTCGATATTTCCATCTTCGTCGGGAATTCAGGAGCTGCCGGTTTCGACGACCTTACGGAAGACGGATTCGAAGAAAGAGTAACCGACGGGGCACTTGCTACTGGAGACATCTCCGGCAATAGATCGTACTTAGCAAGTATGATCACACTGCCGAGAAATACAGCTGCAAAAACGCCAAGGAAACTCCATTTCCTTGCATAGGCTTGTGCGCTCGCGGTGACGAGCCACGCGACGAAATTGATCATTCCGGCCATATATAGTCTTATGAATTAATACACTATAGAATCGATTATGTCAAGTTCTCTCACTTGACATTGAAACTCTAGTATTGTATATATACACCGTACTATGATGACATTTAAGACAGACGCCTCCACCCGGCAGACGACCATGTATAGCCTCGCAATGGTCGGTTTTGTCGCACTCGTAGCCCTCGGCATATCACTTGCCGTGTATTCGTCTCGCTACGTTCCTAACGCGATCGACCGTATCGGCGCCGCAGCAGTTTCGCTCTCACAAATCTTCAAATCTTCAGGCGGCACTTCCCTTTCGGTTGTCCCGACAGCTTCGACGACAATCTTCTTCGGTGGCGCAACTACCACGAAACCGTCTACAAGCACGACAGCAAAGAAGCCTGCCGTTAAATCTCCTGGTACTACGACGAGCAACGTATACCAGATCAGCGGCGCGACAAACACAGCAGCGCTTTCAGGACTTCCTGACTTCGTGGTAATCATCGATGCGGTCGGATATCTCGCGACGACTTCAGCAGAGTCGTTCATCGCAAGCTCTACCGTCCCAACGATAAGCCGCCCAGCAGTAAAATTTACGATCAAGAATATCGGCGCAAATGTAAGCGGCGCATGGCGCTTCAGCGCATCGATTCCGACGCAGTCGGCATATATCTATCAGTCCCAGCCGCAACAGCCGCTCAATCCGGGTGATCGTATCGAATACACCCTTGGATTCGATCAGGCGAATAGGGGTACCGACCAGACGATCTCAGTCACTGCAAACTTTGATAATGCAGTTGCAGAATCCACCATGAGCAATAACAGCGCTTCCACGAAAATAACTATTCTCGGATCATAAAGGTCCGATGGGATACAAAAAAACCGGCGCGTGCCGGTTTTTTTTTGTTTCGAACTTTTACTGGAATCGGCCAGAATGCCTCGCTCGCTTCGCGGCGAGGATGAATGGCCGAAATTAAATATGTGCGGCTCCCGCATCGGGACTTCCGAAGGGAAGTAGAGGCTTCCTCTTGTCCAGAAAAACACCCGGGTATTCGCCCGCCAATGCCCCGTCCGCTTTGCGGCGGGGATGGCGAGACGGATTGTTTTACACGTCCAGGTTTGCGTACTTCGCATTCGACTGGATGAATGATTTACGAGAAGCGACATCTGTACCCATCAGAATATCGAAGATGCGATCTGCTGCTTCGCCGTCCTGCACATTCACGCGCTTCAAGACACGGCGAGCTGGGTCCATCGTCGTCTCCCAGAGCTCACTCGGGTTCATTTCTCCGAGACCTTTGTAGCGCTGCACGTTTGCCTTTGCAGGTTTCTTCGCGACGACCCCTTCTTCAGTAACCTCCTCACCTTCTGCGGAACCTTCAGCAACTTCTGCTGGCGAGACTCCGAACTCTTTCAATACTTCGTTTTTCTCTTTATCAGAATATGCATATGCGATGGACTTGCCCTTAGTGATCTTGTAGAGCGGTGGTTGTGCGATATATACGAACCCCCCTTCGATGATCGGTCTAAAATGACGATACAGGAGCGTGAGCAGGAGTGTGCGAATGTGCGCACCGTCGACGTCGGCATCGGTCGCGATGATGATCTTATGGTAGCGCAACTTCGAGATATCAAACACATCTCCGATGGCGGTACCCATCGCGATGACGAGGGCGCGGATTTCTGCCGACGCGAGCATGCGATCAATGCGTGCGCGCTCAACATTCAGAATCTTTCCGCGAAGCGGGAGAATCGCCTGTGTGCGACGATCACGACCCTGTTTGCTCGAACCACCTGCCGAATCTCCCTCCACAATGAAGATCTCGCTTTCCTCCGCACTCTTTGTCTGACAGTCTGCCAGCTTGCCCGGAAGCGTCATGCCTTCCAGAGCTCCCTTGCGCAGCACTGAATCCTTTGCGGCCTTTGCTGCTTTGCGAGCCTTGAGCGCGAGAAGTACTTTATTGACGATTGCACGCGCATCGTCCGGATTCTCTTCGAGGAAAGCGCCGAGAGCTTCGCCAAAAACAGTCGCGACTGCGCCCTGCGCCTCAACCGATCCAAGCTTTGCCTTTGTCTGTCCCTCAAACTGAATCTCAGGAAGCTTCACCGACACGACCGCCGTAATGCCTTCGAGCACATCATCGCCCGTGAAGTTCTCATCCTTCTCTTTCAAAATGTTCGCACTTCTTCCGTAGATGTTAAGACTTCGCGTGAGCGCCGTCTTAAAACCAGTGATGTGCGTACCCCCTTCGCTGTTGTAAGTATTATTCGCGAACGCCGTAATCCTCGGCGTAATGTCGTCGACGTACTGAAACGAAACCTCAACCATCACATTGTCCTGCTCACGGTCAACATAAAAAATATTCTTGTGTACTGGCTCCTGATGACGGTTGTAGAACGCGACGAGCGACTTCAAACCGCCTTCAAAATAGAACGTCAGTGACGGGGCTTCAAATCCTTGCAATTCACGCAGATAGAAACAGTCTTCATCAGCAACATCGGCAAATGAGCGCGCGTCGATGACACTGATACGAACACCCTTCACGAGATACGCTTGCTGGCGTAAATGCGCGATGATCTTGTCCCAATTCCAGCTGATGCCATCCTTGAAAATCTCAACGTCTGGCTTGAACTTCACGACCGTACCGTTCTGTTTGGTCGTACCGATCTTCTTCACTTTCGCGAGCGGCTTACCGATCTTGTATTCCTGCATATGCATCTCACCCTCTTTATGCACAATCACCTTAGTATGTACTGAAAGCGCATTCACTACTGACGCACCGACGCCGTGGAGACCGCCTGAAACTTTGTATCCGGAACCCTCCCCACCGAACTTGCCGCCAGCATGGAGCGTGGTCATGATGGTCTCGAGTGCAGAGACTTTAGTCTTCGGGTGAATACCGACCGGAATACCACGACCATTATCGACTACGCGCACATAGCCATCGGGCAAAAGAGCGACCTCGATATCATTTGCATGGCCGCCCATGGCCTCGTCTCGCGAGTTATCAAAAATTTCCCAGATGAGGTGATGGAGACCGTCGGGACCCGTGGTTCCGATATACATGCCCGGACGCTTACGCACCGGCTCAAGACCCTCAAGGACGGTAATTGCAGAGGCGTCGTACGCCTTGTTTTTAGCCTCTTTTTCGCTTTCTTTAGCCATAAAAATAACCGACTGCTCGGTGCCTCAAGTGTAGCATAAATCGGACCTATTTTCTCGCCCAAAATTAACGGACTTCGAAGAGCGCGGCGCGAAGCGCCGCGGATATCTTTTCCATGATGCCACTTATCTCGTCGTCGGTCAGGGTGCGCTCCATCGATTGAAAAACGAGCCGGAAAGCGTATGAAGTCCTCCCCTCTTTTTCAAAATGATCGAACTGGTCGAGCCGCGCGAGGAGCTCGCCCACATTCTCCCGGATGACATTCTCAATGGCAGACACTTCCGTTCCGCTCGGGACCCAGAGCGCGATGTCTCGCGTAATGAACGGATACGCTGAAAACGGCTTGTAGGCGCTGAGCTTGTACTGCTTGGGCACATAGTCTTTCCCGTACTCTTCCAGCTTTGCGATCGAAAGATTATCTGAAATGTCGGCAGCATCGCCCCACTCCTTGACCCGCTCGGTCATACGGAGTTCGAGGTACTCGCCCTCTTTTGGAAACACGGTTCCCACCTCAAACAACTTCACGGACTGCTTCGGTGGAAGCACGAGTGGCGCATACTGTTTCGCCCGCACAAGCGCATCGCTCAGACTCTCTTCAAGCGATGTGCGGAGCGCAGGCTTCGTCTTATCAAGCGGATTGGCGAGATACACATCACCCTTCTTCGTGAAGGATTGCGTGGAGACTTCTGTGAAGCCCTGTTCGACGAGCTGGTCTTTAATCTTTTCGATGCCTCGATAGCGCGCCTGATCAGGAGCCTCTGACACAGGTGACAGCTCGATCACTCCGATGCGGTCATACCCAAGAATACGCCCAACTTCTTCAGCAACGTCTTCAGGAATCACGATGTCGGTGCGCGGCAAAGGTGCCGCCACGCGGAATACGCCGCCACTCTTCTCCATACTGAAACGGAGCCGGCGGAATACATCTATAACTTCTGCTTCTGAAAAATCGGTTCCGAGAATCGCATTGATGCGCGCGAGCGATACTTCCACTACCTTTTCGGAAAAACCTAGCGAAGGATTGTTCTTGAGTGGCAGATCGAGAATCGAAGAAAGTTCTGCTGCGATACCCACTTCTGAATTACAATCAGCAGCGCGATTGGTGAGCACTTTTATATCGAGCACATCGCCTTCGACCTCTTCAATTTCGAAGCAATGGAACGTGAACGCATCTGCAATCGCTGCCGTGCTCGGCAGTGGCGATTCAAAATAACCCAGGAGCGTATCGCGAGAGATTTTCATGTAATTTTCTCTTCAAACCCATATACGAAACGAATGTCGCCCGAGTAGAAAAGGCGAACATCTGGAATGCTGTACTTCACCATAAGCAGCCGCTCAAGCCCGCCGCCGAATGCAAAGCCGCCTGTTTTCTCCGGATCAAGCCCCGCAGCGCGGATCACATTCGGATGGAACATGCCGCCGCCGGAAACCTCAAGCCATCGCCCTTCTTTGCCTGGAACTTCGAACCAGACATCTACTTCCACCGACGGCTCCGTGAAGCCGAAGAAACTCGGGCGGAAACGAATCTTCGCGTCCTTGCCGAGGAACTCGCGATAAAAACGAGTAAGCGCGCCTTTCAGATGCGCGAGAGTGACTGTACCCAAAGGCCCGACCGCAAAGCCATCGACCTGATAGAACTGCGCTTCGTGCGTGGAGTCGGTTGCTTCATTACGAAACACTTTTCCTGGCATGATGCGGCGCAGTTCGCTGCCACCCTCTTTAGCCAGTTTCTCAAGCTCCCTCACGGAAACAGACGTCGTGTGCGTACGCAGTACCGCATCCTTCTGATCCTTGATCCAGAACGTGTCCTGCATGCCGCGAGCGGGATGATTTGGCGGAATATTAAGGCCGGTAAAGTTATGAAAATCGTCCTCCAGTTCCGAACCATACGCAACGCCAAAACCCATGCGTCCGAAGATGCCCACAATGTCGCGAACAGCGATCGTAACCGGGTGGAGATGGCCCTTCTGGTTCATGCTGAAAATATAGCAGATTGTGCTAGAGTTACACTATTATGAGTCCGGAGGTGTTCGCGTACCCGTTCCTGTTTGTCGCGATCTACATCGAGTCGTTCATCCTCGTAACCCTGCTCTCAAAACCCGCCCGCGAGGCCCGAATGCCGAAACTTGATGCGACGACCCCGACAGTGGCCGTCATCGTGCCCTGCTGGAACGAGGCATCCACACTCGCTGCCACCTGCGAGTCGCTTCTTGCGCTCGAATATCCGAAAAATAAGCTCGAAATCATCCTCGTCGACGATGGTTCCACCGACAGAACCTCTTCGATCATGACGCAGTTTATTGCACACCCGCAGGTACGCGTCATCCGAAAAGAAAATGGCGGGAAGCATACTGCACTCAATGCAGGCATCGCTGCGACCTCCGCCGAACTCGTAGGCTGCCTTGATGCTGATTCTTTTGTAGAACCCGACTCACTCAGAGAGATGGTTTCCTGCTTTGAAGAAAAGAACGTTGCTGCTGCAACAGCAGCGATGTCTGTATACCGCCCAAAGAATATCCTGCAGCGCATGCAGAATGCTGAATACACATTCGGCATCACTCTCCGCCACTCGCTCTCTTCGGTAAACGGCCTCTACGTCACTCCAGGACCATTCTCCTTCTACCGACGAAGCATTGTCAACAAGCTTGGTGGATTTCGCTACGGCCATCAGACAGAAGATATGGAGATGGCGCTGCGCATTCAGAAAGCGGGCTACAAGATCGCTAATTCCCCTCGCGCTCGCGTGTACACGAAAGCACCGGACACCCTTCCTAAACTCGTAAAACAGCGTACACGCTGGACATCTGGCTTCCTACGAAACATATTCGGCGAGTATCGCGACCTCATCGGCAACCGTAACTATGGCGCCCTCGGCATGCTCGTCCTGCCAAGCGCTCTCATTTCAATCGGCAGCAGCATCCTGCTTTTCTCAGTCCTCATCTTCAAGATCTCATCGAATGCCCTTTCTGCTCTTCAGATTCGTGCCAATATCCCACTTGCATATGCCATGACTCCGCATGGATCTTTCGACTGGTTCTACCTCCCGGCACACGTGTATCTGCTTCTTGCCGCAACGACACTCCTTGCCTCGATTACCCTCATAACCATTGGCAAGCGCATCTCAAGAACGCCGGGAAATCTAACGCTCGATATCGCCTCCTACGTACTGCTCTATGCGTTCGTCGTTCCGCTTTGGCTCATACGTGCGACAAGCGACGTTGCACTCGGCATCCGCCGCGGCTGGCGCTATTAAATTACTATCCATGTCTCTAACCGCTAGAAATGCGCTCCTAGCCCTCGGAATCACTGTCGCCCTGACAGGTACGGTCGCCTACACGGTTAATTACCTGAACCGTATGCGCGTTGCAGAGCTTTCTGCCATGGAAGACAAGCTCGCGATCGATATTCTCTCTCTCGATACGCAATTCTCCCTCTTGAGCGCAGCGCCCTGCGACAGTAGCGCCTCCTCGACCACGCTCATCAACGAGCTTTCGGATGTAGGTGCCCGACTCGCATATGCTGAAAGCCAGCTCGGCAGCGATAACTTGCAAGTAATACGTCTCAAGGACCAATACTCTCTACTTGAGATCCGCGACTACATGATCACCAAGCAGCTCGCAGCGGCTTGCGGCACGAAACCGCCAGTAACTGTCCTCTATTTCTACAGCAACGCTGGTGACTGTCCGGACTGCGATAAAGCAGGGTACGCACTTTCATACTTGCATGACACCTATCCGAGCTTGCGTGTGTATTCTTTTGATTACAACCTCGACCTTGGTGCACTGAAGACCTTCATTGCAGTTACGAAGGTGCAGAATTCGCTGCCCGCTTTCGTCATAAATAACAAACAGATTTACGGCTTCACTTCCCTGGCCGATCTCGAAAAGCAGTTCCCTAAGGGATCGCTCGCGACTACTTCAACCTCGAAGCTTTGAACCTCTACAGTCGTTACTTTGCCACCTCTAGGTAGGCTGTTTTTTATTGCAGCCCAAACACATCCCCACCAAAGATCTCATTGTCAGACGTCCCCACGAATGAAGCGGCTGCAGTGCCGGAGCAGGAGGTGACTCCGACTGGGAAGACTTTGATCTGTGCGGCCGAACCGTTAGCATAATCCACAGGGAACGA
>JAUSCN010000006.1 GCA_030651285.1 bacterium
TATTTGCCCGCCTAGCCCTTAAAAAACCGTAAAAAAGGACTTTTTGGGCCCTTTTTGGGCCCTTTTTGACCCAAAAAAGGGGGTTTTTGGACCCCGATTTTGAAAAAACCTTCCTACTAATCGCCCGCCTCCCCATATCAATTACACTGGAACGAAAAATCGAAAAAGTCCTACGTTTGATAGGGAAATACTGTGCAAAAAACGCGTTTGAGGCCGATTAGATATGTAAAATCGCTCTTTTTTTGACCAAAAAACGACCATTTTTCGCGAAAAAGTCGAAAAAAAGGTCAAAAAAAGGCCTTTTTTTGGCCCGGAGGCAAAAACCTCCCTACTATTTGCCCGCTTATCCACCGGCTCTCGAAGGTCCCCAGGCGATTTTCCCTAAGTGCCCTTTTTTTGACTTTTCTGCACCCCCCCCCCAAAAAGGTCGTACTACAGCCCGCACGAAAATAAATAGGAGAAAAAAGGCCAAAAAAGGGCCAAAATCGGCGGGCAAATAGTAGGGAGCCAAAATGGGGGGGTATCATCCCCGTGCCGAAATAGGGTAAATTGGGAATTTTTTGAAGTGGGGAATAGTAGGAGAGGCGTAGGGGGCGTCGGATTTTAAGACAGGCTATGGTTACGAAAATGGGACGTCAGACGGGTCTTTTTTTCATCTCGAAATCGATTTTAGGGGTTGATATAATACAGCGAAAACGGGGTTTTTGGGGGTTTTTGGGCGTTTTTTTCCCTACTATTTGCCCGCCTATTTTCTCCCTACTATTTCCACGCCGATTTTGGGGTTTTCCGGGGGGGGGTGGAAAAAAGGGGGGGGGACAGGGCAAAAAGGGTCAAAAAGGGTCAAAAATGGTCAAAAAGGGTCAAAAAGGGTCAAAAAAGGGCCTTTAGGGCCAAAAAAGGGGGTTTTTCCTTAGTTTTACACATATTTTAGGGGTTTTTCTAGGGGTGGGGGCCGATTTTATTGGTCGGGTAGTGTTGGACCCATGGCTACCCCCGGATAAGACTACTTGTAGACTGGACCCTCTGGATGAGACTTTATGCGGATAAAAAAAATTGTTGCACAGATTTTTTTTATTTTCTCATCGAATTTACGTGAAAAAGCGCATGGGGTGACCCTCCCAAAAACATGAAAATGAGCAACGGGGTTTGATATGGAAAGGCGGGCAAATAGTAGGGAAAAAGTGTGTTTTTTCCGACAAAAGATTTGGTCATTTTTGACTTTTCGAACATGTGTAGATCTAAGGGATTTTCTGAAAAAACGTCATCGACGTGGAAATAGTAGGAGAAAAAATCTCCATATCAAACGATGGGATAGACCTCGAAAAACACGAAAAAACACCCTTTTTTGAGGGGGTCGTGCGGGCTGTAGTACGAAATCGGTCGGCGGGCGTTTAGTAGGGAAAAAATCGACGGGCAAATAGTAGGGAAAAAGGCCCAAAAAGTACGAGGGTACAGATTTTTTAGGTGGAAATAGTACTAGCCGACCAGAGCAACCATTTTGATATGGAGAAAATGCTGTTTTTCGTGTTTTTTGACGTTTTTTTTGGGTCAAAAAAGGCGTTTTTTTCGGAAAAAAACCCGAAAAATGACGAAACGCTCCCTACTAATCGCCCGCCTCCCCATATCAATTACACTGCAACGAAAAATCGAAAAAGCCCTACGTTTGATAGGGAAATACTGTGCACAAAACGCGTTTGAGGCCGATTAGATATGTAAACTCGTGTTTATTTTGACCAAAAAAGGGGTGTTTTTCGTGTTTTTTCGTGA
>JAUSCN010000017.1 GCA_030651285.1 bacterium
ATTTGGATTTATAATCTGCGCGATATTGTCCGGCCCATAGGCGTCGCCATAGCGGCCAGAGGTCTTCCATGCGTTTTGTAGATTATATGAAATTTCGTCGACAAAGATTTGTGAATTGGTGGCTACGGACGAGTTTTGTTCGAAGCCGCGATCCTTCATATCAAGAAGAGTGAAATTTTGCGGTGTGGCTGTGTACTGACCGAAAGGATAACTGGGAGATACGCTGTAGAGATTGTAGTTCATGTAATTCAACTGCGCTGTGGCTCCACTACTCACAAAATTCGCGGCACTATCATAATAGCCAGTAGCTGAGGAAGTCTTTGAAAGCACGATATTGTTCCAGATGTTGCTATGAGCACTCTCTCCCTGCCATGTACCCGCGAGTGTACCGCCACGAATGAGGTTGTCATGAATTTCACTGCCCTCACTGACGTACATTGAACTGACCCCATTGCCATCTATAACGTTGTCATAGATGAACGCTCGCCAGCGCTCATCTGGGCCGCTACCACCCATGATTTGAGCTTTTTGGTTATTGCTAACCAAATTTCGACGGAAGGTGTTATCTTGATTTCCGTGTTTATTATGAATACCGGATGTATTGTCATGAATGTAATTGTCCTCAATGATGGCGTTTGTTGTGGAGTAGAACTTGAGTCCCGCACTGTTTTCTGAGAGACCAGTGACACCACGAATTATGTTGTGATGAATCCATGGAGCGTCCGTAACATCGCCATAGATACCTATGGCGATTCCGTCATGATTAAACACGTTATTCACGAAAGAACCAATGATCTCGTTGTATGAGACTTCGTTGTTGCGACCGGTAATCATGCCGAAACCTCCGAGCACTGTAAATCCTTGGAATCGGATGTAATTGAGTCCCACGGTTCCGAAAGCGGGCTGAGTTCCGCTACCGACCTGCACCTGAACGGCTTCAGAAGGATATGTTTTGAACGTGATTGGCTTCCCTGCTAGCCCAGAGCGTGCGGGACGAATGTATCCAGTCGCCCAATAATTAGTAGTTCCGCAGGTAGTGAAAGAATAATTGCCACCACGGAAATAGAGAATGTCTCCTGGCATCATTGGTTCAATGGCCGGACTTGAGAGCGAACAAATCGGCGTGTCGCTACGAGGAAGATCCGCCATACCATAGGGATCGGCGAAGGTTCCAGCGCCAGAACCTGCTTTATTGGATACGTAATAACACTTCGATCCAGTAGCCGCTTCGCAGATTGCACTACTTGAGACAGTATTCGAAACAGTCACAGTGACACCTGTTGCCGTGGTGGTGTTCCCTGCTGCGTCTCTCGCTGTGGCAGTGAGCGTATGTGCGGCGTTCGTTGTGGCAGCAGTGTCCCAGGTGATCGAATATGGAGCAGTGGTGTCTTCGGCACCTAGGTTAGAGCCGTCGAGCTTGAACTGGACGCCCGCAACGCCGATATTGTCAGAGGCTGAAGCGGAGACGGTAACGGAACCTAGGACGGTTGTGCCGGTGATTGGTGCGGAGAGGGAGACCGAGGGAGGAGTGATATCGGACATGCTCAGTGTGGTGCCACTCACTCCTGCCGTCTGAGCCGAAACATTCCCCACTGCGTCATATGCAGAGACGGTGTATGAGTATGCGGTGGAGGCGGTGAGGCCGGTATTGGAGTATGAGTTCGTAGCAGAAGTGGCGATCTGGGTGCCACTGCGATATATGCGATAGCCGGTGACACCCACAGCGTCCGTGGAAGCAGTCCAAGAGAGATTGATCTGTGAGGAGGAGACGACCGTGGCGGTGAGGCCGGCTGGGACAGTTGGTGCGACAGTGTCAGTGGTCGGGGTGCCACTTGGAATAAATACGATCTTGTCGCAGATGATGGTGCTGTAGTCGAGATTCACATTCACATTCACGAGGGAGTAGGAGCCGGCAGTGGAAGAAGTGAAGGTGAATTGGCTTGTGGCGGTCGCTCCCGGAGACAAGGTCACCTGACTCATGGAGTATGAGCTAGGTGTATTCCAGAAGCGTCCGGCATTCGTCATGCTGATCTGCGGGGTGAAAGTCTGGGAGGTGGCAGAGCTGTTGTACCAGGTCACTGTGATCTGATCCCCTGCGGAAAATGTCCGGGATGTCCCCGTCACACCTTGGAAATCGTATCCTCCGTTGACTCCTCCCATTGTTCCCCCGGGTCCTGCGCTCTGGTACAGAGTGTATACATCTTTGATCACCGTATTCCAACCTGAGAGACCGAAGGTATTGGTGGAGGCAGTTGCTCCGAAGTCGACGAGCGTCACTGTTCCGACAATGGGGGCAGTGGAAGTAGTTTGGGTGGTGGCAGAGGCGGAAGAGGACTGCACTGAAGTGTTGCCGGAAGTATCATATGCAGAGACGGTGTATGAGTATGCGGTGGAGGCGGTGAGAGCAGTGTTGGAATATGAGGTACCAGCGGTGGTGGCGATCTGAGCGCCATTGCGGTATATGCGGTATCCACTGACACCGACATTGTCGGCGGAAGCAGTCCAAGAGAGATTGATCTGTGAGGAGGAGACGGCCGTAGCGGTGAGGCCGGTGGGGGTAGAGGGAGCAGAGGTGTCAGGAGTGGGGGTTGAGGTGCCGCAGCCGCCTTCGATCTCACAGGCTGCGCCAATGCGCTGGCCGGAATTAGAAGAAAATGCAGCTACTAGTACATGTGTCTGGGCCATATATCCCGGGCAAGCATTGCCATTATCGCTACGGTAACCATTGGCTTCAAAGTCTGTCAGTTCGCTAGTCGGGTAAATGCCATTCATCCTAGGTTCACTGGCCGTATTCAAAACAGTAATCTCAGGCGTATTGTCTGTTATGTTCTTGAGATACCATTCGATGGATGTTGTTCCAGGTGTAGTCCCGGTTCCGTTGATAGCAACTTCAAATCGATACCACTTACCGCGCATACTATTGATCGGTGAGGGCAGAGACCCGACAGCACCGGCAAAGGGAGAATTCGATTCGAATGAACCACTCCATTGTAAGGAGGGAACAATATCGTATATAAACCAACCGCCGGATACGCCCAGCATTGGCCCGCCAGTATAAGCGCCATTGAATCCACCCTGAAAGACTTTGCCACTATTACAAAGGGGTGCAGTAGAATCAGTAAATTGGAAATCCGATGAATAGTAGCGGTAAAAACGAAATACACGGCGCTGCACCGGATCTACGCCTGATGTAAACTGCGTTCCCATCGCGCCAAACCCAGCACCAGCATAACTTCTGGGAATATAGGTTACGGATGCTCCCGCTGGCAACGCAGCAAACATAGTTGGGTTGGTTGCTGCGGTGTCGACAGTGAGATTGAGGCTGTTGCTTTCATATGCGACACCCGCCCAACCAGATGATCTACATTGTTTTGTGGTGCTATCATCGGGATTCCAACCCCAGCTTGTACCAGACACAAGCGTATAGTTCGGTGTGTTTAACGGCTCTGAACAAACACAACTCGCAACCAACTCATTGCAACGCTGTTCTGCTGCGAATGCTCTGTGTGAAATGCCTAAAAAAGTTCCTAGTAGTGGTATTAGAACAAGGACCCCGTAAGAAAGCACTTTGATTACCTGCATCTTGCATTTAAAATAGCATACCCCTAGTTAAGGGGTATGCTATTCCTCTGTGAATAAATGAGTGTGATCTTAATTTATGACTTCTCTTTAAACTCTGCGTCGGTGGCACCGGCAGTAGCGTCTGGTGGAGGAGTTTGGCCGCCAGCGTCGGATGCGGGTGGTGTCTGATTCTTCATCATTGCCTCTCCTATCTTAGAGAGCGTTGTGGAGAGCGATTCGGTCGCAGTCTTGATGAGTGCAGTATCCTCGCTTGCACGAGCAGTCTTGAGGGCATCAATCTTATCCTGCACTTCTTTCACCACCTCAGCACCAGCTTTCTCACCATTATCTTTAATTGCCTTCTCTGCTGCGTAAATAGCCTGATCAGCGACATTGCGTACCTCGACGAGCTCTTTGCGTTTCTCGTCTTCAGCTGCATGTGCCTCTGCATCTGTCTTCATCTTTTCAATATCTTCCTTCGAAAGGCCCGTAGAGCCCTCAATACGGATCGACTGCACTTTACCAGTCGTCTTCTCAGTCGCTTTCACGGTGAGGATGCCGGACGCGTCGACGTCGAAGGTGACTTCCACTTGCGGCATACCGCGCGGTGCTGGTGGAATTCCGTCGAGCATGAAGCGACCAAGAGACTTGTTGTCTGTGCTCATTGCACGCTCGCCTTGTGTGATGTGAATCTCCACTGACTGTTGATTATCAGCGGCCGTAGAGAATACCTGTGAGCGGCTTGTTGGGATCGCAGTGTTGCGCTCGACAAGCTTCGTAGCGACACCGCCCATCGTTTCGATTGAAAGAGAAAGCGGAATGACGTCGACGAGAAGAATGTCTTTCACATCTCCCTGGAGGATGCCTGCCTGAATAGCTGCGCCGATCGCCACTACTTCGTCTGGGTTCACGGTCATGTTCGGCTTCTTACCGAAGAATTTTTCTACGGCTGCCTGAATTGCTGGCATGCGCGTCTGGCCGCCGACGAGAATGATTTCATTGATTTCATTGATCTTGAATGGTGATGCTTCCATCGCGCGCTTAGTGATGGCCATCGCGCGGTCGACGAATTCGCTTGAAAGCTCTTCGAGCTTCGCACGAGTCATCTTAATGAGAAGGTGGCGCGGACCAGAAGCGTCAGAGGTGAGGAATGGAATGTTGATATCAGACTCCATTGCGCTTGAAAGCTCGATCTTTGCTTTCTCAGCTGCTTCATCGAGGCGCTGGCGTGCGAGCGCGTCAGAGCGTACGTCGATACCGCTCTCTTTCTTGAATTCATCCGCCAGCCAGTTGATGATCTTCTGGTCGATGTCCTTTCCGCCCAAGTGAGCATCGCCATCAGTTGACTTCACTTCAATAACATCGCCGCCCACTTCGAGCACGGAAATGTCGAACGTGCCGCCACCGAAGTCGAAGACTGCGATCTTTTCATCCTTCTTTTTATTGAATCCGTATGCGAGTGCAGCTGCTGTCGGCTCGTTGATGATGCGCTTCACGTCGAGTCCTGCGATTTGTCCCGCTGCTTTTGTGGCACTGCGCTGATCATCGTTAAAGTATGCCGGAACCGTGATAATCGCTTCAGTGATCTTCTCGCCGAGCTTCGCCTCAGCATCTGCCTTTAGCTTGCTCAAAATCATCGCCGAAACTTCCTCGGGGCGATACCACTTGTCTGACATCTTCACTTCGATGCCACCATTCTCTGCTTTGCGCATTTCAAATGGAACGACAGCCTTATCCTTCTGAACAGCAGTCTCATCAAATGAGTGACCGATGAATCGTTTGATCTGGAAGATTGTGTTTAGTGGATTGGTGACCGACTGGCGCTTCGCAAGCGTACCGACGACGCGCTCCCCGGTCTTCCCTGTTGCGACGATAGACGGAGTCGTGCGCGCACCCTCGGCGTTTTCAAGGACGCGTGGCTCGCCACCCTCGACGATAGCCATCGCGGAGTTCGTAGTGCCCAAATCGATACCAAGGATTTTTGCCATAATTTTTAAAAGTTAGAAGTCTTATTTTACGCGTTTCTACTTGCTAGTAAAGTGCGCTACACGGACCTTTGCTGGGCGGATAACTGTGTCGCCGATCTTCCATCCCTTTTCTAGAACCACGGTGATGATGTCGTCGTGTGCGGAATCTTCAGTCGCATCTTGCCCGAATGCTTCATGGAATGCAGGATTGAATGCTTCGCCAACCCTACCGATTTCTGCGAGTCCGAGCGATACAAAAGCGCTCTCAAGCTGTTTTGCAATAGCGAGGAAGCCATCAGGGACTTCGCCATGCTCTTTCGAGCGTTCGAGCGCATCAAATGCTGGGAGTAGTGTTTCGATCGCTTTTATCACCCCAGCTTGTTTAGCTGACTTGCTTTCAAGCTCAAATCGCTTGAGTAGGTTCACATAGTCTGCTTTGGAGCGCTGCCAGCCGTCCATGTATTCCTGCTTCTCTTTGCGGCAGGTACTCAATTCTTCGCGCATCTTGGCAATTTTTTCCTCCGGTCGCCTCTCCCCCGCTTCTTCACTGTGCTCTGGCTCAATACTTATACTCTCGTCTGACTCAGTATCTCGCTGCGCGACTTCATCTTGTTCGTCCATGTTTCCAGTATGTATGAATTTCCGATCGGAGTCAAAAGTCATAGATAAAACAAAACAGGAGGCACGCAATAGTGCCTCCTGTGTTTTCCATATCAATTCCAGCTTACATCGAAGGGCGGTTTCTTGTTTTTGTTTCGAGAATCGCCCAAAATGACCACAAATCCATCGAGCGTGCTCTGCTCCTTTTCAACCCACACGACTTTCCATCCTTTTCGAATGGCGACACAATCCTTTTCCTTCAAGGGTGAAAATGTTGAGCGGACAGAAATCCAGAAAATATTGTCCAATGCATCATATTTTTTGATGAGGAACTTGACTCTCCGTACTTGTTCCTCGTATTGCTCGCCACTATACAATTCGAGTGTAGGGATGATTTCGGATATGTATCGGTGGTACTGCATGAGAAGAAAGAGGAGTTTGCGGAGATCACCATGAGTCCCATCAAGGACGCCGACGACGTGATCACAATCACTCAGTGCCTCACTTGGCTCAGCAAATTTTTCTTGTTCTGGTGAAATGCCTCCAATTTCCTGCAGGATTTCTTCAACCCATAGACTCATTACGACACCTCCTCTGGTTGTTGTTGACGCATCGCGGTGATGCTCAGTGCAAATCTGCCAGGATAATATCTATGAATTGACATATAGTCAATTGCCACGTATTGAGCGTTATTCGGAAATAAAAAATAGCCCCGGCGGATTGTGTCCGCGCGGGGCTACTACAGAGTGAATGATCTCCCTACTGCAATTGTGCTGATTGTTCCTGTTCGTAGAACCATGTCACCGCGGTGTGGTAGCCCGCAGCTAGAGCCTCAGGATTTTGCTTAAGCTCAGGCTCTACTTCGAATGCGACAATTCGGTCGATGAGCCGCTCAGGAATCTGAGCCACAATTTCAGCGATTGAGGCAGAGAGACAGATCGTGGGGCGATGACCGTAGGCATGGTAGGTAACCTGACGATGGATTCTCTTCAGTCCAACTGCGTCCTTGGTGCGTTCGCTGTTGAAAAAGCAGGGACCAAAAAGGTCACTCGAAGTTTTGATGTGACACAGAATTCCTCCAAACCGTTTGATGGGTTTGATTTTACTTCCGAACTTGATGATCTGCTCCTCGGACATCTCCGGGATCCAGACTCTTGGTGTGATGACAAGAAATCCATCGTCTCCAACCACAGGTCACCTCTTAATGTAATTTGACGCGTAATTGCGTCGCACAACCTCTAAGTTACATAATACTACTATTTTGTATATATGTCAATCTCAACAAAATACCGCCCATAAGGCGGTATTTGCTGGAGATTAGCGCTTCGACCACTGCTTGGCCTTACGGGCCTTCACCTTTCCTGGCTTCTTGCGTTCCTTTGCGCGAGGGTCGCGCTTGAGGAATGTTGCTGTCTTGAGGGCTGCGCGTGTATTCGGCTCTGCCTTGATGATGGCTCGGCTAATAGCGTGGCGGACTGCATCTGCCTGGGCTGCGATGCCGCCACCTTCTACGTGTGCGGTGACTGCGTAGCTCTCAGCACTCTTCGCGGCCTCGAAAGCTTCCTCAGCGGTCTTTACGCGATCTGCGGTTTTGAAATATTCCTTTGCGGTTTTGCCGTTAACCATGAGGCTCGTCTTTGGGGCGGCAATCAAGCGTACACTTGCAATTGCGGTCTTACGGCGTCCGACGGTAGTAATGTATTGTGTTGCCATAAAATTTATGCGTTGACTACGAGGTTCTGCATACGCGGCTTGCGAAGTTTGTTGCGTGGGATCATGCCATCGATCGTCTTCTTAAGGACCTCAGCGATACCCTTCTTTGTAATCATCTCGTCCATGCGCATCTCGCGCTGGCCTCCTGGGTAACCGGTGTAGCGCAGGTATACCTTACCCTTCGTGCGACGTTCTGGGAGATGCAGTTTTCCAGCATTCTCCACGATGACAGTGACTGGGAGCGCTTGATTCTTCGAGAAAAGTGTTGAGCGCTTTCCAAGGAGTGCATGCGCAGCCTCGCTGGCTACGCGGCCAAGCGTGCGATCAGTCGCGTCGATCGTGTATGTCGTTGGAGCTGGCTTCTTGTTGAGTGTCATGGATACGTTATAAATACTAGACAAACGCGATGTACGCAAGCTTGCGAGCGTCGTTGAAACCACGCTTCGTGCGCTTCACGATGCGGGTGTAACCTCCGGTGCGCTCCGTGTAGCGAGGGCCAATAGTGTCGAACAGTTTCTTCACTGCTTCCTTATCATGTAGTCGGGACTGGGCGAGACGACGACTTGCGAGAGTGTTTGTCTTTGCGTACGTCACGAGGCGCTCAGCAAACGGACGAAGTGCCTTTGCTTTTGCCTCGGTGGTCGAGATACGTTCCTCGAGGACGAGTGAGCGGGCGAGCGAGCGGATGAGCGCGTTGCGCTGGCCAGTCTCGCGATGAAATGTTTTTGCTTTTTTGGTGAATGCCATACGTATTATTCGCTCTTGAGCGTGAGTCCGTGCTCAGCGAGGGCCTTCGAGATCTCCTCGATCGCCTTGTCGCCGATACCATCGATCTCCTTGAGGGCGCTCGCAGTCTTGCGTGCAGCACCAGCGGCGCTCTTGATACCCGCCTCCTCGAGAGCCGAGGTGATGCGTGCTGAAAGCCCGAGATCAGAAATCTTTACCTTCGAGGCATCAGTAGACTCGACTGCACTCTTCTTACCTTCTGTCGCGGCAGCGAAAGATATTGTGGCCGGTGCGCTTTCTTGGAAGCCAATGATCGCACGGAGCTGGTGAACCATGGTCTCTATCGACTTTTCGAGAGCCTCTCTCGGTGCGATGGTGCCGTTGGTTTCGATGAGGATGCGTAGGCGGTTAAAGTCGGTGCGATCACCAACGCGCATGTTCTCTACTTCGTAGTTTACGCGACGAATCGGAGTGAAGGTCGCATCGAGAGCGATCGTGCCAATATCAACTTTCTCTTTCGTGAGGACTTCGCGCGAGACGTAGCCGAGACCGCGCTCAATCGTAGCCTCAAGCTCGATGTTTGCCTTTCCTGAAAGGTCGCAGATGTGCTGCTCAGGATTCTTGATCTCAACCTGAGACGGGAGATTGAAATTTTTTGCAGTAATCTCACCCGAACCCTTTACTGTAAGGGAAATCGTCTGTGGCTCATCGCCATGAAGAATGAAGTGGACACGCTTGAGGTTCAAAAGAATCTCCATAACCGATTCGCGGACGCCTTCAATCGTAGCGAATTCGTGAGCAACACCATCAATCTTTACCTGCGTGACAGCTGCTCCTGGGAGTGAGGAGAGGATGATGCGGCGAAGCGAGTTGCCGAGCGTGTGGCCGTAGCCTGGATAGAGAGAGTCGATCTCGTATACGCCCTGGACGCCTTCTTCAGAAACAATACGCGGCTTACTCGGAAGTGTGATGTGGTATTCCATAACGCAATCGTAATTACCAATTAAATAATATTACCTCGTGTAGAACGAGAGCACGGCGCCGAGGTCGCCCGCGACATCAGCCGAAGCTGTCGTCGGAAGTGCGGTGACTGCCCCCTCCATAGTCTTCGGATTCCACGAAAGCCATGATGGGAGTGGGCGCTCAGCGAAACGCTCAGCAAACCCGACGAGTACGCCATGCTCCTTCGAACCTTCGCGTACTGCGATGATTTCGCCGATGCTGATTATCTGCGAAGGTACGCGACTCTTCTTTCCCGAAACGAGCACGTGACCGTGTGCGACCATCTGGCGTGCACCGCGACGAGTCTTCGCAAGGCCGAGGCGCCAGACGATATTGTCGAGGCGAAGCTCGAGGAGTTCATGGAGGCGCTCGGTAGGTTTCTTGGTCTGTACTGTCTCAAGAGATTTGCGCACATAGTTGCGGAACTGGCGTTCTGGCAAACCGTACGTGACACGTACTTTCTGCTTTTCGAGCATCTGCTTGCCGTACTCGCTCTGACGTCCGCGTCCGCGACGCTTGTTCTTCGCACTGCGTTCTGCAGAAAGAGCGAACTTCTGAGTCTGCGCCTTTTCAAAGACGGTTACGCCGAGGCGCTTTGCTATTTTGTATCGTGGTCCAGTTTTCATAATATCAGCAGGCTAAATTACACGCGGCGAGGCTTCGGAGGGCGCGGGCCATTGTGAGGGACCGGCGTTACGTCCTTGATAGCACGGATCTGAATGCCCTTCCCGGAGAATGCGCGTAGTACTGACTCACGGCCAGCACCAACTCCGCAGATGACGACCGATGCCTCCTTAAGACCGATCATCGCACCCTTCTCGCCGAGAAACTCCCCGACCTTTGCGGCTGCGTACGGAGTCGACTTGCGTGCGCCAGAAAAACCGAGAGCACCTGCGCTCGATGACACGACAGCATTTCCTTTCTCATCGGTAAGCACAGCCTTCGTGTTGTTGAAGGTTGCTTCAACATGAAGCACACCCTTCTCGAGATGGCGCTTCGATACTTTCGAGAGTGCACGCTCTTTGCGTCCCTGATCGAGACCGCGTCCTGACTTTTTAATGATGCGTTTCTTTCCCATAAAATATTATGTTTTTTCAAGCGTACGACGGCCAGAGGTCATCGTCTTACGGACGTTTCCTCGGCGTGTGCGGGAGTTAGTCTTTGTACGCTGATTTCGCACCGGAAGTCCGCGTGCGTGGCGGTCGCCGCGAGCTGCGCGGATGTCCTTAAGGCGCTTGATGTTCTGACCGATTTCGCGGCGGAGCTCTCCTTCGATGAGGTATGCCTCTGCGAGCGAGCGGATCTTCTGTTCCTCGTCGCCAGTAAGATCAGTACCCTTTTTAGTTGGGGCGATCTTTGCTTCTTTAAGGATTTCAAGAGCACGAGTCGAACCGATGCCGAAAATAAGCGGCAGCGAGTATGCAAGCTGTTTGTTATCTGGGATTGTGACGCCGGCGATACGCATAAAGATATAAAGAAGGATTGATTACGAAAATATTAGCCCTGACGTGCCTTACGGCGAGGATTCTTCTTGTTGATACGATAAAGGCGTCCGCCGCGACGGACGAGCTGGTCTCCTGCCTGCTGCTTCTTTATAGATGCGCGAACCTTCATCGTAATTTTTAATTTAAACTATGTTAAGCGGCGCACAATTCTTGCCCGACCCCCATAGGGGTCAAGTACCATATCCACCTGATCACCGACCAAGACGCGGATGCGGTGCAGGCGCATTTTGCCTGCGAGGTAAGCGAGGATCAGTTCCCCTTTTTCCTCCGCTGCATCGTCCTTTGCCGGAGCAGACAAACGAACTCGAAAAAGTGAATTTGGCAGCACTTCTTCGACGGTGCCTACCGTCGTCTTTTTCTCGTCGCCGTCTTTCATTCGGTCTTCATGCAGATGCCTTATAAATCTAGCAGGAGCTTGGAAAAGCGTCAATATGCCTCCTCTACGGTGACGACGGAGATCACTGCCGGGTCCTGAGGGAATGACTGTCGCCAGAAGGGTCTAAGGATGATTATGGCCTTTTTTACTTCAGGGTAGTTCGTCAGGGCTACTTCTGCTGCAGAGCGGCTTTTGCCAGCGATAGCAGCTGCGATGCGTGCTGGATCGACGCTGTAGATAAGCGGTGCTGTGCCCGAAAGTGTAAAGGATAGCGACTGCGCGTTCATATCTGGCATGCTGTTTTCGGCTATGAATTCAAGTTTATCAGTCGCTTTGAGGGTGATTGGTTCGCCCTGATAGCCAATGCTCGTCACCGAGGAAGCAATCGCTGAAGCAAGGGCGGTGTTTGGGAATACAATCGCCGTAACGGTCCCCACCTCCTTCACATCAGCCATGCCGGTTGTTGAAGAAGGTGTGAGTGCGCCATCTTCAAATGTGGTTATCGCAGCTCCAGTCAAAAGGACGAATCCTGAAGGAATTTGCGATTGGATGCTTGCTAGTAGGTCCGTGGAAAGTGCTGTAGTAATTTGCTGCCGAGCCTGCGCTTCATCGCTGGCATTTGCAACCGGTACAGTACCTGAAGCTCCTCCAGTCATCGGTGATGTAGAGCGCGCGTACACTTGGTTTGCTTGAGCTGTTCCAGCGAAGCCTGGGACGGTGAACGAGGTCGGGGCGACGTTATATGTACTTCCTGGCTTATCAGCATATATTTTTGCTGTTACGCTGCCTGGCTTTGACGTTGATCCTGCGGGAACCGTTACTGGAGTATGGATGCGGAATATAAGACCAGCCGAAGTTGCAAAGCGTGTGTTTGCGATGAGTTTCTGGGCCTTAGTCTGGGTGTTGTAAATGGTAATCGTGCCGGACGCGGAGGAATTCACCTGTTTCGTGCCGCTACTCTTGATGCTTTGCGAGGCGGTCTTTTGAGCGGTAATGACCTGGAACGGCAGATTGCCAGTGCCCTGTGTTGCGGTGAAGGAGCTCTGGACCGCTACTGATACGGTGCTCGGAGTCACTTCGACTTTTGAGGTCGAGAAATAGAACAGTACGCCAATAGAGGTGATAATGACGAGTGCAATAGCGATGAATGTCGTAAATGGAAACTTCGACTCGCTGGAAGGGCGCAGTCGGCGGTCGTTAGAACCAGCTTCGCTCATTGGCTCGGCTTCGCGGCGGCGGGAAGGCGGAATAATGTCATCAAGTGTACGCATAAGATGAAGTATACCAGCTTATGCATCAAGTGCAGTCAATGGGTGTGAATCTTTTTTATCAAATGCAACTGCTTGCCTGAAAAGCGCCATGAGGAGGAGTTGGAGGTCTGGAGGGGTGGTGGTCGCTTGGCGTACTAGACTAGTAATGTGACTCGCAATGACGCCGACCATGCTCGGAGGGTTATCCGAAAACCAAAGACCATCGATGTTCATTGTCCCGAAAGCTTCTTTGAGGGGGGGTATGTCTGACTCGCGAGCCAGCAGGAATACTGTGCGCGGCAGAGGATAGTTTTTCGATATCTCGGCAAGCTGCTTCTCGACTATGTGAGCCCATGAATCGACTGGATCGGACTCTGACATTTCAATTACGGACACAAGGAGTCCTTTGCGTATGAGTGCGATGGAGGTGAAGGGATTCGTTGCGTCGATGATGAGTGCGTCACGTTCATGAGGAAACACTTTCTGTATCGTCTGGTAACGGAGCGAGCTTCCCGCAATGGGCACGATGCGTCTGTGGTGATAGGTGTTGGTAAGGACTGAAAGCACACTTTTCGCGATGTGTTCATCGATATACGACGTCAGTACGGAAATTGAGGCTTGAGTTGCCCTTTTCCCGTAAGGATTGCGTGTGGTGTAGCCATTCAGTGTCGTCCCGATGGTGCTTTGGGCAGCGAGCACCATGTTGGGTACAGTATTACCCATTTTCCCCAGGATCGTTGCTACAAAATTCTTAGTGAATACAAAAGGTGCTTCCTGCTCGAAGATTTCGGTGCGCACAAGTGTCTTCTGCCAGGGTGCATCAAGCGATACAAAAATTTCATGGGCACTACCTGATCCAGTGGTCCGCAAGAGAACGGGCGCCCCTTCACGGACAAGTGTTGCGCTGAGTATCTGGAGCGCGCGCAGCATTGCCCGATCTTTGGGTTCGTTCTCTCTTACTTCGACTGGAAGACGGCGCGTGTAGAGCACGACGGGAATCTTTCCTTCTTCGTAGTGCACGTATGCGCCCGCTACGGACTTCGTGCCGATATCAATCAGTACAACCGATTCAGATTTTTTATTTGTGCGAAAAAAATCCGCAAGACTCATTGCTCTATTCTAACACTGCTTTGATACGGCGAATGCCAGCCGATGATGCTTCTTCTTTCAAGATCTTAAATCGCTTGCCGCCTGTGCCGAGTTCGTTTGTGTTTCGTACGTGTGGGCCACCGCAAAATTCAATCGAGAATGCTTCCGAGAACTTTGGATCAGCATCAGTTGCATCTTTTGGACCAACTGAATACACGCTTACCTGCTCTGGATAGTTTGCACCGAATTCATGCTCGGCTCCGAGCTTCTCAGCTTCATCCTTATTCATAACTGTGCGTGTCACCGGCAATGCTTCAGTAATCTTTTCATTCACGATCCTTTCAGCTTCTGCTTTCTGTTCCGGTGTCATCTTCTGTCCATACGAAAAGTCGATGCGCAGACGTTCGCTCGTGATGTTGCTACCGCGCTGATGCACGTCGGGACCAAGCACCTTTTGAAGTGCTTTGAGGAGAAGGTGGTGTGCCGTGTGGTATCGCACGGTCTGCTCAGCATGATCAGCAAGACCGCCGGCAAATTTCTGAGCCGCGCCCGCCCGCGACAGTGCTTGGTGCTCTTCGAATTTTACCTTTATGGTCTCCATATCGAGCGAAACTCCTCGTTCTTTTGCTATTTCCTGAGTAAGTTCTATCGGGAATCCATAGGTAGTGAACAGAATGAAGGCATCGATAGACGTTCCCATCTTCTCGAGTTCGCGCATGCCGTTTGAGAGCGTTTTTCTGAATTGCGCCTCTTCTTTTTCGAGTTCCTCGCGAATGGTCCCCGCTGCCGTGTGTACGAAAGGATACGCCTCTTTGTATGCCGCGCCAAAGCCCTCAGCTACTTCAGCAAGGACTGACTCTTTTATATCGAGCTTGTCTGCTTCGCGGATAGATCGGCGAATGAGTCTTCGCAGTACATATCCCTGCTCAGTGTTTGATGGGCGGATGCCTGAAGCAATGAAGAACGACGCTGCGCGCATGTGGTCGAGGATGATGCGGAAAGAACGTGTGGCATTCGTATCGGCATATGACTTGTCTGAGCGCTTCTCGAGTGCGGTGCGCGCCGCATCGAAAACGTCAATAAGAAAGACGTCTGGATTGCCGATAGTCGCAAACGTGATGCGTTCGAGTCCCCCACCGAAGTCAACGTTCTTCTTTGGCAATTCTTTGAATGTGCCATCGGCCTGCTTGATGAATTGCATGAAGACCGAGTTGCCGATCTCGACGAAACGACCGCAATCACAGTTCACATGGCACTCTTTGCCGAACTTCGTGTCGTGCGTCGTACCGAAATCGTAGAACACTTCGGAGTCTGGTCCGCCAATCTCTCCCGCCGGCATTTTTGATGGTGTTCCTGCTCTGCTCCACCAATTTTTCTTGGCGCCGTATGAGAAAATCCTCCCATCCTGCAGGCCAAGCTCGTTTCCGCGCTCTTCCGTGCCGAGCTCGACGAACTTTGCATCGATTCCCTTCTCACTGAAAAGTTTTTTCCAGATAGCAACGGCGTCTGTATCAGCGACCATCCCTGACTCCTTGTCTCCGGCAAAAACGGTGACATAGAGCTTGTTCGGGTCGAGCCCAAGACCTTCTTCGGTAGAAGTTAAGTATTCAAAAAACCACGGGAGTTGCTCCTGCTTAAAATAGTCACCCAAAGACCAGTTCCCGAGCATTTCGAAGAACGTCGTGTGACGGTTGTCGCCGACTTCTTCGATATCTTCCGCACGGAATGACATCTGGGAGTTGGCGAGTCGTGCGCCTTCTGGATGCGGCTGGCCAAGAAGGTATGGCACCAATGGCTGCATACCGCTTGAGGTAAAAAGGGTCGTCGGGTCGTTTTCAGGGATGATGGGCGCAGACGGAATAACCGCGTGTCCGCGTTTTGCGAAGAAATCTATATATCGTTTGCGTACCTCTGAGACGGTCATTTTTTCTTGAAGGTTCCCGAAGCCGCGAGCGACAGCTTGTCGCGCGGTATGAGCTCGGCGGCATTGATAATATCAGAAAGTGAGACGGCGCGTATGATGTTCGGGTACTCGGTGAGATACGAGAGTTCGAAACCATTTGCACCAATTGCGTGCAAAGAATGTGCCAGAGCATGCGTTGTTGAGAGTGCGACCAGGTATGATCCTGTCATTTCTTCCTTTCTCTTTGTGAGAGCCTCCTCCGTCAGTCCTTTCGAGAAGAATATGTCTATCTCTTGCCGAAGTTTCTCAACAGAATTCTTATATGTGTCGGGCGAAAATGTTGCCCAGATTTTTAGATACCCATCCGCTCCCGCGTCGAGACCTCTTAGGGAGGAATACACTCCGTAGGTGAGGCCATCTCGCTCCCGGATAGTCTGCATGAGGTGCGAGGTGACGCCTCCACCAAGCATTTCGACGAGAACCTTCATGGGCTGGTAGAGCGGGTGCTGTATCGTGAGCGGAAGCGCAGTTCCCAGAAGTATG
This sequence comes from bacterium, assembly GCA_030651285.1. GTDB lineage: Bacteria > Patescibacteriota > Minisyncoccia > Phycocordibacterales > Phycocordibacteraceae > C7867-001. The sequence goes on from JAUSCN010000017.1 coordinate 16,236, forward strand.
TCGATATTTGCTTTGTCAGCAATAGGAATCAGCTTCTCATTCTCCTTCTGTATTTTCTTGTTAGCCTGCTTGACCGGAGCCGATGTAGTACCAACGGCAAGTTTTCCAAATGCTTTTTGAGCTGCGCTTCGGGCCGTGGTAGTAGTGATGTCGCCGACTATCGCGAGAACAAGGCCTCCTTTCCCAAGCTTTTTCCTGAAATCCTGAAGGTGGGCACGACGAATCGACGCTACGTTCTTCTCCCGAGTTTCGATGGGAGGCGTATAGTTCACATGTTCCGGATCGTACAGAAGCGCAGAAAGAGCGTATTCTGCCCGAGTACGGGTATTCGACTTCGACTCGGCCAGATTGCCGAGAGTAAGCGCTTTTGCATTCTTTACTTCTGCTTCTGGAAAGATCGCTCCGCCCAGACATTCAGTGATAGTCGAAAGAAGCATAGGAAGGTCTTCAGGGAAGCACTGACCGGAGAATTCCGTGCGATCGCCCGATGATGAGAATGAGAGGGACATACCCTTTCCTGCAAGCGTGTCGCGAATGACGTTCTTCTTTTTCTTAGCAGTTCCCGCGTCGAGTAGATCAGCAGTCAATGCCGGAACGAGATCCAGGGTCTTAGGTAGCATGTTGCGGCCGCCAAGTACGCTACCTTGCACGATCACAATGTCGTGGATGTGGGTCGGAGCAATGAAAAGCCTACCGCCGTGTGGCATTGGAAATTCTTGCGCCGGGTGAAATTCGTTTTTCATGCGTTTATTCCTATGAAGTAACCAATGGTGCTTTGGTCGTCGATGAGATATTTCTTAGCGACCTTCTGAACATCTTTTGTGGTGACACGCATAAGTGCTTGCGGAAGCGTGACAAATCGGGTCCAATCGCCTACCGCGATCTCCTCATTGAGACTGTCGAGGAGTACATAAGGGCCATCACGACGTGAAGCGACGTAGGCGCGCAAGAAGCGCTTTGCCTGCGTAAGCTCCTGAGCGGTGACTCCCTTCGAGATTATTTTCTGGAATTCCTGCTTCAGACGCTTCTCCATCACTTCGTGTCGAGTGCGCGGCGCGAGCGTGATATAGGAAATTAGAAGCGACGGGTCGCGGAACTGGTAGCACGTAGTGGAGATGTCCGTCGCAAGAGCCGTGTCGATGAGCGCACGATACAGTCGACTTGTTTTGCTTGCTCCAAGAATGAACGCGAGCATGAGAAGCGCTGGCATGTCTGGATCTGTTGCAGCTGGAATCTTGTGTGCGATAGCAACCATATTTGAGTGTCCAGTACGCTTTATGACAGCGCGGCGCTCCCCTTCCTGTGTCGGCTCCTTGGTGTATATCTCCGCCGATAATATCGGCGCCTTGTTGTGCGCGCCAAATTCCTTGATGATCGCCGCGAGCGTCGCTTCGGAGTCAAAACTCCCGACTACCGATACTGTAGCGTTATCGGGGTGATAAAAATCATCATAGAATTTCTTAAGCCGCTCGATCGAGATATTTTCGATGTCGCTTCTCCAGCCTATCGTTGGGTGGTGGTACGGGTGTGCAGTGTACGCTAGTGCCCAGAGCTGTTTATCGAGCGCATGCATCATCTGGTTTTCGCCCCGCTCAAACTCATTACGCACAATCGGCATTTCCGACTGGCGGTCCTCTTCGATAAGATTCGCACGACGCATGCGGTCAGCCTCGAGCGCTATAGCTGCTGGCAGGTATTCTTGCGGAACCACGGCGTAGTAGTTCGTACGATCGTTCCAGGTTGTTGCATTTACAAGGGCTCCTTTAGTCTCCAGAAGTTCCCAGATCGTATTTCCTTTTGCCTTATTGAAATTTTCGGAGCCTTTGAACATGAGGTGCTCGAGTAGGTGCGTGGCACCCGTGTACCCAACAGCTTCATTTCGAGAACCGACCCGGTATGTGACCATAAGTCCGGCTACTGGAGTGGTCGCAGCTGGAGCAAGGAGTATCTGAAGACCGTTTGAGTCGAGGCGGTATTCATGAATCCCCTCAAGTGAGCGGATGAATGTCGCACCATCAAGTATCGGCACAGAGGGAGAATTGGAGGAACGCATATGCGTCTTACTCTACCAAACGGCTCCCTAATCTACAAAAACGCTGCTCGTTCTTTCTCGTGAGCTTCAATGAGGCGCTTCGTGAGCGGGTGTTCCGGAAGTCTTGACTCTGCGATGCGAGCCACTTCGCCGTGGTACCACAGATACGATTCGATGGGCTGTGTCCAGCGAGACAAAAAAGATGCACCTTCTAATTCGTATGCTTCAAGGCGGCTCTCGATATTGTCTACTTTGTCGGCAAGAGCGATGAGCACAGCTCCGTCATTTGCATGCTCAAGCCGCACAAGATAATCTGCTTTGCGCTCCTTCCAGCCGAACTTAGTTCCATCTTTCTCCTTTATTTCGCTCACCGATACGACAAGTTCTGCGACGCGCTCATTAAATGCTTCGGCGATCTCTTCACGAGTGGTGCCCGTGTCTTCGATCGTGTCGTGTAAAAGCGCTGCAGTCACAATGTCGTCATCCGCCCCGCCCTCAGCTACTAAAAGAGCTGCTGAGAAAAGGTGTGTGATATAGGGCAGTGGCTCCACCTCTTGGCGCATGTGCCCATGATGCTTTCGTGCTGCGAACTGAATCGCCTTCTTTATCTGCGGCGTGTGATTCATGATGCGAAGTATACTCTACTAGAGCCAATCAATCTGAGTTTTTCCGTTTACTGTTAGGTACTCGTTTGCACGACTGAAGTGTTTGCAGCCGAGGAAACCCGAAGCGGCGGAGAATGGCGAGGGGTGCGGAGCTTCGAGTACTAAGTGCTTGTTCCGGTCGATGTGCGCGCCTTTCTGCTTCGCATAGTTGCCCCAGAGCATGAAGACGATGCCCGTGCGCTCTTCCGAGAGCGCACGGATAACAGCATCGGTAAATTGTTCCCACCCCTTTTCCTGATGCGAACCAGCCGAATGCGCTCGTACGGTTAGTGTCGCATTCAATAGCAGAACTCCCTGCTTCGCCCAGCGCGAAAGATCGCCATCGGTATGCACGAGCGTCTTCCCTAAATCGCTCGCAATCTCTTTAAAGATATTCTTGAGCGAGGGCGGCACGGCTTCCCTCTCGTCGACCGCAAATGCAAGACCGTTCGCCTGTCGCTCGCCATGATACGGATCCTGGCCGAGGATCACGACCTTTACGCTCTCGAACGGGCACAGGTCAAATGCGCGGAAGATATTTTTTGGTGCTGGGTACACTTTTCCTTCCAAGTATTCCTTCTTCACAAATGTTGTTAGCTCCGTAAAATATGTTTTCTCGAATTCACCTTTCAGGTGATTCGCCCACGACGGATCTATTTTTACGTTCATACCCTATATAGCACCTTCGGCCTTCAATAGAGCACGTTTGCGCGCAGTGCCACGATTATACGCTCCGAGCGAACCGTCAGAACGTATGACCCGATGGCACGGCACCAATGGATCATGATTGTTCTTCATGATAGTGCCTACAGCTCGTGCTGCGCCAGGATGCTCTGCCGCTTCTGCAACCTCACCGTAGCTAAGTGTCTTTCCTTTTGGAATCTTACGCACTACCTCTCTGACGCGTTCGGCAAAAGAGCTTTTCCGCATGGCTATTTCTTTTTCTTCTTGCTGTCTTGGTGAAGCTCGAGCAGTTTTTTCCCTGCATTTTCGCGGTAGGGGCAATACTCGCAACGTGATCCGACTTTTGGAATGACATCGGAATCAAGACACCCCTTCAGTTCGCTAAGCGTTTTCGGTATCCAGGAATCATCTCCTTCGTACGGCAATATCGTGATATCGAATTCGAGCTTACCGTCGAACGCTTCCTTGTCATTCAATCCGTTTGCGTAGACGAAGTATGCAATCGGCGAGACATTGAAGTCGTTTCGACGGAAGAGCCATTGATACACTTCTACCTGGCGCTTGTATTGAATCTTCCACTCATCATCGAGCGTAACCTCTTTCTTCCCGGCGGTCGCTTTGTAGTCGACGATATACAGTTCGCCGGCAGGATTCACCCAGACATCGTCAATGCCGCCCCGCACGATAAGGTTATTTTCAGTGTCGTGATATTTTATGCCGCGCTTGAATGCGTCGCGCCACTCTTCGAGTTTGTCGTGTGCATATGGGATCGCGTCGATGCCATATTTCGTCATGAGTGGGTGTGCTTCTCCGGCCGCACGACGCACATCGAACTCGCGTTTGAAGAGCTCATCAACAGCATTATTCAGAGTGAAGGGTGGCGTATCAGGACGGCCGATGCCGTAGCGCGCCTCAATCCAGAAGCAGCGCGGACACTCAAGGAAGCGTTCGATCTTTGATCGCGATATCGTGTATGGTTCGCGCGATGATGGATTAAACCGCCCCTTCTCCCACTTGAGCTTGTATCCGCCGAATGCCATATCAGTCAGCGGTAGTGAAATACGCTACTGCACGTGCTCCCGTATCGAAATCGACATACGCGCTATTGAACGTTGCGTCGAATGCTCCGCTCGTATCATCACGGTACAGCTGTATCGCATAGGTGCGGCCTGGTTCAGTAGCGCGCAGGAGCGAAATGGCCACGTGACTGCGAGGACCACTTATACGCACGGCACCAAGCACATTGCCCAAGTCGTTATCGATGACTTCGCGCACTGCGACCCATACACCTGGTGCCGGTACGGTCACAGACTCTACGACAACAGTATCTCCAGCGGGCTGGCCGGCGACCGATATGGAGCCACCCTCTTTTATTGTCGGTGTCGTGGATGTTGCGGTAAATAGAGACGCAGGAGGTTCTGATCCGGCTGTAAAGCCCCTATAGAACTGTATGCTCATGAGTAAAACGCCGAGAATGATGCCTACGATAAATGAACCTGTAGAAAAATGCTTCATCATAAAGATGTCTCGTGATTTACGTGCGGAAGATCAAGAAGACCCTCTGCTTCGATGAGAATTTCATCTGTGCGCGCGGCAGAAAGATGCAGAGGATCGAGCAAGTTGCGATCTTTCAAGGCCTGGTCGACCGCAATGACGCCACGTTCGATAAGCATGCGTTTTTCAGAGCGAGAAAATCCGGTAAGGGTCGTGATCGGGTACACTTTCGCGCGACTCATGTGCGTGAAGAGATTATTATTTGCCGGATATCCCCATCCAAGAAGTTCTACGCCCGAACACTCGGCATACGCGATCGCTTCAGAGGTGAATTTGGTGTTGGTGACGAGCAGTCCGCGATCAATGGGACATGATCGGGCTTCGGTATCGCAATTGAAAATATCGTCGAAGCGACTCTTCACGTAGAGCGCGACCTTTAGGTCGGTCTTGTATCCTGGATCATTGTGATATTTGAGTTCGGAAGCGATGAACATGTTCTGTTCGGGATGCGATGCGTAGAAATCGACCTCGTGGGTGACGCACTTCCCTTTGATCATCTTGCGCGTTTCTACTTGCCAGCCCTCTGCACTATAGAGATGCGATATGAAATCTTCAAACGGATGTCCAGTGGGACCAAGCTCAAGCAGTGCACGACGCAAAGCGTAACGAGCCGCTACGGGGCGCGCTTCTTTACGCAGAAGAGCGAACGCGCGGGTGTAAATCTCTTTTGAAGAGGATCCTGGTGCGACCGTATTCGTAATAGTATCTGCGATTCGATCCGCGACGTGTCCGCTTGCGCCGGAACGCTTGAGAGACGTGACGAGGCGCTCAGGATCAAAATATTCGCTTGCCCCGTCTGCCTTTATGATAACGAGCGGTGTCGCAGTTGTCATGGCGATGTTGTGGTCGCCACCGCGCCATTTATCGTTACGACAAGCGGCAAGCGTGCAGTGGTCGTCGATACTGAGGTCTTGAATGATGCTTGCGTAGGCAACTGAAGGCAGACCCCTTCGTCGTCGACCATCGTGACTGCGACAAGGATGTTTGGGGTACTTGAAGCGTCACTTCCGATGGCGATATTCGCTTCTGCACTTACTGTCGCGCATGCATTCGGCATTTCGACTGTACCGGTAATCGTGTGCACGCCCTTCTTGTAGGAATCACGGACCGTGACTTGCGGGATAGTCGTTGCTGTGGATCCTTGCAGCGTCTCAGTGATGTCGCGGGTGTGGGGCACTGAAAGCACGAATCCGATAATCACGACAAGCGCGATAATCGCTGCAGCGACCCAAAGACGTGTATGACTCATGACGCAATGATACCACCACCGACCATTTCGTCATCACGATAAAAGACGACCGATTGGCCGGGCGTTGGGATTTCGGGAAGACCTACGGCGCTGATGAAGTGAGCCCCCTCAATGCGACCCTGTATGCGGGGACCACGATAGCGGTATTGTGCCTCGATATTGCCCTCCGTGTCACTAAGCCAGTTTGCATCAGTGAAAAGTATCCCCTCAGATGCATGCGCAGCGTGCGGAGTACGCGACTTTCCGACTAGGAGCTCGTTCTTTGTGACATCTTTTGCAAGCACGAACCACGGACCGGATTCAGTCGCGTCATGGAGGGCAATGCGCTGCCCTATAGTAGAGAGAAGCACTCCGCCGTGTGTACCGATCACATTTCCTTTTTCATCGAGCGCGCGCCCGACCACGACGCCAAACTCACTGCGTAAAAATTCTTCGACTGAGATACTCCCAAGGAAACAAACTCCCTGACTGTCTTTCTTCTTGGCGACCGGCACATTAAATCTCTTTGCCAGCTTGCGCACGACTTCTTTCTCCATGTTCCCTACTGGAAAAAGCGTTTCAGTAAGAATATGTTTGGGAACCGCCCAAAGGAAGTAGCGCTGGTCCTTTTCGCCACTTCGATAATGCCCCATCGCAATGTGGTCTGCTCCATGAGCCTTCGCAAATCGATAGAACGCGCCGAACTTCACATCGCGATTGCACATAATGTCGGGATTTGGTGTGCGCCCGGCTCGATACTCTGAAATCAGATAATCGATGACGCCCTTCTTGTATTCGGCGCTGGCATCGAGCGTGAGGAATGGGATCCTGAGCCGTGCTGCCACACGCATCGCATCGCGCCGCTCTTCTGCCCAAGTGCAGGGCATTCCTGGTGGATACCAGCCCTTAATGAATACGCCTGTCACCTTGGCGCCCGCGCGCTGCAAAAGTGCCGCTGCCACTGCGGAATCAACCCCACCTGAAAGGCCTACAAATATTTTCTTTCCTCGCGTGGTCATGGCGACAGTCTATCGCAAATACTTTTTTTGGTTAGCTTGGTGCTCAGCATAGGTTGTGGCGTAATGCATGAGGTTATCCTTACCCGTCAGATAGTATAGATACTTCGTTTTCGTCGGGTGCAGCACTGCTTCAATTGAGCTCAGGCCAGGATTGCAGATGGGACCCGGCGGCAAACCCTTATACGTGTAGGTGTTGTACGGAGAGTCGACAGTAAGGTCTTTGAATGATGGATTGTACGTGTCGCGGTTGAATATATAGCCGAATACAGCATCGACCTGAAGCGGCATTCCGAGTTTGAGACGGTTCAGCAATATGCCCGCGACCATACGCCTGCTTTCGTCTGTTCGTGCCTCTTTCTCGATCAGCGAAGCGAGGATGATCGTGTCTGAGAGCGTACGGCCCGAGGCGCGAATGTCATCGGAAAGAGGTCCTATCTTCGTGTCGAAATTCACGCGCATCAGGGAAATGATCGATGCGGCATCCTCTGAAGGTACGAACAGATACGTGTCAGGAAATAGATACCCCTCGTACTGTCTTGCAGCATTTTGAAAATCGACGGCCTTTATACCAGGAAAAGCTTCTTCGATTTTTGCTGCAGACTCTCGCACGGTTATACCTTCAGGAAATGTTATGCGTACCGCCGGAAATCCGTAGTCACCAGCTAGCAATCGATATGCGACGAAGAATACGTTTTGCGGATTCTCGAAACGATAACTACCGGCGTGCACGCCCCCACTTCCACCCGAAAGACGCAGGAGGAGCTCCAGAATCAGTGCGTGCGAGACGATGTGTTCATTGGAAAGCTGGTCGGCAATGGCTGATGCAGAACTTCCGCGCTCGATACCGATGATGCCGTTCGAGGGGAAATTCCTAGGCGCAGCAAATAACGCGAGATAGAAAGCAATCAGAACCAGTATAGACACGGACACCACACGCCATGGACTTCGTTGTACTGAAAAATCCATGCAGATTAGGTCGGAAGATTCTCCGGAGCTTGGCCAGTGGTCGAGCGGATGCGCGCTAGACCCGGAGCTTCAATTGAAGCAGATGGGATGTGATAGATCGTGGCAATTTCCTCAGTGCTCATTACCATGATTTTACTAGGAGAATGACTTCCTTGATAGAAAGGATTATGGAAAAATTGGCGGCGGCGGAACACTTCGACCAAGTGTCGGCGAAAACTATCCTTCCTTTTATCGACACCAGTCTCCCATGGATAATCATCGAAGTTCTTAAGCCAACCGGTCGATTCAATACTGTTCCAGCCCTCGCTGTTGACGGGCTTATAGAGCGAGATCAGGTGCGTTATCACTGCCGCATTAAAACTCTTAGGTTTAGCGATATATATCGCCCGACCGCCAACATCGAAAGCGAGCTTCGACACATTACGTTCTATTGCCGCCATCATTTCCAGCTGGCCCTTAGTAGGATTCGGGAATCCGAGTGTTTTTTTCTTGGTGTCAGGGTCGACATAGACGTCTCGTGTTTCCTCACGAATTTTTTTGAGAAGATCTTTCGCTTCATCTTTCCAAGTGTGCGGTTTTCCGTCTGACTTGGTCTTGCTGTATTTCTCGCCCTTATGAGCCCTAATGATGAGTTGGAACCAGATGTACTCACCTTTCCCGACAGAACTCATAAATTCGATGATGCTGGCGAGCGGATCGGTCTGCTCAGGCTCCTTCTGTACCTTGTCGAGCCCGAACTCAACATACGTTTTCATTGGTAGCGGATCAGCTCCTTTTTGCCAATAATCACAGCCCCAGACATTCCATTCTTCTGGCGTTGCAGAGATGAGTCGAGTGTAATCAATGGCTTCGGTTATCTGCACGCCTGGGTACTGAGCGTACATTTGCGCTTCGACGATGGAACGGAGCTTGGCGCGCGTCCATATGAAAAAATGCACCTGTCCTTCAAAAGAGGCCAGCTCAAGCGACCACCAAGGGCGTACGCCTCCAGTGATTCGTGCCCACCAGTTTGATTCTCCTCCCGTAAGGTGCAAGCTAGTGAGGAACGTCTCCATTGCAAGCGGTGTTTTCACGAGATTGCGGGGTGGTCGGACTTCAAGCAGTACGTATTTCTGGGCTGCGATAAATTCACTTTTTTTGAAAATGTACCAAAGATCTATTGCCCCGCCGACCAGAAGGAATGGCAGCCACACAGGTGCCAGGAACAAAGCCATTGAGAACGACAGCGAGACGACCCCCGGCATCCATATATACGCATTAAGAATGAGGAGCATGGCCAATATGAAAAGCGGCCACGGCTCAAACCTAATGCCGTAAGTCCCTGTAAAGTACTCTTCGAAGTTCTTAACCGCATCAAAGAACGGAATCATAGTATTGAATGAAGTATATCAATAAAAAATAAGAGCCCGTCAATAGACGGGCTCTTATTTGTGTACAGACGTATTATACGGCTGAGTATCGGCCGTCCTTGAGGCGCTTGAAATAGCGTGGATCATTGAGATTCACGAGAATGGTGTTGTCTTTTACGAAGCGCGCCTTTTTCACATGCTTCACGATCTCTTCCTTCTTCAAAGGTCCCTCTGTTCTAAGGGCTTCACGTATGACTTCGCGCACGACGCCGGGAGTGTATCCCCACTCAGTGAGCGCGTACAGGCCGCGACCAACAAGAACGAACCGCGGGTCCTTGATGAGCTCGTTATGCGTCGTTGCGACGTGCGCCTTCTTAGAGAAAAGAGTACCGATAGCCTTTGCAACTTCAGAGAAGTGCATCGGCGCACCATGACGCTTCACTGCGAGATATGCGTAATCGCGAACACCCTTGATGCGGATAGCTGGAGCCGTAGTGCGACCCCACTCAGCAAGCGGATTACTGCCGATGTGTTTTGAAATAGAGAGCCAGCGCTTCAGAACTTCTTCGTTCTTATAAGCGTCATTCACCTCCTTGAGCTCCTCGAGGAAAAGGTCGAGAAGTTTCCCTTCCGGAACGACTTCAGTATCAGAAAGCGAAGAATAGAGCTTCGAAAGCGCATCGTGAATGTTCTTTGCGGTCGTGCTATCGACGTGCCAGCGAGCAAGAAATTCATTTGTCTCGCGTTCACGGAAGAATGCCGAATCGAGCATAAGGAAAAAACGGAAGCGGTTGCGAGCCTTCTCGTCTTTACCGAGTGAATTAAGGAGAGTGTCTTCAGGTACGATTGCACCGAGCGATCCGATGTATTCAGCGATCTCTACAAAGGCATCCTTCGCGTCCTTGAAGGACTTACTTGCGCGGATTGCATCGAGACCAGCAGCCTCGATCTGGCGAACGCGCTCGCGTGTGATTCCCGAGCGATCGCCGATAGCTTCGAGCGTCTCGCGCTCAAAACTAGTGCCGAGACCGAAGCGGCGAACCAGTACTTCCCGTGCTCGCTCAGGCGCAGCAGCAAGAAGCTGCTTCGTGAGGGCTGCGCTATCAAAGGAAAACGAGGCGGTAGCCACCGCCTTCGCTTTTCCCTGCTTTGTAGCTTTCGTACCCTTGACCATGTGGTGTAATTTATAGCAATTAGTAGCAAAAGAGTCAATAGGGGATACTTTTAGGTCACGATATTGATGATTTTGCCGGGTACATAGATGATGCGTACCGGCTCTTTACCCCCAAGAGCCGCTTCTACCGGCGGCAATGCTCGGGCCGCAGTTGTCGCGTCTGCCTCAGAAGCGTCAGATGCAAGTATTACGGAGCCACGCTTCTTCCCGTTTACCTGGACAATGAGCTCCCTTTTCTGAACGAGAGTCTCCGCGAACATAGGCCATACGGCTTGGTGCACACTCCCATCCTTTCCAAGGTTTTCCCAGAGATGTTCTGCAAGATGTGGAGCGAACGGTGCAAGCATGATGAGGACGTTCGCGATAACTTCCTTCGGAAGTGTCTCGGCATCTTCCAGTTCATTCACAAGGATCATAAGAGCTGCGACGCCCGTATTGAATTTAAAGCGATCACCGTCTTCAGCGACTTTCACACTTGCCCGAGCGAGGGCTTGCTGGAGAGTCTTAGGCATTTCAGGAACGTCTTGTGTGCGCTCGGCGAGGCGAGCAATACGCTCGAGAAACTTACGCATTGCGAACACTCCCTCCAAGTTCCATGGATAGCTTCCGGGCTCGTTGTAAGGGCCGATGAAGGCAAGGTATGTGCGTACGGCATCAGCGCCATACTCTCTCACGAATTCATCCGGATTCAAGACATTCCCTTTCGACTTACTCATTTTCTGCCCATCAGGACCCATGATGAGACCCCGATTGAAGCGTTCGGTAAACGGTTCGTCGACTGGCACAAGCGCGAGGTCATAGAGTGCCTTCGTAAAAAAACGTGCGTAGAGAAGATGCATGGTCGTATGTTCGCTCCCACCCGAATAGCGATTGATCGGCAGCCACTTCTTCATCAGAGATATATCAGAAAAATCGTGCGTATCTTTTGGATCAAGGTAACGAAGGAAATACCATGAAGAATCTATGAATGTGTCGAGCGTGTCGTATTCCGGCGTCCATCCCTCTCCGAATATTTTTGTGACTCGCTCTTTAAGCTCTTTCGAAGAAGCAAGTGGTGCTTCTCCGGTCGGCTTGAAATCAACATCCGTCGGTAAGAGCCAGGGTAAATGCTCGGCTGGAATCGGGTGCGGCTTTCCTTCTGGGTCATACACGACTGGTATCGGGCAACCCCAATAGCGCTGGCGCGAGACGAGCCAATCACGCAGGCGGTACTGAGTTGTTTTTTCTCCACCGGCGTATTTCACGATATCCCACTTCGCCTCCTCACTATGTCTGCCATTAAATTCACCTGAATTAATGAGGACACCAGAGTCTGTAAATGCGACACCCTCCTCTTCGTGGGACAACCGAGTGAGCCACACATCCATTTCAGCATGTGTCATCTGGGTAGCGGTCACCTCGCTTGGGTCCGCCCAGAACACTTCGTGAGCCGCGGATTCCTCGGCTGCGATAGGTACCTGTTTGTCATCTTTCAGATCAAATGCCACAAGCGTGGTGAAAGATACCCGGTTTTGATCTTTATGTGCAGCAAAATATTCAGCGCGGACTTCGCCACCCAATACTCGAGCATTCTTCAAATGAGCATACCCTGTTTCCTCTTTTACTTCCCTTTTCGCAGCTTCAATGACATCTTCCCCCTCCTCGATTCCCCCCATCGGGAGAGTAATCCATGGATGCTTTTTCCAGCGCAAGCAGAGGATTTTTCCTGTCTTCGGGTCACGAATAAACGCATGCACATTTCGACGTGCGACACTTTCTTTCCCGGGCACAGGAGGATTTCTCTTGTCGATACGCTCCGGCATTACTACTTCCTTAATAGGAAGCTGCATTTTCTTTGCGAACTCGAAATCGCGCTCATCATGGGCCGGTACTGCCATCACCGCACCAGTACCGTACGAGCCGATGACATAGTCAGCAATATAGATGGGGATCTCTTCTTTAGTCGCGGGATTGATTGCTGAAATACCCTCAATTTTTACCCCGGTTTTCTCTTTGTTCTCGCTCCGCTCTCGCTCGGTCTTTTTGACGGTGGCAGAGATATACTCCTCGATCTTTTTCTTATTTGAAGATGCTTCCGCTAGAGGTGCGACGAGTGAGTGTTCTGGTGCCAGGACTATATATGTTGCCCCGAATACGGTGTCGGGACGGGTGGTGAAGACACGAATCTTCTCGTCACGGTCTGAAAGGGCGAATTCAAGGTGAGCGCCCTCACTCTTTCCGATCCATGCGCGCTGGGATTCTTTTATTTCCTCACGCCACGGGAGTGTGTCGAGTCCGGAAAGAAGTCGCTCAGCGTAGTCAGTGATCTTCAGGAACCACTGCGTAAGCATTTTTTCCTCTACTTCCGTACCGCACCGTTCACAGCGACCATCCACGACCTGTTCATTAGCAAGCACAGTCTGATCCTTCGGACACCATTTGACAGCTGATTTACGCCGCTCAGCAAGTCTGTGCTCAAACAGCTTCACGAAGAGCCACTGCGTCCATTGATAGTAGCTCGGCTCGCAGGTAATGACTTCCTTGCTCCAGTCGAATGATGCGCCCATAGAATTGAGCTGTTCACGCATGCGCGCCATGTTCTTATATGTCCAGTCTTTAGGATCGAGACCATGCTTGATTGCAGCATTCTCTGCAGGGAGACCGAATGCATCGAAGCCGATCGGAAAAAGTACGTTCTTCCCGCGCGCGCGCAGCAAGCGCGCGTATATATCGGTCACCGCAAATGCGTACCAATGGCCGATATGAAGATCACCAGATGGGTATGGGAACTCAGTGAGCAGGTAATAACGCTCTTTGGATTCATCCGAGAGGTCGGTTGAGTATAGATCTAGCCCGACCCATTTCTCCCGGGCATCTTTCTCTATTTTTTGATGATCGTACGCCATGATTCCCTATCTTCGGTGTTACCGAATCGTAAGAATAAGCTTTATTTTGTTAGAGGAGGAAAAAAGTTCGGGTCGATGGTTCGCTCAAAACAGACTTCGCCAGCAGCATGCTGCCAGTTGCTCTTAACTTCCTTGATACCCATCGAAACCGGTTCGCCGTAATAAGGGTAGGAAGTTCCGCTACCCTGTGTGGCAAATGTGGCACAGAGCTTGAATGTAAGCGCACCAGTTGCGTTGTAAGCGTACGGTGCATCAGTCTGTGGGTCCGTAGGCAGCGGGCCATATTGAATAGCGTTTTCAAGGTCTGAAAGTCCCGCCGGAAGCGCTCGCTTTGCTTGCCAATAACTCACAACTCTATCCTGAATATTCTGAAGAGCGCTTATTCTTTGCATGTCCATGCGCGCAAGACGAGCCTGCTGTGGGGTTCCGACAATAAAGAATCCTGAGACAATCACCACAACAGCAAGCATTGCTACGCCGATACTTACCGCCTGCTTGCGCTTCGGGAACATATCCCAATATCCCTTCAGGTCAGCGATGAAATGCATGAATACTCCCGCAGCGACGAGCAGGATGACGAGCACCTTAAGTAGGAATGAGGTTGTCAGCTCTTCGCCATTCAGGAACGTCGTAAGAAGAGTAATGAGATCTGCAGCTATTGCGACACCTGACACAAAGAGGGTCAAAATGAGTGCCCAGCGACGAACCCAGATCTCATTTCGAGAAGGGTCAGCAATCGCATCCTTGCGAATAAGATGCATGAGGAACATGTAGAGCGGAAAAAGGACGATGATCGATGCCATCTGATAACTAATGCCGCTCTGATACGGATCTGGAAGTCTTGCAAGCACGTTGGTGAACGTGTAGTCGATGTAATTGATGACGAGTAGAATGGTGGCGATGACACTCCAGTAGAACGTGATTAATGCTCCGGCCCACAAGAAGAAATCCTTAGGTGTTGTTTTTGGCTTTTCCATAGGCCCACATTATACCACACAAGCCCCCAAAGAAGATTGGATGTTATCCGTGCAAGAACACCATGACATCACCGTCTTTGACGATGTATTCCTTCCCTTCGATGCGCACTTTCGCCATCTCACGAGCATTTGCCCAACTGCCGGCCGCGAGAAGATCGTCGGTAGCAATGACTTCGGCACGGATGAACTTGTCTTTGAAATCATTGTGAATAGCCGCGCCGGCTTCCGGTGCAGTACTGCCGTCTTTAATGGTCCATGCTCGAGTCTCGACGACGCCTGTTGTGAAGTAAGAAATGAGACCAAGAGTGTCATATGCGCCGCGAATAAGTGCCGCGAGACCATCTTCTGATACACCAAGTTCGGCGCGGAATCCGGCGCGGTCAGCATCTGCGACGTCGTTGAGCTCCCGTTCGGTTGCAGCATCTACGAACACATGTCGACCACCAAGCGTCTTAATGAGATCAAAAGCTCTTTGCGCGCGACCATCAGCGAGCTTGTCGAGACTCTGTCCGCCGCTCTTTCTGTTGAGTGCGTACAGGATCGGCTTCATTGTGAGGAGATTCAGGTATGCGACACGCTTCTGATCCTCCGGAGAGAGTCCAGCATGAAGCGCGAGCTTTCCTTCTGAAAAGCCTTGTTCGAGCTTCGCGAGAGCCGCATCTTCAATCACAGCATCCTTGTTGCCAGTCTTTATATCGCGAACGAGCTTGTCGCGGCGCTTTCGCACCTGCTCAGCATCGGCAAGCACGAGCTCCATATTGATGATTTCAATATCCTTATAGGGCTCGATGGCCCCATCGACATGCAACACGTTCGAATCGTCGAAAAAGCGAACGACCTGGAGGATAGCGTCTGTCTCGCGAATGTTTGCGAGGAATTGATTTCCTAGCCCCTCACCGGTCGCAGCACCTTTTACCAAGCCTGCGATGTCTACGAACTCGATTGCAGCAGGAATGATCTTTTCAGTCTTAGAAAAGGCGGCGAGCTTAGCGAGCCGCTCATCAGGCACGCCAACAACACCGACTGAGGGGTCGATTGTGCAGAACGGATAGTTCTCTGCCGGCACTGCAGCTTTCGTGAGTGCATTAAAAAGCGTCGATTTACCGACGTTCGGGAGGCCGACAATTCCTATTTTGAGCATGTATGAACCCTACGGCCTGTTAGGCTTTTGCGCAAGATAATCCGGCCTATTATTGCTGCATCAGCGTCGCGAGTTCGGTGCGGTACTTCTTCATCACCTCCATCGCCGCCTTCATCTCGCTCTCACCACCCTTCTTTCGTCGCTCAATCTCTTCGCCGATCTTCTTGAAGAGTTCCGGATTCTTCGAAATGAGCGCCGTCATCTGCTCGCGCTGCTCTTCCGGCACATCCTTTAACTTCCACTTAGCGTACTGATTTAAAAGAAAGCCCTGAATAGACATAGGAAAATTTAGTTGAGGTCTGCGCGCTGAATGATTCCACGGATCGTGCGTGTTGTGAAGTAGAGCGCTATGAGCGATATGAGTGCGAGTGCTTCGACATAGATGAAGGACAAGTCGAAGAAGCTTGCTCCTGCCCGGTAGTGATCAATTGCGGTAGTTCCGAAGAGGACCGTTCCTGCAAGGGAAAGAAGCGCGTTGGCCCAATGAATCTCGTATTGCATCGGGTTCGTGATGCCAGCTGCTATTGCTAGCAAGGCGGCAGAGATAACGGCACCGAGCGTGGTAAGGGGAAGCTCTGCACCAGTAGACTGCGCAATAATAAGGACGACAGCCCCGGTGACAAAAAGTATGCGGACAGCATCGCCATGATAATGCGGGATGCTTCTGTCATGATGATCACCCCCGCCTATCTCATCTCCCCCATTTCCTTCAAATGTCATGATACTAGTATTACGCTTTACTGGCGTTATGCAAGACACAGATGAGGGATAGGTGGTGGGCAAGCCTGGGAAATATGCTATATACTGGGGCGGTCGGGTCGCAGTGAGAATTGCGATGTCCTACAGAAGCAGATCTTTGGCTTCCTGTTTTTGAAGAGTTAGTATTAATACAACTAAATCTAGTATGGCAATCAATCCAGCTTTATCTAAACCGCTTACCCTTTCTCCGGAACTCGAGCAAGTTGTCGGCAAAGGCCCGATGCCCCGAACCGAGGTGGTCAAACAACTCTGGGTCTACATCAAGAAGAACGATCTTCAGAATCCTAAGAACAAGCGAAACATTCTTGCGGATGACAAGCTGAAGGCGATATTTGGAGGCAAGGGCGAAGTGACGATGTTTGAGATGACGAAACTCGTCTCGAAGCACCTAAGTTAATTCAGCCCGATACTCTCGTGCAAAACAAAACCCGCATCGAGCGGGTTTTGTTTTTTTAAATATCAACTTACGAGCTGCGCGCAGCGCATACAGCGCTTCACTGCGAGAGGAATTTCGCTCAGACATTCTGAGCATTTCTTCGTAGTCGGATCGACCGGTGCCTCCTTGCGGGAGCGCGAAACGAGTATGTTCATCGGCTTCACAATGAAGAAGAACACAGCACTCGTGATAAGCGCAAATGAAATTATGGCATTTATAAAGTGGCCGAGCATGAATTTGCTGCCATTTAACGTAAACGAGAGCTGACTGAAGTCAGGAACTTTAGCGATTGCAGCGATAAAAGGCGTGAGGAGGTCCGACACAAGCGCATTTACTACCGTGCCGAAGGCAGCGCCGACCACGACGCCAACCGCCAGATCAACTACATTCCCACGAAGGAGAAATTGTTTAAATATATATATAAGATTACCTGGGTAATATCTGGTTAAAAGAGTAGCACTTTCTAAAACGAAGGCCGGCATGTTCCAAATGGAACATGCCGGTGATGATGCTCGGTTTTCCGACCCTCTGCTACTTTTCCAATCTCGATCCTCCTAGCCAATAATCTTTACCTCGCGGAATTTCAGCCGAAAAGTCTTCGATGGTAGCATGCGCTCCGAAAAACGAGGAATGACGGACTATGGTGTCACCCCTACGCTCCAAAATGAGCTTATGAGGAGGGCAATGGTCGGTGGTTTTTCTTTCTGCTTCGGCCTGATCTTTATCGGAGGGAAGCGTTGCAGTCAGCATTTCACCGTTTTCGAGTATCATTCCTGCTACAACCATACCTTCTTCGCTGATGTTGATGTAGCACGCTGAAGCTAAACCTGAATCGTATTTGGCCTTGGCCATCGTGTACCTCCCCCGGGGTTATGTCGGAAATGTACTTGTTTTGAGGCACAATACCTCAAAATCAATCTCCCAGACAATCATAGCATAAATGAGACGTTCCGTCAATCTCAACTTTTTCTATCTAATTTCGGATATTCAGGCTTGCCTTTGCATCCATAGAGGTTCAATAACGCTTACTATATTAACCGTAACCATTCGGGCGAGGCAACTTCTTCGGCAAATCAAATTTGGTGGTGTTATTTTAGCATTTGCGCGAACCTTTTTTGAACGGAACTCCTGACCGCACCCCGCCTCATTTTTCTGGGGGAATGGTGGCGGGGTGCGGAATGCGGACTCGCCCGCGCGGAGGAGGGGTCTGGGGAGGAATCCGCGCGGGCTTCGGCTTTCTTTTTTGGCGAAATTCAGGCGGGCTACAAAATTGAATAATGCTCTCATATTTGTTATTATAATACTGCAAGTAAAAACAAGCAACAGTATTATGTTATCAATATATGGAAAGTAATTCACTAGGACAGAAAATCAAGAAATTACGACAAAAACTTGGTCTTTCACAAGACGATTTTGCTCGTAAAGCGGATGTTCCCTACACAACGCTGACAAAGGTCGAGACAGGGGTTATCAAAAAGCCTTCGGTTTTTGTGGTGAGCAAAATCGCCAAAGCTCTCAATGTTGATATTGAGGAGTTGATTAAATAATTTTATGAAATTTGAGCTTGATGATTATCATCGCGGGGTTGCTGATGAAGAGCTGATTGCCGATCTTAAACGGGTTGCTTTAGAAATTGATAAAAAATCAGTTACTCGTGATGTTTGTGATGAAAAAGGTAAATATCACAGCACGACATATATTCGTCGTTTTGGTAGTTGGTACAACGCTCTAGAAAAAGCTGGGCTTGAAAAAACAAGAACCCCAATGAATCTTCCAGAAGAAGAATTGTTTCAGAACCTTGAAGAAATTTGGATAAAACTTGGGCGACAGCCGAGATATTCAGAGGTACAAAAACCGCTTTCAAAATATCATGTAGCCACATACGAGCATCGTTTTGGTGGTTGGCGTAACGCTTTAGAAAAATTTGTTGCCTACATTAACAAAGAAGAAAATGTTTCGTCAGAGGAGGCTATTAAGGGTTTAGAAATTGAACCTAGCACGAAACACAAAACATCAAGGACAATAAACTGGCGTATTCGCTTTATTGTGATGAAGCGAGATAACTTTAAATGCAAAAATTGCGGAAGGTCGCCCGCAACCGATCAAAGCATAATTCTCCATGTTGACCATATAAAAGCATGGGCAAATGGTGGCGAGACAGTGTTAGAAAATTTACAAACGCTTTGTTCGGTATGCAATATCGGTAAAAGCGATTTAGAATGAGCATATGAACTGGATTTTTCTTTCTTTACTTGCACCACTATTTTGGGCTTCGTCCAATTTTGTGGACAAATACATACTGGGTAAATATACGAAGGGAATTTTTGACTTTGTTTTCTTTTCAACAATCACAAGTTGGCTTTTCTTCGCCGTAATATTTCTTTTTATAGGAACTCCGGAGCTGAGTGTTTATTCTTTAATTCCGATTGCAACTGGAATGATTCTTATTTACTCCTATGGTTTTTACGGAAAAGCACTTGAGCAAGGCGACACCTCCTCGCTCGTAATTCTTTTTAAACTCATTCCTGTTGTCACTGTTATTTTAGCCTTTGCTTTTTTAGGCCAGACACTATCTTCAAATGAATTGATCGGATTTGTAATCGTATTGGCGGGAGCAACCATAATTTCATTTGAAAAAACAAAAGGAATTTTTATCAAAGGTTTTGGAATGATATTGATAGCAATTCTCATGTGGTCTGTAATGACCTTATTCATAGATTATGGACTAACAAAAATGTCCTTCTGGGATTATTTCATGCTTGATAATTTTGGCTCTGCTCTCGCAGGGCTAACGATGTTTATTATCCCGTCAATACGCCGACAAGTTATCGAAGGAATTAAAACCGCTCAACTTGGGAAATATATTTGGTTCTCTTGGAATAATGTTTTGGATTTTTTTGGTCAGATGAGTATCAAAAAAGCTCTTGCAATCGCACCGTCCGCGGGGTTGGTTACGGTCGTTATGCAAGTACAATCTTTTTACGCAATTATTATCGGAGTACTGCTTACGCTTTTAATTCCGAATATTATTAAAGAGGATATTTCCACGAATACACTGGTTAAGAAGATCGTTGGTGCAGTAATAATGTTTTTGGGTGTTTACATTCTATTGACATAACATTATGACTGATCCTATTCAAACAATTATCTCTGCTCTAACACTTCTCGGCTTGGGTGGAATACTCGGCGGATACATAACTTATCTGCTCGACAAGAAAAAGGAAAGAGAGTTCAAGGTGTTAGAGCAGAAAGAAAAAAGGTATAAATCCTGCCTCTTGTACATGGACGCTTTCTTTGAGCCGAAAAATATAAAATATCTTTCGAGCAGACAACCAGATATTGATGATGTAAAAGATATTATCGAGTATTTGAAAATGGAATATCACGAGATGATACTTTACGCCTCGAAAGATGTAATTTTTTCGGTCAAAGAGTTTATAGAAAATCCTGTCCGCGATAATTTTCTAAAAACGATTTTGACCATGCGACAGGATTTATCAGCTAAA
This sequence comes from bacterium, assembly GCA_030651285.1. Taxonomy (GTDB): domain Bacteria; phylum Patescibacteriota; class Minisyncoccia; order Phycocordibacterales; family Phycocordibacteraceae; genus C7867-001. Next base: position 36,590 of record JAUSCN010000017.1, read on the forward strand.
AGAAATGATTTAGATTTGAACGATATAATTTTAGAGGTCAAATCTAAATCATAGCCCGCCTGAATTTCGCCAAAAAAGAAAGCCGAAGCCCGCGCGGATTCCTCCCCAGACCCCTCCTCCGCGCGGGCGAGTCCGAATTCCGCACCCCGCCACCATTCCCCCAGAAAAATGAGGCGGGGTGCGGTCAGGAGTTCCGTTCAAAAAAGGTTCGCGCAAATGCTAAAATAACACCACAAAAGCACAAAGTCCCGCGCAGGCGGGACATTTGTGTCTTTTGTGGACCTTATACCAAATACTTCGAACTCCTTAAAAAGCTATCTTTCTAGGTTCTGGGATTACTACCAATCAAGCCCAGCACTCCAATTAGCCTTAGAAAACACTTGATAAATTGGTTTTGGGAGATACACCAGATCCGTATTGAATACTAGTCCCCGAAGCGTTTAAGAAAAGCTGGATTTTATCTCCCATTTTAGCTCTTGATAATCAAAGGATTGAAGTTTGTATTTGTATCGTAGTAATCCTCGTTTTCAACTTTCTTGAGTTTGGCCACAACAAGATATGTAAGTGGAGTAAGGACTGTTTCTATTACAACCTTAAACAACCAACCAGAGAGTATTGAGCTTACCAATAAACTATTTGGCAAAATGCCTGAGAGAGCTATTGCGAAAAATAGGAATGTATTTACTCCTTCCCCCACAATTGTTGAGCCGATAGTTCTCATCCAAAGATACTTACCTTTTGTCCAAATCTTCATTTTGGCCAATATGTAATCGTTAGCAATTCCCCCTGCCCAGACTGCTATCCAACCACCGAGAAGAATCCTCGGCACAGAACCCAATACTCTTATATAGGCGTCGTTAGCGTCAAAACCTACTGCTGGCGGTAACCAAACTGCAAGTTGATACACCAAACCAGCTACAATTGAAGCAAGAAATGCCTGCCATACTACATTTCTTGCTTTTGAATAACCGTAGACTTCAGTGAGAACATCAGCAAAAATATATGTAATTGGGAAATAAAGAATTGATGCTGGGAGTGTGAAGGAGCCGAATTGAACAATCTTCCCCGCTGTGACATCAGAAATAAGCTGAAAAGCGATATATAGGGTAGTGATTAACCCGAGGTATTTATAAGATTTCATAGGATTTACAATATAACAGAATATGCGACTTTACTATCCCTTAAAAGAAACTAGCTTTGCAATGTAGGTCTTTGCCTAACAATGTGAGGTAGAGCTGCGGCTATCATAATCAAAACACCACCTAAAATGATTTGGGTTGTGAGAACTTCCTTAAAAATAAGGATCCCGAAAATCACAGCAAATACCACCTCGAGCAAGGACAGCAGGCCTCCAATACTTGCTTCCACATATTTGTAGCCCTCTATAGCGAACCAGAATCCAAGTAAACTAACCACCGCATAGATAACTAGATACAACCAAGCAACATTCCATACTGGCCAGTGTTGCATCTCTCCCAAGGCAACTGAAGCGATGGCATTTGTAATAGCAATTATGATCCAACTGAGCCACGTAACATACAAAGGAGAGTAAGACCCAGTTAGCTTTTTAGAAGATGAGAGTTCAAGTCCACTAGCAGCTCCGTTAAGAAGTGCCATTGAAGCGGCGAGAAGGGAGAACGCTACCAAAGAAAATGAAAAAGTTATATATAATCCCAGACAAGCGAGAAAGAAAGCTAACAATTTAGTTTTTGTTACTTTTTCTTTTAGAAAGATGAAACCAAAGGCATACATTATGATAATCATCCCAACAAAGAAAAGGAGCGTCGCTGTGCCAATGTCCATATGATTAAAGGCGTAATATATCGGAGCTTGTGTTAGTGAAGTGGAGATAAGAAATACCGACATCCATTTCCAGTCCTCTTTTCTTATAGGGATAATCTGTTTCTTATATAAAACAATCGGTAAAAGGAGTAGAGCAATTAAAAAAGTCCTAGTCCAACCTTGATAGAAAACGCCAAAGTCATTGCCCATTAATCGAGACCAAACCCCGTAACTTCCAAACATCAGAGTGGAAGCCAGTAAAAAACTTACTCCTTTTGAGATTTTCATACTTACGAGAGTTTACTGCCAAGATCTACGGAGTTAGTTTTTGGTGTAATCAATACCCATCCATCTCCAGTGTTATTCTTGAATCCTAGAGTTAGAACCTCTGATCTAAATGGTCCAATTTGTTTAGGTGGAAAATTAACCACAGAACATACAAGTGAGTTTAGCAGCTCTTCTTTGGTGTGAACTCCAACCGCTTGGACACTAGATTGTTTAATGCCAATCTCTGTTCCAAAATCAATTTTTAGCTTAAAAGCAGGTTTCTTGGCCTCAGGAAAATCTGATACCTCAATGATTTTACCGACTCTTATATCTACCTTTTCAAAATCTTCGTATGTAATTTGGTTCATATTGTTTTTTCTTGGCCAAGTCCTTCTAAAACCTGAACATTAGGGAGAGATGCTAAGAAACTTCCAGGAACAGCCAGTTTTGATTTTCTGATTCCACTTCCAATAATTACATAATCAGAATCGACTACTGCCTTATCGATCAAAATAGACCAATCATTTGGTAAGCCAACTGGTGTAATAGCTCCATATTCCATACCAGTTTGAGCTACTGCTTGTTCCATCGGTGCAAATGATACTTTACGAGCATCTAAAGTTCTTCTTGCTAGGCCATTCACATCAGCTCTGGTGTTGCCAAAAATCACACAAGCCGCAAACCAACTTTTGTCTGCTCGTTTTGCTTCCAAGACCACACAGTTGGCGGCCTGATTCATTCCAACTCTGTAATGTTCACAAAACCCCGCTGTGTCAGATAAGTTGGGGTCAATTTCAGTAACGCCGACCTTATCAGAATTAGCCAACACTGAAAGAATTTCCACCACTGACTTGGCAAGTAACTCTGGGTGTTCAGTTGCTAAGGTGAAGTCGAATGTCCCTAGGTTTATATTCATAAATTTTCTAAATTATATACATCCAAAGCTACCTCTTCATATGGATGAACTTTCTTGATGGCAGATACTACTTGATTAACTAAGTTGTCATCACATACAAATTCAATCCTCTCCTCCTCAACAGCCTCCAGTTTACCCACTGAACCTATATGAGGGCTTGCTCCTTCTTCTGGCTTAAAACGTCCTATACCTTTTGTAGAGAAGCTGCAGAATGAGTATTTACCTATTTTGCCCCCGCCAGTCATTCCAATAACTTCACGCACTTGTTCAGAATGGGAAATGGGAGTATAGATTACTATCTTCTTCATACACAACACTATAAACTTTCTATCAAGACATATCAAAGAGGGCTCCCCTTAATTAAGACGTTATTTGAATTATTTGGAGATAAGTATAAAGTGATGTCCATGAAAAAAGAGAAATTGCATTTTATCTACCTAGCAATAATTCTCATTCTAGGAGGTTTTTACATATTTCAAATCAGACCAGAGACTATGGTTGGCTGGAGTTTAGGCTTAGAAATTGCAGCAGATTTTCTCACTGTTGTTTCCGCTGTCATAGTTGCGGTTGCTGCTGTGTTAGGCATAAATACATGGAGAAAACAGATGAGAGGTCAAACAGAATATGAACTTGCAAGACGTTATTTGAGATCTGTATATAAGGTAAGGGACGCTATCAAATCTACAAGAAATCCCTTTATTCCGGTAGGTGAAATGGTTGACTCTCTAAAGAAGCAAGGATCTGAAGAGGATGACCTCAATGATAATAGAAAAATGAATAGAGCCGTCTATTCTAACCGTTGGTCTAAGGTTGTTGAGGCAATATCGGATTTATCGGTGGAGCTTACAGAGGCTGAGGTTGTGTGGGGGAAAGAAGCTGTTAAGTTGACGAAAGAAATACGTGATTGCACTAGTAAATTAATGCTAAACATTAAATGGTTTTTAGATGATAAAAGACAATTTTCGGTTGAGAAGTTGACTGAAATCGACGATGTAATTTACGACCGAGGAGAAGGTGATAAGTTCAATGAAGTATTAGATAAAGCCGTTGAGGCAATTGAAAAATACTTGGAAAATCATCTAAGAAGGTAGCTGATCAAATCTTTTACCAAACTTGTTTAAGCGTTCTATATTATTCGTGTTGCCACCAGATTTGGAACTTGGTGTAGATAAACATCCCTATACCACCTACAAAGAGGAGGAATCCTACCACTGGTTTTGAAAACAAAACCATAACCCCAATTATTGCTATGAGGCTTGAGATAAGTAGCCTCTTCTTGTATTTCTTAGAAGTCTTTTCTATAACAACCTTTGCTTCCGTTTTAACTTCATTTGTTGTGTCCATATTTGATTATTAGTTTATTAATTGAATACAAAAAGCCCACCACAGGTAGAGCCCGAAGGCTCTCATACCGGTTTCCCGATATGGCAGGTCATGCGACCCTATGATGGGTTCTTTGAGCACGACCTGACTTTATGCCATGCCCTGTAGAGGGTTTAGGCACCTACTGAGGCTTATTCAGTAGTTAGGTATCATTTTACACCAGACTAGGTTTATAAAGCCATTTAAGCCTGATTTAAGAGCTCTTGTAGTCAGTCAGCAGCAATCCTAGGCATATGGGGATAAAGTATACCTTTACGTATAATTTGTATGGTAGGATTAATTTGGCTAAGGATTAACTTCAGCCGGCTGAAATGGAAAGTGATAGATCACAATTAGCTGCTAGGGAAATGGGTGGCTTTATCTTAAGAAGGCAATCTTTTGATGCTGATCTCATAAGCTACGTGTTTTCCCCGGACGGCAAAAAAATCCACTATTTCTTTAATAAGCAAGAATCTAGTATCAAGCAGACAGGAGAGACTTATAGGACTATAAATCATTGGGACAGTGTTAGATTATTGTCAGTGGACAGAGGAGAGGGTCATGGATGGAGAAAGTTTAGCATCCTAGACATCATCTGGGTTTATATATTAGGTGATCTACGAGGTTTCGGTTTTCCTTTGGAGAAACTTCAATTCGTCAAAAAATGTTTATTGAAACCATTGGATAATTCAGTAACGCTTCTTGAATTTTATGTAGCTACTGCAAAAGCTACGAGCCACGATAGCGAATGCTTCGTTTTAGTCACACGAGATGGAGTTGCTGATATAGCTACGAGATCAGAGTTAGAATCAACAGAGATTGCCGGCAGACTCCCTAAGAGCTATGTGAAGGTTAGGCTCAATGATTATGTTGAGAGGGTTTCTAAAAAACAAGGAATTGTAACCATCAACGAACCCTCACTTACTGTAAGTAAAAAGGAGCTGGATTTACTTCTTGCTGTTCGTAAAGGAGATTTCCAAACTATAGAAGTGAGATTGGAAAATGGCGAGATAAAGAGACTCGCCGGGACTCAAAGCGTGAACAAAATTAATGATAAGAAGATATGGGAAACTCTCAAGGAGATGCTAAGCAATGGAGATTTTCAAGACATTACTCTTAAACAGCGAGATGGATCTGTGGTTCTCATACAACGAACAATCAAGGATCCTTGATTGTTAAGTGATGGGATAACCCCAAGCTATTTACACGAGAGTGTCTGGTGACCGTATACCACGGAGCTAGGCAGCAAGAAATTGCTCATGCTCTCAATCAAAGAATATAGAAAGATACTAAATGACTATAAGAGTTCTGATGAACAAATCACTAAAAGGTTACAATATCTTGAGTCATTATGTAGGTATGTAATACAACAAGAATTACGAAACTATGTCGAAAAAAGTTAAGGAACCAAGTATATACAAGGTCGATGATATAAACCCTTACAAAGACCGGGAGGGGTTGATTTACGTTCGGGTATCAAGTAAAAAACAAGAACTAGAGGGTCATGGGAGAGAGAGTCAGGAAGCTAGATGTAAAAAAGACCTCGAATCTATAGGGCTGCCGCATATAAAGACATTTGCTGATACTTTTACTGGTGGGGGTGACTTTATGAAGAGACCGGCCATGAGAGAGATGCTTTCGTATATAGATGCACATCCCTATAAGAGATTCCTTGTTAACTTTGATGATCTAAAGCGTTTTGCTCGTGATACTCAATTCCATTTGCAATTACGAACAGCACTGAAGGTAAGGGATGTGATGCCTCGATGTTTGAATTATAACTTTAACGATAGCCCAGAAGGCATGTTTGTAGAAACAGTTTTAGCTGCAGGTTCAGAATTAGAAAGACATCAAAATAGCAGACAAGTAATACAAAAACAGAAGGCAAGATTGGATCTCGGTTATTATCCTTTTGGTAATAAGCGTGGATATAAATTAGAGAATAACCCTATGCATGGGAAAATACTTGTTCCAAATAAAGATGGGGCTATTTTGAAAGAAGCATTGGAGAATTTTGCTTTAGCTAAAATTATCCGAAAGGTTGATGTAGCTAGATTTCTATTTGAAAAAAGATTTTGGAAAAAGAGAACGCCAGAAGATTATATAGATCAGGTTACAAATATCCTAAAAGATCCTATACACGCTGGATTTATTGAGTATCTTCCATGGGGTGTCACTCGTAGACCGGGGAAACATAAGGGCATTATTTCACTTGAGACGTATGAAAAAATACAAAGACGCCTCAATAAAGAAGTGGTTGGAAATAGAGTTAGACAAGATATATCAGCAGACTTTCCAGTAAGAGGTTTAACCTTATGTTCTTCTTGCTATACAAAACTTACAGCAGCCTTCTGTAAGGGAAAGTATCCTTACTATTACTGTGTTGCAAAAGGGTGTCCACTAAGAAGTAAAATGTTTAGAAAAGAAGATGTTGAAAGAGACTTCATTAAACTTCTACAAAGAAACCAGCTTAAAGACAGCGTTAATGAGGTATTACAAATTACCTATGAGAGAGTTTGGAAACAGGAAGTGACTGATTTCAAAAAACAAGGGAGTATTAAAGTGCAAAGGCAAAATGATCTTAAACAGAAAATTCGGGAACTCTCAGAAATGGTTCGTAACGCTAGGTCAGAAAATCTCAGGAAGGTCTACGAGAACCAATTAGAGGAATCGGCCACAGAGTTAGATCAACTAGAATCTGAAACGCAAAAGACTGACCTTGGCATTCCTTATCGAACTGCTCTCAATAAAGTGACTGGGATGCTAAAAAACCCTGTATTTATTTGGGATTCTGTTGATGTGCATGAAAAACACAAGCTGTTTTTCTTTCTTTTCGAGAAGCGTTTGGAATACGTCAAAGGCGAAGGCTTTCGAACCGGCAATTCACTAAGCACCACAAGGCTTTTTGAGGAGTTTGTTGATGCAAACTCCGATGATGTGGACCCTACCGGATTCGAACCGGTGACCTCCTCATTGCAAATGAGGCGCTCTACCAACTAAGCTAAGGGCCCAAGAGCAAATTTTGCAATTTTCAATTTTGCAATTTTCAAATAATACTCGACAAGAGTCTTAAAATCAAGCAGAATATTCCACATGTTTGATCTAGTTAATCTTATAAAAGTTGGCGGCTATCTCGGCCTCTTCGCTATTATCTTCGCGGAGTCGGGACTCTTCTTTGGCTTCTTCCTGCCGGGGGACAGCTTGCTCTTCACCGCTGGGTTTCTCTCTTCTCAAGGCTATTTCTCAATAGTGCCTCTTGTCATCATCCTTTTCGTCGCTGCAATTGCTGGCGACGCAGTCGGATACCTCTTCGGCAAGAAGGTGGGTCCGAAGATTTTCTCCCGAGAGGAATCTTTCTTCTTCCATCCTTCGCATGTTGATAAAACTGCTAGCTTCTTCGATAAGTATGGCTCTAAAACAATTTTACTCGCGCGCTTTGTGCCGATCGTGCGCACCTTTGCCCCCATTATGGCCGGTGTCGGTGGGATGAAGTATCGCACCTTTGCTAAATATAATACTTTAGGTGGACTATTCTGGGCGGTCGGGTTGACCACGCTTGGTTACATCTTCGGCCAGAGAGTGCCCAATGCCGATAAGTACGTCCTACCCATCGTAGCGCTTATTATCATCATCTCCCTACTCCCTCCTATCTGGGAATATTTGAAAGAAAGAAAAAAGGATTGACTTCGGGCAGAGAGTGAGTGCGGAAATTTATTTACGCAACGAGCGAACGAACCCGAAGCGACACGAGCAAGGCGAGTGTTGACATTTAATATAGAATGTGCTAATATTGAAAAAGGAGGAACGATGCCACAGAGTATCAAATTCTACTGGCTTTTGACGGGGTTTCTGGTGTTTGTGTTGCTGGTCGCGGTGATCGAAACATATGCGCCGGGTACTATCATCAAGTGGCAATAGTGACCGAGGTCAGCCCTACTACACAGGCGGGGCTGGCTTTTTTTATGGTATAATGGTATTTGTTAGAGATAGCCCTATAATCAAATTAATCAATATGGACGAAAAAGTTATCGGTTACTGTGTGAAGTGCAAGGAGAAGAGAGAGATGAAGGACGTCAAACAGGTTGAGATCAAGCCTGGACGCCCAGCTGCCAAGGGTACCTGCACGGTCTGCGGTACTGGCATGTACAAGATCCTTCCGAGCGCTAAGAAATAATTCTTATGAAAAAGACGGTCGCAACTACTTTAGTATTGGCCGCCTTTTTCATATGGGGAGAGAGACTTTACTTTGATAGAAAGCCGGCGCCGTGCGCTGAACCAATCACCTATAACATCGGCACTTTCGATCGGCGTTTTGGTTTAAGTCAGACATCATTCTTGTCGGTGTTAACGGAAGCAGAGGAAATTTGGGAAGGCCCTAGTGATCGAGAACTTTTCGCTTACTCGCCAGAAGAAGCCGAGTTGCCGGTCAATCTTATCTACGATTACCGTCAGGAAGTGACCGAGGAACTGACTGGCATCGAGAGCGAGGTCAAAGAAGATGAATCGGCCTACCATGCTCTGGAGGAAAAATATGTTGACGCGAAGAGACAACATCTGTCTCTTAAACTCCAGTACGATTCCCGGGCCAACTTATTCAACGCTCAAAACGAGGCTTATCAATTTGATGTCGAAACTTGGAATAGTGGCCCGCGCACCTCGCAAGAAGATTTCGCCAAGTTGGAAGCGGAGAGGCTGGCGCTTGAGCAAGAAGCGAGGGAATTAAAGACCATTGAGTCAGCAGTAAATCAGAAGGTAGGGGAAGTTAACCAGTTGGTCGGTCGCCTCAACCGCCTGGCCAAATCGCTCAACCTAAACGTCGAGGAATACAATACTGTCGGCGCCTCGCGCGGTGAGACCTTTGCCGGCGGGATATACTATGAGGAAGGCGACGAGCGGGGGATCAATATTTACGAATTTAAAACCCGCGATAAACTCGTGCGCATTCTCGCTCACGAACTTGGCCACGCGCTGGGCCTAGAACATATCGATGATCCCAAAGCTATTATGTATAAGCTCAACAAAGACGATGCTGGAGTCGCATCCGCGAGCGACCTAGAAGCTCTGGAGATTCTCTGTGCAGTCCAATAAATTATTTTATATAAAACAGACCTCGTCCTTTGCAAGACGAGGCCTGGTCACAGGAGCGGATTTCTACAACACCTTGGTGTGGGGGTAGAGCTTGTTGAACCTCTCTCGATCAGCCTGTTGGGCGTCGCTCAGGATTCGCGCGCCGTCGAGGTACCGCGTCGGTAAATCGAAGCGCTTGATGATCCTCGACAGCAGGAGCCTAGGAGCGTGAGAGTAGCCTGGCACGAAACTGTCCCAGGTAATACCCAATTGCTCCTGACGCGCGCGGTACTCCGCCAAGTGCTGATTGTTCAGGTCGTTCAGGTTGATGAGCTTGAGGCAGTCGAGGACGTGGTACATCAGATAGCCGTTGTGGGTGACCCATTCCCAGTACTTGTTGACGCCGTTGTTCACGATGCACCACGCCGTCTGGCGCTGCCTCTCCTCGCTGAGTTGGCACATCGTGGCGATGCAGAAGCGATTGTTCCAGTAGCACTGGTGGGGAGGCTGGCGATCGAAGATCAGCTCCGCATCGGACACGAGCCTGCCACGTTCCATATCTTCGATGGTGGACCAGTCCCTGACGGGCTCGAGGATGTATCCCGCCACATGCCTGTAGGCGGCCTCGTAAGCAGCCTGATCCCAAGATTTGTCGGTCGTCTGGCTTGGTGATTCCATCTCATTCTCCTCGGAAGCGGTTATTCTGGTTATTACATTATTCTTTACGTGAGGCTTGTCAATGGTAAGATGAATTTCAATACTTATGCGCGAACTCATCTTCTTAGACACCGAGAGCACTGGCAATGAGCCGGGCAAGGACCGGCTTTGTCAGGTCTGTTACAGGACCACCGCTGACACGAAGGTCGGACTCTTCAAACCGCCTATTCCTATTTCGGTTAAGGCCATGAGTATCACGCACATCACCAATAAACAGGTCGAGGACAAAGAAGCATTCTCTAAGTCAGAGATGAAGAAGGAGCTTCAGGAACTTTTGAAAGAGGGTGTCTTGGTGGCCCACACCGCGCTTTTCGATATAGCCATGCTGAAAGCAGAAGGGGTGGAAGTGCCACGCTTCATCGACACCTTGCGCGTAGCTAGGTACTTGGATGCGGACAATAAGATTCCAGAATTTAATCTGCAATTTCTGCGTTACTACCTAGACCTCGATGTGCCCGGCGCCGCCCATGATGCGGAAGGGGATGTGAATGTCCTGGAAGCTCTCTTTAAGAGACTGCACTCGAAACTGCCTGACATCGAGAAGCTGATAGAGATCTCCGCGCGGCCGACCCTTTTCAAAAACTTCATCTTCGGCAAGTACAAGGGCCAGGCGATTGAGGAAGTGATTAAGACCGACCGACGCTATATGGAATGGCTTTTGAGCCAGATGACCTTGACCGGCTCGGATACGGATGAAGATTGGATTTTTACTCTTAAGCACTATCTGGTATAATCTTTTTATTACAAATTGATAAAATCACTTTATGGCCAAAGGAAACAATCGACAACAGAAAAATCTAAAGAAGCCTAAGAAAGAGAAGAATAGTTCGACAAGCTAGTTCGATAAACTCACCATAAATCACTATAAATAATATGAACTCCTCGAATAAACCCAAGATTTTCATAGGACTTCTAATACTGGCTGTTATCGGTGGCGGAGTGTTCTTGTTTACCCAAGATCGTACAGAGGAAGATTCTGGTACAGGTAACAAGGAAGAGATAGCAGATGTGAGGTCAGGAGAGATTAAGGTCGTCGGTACTATCGCTTGTCTACCTTATAATCTGACCATTGCCGGCCAGGAGTGTGTCAAGGGTCTTAAGGGTGATGATGGTAAGGTATACGCTCTCAATACTGCTACTCCATTTGCTGAAGGGGCCAAGGTCACGGCGATCGGAGTTTTCCAGCCGGCCAACACAACAGTTGATGACTCAAGTGTCTTCCGTTACGACGGTGTTTTAGTAGCGCGTTCTCTGAAGGCGCGTTAATTTAGGGTCATGGGTTTTTTCAAGAACTTCATGCTCAAGCAGGCCCTCAAGGCCAAGATGAAGGATGTGCCTGAAGCAGAGCGCGAGCGGATGCTCGCGCTCATGGAGAAGAATCCTGATTTTTTCAAAAAGATCGGAGATGAAGTACAAAAGAGGGTTAAGAGTGGACAAAGCGAGATGGCGGCTACCATGGTCGTCATGCGGGAACATCAGGCAGAACTACAACGCTTAATGAAATGAAGAAAGTTTTCATATTGCTCGGTCATCCTGACAAAGACAGTTTCAACTGCACGCTAGCAAATGAGTATCAGAAAGGAGCAGAAGAGGCGGGTCACGAGGTGAGACGAATGAATGTTTCCGATATGCAGTTTGACCCTGTTTTGCATCATGGATACCGGCTGATCCAGGAGCTTGAACCTGACCTCCTATCTTTTCAAGAAAATATGCGCTGGTGCGAACACTTCGTCGTTCTTTACCCATCTTGGTGGTCTACGATGCCAGCACTCCTCAAAGGACTTTTTGACAGAGTTTGGTTGCCTGGTTTTGCTTACCAATTTACCAGCGAATTCAGCTGGAAGAAACTTTTGAAAGGCCGGAGCGCCACTATGTTTGTCACATCAGACACCATTCCTCTAATCCAGCGTCTGATGTTTGGAGACACTACTAATGAACTAAAGAAGGGTATTCTCTGGTTTGCTGGCTTTGGCCCGATTTGTGTGAGAAAGATCGGTTATCTCAAGCACTTTGGTTCAACAGGTCGCCGCGAACGCATCAAGAGGAAAGTTTATAATCTCGGTAGGAGAGCAAGATAATGTCTAAATTATCGGTCGGAATCGTAGGTCTCCCAAACGTCGGTAAGTCGACGCTCTTTAATGCACTGACCAATAAGAGCGTGCCGGCGGAGAACTATCCCTTCTGTACCATTGATCCTTCTGTTGGTATTGTGCCGGTGCCAGATGAGCGGCTTGAACGGCTCAGCGCGCTCTCCCGTTCGAAGAAGACTATTCCTGCGGTGGTGGAGTTCGTGGATATTGCTGGGTTGGTCAAGGGCGCATCGGAAGGGGAAGGCTTAGGTAATAAATTTCTCTCCAACATTCGCGAGGTTGATGCCATTATCGAGATGGTACGCACTTTCGAAGACCCAGATATTATCCATGTGCATGAGAAGGTTGACCCACTTTTCGATATTGAAATTATCAATCTGGAATTGGAAGCGGCTGACATCAAGAAGCCGACTCTCTATGTTTTAAACACTTCGGAGGTTAGTGGGCAGATTTCTCAGGAATTCAAAAGCAAGATCCCGGGACCGTATCTAGAAGTCGATCCTATCTTCGGTACCGGCTTGGACCAACTTATAAACGAGTCATACAAACTTCTAAACTTAATAACTTTTTTCACTACTGGCGAAGACGAGTCTCGAGCCTGGACTACCCAGAGAGATGCTACCGCTCCGTTTGCAGGCAAATCAATCCACACCGATTTCCAAGAAAAGTTCATTCGCGCGCAAGTGGTGGCATACGAGGATCTGGTCAGTGCAGGCTCCATGGCTAAAGCGCGAGAAAAGGGTTTGGTCCGTACAGAAGGCAAAGAATACATCGTCCAAGATGGAGATGTTATAGAGTTCTTAATTTGATATAATCACCATATGAACACAAAAATAACCGCCAAGGACTTCTTTCTTCAGCTTGGGGCGATTGTGACGTTTTACGCTAGTACTATCGCGCTCGTCACCTTGCTCTTCGAAGTAATTAACACCGCGTATCCTAAGGTCGCTGATGCTTACTCGTATTTCTCCCCATCTATCAGTCTTCAGGTAGCTACACTCATCGTGGCTTTCCCGCTTTTCATTTTCCTCTCGTGGCTCATGCAGAAGAGTTATGTAGCTGATCCGTCCCTTCGCTCTGCCCCTATCCGCATCTGGCTTTCTTACATCACTCTCTTCGTCGCTGGGGCTGTCGTAGTAGGGGATTTGGTCACTGTCATCTACATGTTCCTCGATGGCCAGGAGCTGACAGCTGGATTCTTGCTCAAAGTGCTCGCTCTCCTACTCATTGCCGGAGGAGTCTTCCTCTACTACCTACGCGAGATTAGAAATGTCATCTCATCCGGCGAACGCCAAATCTGGCGAGTGGTCGCTCTACTCGTTATCGCAGGCTCCATAATTCTTGGCTTCTCCGTGATCGGCTCGCCAGCTTCTCAAAGACAGTTGCGTTACGATACTCAAAGAGTTTCTGATCTCCAGAACATTCAATGGCAGATAGTTAATTACTACCAGCAGAAAGAAATTTTGCCGAATACTCTCGAGAACCTCGAAGACCCCCTCTCCGGTTTCGTAGCACCGACCGATCCGCAGACCCGCGAGTCTTATGTTTACAAAAAGACCGGTAATCTCAGTTTCGAACTTTGCGCAACATTCAACAAGCCTACTAACGCTTCTCGTTCCTCCGCTCCATATCCGATGATGTATCCGAAAGGTGGTATAGATGAGAATTGGGAACATACTTCCGGCGCTCAATGTTTCCCGCGTACTATTGACCCTGACCTGTATCCGCCTAGAATGAAGTAATGTCAAAGGATTACGATCCGAAAGAAATCGAGGCCAAGTGGCAGAAGGAATGGGAGAAGTCCGGTCTCTATAAGACCAAAGAATCTTCCGATAAACCCAAATATTACATTTTAGACATGTTCCCTTATGTTTCTGGAGAAGGGATTCATGTAGGTCACCCCAAGGGCTATATTGCTACTGATATCGTATCGAGGATGAAGCGGATGCAGGGTTTCAACGTGCTCCATCCCATGGGTTTTGACGCATTCGGTTTACCAGCCGAAAACTATGCCATTAAGACTAAGACTAATCCTGTTGTCTCTGTTGCTAAAAATATTGAACATTTCAAGAAACAGCTTGAAGCCATTGGTTTCGATTACGACTGGTCGAGAGAAATTAGTACTTCCGATCCAAAGTTTTATAAATGGACTCAATGGATTTTCCTCAAACTTTTGGAGAAAGGATTAGCTTATGAGTCCAGCGAGCCGGTCAATTGGTGCCCGGTAGATAAGACCGTCTTAGCCAATGAAGACGTGGAAGATGGCAAATGCGAAAGATGCGGGTCTATCGTAGAAAAAAGACCAATCAGACAGTGGGTATTAAAAATAACGGATTATGCGGATCGTCTCTTGGAAGACCTGGAAGATTTGGATTGGCCAAAATCTATCAAAGAAAGCCAGAAAAATTGGATAGGGAGAAGTTATGGAATGCTCTTCTCTTCTCCGGTTAAAGATACTGATATTGTTATTGAAACATTCTCAGCACATTTCGAAGCATTTAAGGCAGATACTTTTGTGGTAATTGCACCTGATCATAAGTTATTACCAAAGTTAGTGGCTGGTTTACCTAATGAGGAAGAAATTTTGAATGAAGCGAAAGAAATGGTTAATAAAAGAATCCTTTTGGGTAGAGAAGAAATACCAGAAGTGGAAGGCATCTTTACAGGTAGGTATACGATCGATCCTGTCGGTAATGGAGAATTGCCTATTTGGATTGCAAACTATGCTTTAGCAGATTATGGAACAGGAATTGTAAAATGCTCTGCTCACGATGAGCGAGATTTTCGTTTTGCTAAAAAGTATGGAATAAATTTGAAAGCAGTACTTTTTCCAGAAGATCCTGAATTAAGGAAAAAAGTAGAGAATCTTGATGTTTGTTATGTCGACATGAAAAACGGAATCTTGACTGAGCCAGAAGAGTTTTTAGGTAAAAAAGATGGAGAAATTCGCGCAGAAATTATTGAGTATCTTGAGAAAAATGGATTAGCAAAAAGGAAGACTACTTACAAGTTGCATGATTGGGTTTTCTCAAGGCAGCGTTACTGGGGGGAGCCGATACCAGTTTTGCGCGATGGGGATAAGGTAATTCCGCTATCGGAAGAAGAACTTCCCTTAATACTTCCTGCAGTCGAATCCTATGAGCCTACCGGTACGGCAGAATCTCCACTAGCTAATATTCCCGAATGGATAAATGTAAAAGTAGGAGATAAGCTTTTGCGCCGAGAGAGCAATACTATGCCTCAATGGGCGGGTTCATCCTGGTATTACTTGCGCTATATGGATCCGAACAATGATAAGGCTCTTGTCGATAAGGATAGGGAAAAATATTGGAACATGGTGGATTTATATGTTGGGGGGGCAGAGCATGCCACTAGGCATTTAATATATGCGAGATTTTGGCACAAGTTTTTGTATGACATTGGAGTAGTCACTACTAAAGAACCGTTCAAAAGATTGCAGCACGTTGGATTAATTATCGCCGAAGACGGCAGAAAGATGTCGAAAAGATGGGGAAATATAATCAATCCAGACGATATCATTTCCAACTATGGGGCTGATACTCTGCGAATGTACGAAATGTTCATGGGTCCCTTTGACCAATCCGTATCCTGGAACAGCGATAGCCTTATAGGTATCAGGAGATTCCTTGAAAGGGTTTGGAAACTTAAGGATAAGCTAACAGCTAACAGCTTACAGCTAACAGCTTCTGAACCATTGATGCATCAGACTATTAAAAAAGTTTCTGAAGACATTGAAGCGATGAAATTTAATACGGCAGTCTCAACCTTGATGATTTATTCGAATGCTTTGACGGTAGAAGAAGAAATTCCACGAGAAGATTACGAAACATTGCTCAAATTACTCGCGCCGTTTGCTCCGCATATGACGGAGGAGTTGTGGAAAGAGCTTGGTCACACGTCTTCTATTCATACGGAGGCATGGCCTCAATATGATGAAAAGCGTCTAGTCTCCGAGACCGTGACCATCGTAGTCCAGGTTAATGGCAAGGTGCGTGGCAAATTTAGTGCTTCACCGAACATCTTAGAAAGTGACGCGGTGAACCAAGCCGAGAACCTCCCCGAAATCCAAAAGTGGGTTGGGGATAAGGTGGTGACAAGACAGGTCTATGTGCCTGGAAAAATCGTGAATTTCATCATTTCTTTATAAGTCTTGACATCGCTTGACATAGGGGTAGGGTAATGATACAAATAGGTGAATATGAGCGAAAAGATCAATTTAAGCTTCAAGCCCAAGGAGGTATGCAAACGTCTTTTGTCTATCCTTACTAAGCGCGGACAGGACGTCATCGTTTCTCGCTATGGCCTGGGCGCTAAGGCACAGAAGCTTACTCTCGACGCTATCGGCAAGAAGTACAGCATTACTCGCGAACGTGTGCGCCAGATTGAGAATCATTCGCTGACTACTATCCGTAAGTCCAAGGCTTACAAGGACGCCGAACCCGCTTTCACCGAATTGAAGGAAGTCATTCTCACTCTCGGTGGTCTTGTTTCCGAAAAGGATCTTTTGAATCACTTCAGCAAGGATGCTGTTACGCAGAATCATTTCCATTTCTTGCTTGTCATTGGCGAGGAATTCAAGCGTGAGAAGGAGGATGACGAGTTCAAGCATCGCTGGCACGTGGATTCGGAACTCGCTAGCAAGATTCAGGGCGCACTCCGTAAGCTCTACGCCAAACTTTCTGATGATGAACTTGTGGTCGAGGGTGATCTCATATCCAACTTCCTCGATGAGGTCAAGGATTTAAATGAGAAGTACAAGAACGAAGAGGTGATTAAACGCTGGCTCTCTATTTCGCACAAGATCGGCAAGAATCCGTTGGGCGAATGGGGTAAAGCTTCATCTCCCAACGTCAATGCCAAGGGTATGCGCGACTACGCCTTCCTGGTGATCCGTAAACACGGATCACCCATCCACTTCAAGGAAGTGGCTAAGGCAATCTCCTTGTATTTCGACAAGAAGGCTCATGTCGCCACTACTCACAATGAACTGATTAAGGATCCACGCTTTGTGCTTGTTGGTCGCGGTCTCTACGCGCTCGCCGAGTGGGGTTATATGTCCGGTGTCGTTAAGGATGTCATCAAGAAGATTTTGGACAAAGAAGGACCACTCTCTAAGGAGAAGATTGTGGAAAAGGTTTTGAAGGAACGCTACGTCAAGGAGAACACCATTCTCGTCAATCTCCAGAATTCTAAGTATTTCAAAAAGGGCAAAGACAACCGTTACGAAAACGTTTAGTTAGTGTGTTAGAATTTAATAATGATTGGAGATTTCCTTTCTTCCTTCCAGTATGAGTTGCTACCAAGGGCCTGGGATATTTTCCTCGCTACCTGGCCAGTTTGGGTACCTCTCATCGCCCTTAACCTTGCCTGGAGCAACTGGGTTTCTTATGTCCAGCGTGATTGGCTCAACAAGCAAGGCTATGTCCTTCTTGAGATCAAGCTTCCGCATGAAGTTAAGAAGTCACCAGCTGCTATGGAGTTTGTGCTCAACGGCATTTGGGAGAACGCCAATATCTCTACACCAGCGGACGCCTTCTGGGAAGGCAAACAGCGCGAGTGGTTCTCGCTCGAAATCGTCTCTCTGGGAGGGCAGATAAAGTTTTTTATCTGGGCCTTCCCAAGATGGAAGAAAATTATCGAAGCTAGAATCTACGCTCAATATCCGGAGGCTGAAGTCCATGAGGTCGTAAGGGACTATGCTCTCGACCTTACTGCCTATGACACGGATAAATACACTTACTGGGGTATTACTACCGCGCTTACCAAGCCCGATGCCTATCCTATTAAGACTTATGTGGATTATGAGCTCGACAAGGTGAATCTCAAAGAGCAGGAAGAAGCCATAGATCCTCTCACTCCTATGCTCGAGTATCTCGGTACTTTGAAGCCCGGTGAATTCGCGGCAGTTCAGATACTGCTCCGGGCTCACGCCAAGGAAAATTTTCTTTACGGCCGCTTTGTTTTGAAGAAAGACTGGAAAGATGATGTGAAGAAGGAGATCAAGAAAATTATTGAAGAAGAGGCCTTCATCAAGCCGGAGAAGGACAAACCAGCATCTATGATAGCACTCACTGACGATCAGAAGCAGACTATTAAGTCCATCGAGAGGAATGCCGGCAAACTGGCCTTTGACTCTATGATACGCATGATCTACGTGGCCGAGAATGAAGTCTACGACAAGAGTCGTGGTATCGGGCTTATTGGTTCTACCCGCCAATTCGGCACCCATAATTTAAACGGCATTAAGCCGGATAAATTTATGAGTATCACTCATACTTGGCAAGACTTTAATGGCTGGAAGAAAAAGGAGTTGCAGAGCACCCATCTCGATGCCTTCAAGCGCCGTTCATTTTTCGGTGGTCGTTATAAGAATTTAAACGCTAAGTCTTATGTGCTCTCGACCGAAGAGGTGGCCACTCTCTTCCACCTGCCTGGAGCTATGGCCAAGACACCGACGCTCGCCCGCACTCCTTCCAAGAAGGCCCAGGCTCCGGCAAACCTACCGGTTTAGGTGGATAAGTTTTGAAGTGATAAGTTATATAAGTTAAATGTTCCAACTTCCAAACTTTCCAACTTCCAAACTTCCAATTGTATTTGGGATTATTCTGTTCGTACTATTAGCGTGGGCGGTAGCGCCACCTTCTTCCTTCCCGATTAAGTCCATCATCACCGTGCCAGTCGGTTCTGGTCTCTACGCTTTGTCGGAGAACCTAGAAGAGCAGGGTGTTATCCGCTCGCCGTTCTGGTTCCGGACAGCTGCGATCATGCTCGGCGGTGAGAGAGGTATGAAGGCGGGGCAGTACTATATGTCTCGTCCGCAAAATCCTTTCGTCATCGCGTGGCGTATTCTCCACGGTCGCTATGAGATCAAGACGGTCAAATTAACTATCCCGGAAGGCTTCACCGTAGAGAAAATCTCGGCACTCTTCGATGAAAAGAATTTCCCATACTTCGATAATACCCTTTTCGAAAAGGCGGCTCCCGAAGGTTTCCTCTTCCCCGACACTTACTTCATGCCGGTTACAGCCACTGCCTCTTCGACCGAGAAGATTATGAGAGACAATTTCATCCGGAAAATTTTCCCACTCATGCCGGAAGTAGAACTTTCCAAAAAGACTTTGGAAGACATCATCACCATGGCTTCGCTTATAGAAGGGGAGACCAACAATCAGACAGACCGTGAGATAGTTTCCGGAGTACTCTGGAAGAGGTTGAAGCTCGGCATGCCTCTCCAGGTGGATGTCGAGATGAAGACTTATGAATTCCCAGGCCTTCCGGCTAATCCAATAAACAATCCCGGTATTCTGTCTATCAAAGCCGCGCTTACTCCAACCACCACGCCTTATTTCTATTATTTGACAGGTAAGGATGGGAAAATGCATTATGCCAAGACCTTCGATGAACACATTATCAACAAACAAAAGTACATCAACTAAGGTCTTTGTGGGCTTGTCTGGCGGAGTCGATAGCGCGGTTTCCGCCGCGCTATTGAAGGAACAGGGTTATGATGTCACCGGGGTCTTCATCAAAGCTTGGCAGCCTGATTGGATACCTTGTACCTGGAGGGAAGAGAGACGGGACGCCATGAAGGTGGCGCTCGCACTTGATATCCCATTTCTCTTCTTCGATTTTGAAAAAGAGTACAAAGAGAGCGTGGTGGACAAGATGCTCGCGGAATATAAAGCAGGGCGAACACCGAATCCGGATGTGCTCTGTAACCGCGAGATTAAGTTCGGCATCTTCTGGCAGAAGGCAAAGGAACTCGGCGCCAATTTTATTGCCACAGGACATTATTGGAGCGGAGAGAAGGATCAAAGTTATTTTCTCTGGACTTTAACGCGAGAAGATCTTGCACACACGATTTTCCCCGTTGGTCATCTAGAAAAGTCTGAAGTAAGAAAGTTGGCACAGAAATATAATCTGCCTGTGGCAGAGAAGAAAGACAGCCAAGGCATCTGCTTCATCGGCGACGTGAGCATGGAGGAATTCCTCTCACACTTTATAGATATTAAATCCGGCAAAGTTTTGAATACTAATAGAGAGGTCATCGGTACGCATAAGGGGGTCATACACTACACGATCGGAGAACGACATGGGTTTGAAGTAACTAAGAAAAGTCCGGAGGCCGGCGTTTTCTACGTGGTAGGGAAGAATGCTCATGCCAATACCATTACTGTTTCTAATAATGAAGCGGAGATCGTTTCGCATTCGCCGAAGAAAATTTTAGTGAAGGATGCCAACTGGATGACCGAGCCAGAGTCTCCGGACATTACCGCTCGCATTCGTTATCGTGGAGAGAAACTGCCAGTGACTCTTGCTCTAGAAGGAAAGAGATTGGCTGTGGAATTTGTTGAACCGGTCCGCGGTCTCTCGCTCGGTCAGTCAATCGTATTTTACGACCACGAAACCTGTTTGGGAGGTGGGGTGATGGATAAAGT
Source organism: bacterium (assembly GCA_030651285.1). Lineage (GTDB taxonomy): Bacteria > Patescibacteriota > Minisyncoccia > Phycocordibacterales > Phycocordibacteraceae > C7867-001. The sequence continues at coordinate 57,250 of JAUSCN010000017.1, forward strand.
TATTTCCTGATATAATTAGGTTATGTCGGAGCAAATCAGCATAGTTAAAGCTAATGGCAAGCACGAAACTTTCGACTCGGAGAAACTCCGGTTTTCTCTTCTCAACTCCGGTGCCAGTCAGGATGCGGTCGAAGAGGTGCTTGCTCACATTCTGCCAGAACTCCACAATGGCATGACTACTAGTGAGATTTACCGCCATGCTTTCGAAAGTCTGGCCAAGATCAACAAGCCCGTGGCCAGAAGTTATTCGCTTCGCCGAGCTGTCATGGAGCTCGGACCATCCGGTTTTCCCTTCGAAGATTTCGTGGCGGAAATTTTGCGCGCTAAGGGCTTCCAGTGCGTGACGCGCCAGACGGTGCTCGGCGGATGCGTGCCACATGAAGTGGATGTGGTGGCCTACAACGACAAGAAGCTGGTGATGGTTGAAGCCAAGTTCCACAACGAGCTTGGCACCAAGAGCGACCTCAAGGTGGTACTCTACATCAAGGCCCGCTTCGACGACCTGGCGGACAACGTCTTCAGCTATGGCGGTGAGAATCGTAAGGTGACTGACAGCTGGCTTATCACCAACACCAAGTTCTCGAGTACCGCCATTCACTATGGTGTCTGCAAGGACATGACTCTCATCGGTTGGAATTATCCGGAGCATGGCAGTCTGCAGAACATGATCGAGGAAGAAGGTCTGCATCCCATCACATGTCTCTCTACTCTCTCCGCTCTAGATAAAAAGAATTTGCTAGCGAGCGGCGTCGTACTCTGCTCGAGCGTCAAGCGTAAGCCGGAGATTCTCGCCGAAGTGTTGGGCCAGAGTTTCGCCGGAGCGCCGGTCCTTAATGAAATTAATGAATTAAAATAGTTCGATAAACTCACTATAAATAAAATGATCAATATTCTTAACGTAAACCCCACTTTCGCACCCCTAGTCTACTTAATAATCGCTCTGCTTCTCGGCTCTGCGCTCGGCCTTGAGCGGACGCTTGCCCATAAGACCGCTGGAGTCCGCACGTACGGACTTGTATCTATGGGCTCATGCCTCTTTATCCTTATCGCGCGCTATGTGATACCCACGGTAGAAAATTTTGCCTACGATCCCTTACGCATGGCGGCGGGCATTGTCATGGGTGTTGGATTTCTGTGCGGTGGAGTCATTATCTTCAAGGATTCCACTTTAGTGGGTCTGACCACGGCCGCTGGCCTCTGGGTGGCCGCTGGTATCGGCATGGCGGTCGGGTACGGACTGCTCGCCCTCTCCCTCTTCGCGACGTTAGCCACTCTCGTAGTCTTTACCTTCTTTTGGTTTATCGAACAGAAAATTATTTCGAGAAAATAGTTCGACTTTGCTCACTATAAATAAGATGAAGGAGAGGGAGGAATCTTTGAGGAAAGTTAAAGATGAGATTTTAAATTTGAAAGATTCGCCGCTCTACGCCGAGCGTGTGGAAAATAAGTATCTCCCGGTCATTGGTGAAGGTAATCACTCTGCCGAAATCATGTTTGTCGGCGAAGCGCCGGGGAAGAACGAGGCAAAGACCGGTCGGCCCTTCTGCGGTCGGGCAGGTAAAGTTCTCGATGAACTGCTACTTTCTGTCGGCATAGACAGAAAAGATGTTTACATCACCAATATCGTCAAAGACCGACCGCCCAGCAATCGCGACCCGTTGCCGGATGAGATTGCACTCTACGCGCCGTTCCTCGACCGACAGATTGAAATTATTAAGCCCAAAGTGATTGCTACCCTTGGCCGCTTCTCGATGCAATACGTTATGAACCGCTATGGGTTGGATTTCGAACTTGGAGTGATCTCGAGAATCCACGGTCAAGTCTTTTCTGCCAAAAATTTTAAAGTAGTGCCTCTCTACCACCCAGCAAGCGCTATTTATAATCAGCATCTTCTACCTACGCTCAAAGAGGATTTTAAGATCTTGAAGGCTGTATAATTGCAATTTTTATTATCTGTGGCAGAATAATAATAGAATCAAAGGAAAGGGTGGGTGTGATGACCGACTGTTCTCATCCGATCGAAGCGCGCCAGCCGTTTCTAGCGGGTCACAATCGAGAAATCTGCATAAACTGCAGGCAATTCGTACTCCTTCCAGGAGAAGTGGAATTGCCCGTGGCACTTCGAGAGTCGAATTCGAAAGTACCCCTGTCGCCGAAGAAGACTCCCCGCATCCGTGGCGGATTGATCGGCCAGTTACTCCGAGGGGTTGGACTCTAGTGTCCAACCCCTTTCGTGTTATATTCATTAAATGCATTCAGGAGAGATACGTCAAAAATTCCTAAGTTTTTTCGAGAAGAGGGGACACAAGGTCGTGTCTTCCGCTTCGGTAGTGCCGGCAAACGATCCTTCAGTACTTTTTACCACTGCTGGCATGCAGCAGTTCAAGCCATACTATATCGGTGGGGCTGATGCGGTAAAAGATTTCGGTTCTCTTAATCTCGCTTCTTCCCAGAAGTGCGTACGCACTTCTGACATCGAGGAGGTGGGGGATAAGAGCCATCTGACGTTTTTTGAAATGCTCGGAAATTTTTCTTTCGGCGGCTATTGGAAGAAAGAAGCGATTGAGTGGGCTCACGAATTTATTACCAAGGAGCTGGGTCTTACTATTGATTATGTTTCTATTTTTGCTGGAGAAGTAAATGTCCCGGAAGACAAAGAATCCGAAGAGATTTGGAAATCAATTGACCCAGAAATTACCATTAAGAAATTTGGCCGCGCGGACAACTTCTGGGGTCCGACAGGAGAAGAGGGTCCGTGTGGTCCCACGACAGAAATTTATGTTGATGGCATCGAAGTCTGGAATATTGTTTTCAATGAGTACTACCAGAACAAAGATGGCGGGCTGACTTCTCTTAAAGTCAGAGGTATTGATACCGGCATGGGTCTTGAGAGACTAGTGAAGGTGGTACAGCAGACTGATTCGGTTTTCGAAACAGATATGTTCGAATCTCTCATACAAATCACTGACTCAAGAATAGTGGCGGATCACATCCGCACTTCGGTATTCATGATCTCTGATGGTGTTATTCCATCTAATACTGACAGGGGTTATATCCTAAGAAGGCTTTTAAGGCGTGCTTATGTGCATGCTAGAAAGATTGAAGCGGGGACAGAAGTTTTAAATTCCGTAGCGGCCGCTGTTATCAATCATCCGAGCTATCGCAATCTTTATTCTTTTGCCGCGAACACTAAGGAAGTGGTCATGGGAGAAATAGAGAAATTCAAAAAGGCTCTTGACGCGGGGCTTAAACAGGTTGAGAAAGGGGAAGACCCGTTTATACTTTTTACAAGTTATGGTCTACCTCTCGAGATTATCGAAGAAGTGACCACGGTTGATAAGGAAAAGTTTGAGAGACAGATGGAAGAGCATAAGAAGATGTCCAGTGTTGCTGGAGAGCAGAAATTTTCCGCCAAAGTGGGCGGATCCGCCAATCCGGAAGGCGGAAAAAATTAATCGTGGTATAATTAAACACATGCCGAAAAATATCGACGATATGATTGTTCCCGAAAGGAGAAGAAGTATCAGAAATATTCCTATTCCCGAAGGCCGCCGCAAATCTGATTCGCGCGGAAGCAAGGCTTCGCTAGACGGATTGAAAAAACGCTCCAACGTCTTAGTGTCGGAACCAACTGTTGAAGAGACAACCTCGCTTCCTCCTCGTCGCCCTCATATCCCCAGACACAGCCGTTCAAGGCGCCAGAAAATCTGGCTCGCTTCCGGCGCCGGTCTTCTGGTCCTCCTCTTTGCTGTACTCTCGCTCTTTGACGGTGCTACTCTGGCGTATGTGCCTAAGTCGGCGCTACTTACTTTCGAAAACGAAGTTTATACTGCCAGGAAAACTGGCGAAGGCAACCTCTTCTATAGCGTGGTCAAGCTCTCCCGTGAGAAGGGGCTCTCTGTCCCTGCCGGTAGCGAAGGAGAAGTGAGCCGGAAGGCATCAGGTAGTATCATCGTCTACAACGACGCGTCAGTCGAGTCACAGAAACTGGTGGAGAATACCCGATTCGAATCGCCAGCCGGCAAAATTTACCGAATTCAAAAGGCCATTACTATCCCCGGCAAGAAGATGGTAAACGGTGTCTCGACGCCAGGCAGTATCGAGGTGACAGTCTATGCAGACCAACCAGGCGAAGCTTACAATAGTGCTTTGACCGACTTCACCGTTCCTGGTCTTGAGGGTAGCGCTCGCTATACCACTATCTACGGTCGTTCTAAGACGGCCATAGCTGGCGGTTTCGTGGGTATGGAGAAGATGGTCAAGGCAGAAGATCTCACCAAGGCCAAGGGTGAGCTCGAAGCCCTTCTCAAGGCCGATCTCTGGGAAGAAGCTACGGCCGAAGTACCCGAAGACTTCATCCTCTTTCCATCACTCTCATCCTTCGTCTTCGAAGAGATGCCACAGTCGGCCGGAGAGGGCAGTAATGTAAGCGTCAACCTCCGCGGTCATCTCTATGGCGTGATGTTCAAGAAGAGCGACCTCTCCGCCTTTCTCGCTGGCAAGAAGATTGCGCTCACCAAGGACGAGTTGCTTGATATCACTTCGTTTGACTCACTCAATCTCTCGTTTGCCGGCACCCCTCCCGCTGACCTCTTGCCCGTCAATGAAATTAATTTTAAAGTGTCTGGCAGTACTACTGTGCTCTGGCGTACCGACGAGGTGGCTCTCCGTGCCGATCTCGCCGGTCGTCCCAAGAGAGATGTAGCAGCCATTCTCAAGAATTATCCGACCGTTGCCTCTGCTAGCGCTACAGTACGACCATTTTGGAAAACGACTATGCCAGAGAAGAGCGATAAAATATACGTGAAGAAACTTTCGATAGAATAGTTCGACTACGCTGGTTCGATAAACTCACCATAAATCACCATAAATCACCATAAATAATGCCCCAACCCAACAAAGACCTAGAGAAGACCGGAGTAGTAGTTGAATCCTTGCCCAATATCATGTTCCGCGTCAAGCTTGATAATAGCGAGGAAGAAATCTTGACCTACCTTTCTGGCAAGATGAGACTGCATCGTATCCGTGTGCTTGTAGGCGATAAGGTGCTTCTGGAACTTGAGCCCTATGGTGGCAAAGCCCGTATCATTAAAAGGTTATAGTATAAACTTTTAAAGGCTCTAGACAGCTAAAGAAGATTAAGCTAGAATACACTCTTGTTATGAAAGTTAAGGCGGCGGTCAGAAAACTGTGTGCGAAGTGCCAGATAGTCCGAAGAAAGGGCTATGTTTACGTGGTTTGTAAGGCCAATCCCCGACATAAGCAACGACAAGGTTAAAAATGAGAATACTCGGTATCACCATCCCAGAGGAAAAGCGTCTTGAAATTGGCTTGACAACGCTCTACGGCGTGGGCCGTTCCCGTGCCCGAAAAATCCTAACAGATGCGGGCGTAGATCTCGGTAAGAAGTCCAAAGATGCCTCTATCGATGATGAGAATAAGATCCGCACTATTATCGAGAAGCTCACTCTAGAAGGAGACCTCAAGCGCACCATCACGGGTAATATCAAGCGTCTCAAGGATATCAAGGCTTACAGAGGAGTGAGGCACATGAAGGGACTGCCGGTGCGCGGACAGAGGACCAAGACTAACTCGCGCACTCGTCGAGGAAATGTCAGAAAGACCATGGGTACCGGAAGGAAGATTGCGGAGAAAAAGTAATATTTAATTTACAATTCACAATTTACAATAAATTTACAATGACCAATTTCCAAACAATGAAAATTGAAAATTGCAAAATTGAAAATTAAGAAATCCAATGGGTAAAAAGAAAATCGCTACAGCTCCGACGTCCGAAACTCCAGAAAAAACTGGAGTCGGAGTCCCGACCCAGAATGGCGTCGGGATTGAAGATGTGGCACCAGAGGCTGTAGTCAAACTTGGTAAGAAGCGCGTAGACTCCGGTGTTCTCTGTGTTGAATCAACTTATAACAATACCAAGGTAACGCTCACCGACAACAAAGGAGGCACGCTCGCATGGTCTTCTTCCGGCAGTCTCGGTTTTAAGGGAGCCAAGAAAGGCACGCCCTTCGCCGCCGCCAAGGTGGGTGAAGCGCTTGCAGCCAAGGCCCAGACGCTCGGTGTCAAGGAGGTGAGAGTGGTAGTCAAGGGTGTCGGTTCCGGACGCGAGTCCGCTATCCGTGGCTTCATCTCCAAGGGCATTAATCTCACCACTATCGCCGACATGACCCCGGTACCACACAACGGCCCCAAGCCTCCTAAGCCAAGACGCACGTAGTTAAGAAGTTAGTAAGTTAGGAAGTTAAATCCAAAACTTACAAACTTAAAAACATATAAACTTACAAACTTTTATGAAAATAGGACCAAAATATAAAATTGCTCGCCGTTTGGGCGCCCCCATCTTTGAGAAAACTCAATCTCCTAAATACGCTCTTTCTCTTGCCCGGAAGGAACGCGTTGGTGGCAAGAAGGGACGCACTAAGCCGAAGAGTGAGTTCGGTCTCCAACTGATAGAGAAGCAGAAGGCTCGCTTGACCTATGGTCTCTCCGAGAAGCAGTTCCGAGGTTATGTCGACAAGGCCCTACGTGCGGAAGTGCCGGTACAGAAACTCTTTACTTTCCTTGAGAGGCGTCTTGATAACGCGCTTGCCCGTAGCGGATTCGCTAAGTCGCGATCTGCCGGCCGGCAGATCGCGAGCCACGGTCACGCTACTGTCAATGGTCGCCGTGTGACGGTGCCATCCATCCTCCTAGAACCAGGCGATGTCATCGGCTTGCGAGCGGCTTCAGCGACCTCACCTCTCTTCGCGGAGGTGACCGAGAGGATGAAGGCGCTCTCTGCGCCGGCTTGGCTTACGGTCAATCCAGAAGGGAAGTCGGCGGAGGTGGTTGGCGAGCCGGTCTATGTGCCGGGCGAGCAAGTCTTCGATCTCGGGGTGGTCATTGAATTCTATAACAGGTAAAATTTATTTAACTTTTAAACTTATCAAACTTATTTAACTAATTATGGCTGATTACACAATACATTTACCTTCCAAACCCAGAGTGGTTGAGGAAGTTGGGGAGAGCGGAATCTTCGAGATTGAAGGTCTTTACCCTGGTTATGGTCACACTCTCGGTAACAGCTTGCGCAGAATCATTCTCTCCTCTCTGCCAGGAGTAGCTATCACCTCTGTGAAAATTAATGGAGTTAACCACGAATTTTCTGTCATTGACGGCGTCAAGGAAGACGTCGTGACCATTCTCTTGAACCTTAAGAAAGTACGTATGCGCTTCACTACTGACGAGCCCCAGACTCTTTATCTTAAGATGAAGGGTGAGAAGATAATCACTGCTGCCGACCTCGAAGTGCCCGGCCAGGTCGAGATCCTTACGCCCAAGGCTCTGATTGCGACACTCACCGACAAGAACGCCAGTCTCGAGATGGAGATTCGCGCAGAGAAGGGTCTCGGCTTCATGCCGAAGGAAATGATCGACAAGTCCCGCGTTGACATCGGCACCATCGCTCTCGACGGCATCTTCACTCCTATCCGTCGCGCCTCCTACGAAGTAGAGAACATGCGTGTCGGCGACCGCACCGACTTCAACAAGCTCCGTCTCTTTATCGAGACTGATGGTACTGTCACTCCTACCGTAGCGCTTACTTCCGCCATCGAGATCATGATCAATCAGCTCAAGGCGGTAGTTGGCTTTAAGGAAGAAGAGCCCGAAACTCCTTTAGAGGGTGGATCTTCGAAGGAGACACCATCTTCAGCCATGCGCTCTGAAGTAGATCCAGAAGTACTTAAAACTCGCGTAGAATCTCTCGACATCAGTGCTCGCACTCAGAACGCTCTTGCGGAAGGCAACATTCGCACCGTCGGTGGCCTAGCCAGGAAGAAGGAGAAGGATCTCTTAGAGATTGAAGGTCTCGGCGCCAAGGGTATTCAGGAGATTAGGAAGGCGCTGGGGGAATTTGGGATTACCCTGAAATAATTATGCGACACGGTAACGCCAACAGAAAATTCGGTAGGAAGACCAATCAGAGACACGCTCTTATAAAGTCTTTGGCGTACTCACTAACTCTTAAGGGTAAGATCAGGACCACCGAAGCTAAGGCCAAGGAGCTCCGTCCATTTATGGAGAAGCTTGTCACTTTAGGTATGAAAGAGACTGTGGCGTCTCGCCGTCTGCTCGAAGCTCGTGTGGGTAAAGAGGCCGCCAAGAAGATCGCAACAGAGCTTTCTCCTTCATATAAAGGTCGCTCTGGTGGCTACACTCGCATCACCAAGATGGTGCGTCGTGTTTCCGACGGAGCCCCAATGGCTTATATCGAATTTGTAAAATAACATGGCCACCACTACTAACAACAAATTTACTATCGATGCGGCAGGACGAGCTCCTGGCCGAGTAGCTACAGAAGTGGCGGTCATTCTCATGGGGAAAAATCGCACAGACTTCGCGCGTAACTCCATCCCCGCGGTGGAAGTGGAAGTGGTTTCTGCCGGTGCTATGAAGCTTGATAGCAAGAAGCTCGTTGACAAGATGTACACACACCACTCCGGCTACCCGGGGGCATTGAGACAGCAGTCCATGGAGCATATCGTCGAGAAGAAGGGTGCTCGCGAAGTGCTTCGTCGCGCTGTCTATGGTATGCTGCCGAAGAACAAATTGCGCCCACGCATGATGAAAAATTTGAAAATTAAAGAATAGATTTTAATATGACTGCTAAAACAGAAGAACGATATATAGAGACAGTAGGTAGAAGGAAGACTTCTGTTGCGCGTGTTCGCATTACTCCCGCTGCCAAGACTTCTGTTGTGGTGAACGAGAGCGAATTTGAAAAATATTTCCCAACCCAGGAATTGCAAAAGACCGTTTTATCCGTCTTTGTTGATACGGAAGATAAGTTTGCGGTGACTGCCAAGCTCTCTGGTGGAGGTATTTCCTCCCAAGCTGACGCGCTTCGTCACGGTTTAGCTCGCGCGCTTATCGTTCACCAACCTGATCTCCGCACCAAACTCAAGGTCAAAGGCTTCTTGAAGCGCGATCCTCGCGCTAAAGAGCGCAGAAAGTTCGGCCTCAAGAAAGCCCGCAAAGCTCCACAATGGAGTAAGAGATAAAGAAAAGGGCGAGCCATTGGGCTCGCCTTTTCGCACAGGGACTACGCTCTTACTCGCTCGATCAGCTCTTCGACGACACACATCACGCTGTAGTGGATCGTCGAGTAGTACCAGAAGAGCGTGAAGCTCATCGCGCCGCAGTAAACCGCGGTTGAACCGAAGCCGGGGCCGTATGAGAGCCCAAGCGTGAAGTCCAAGCTGAGTTTGAAGAGAATGAGTAGGAAGATGAATCCCCCCATTCCTCGCGAGAGCTCTTTCAGCTGCCATTTCAGCATTGTCTTGCCTCCATTTACAATCATACACCCAAAAGACTATTTTGTCAAACTATGCAAAAAATTGCTTGCTTGTTAAAATTATTCTCATGAAAAAACTAACCATTGGTCTTACAAAGAAACAAATAAAATTAAGGAAGGAAACGAAACGGGATATTGTGAAGCTAAAAGCTATATCAGTGAGAATAAGCAAGTTGGTGAAGAAAATGAATGAAAAAGAAAAGAGCTACGCAATCTAAGAATAAGGTTACGACTGAAGTGGACAAGTTGGCAGTGATGATATCTGAAGTAATCTCTAAACTAGAATCAAGGTTGGGCGTTATTGAAGATGAGCAAGGGATTGTAAAAAATCACTATCTGAATCTTTCAAACAGGGTAGATTATTTGGAAAAGAAAGTTCTTAAGTAAAAACGAAAAAACCGCCGATCGTCTGGCGGAATTTTCTTGTTCCGAGCCACGATGGCGG
>JAUSCN010000018.1 GCA_030651285.1 bacterium
ATTTGGATTTATAATCTGCGCGATATTGTCCGGCCCATAGGCGTCGCCATAGCGGCCAGAGGTCTTCCATGCGTTTTGTAGATTATATGAAATTTCGTCGACAAAGATTTGTGAATTGGTGGCTACGGACGAGTTTTGTTCAAAACCGCGATTCCTCATGTCCGACATAGCAAAGAGCTGTGGGATCGTTGAATACTTTCCAAAACTATATGAGGGTGTAGCATCGTAGAGATTGTAGTTCATGTAACGTAAATGCGGATTGGGTTCAACGTTTACAAAAGAAGATACATCCTCCTCATATGCTGTAATCCCGGTTGATTTAGAAACAACAATATTGTTCCAGAGATTGGAGTTCCAAACCTCTCCTAACCATGAAGAAGCCAGTTTATTCCCACGAATCAAATTGTCGTGAATTTGAGAGCCATTACTTAAAGAATGCAGATCTATTCCTCCATCAATAACGTTATCGTATATATAGACAAGCATGGGCGCACCTTGATTGTTGCCATAGAACTGTGCTTTTTGATTTGCAGTTAAATAATTTCGCCTATACGTATTGGCGTTACCAGATTCTTTATCAAAAATACCCGACGTATTGTCATGAATGTAGTTATCTTCAACAATTGCATTGGTTGTGGAGTAGAATTTAAGTCCCGCACTGTTTTCTGAGAGACCGGTGACGCCATGAATGATGTTGTGATGAATCCAGGGAGCGTCGGTGACATCTCCTGTGATACCTATCGCAATCCCATCATGATTGAACACATTATTGACGAAGGAGCCGATAATTTCATTGTATGAGACCTCATTGTTGCGGCCAGTAATCATCCCGAAGCCTCCGAGGAGGGTAAAGCCTTGGAATCGGATGTAGCTGAGTCCGACGGTGCCGAAAGCGGGCTGAGTTCCGCTACCGACTTGCACTTGCACAGTTTCAGAAGGATATGCTTTAAACGTAATCGGTTTCCCTGCTACTCCAGAACGTGCCGGACGAATATAGCCAGTTGCCCAATAATCAGCAGTTCCACAAGTAGTGAAAGAATAATTGCCGCCTCGGAAATAAAGAACATCTCCGGCCACCAGCGGTTCAATGGCTGGACTTGAGAGTGAACAAGACGGCGTATCACTGCGAGGAAGATCCGCCATGCCATAAGGATTCGAAAAGGTTCCGGTCCCCGAGCCTGTTTTATTGGATACGTAATAGCATTTTGATCCGGTAGCGGCTTCGCAGGTTGCACTACTTGAGACAGTATTCGAAACAGTCACCGTGACACCAGTTGCAGTGGTGGTGTTCCCTGCTGCATCTCTCGCGGTGGCGGTGAGAGTGTGGGTGCCGTTCGTTGAGGAGGTGGTGTTCCAAGTGACAGTGTATGGACTCGTGGTGTCTTCAGCAGCAAGTGCGATGCCATCAAGAAGGAACTGTACGCCGGAGACACCCGTATTGTCTGAAGCGGTTGCGGAGACGGTCACGGTGGCGCCTGAGACGGTGGCGCCAGAAGCGGGAGCGGTGAGGGAGACGGAAGGGGTGGTGGTATCTGGGGCTGGAGTCCCTGCCGCAGAGAGTGCTTGGATTTCAGAGAGTGAGAGTGCACGAGGATAAACCTTCACTTCGTCGATGGCACCGTTTAAGAAGCCACTGTCTCCGGTAGCATCTCTTGAGCCGATGCGGAACCCTGCGGAGGAGTCGATGGAGACGCCACTGAGGGAAGCAATGCTGGCTGTGGTACCTGTTTGTATACCATCGACATACCTCACCACATTCCCTGCGCGATTGAAGACAGCGGTGACATGATGCCAAGAGCCGTTGTTAATGATCGCACCGTCACTTGGAGAAAAGACGCAGCCGGCAGCGGAGTCGTTCAGTCCGACCTGGAGTGTACCGGTTCCTGAGATATAGACCGTCCAGCCGTCAGGGTTGCCGCCGCAGATGAAGCCTGACTTGGTCACGATGTTTCCAGTGGCGGTCGTCTTCACCCACGCACTCACGGTCCAGTCGGAGGTGCCCATGTCGAGCTTGGTGGTACCACCACAGGAGGCATCGGTGCAGGAGGCGGTCGAAGCGATGCCGTCGAAAGAGAGCGCTTGATTCACTTTGCCAGTGATGCGGGCGGGAGCGCTTGTGAGAGTGAGGGTGTTGTTGAGACCTGAGCGATCGATGGCAGTCGTCGTGGTTAGATCTGTAGTATCAAAAGACCAGGAGCCGACCGGGGTGGTGGAGACGACCGGAGTGGCTTGAGTGGTGGCAGAGGCGGAAGCGGACTGTACCGAAGTATTGCCGGAAGCATCGTATGCAGAGATCGTGTATGAGTACAGTGTTGATGGGGTGAGAGCGGTGTTGGAATATGAGGTACCCGCAACGGTGGCTATCTGGGTGCCATTGCGGTATATCTTGTATCCGGTAACTCCCACGTTGTCGGTGGAGGCGCTCCAAGAGAGGTTGATTTGAGTAGTGGAGACGGCAGTGGCGGTGAGGCTTGATGGAGTGGTGGGAGTGGAGGTGTCGGGAGTGGGAGCTGGAGTGCCGCCGCAGCCACCCTCAACTTCACAGGCTGCGCCGATGCGTTGGCCGGCGTCGGTGTCCCAGGCTGCGGCCAAGAGGTGGGAAAAACCTTTATATCCACCGCACGTCCCATTCCTAAATGCATTGATAAACATTTCATTAATTGAATTACCAGACGCAGGTTTTAGTGTTGTCGCCAGAATAGAATCCCACTGAAGCCCATTCGGTTGCGTAGTCGGGACAGTGGTATCAATCAGCGTTACCTCAGGTAGATTGTCCGTTATATTTTTCATGTAGATCGTGAGATTCGTGGTAGGACCAGTGGATGTGACGTTAGTCGCTACCAACTCAAATCGGAACCATTTCCCCCGAATGGCCGGTTCGGTATAGGTACCCCATGTCGTACTCTCACTAGGACCACGAATGCAGCAATCAAGAGGGTCCTTCATCCATCCGGTCCACCCATAGAGGTCGTAATTGCCGTTACCGGAGAGTACAGCTGCCAACGAAGGCATGGTCCCAAACTCCAGAATTTTACTGGAATTGACACAGGCTACGTTTTCCAGCTCGTAGGTTGGCGACCAGTACATGTAGAATCGAAAGGATCGTCTGGCAGTTGGATCACTGGCTGAAAAAGTGTGCCCAATAAATTGTCCACCCCCAGAAGTGTTCCCTTCCGCTGTGGTTTTCGTGCGGAGAACTTTCAACCCTGGCAAATGCCCTGAAGGAAGCGCCGCCAGCATTTCTCCAGCGGTCTCGACCACATAGCGAAATCCGGCCCCATCTTCGAGTGCAGTGCCAGGGAGTCCAGTAGCCCGGACACATTGCTTATCCGAGACAATCGTATCTGCAGGGTTAAAGTATGAAGTAGTATCCTGCGCATAGATGGAAGTATTGAGAGGCTCTGAACACATGCAATTTGCGCCGAGAGCATCGCAGCGCGCTTCGTTCGCAGCCATCGATTCATTGGGGATACCAAAAAAAACTGTCAGCGCTGCAAGAATAATAATTTGAGTGATATGCCGAATTTTAATTCTTCGTTGCATAATCACTTTACTATCAAACTACGCACACCTACGATTGAGAAACTTTTCATGATTGTGACCGCGTATAAGTATATACTGCCCCGCTATCCTCGTTACGAGAAAGATATCCCCTACTTAATGAGGTACTGGAATAGTACTGCGACTGATTACAATTCAGGGAGAGTGGCGACATTTGAGAAAGATCGTGGCGTTCGGAAGAGGCTCTCCTCGACGAAGCCGTCAGCTCTCAAGGCAATCATCCCGATCTTCAAGGGGCCGTGGAAAGACCTGCCGCCCGGGCACAAGCAGATCGATACGGTGGCGCACTGCGGAGATACACTGCTCGGTGATTTCGCGTATTCCTTGAGCGCCATCGATGCTGCATTTCCTCAATGAGCTTCTCGCGGTCAATATCGACCTCGATACGCTTCTTCGCCGCACCCGCCTTGCGGTCGCAAGGTATTGTGGATAGCGAAGCAAATACATACGACGAGATATACTAAGCTCATGGAAATTCGAGAACTGGATCGCACGAGGTGGCCAGCGCAGCTACTTGAGACACCACAACTACCTGAAAAACTGTGGGTTCGTGGAAGCCTGCCGGGAGCAGGAACGAAACTCCTCGCTGTTGTTGGCTCGCGTGCGATGACGCGCTACGGGCAAGAAGCGTGCGAGAAACTTATTTCGGGTCTTGCAGGATACCCAGTTTCTATAGTGAGCGGTCTCGCGCTCGGTGTCGATGCCTGTGCGCACAAAGCTGCACTTAGAGCCGGACTTCACACTATCGCAATACCCGGCTCAGGACTCGACGACTCTGTGATAAGCCCGCGCTCAAACTTTGGGCTCGCAAAAGAAATTTTGAATTCGGGCGGAGCACTCATATCAGAACAAGAACCGATGCATAAACCGTGGCTGAAAGAATTCCCTTCGAGGAATCGTCTCATGGTCGGCCTAGCAGACGCAGTGCTTATGGTTGAAGCCGGCGAGAAGTCTGGCACACTCATCACGGCGCGACTCGCAGGCGAATATAATCGCGAACTACTCTGCATCCCTCACCGCATCGGCGACCCGCACGCATTCGGACCACACCTGTTCATGCGCCTCGGCGCCACACTCGTGACCGAACCACTTCATATTCTCGAGGCACTCAAAATCCCACCAATCGAAGCACAGAGACCTGATCCGACCGGCCTGAAAAATATTGAGCTTGAAATCTGGAGCGTACTGGAGCAACCAAAGACACGAGACGAACTCCTCCGATCAGCAAAAGCAGATACAGGAACACTCTTAACGACTCTCGTCTCACTTGAGATTCGCGGACTTATCCGCGAGGAGTTCGGTGCGTGGCGCCGTATATAATGCAGAAGTATGAACATCTACTCCTGGAACATGCTGTATCGTAATGAAGAGCTTGATCGCGCATTCGACTTTATTGCGACCAGCAACTTCGACATCTTCTGCTTGCAAGAAGTCCCTGAAGCATTCCTTACTCGACTGCAGACACTCCCCCACTTCATCGCTTTTCGCGCCGAGCGCAGCATCTCTCTCAGTAAAGGGCATCTCTTAAATTATCTCGTCATACTTTCGAAACACCCAATCACTGGGGAAGGTGAAATACCGCACCCTGACTACTGGCCACTCTTGCCGCTCCGCACACGAATCTTCATGCTCCTTATGCCAGCAAAACTGTTTGCAAAAATCCAGGACAGAAAGGATCTCTATGTCGACGTAACGATACATGGATCCTCGGTGAGAATATTTAATCTGCACCTCATCCTCATGCATCCGGCATGGCGCTTGAAGGAGTTTGAATCTGCGATGGTTGAACGCGACAGATCCCGCCCCGCCATCATCTGCGGCGATTTCAACATCCTCGAGAAACCGCATATCACCCCTCTCAACTGGATACTCGGCGGTCGCATATCAGACGCTCTCCTGTACCACCGCGAACGGACACATATTGAGGAGCGCTTTTTAGAACATGCTTTGACCAATCCGCTCTACGGTGGAATTACCCACACGATCTCACAGTCTCAGCTCGATCATATTCTCGTTTCTCACACGTTTTCAATCAAAAATGCCGTCATTTTCCCTGACCGTATAGGCTCCGACCACCACCCGATACGAGTAGTAGTCGCTTGACCATATATAGGTATACGCGCTATGAGTGAATGCATATGACAAAGCGTTTGCTTATTGTTGAGTCGCCCACTAAGGCGCGCACTATAGGGAATTACCTCGGGAAGGACTACACCGTCCTTGCCTCAGTCGGCCATGTGCGCGACCTTCCAAAGTCGAATAAAGACGCTGTTGATATCGAGGGCGGATTCATCCCGCGCTACGTGATACCTGCAGAAAAACGCGAAGTGATTGAGAAGATCCAGCACGCTGCCGCAAAAGCTGACGAAATCTATCTCGCAACCGACCCCGACCGCGAAGGCGAAGCAATCGCGTGGCACATTAAGGAGGTTGCCAAATTAAAGAAGCCGAAGCGCGTTGTCTTCCACGAAATTACTAAAACGGCGATCGAGGAAGCCATCGCACACCCGCGCGCTATCGATGAGAATCTGCGTCAAGCACAAGAAGCACGCCGTGTTCTTGACCGCATCGTCGGATATGACCTCTCCGGTCTCATTTGGAAGAAGGTGCGCTACGGTCTCTCAGCGGGACGCGTGCAGTCACCAGCTCTCCGCATCCTTGCTGAGCGCGAGCGTGAGATCAAATCTTTTATACCAGTCACGTACTTCGTGCTATCAGCACTTTTCAAATCAAAGTCAGGTGAAATGCGCACCACCTGTGTTGAAGAACCCGCGACAAAAGAAGCGGCCGATAAGATTGTCGAAGCTGGTAGGAGCGCACACTGGGAAATTGCCAACATTACCGAAAAAGCGGAAGAGCGCAATCCTCGCCCACCTTTCACGACATCAACCTTGCAGCAGACTGCCTCAACACGCCTCGGCTTCGCACCATCAAGAACCATGCGCGCCGCACAGAAGCTCTACGAAGCAGGACACATCACCTACATGCGTACTGACTCCGTAAACCTCAGTACCGAAGCGGTCGCGAAGATGGTCGGCATCATCGAGAAGAATTTCGGCAAAGAATACCTCGAGGTACGCGCCTACAAAACGACGAGCAAGAACGCGCAAGAAGCTCACGAGGCCGTGCGTCCTACTGATTCAGGTCGCGAGCATGCTGGCGCCACGCCGGACGAGACAGAGTTGTACGCACTTATTCGCACGCGCGCGCTCGCATCGCAAATGTCAGCCGCACGCATCATGCGCACCAACATCGCAGTAAAAGCAGATGCGAATATTCCTCTCTTCACCGCAAACGGCTCACGCATGCTGTTCCCCGGATGGCTCGCACTCGACACCGCCGCAAGAAGTGAGGATGTGGAGTTGCCGAAACTTGCAGTAGGAGACGCAGTTTCCCTCCTCTTGCTTGAAGCCGAAGAGAAGCAGACTGAGCCGCCGAATCGCTATACTGAAGCCGGACTCATCAAAGAGCTTGAGAAGCGCGGTATCGGACGCCCATCAACCTACGCATCAATCATGAAGACTATCCAGGACCGCGGCTACGTGGAGAAGCTTGGACGTGCCTTGAAGCCGACTGCGACTGGAATGGTCGTCTCAGGATGGCTTGAGGAGCACTTCCCACAATACGTGAGCGATACTTTTACCGCAGAGATGGAGGACCATCTCGATGAGATGGCGCGCGGCGAACGAGGCTACTCTGACACACTTTCTGAATTCTATGGACCGTTTGAGAAAGCGGTACGCGCGAAAGACAAGCTTCCGAAAGCCACATCGCTCGGCGATGCTCCGAGCGAATTCCCTTGCCCGCTTTGCAGCAACTCGATGGAGTTTAAACTTGGCCGCGGCGGAATTTTCATGAGCTGCAAGAAATACCCGGATTGCCTCGGCGCACGCACCGAAGAAGGAATGGAGCTTAAGAGCGACACTCCTATCGGGCACGATCCGAAGACCGGAGCACCGATCTACATAAAAACCGGACGCTTCGGGCCATATGTAGAAATGGTGCTTGAAGAAGACAAGAGCGCGAAGGAGGAAGCGATCACGGAAGAACCGAAAGGAAAAAAGAAGCGCAAGAAAGCCGCACCGAAAAAAAATGTAAGACGTGCTAGCGTTCCTCCAGGGACCGATCTCGCGCAAGTAACACTCGTCGATGCTCTCAAATATCTCTCGCTTCCGCGCGAGCTTGGTATGCACCCTACGACTGGTAAACCAGTATTCGCTTCTACCGGTCGCTTCGGTCCATACGTGGGTCATGATGGCGAATTCCGCTCACTCAAAGCCGCCATGGGCGATCCATACACCGTCACGTTCGAAAAAGCACTCACCATCCTCGCTGAACCAAAGAAGCCCCCACGCGGCGTCGAGATCGTAAAAGAAATCGGTAAACATCCACGCACAGGAAAATCTCTCGTACTCTATAAATCAAAACAAGGGTTCTTCCTTAAAAAAGGCCTCCGCCGCATCTATCTTCCTGAGACTACAAAATCGGACACAATCACTCCCGAAGAAGCTGCTGAGTTTCTGAAATAGTGCCAAATAAATCATAGGTGTATAGTAGTTCCCATGACGACGATCAAGGCGATCATCGCCCAGATGTCTAACCCTTCGCCCGAGGATATTGCGTACGTCGAAAAGGCATACGAGTTCTCCAAGAAGGCTCATGAAAAACAGAATCGCTATTCGGGAGAACCGTATTTTATTCACCCTGCCGCAGCAGCACTCACCCTTGCCGAATACGGCATGGACGCGACGACCATCGCAGCGGGCCTTCTTCACGATTCGGTAGAGGATGGCTGCACAACCCGCGAAGAGATCGAAAAAGAATTCGGGAGTGAACTCCTCTTCATAGTCGATGGAGTAACGAAACTTGGCACACACCGGTATCGTGGCGCCGAGCGTCACGCAGAAAGTCTGCGCCGACTACTTGTGGCGACCGCAAGCGATATTCGCGTGCTCATTGTGAAGCTTGCTGATCGTAAGCACAATATGCAGACTCTTGAGCATGTGCCAGAGCACAAGCGCCGTCGCATCGCTCTTGAGACACTTGAAATATATGCGCCTATTGCCGATCGGCTTGGTATGGGAAAAATGAAGAGTACGCTTGAGGACCTCGCCTTTCCTTATGTTGACCCTGATGCCGCACATCACACCGCTGAAGTACGCAAACTCAAAACACAAGAGACTGAGACAGGACTCGCTCGGGTTCAGAAAGAAATCACAGGTGAACTTTCAAAGAAAAATTTTGCGACACTTCGTACTGACATTCGCATGAAAGGCCTCTGGAGTCTGCACCAGAAGCTCAAAAGAAAACACGATGACATTAGCCTCATCCACGACATTGCGGCTCTACGCATTATCGTGCCAACTATCGAGGACTGCTACGCAACGCTCGGCACGGTTCATGCCCTCTATAAGCCACTCCCAGGTGAGTTTAAAGACTATATTGCCTTCCCTAAGCCAAATGGATACCAATCGCTCCACACAACCGTCGTGACACCAAAGGCGGGCATTGTCGAAATTCAGATACGCACTGAAGAAATGCATCGAGGTGCCCAGTTCGGTATCGCGTCCCACATGTCGTACAAACAATTAGGGAAAGATCTGGAGAAACTAGAGAAAGAAACTCAGATAAGTAAATTTTCTTCTCTCTCCTTGTCATGGATTCGCTGGATCATCCCCTCACTCATGAAGGTTACAAAAAAGGAAGAAGATGGAACTAGGAACATCACCAAAGCGCCGGCATGGCTCTCTGAACTTGTAGAGGCCCATTCAGAAGTGGTGGGCACTAAGGAATTTGTTGATGGTCTCAAGGAAGATTTCTTTTCACATCGCGTATTCGTGTTCACCCCGGAAGGAGACGTGATCGATCTCCCAATCCACTCCACTCCAATCGATTTCGCCTATGCAATACACAGCGATCTTGGAAACCATATTCAGGGGGCAAAAGTAAATGGAAAACTTGTATCCTTTGATACAGAACTTCGCAATGGTGAAGTTGTAGAAATACTCAGCCGCGACTCGGCTCACCCTTCAATCAAGTGGCTTGAGATCGCGCGAACCGCTCTTGCGCGCCGACACATCCGCACTGCAATCGATACGAAAGAATCACCTCAGAAACATCGCAAATAAAAAAAACCGGACTCGGGTTCGGTTTTTTTATTACACTGAAAAATTACTTACCGAATACAATTCATCTTCTGAAGGTTCATCTGGGGCAGCTGGTGTGACTGGGTCAAAATCATCTGAAAGCTGTGTGGTGTTCGGGAAGACGGGCATAGCTGGGACTTGTTCTTGTGATACTTGGACCGCCATAACCTTCTCCTGCTGAGCTGCGCGAGCTGCAAGAGCTGCAGCAAGAGTCGAGAGGTCTTCGGGCGAGAAGAAATCAATAAGAAGGCGACCGCCCTCGGCATTCGTCTCAATGATGACGCGCGTGCCAAGCGTCTCGGTCAGAGACTTCTCAAGCTCTACCATGTCGGCAGACTTGCGATGATGATTGCGTACTCGCTCTTGTGCGATAGATCGCGCAATACGCTCTGCGGCACGGACTGGAAGCCGCTTAAGAATTATTTCCTTAAACAGAATCTCCCGCTCTTCAGGACGGCTATTGAGCGCGAGGAGCGGGCGCGCATGACCTTCGCTGATTTCCCTACCGACGATCGCGTTCTGCATATGCTCTGGGAGCGAAAGAAGGCGGAGACTGTTTGATACATATTCG
This sequence comes from bacterium, assembly GCA_030651285.1. Classification (GTDB taxonomy): domain Bacteria; phylum Patescibacteriota; class Minisyncoccia; order Phycocordibacterales; family Phycocordibacteraceae; genus C7867-001. The sequence continues at coordinate 10,279 of JAUSCN010000018.1, forward strand.
CGGCTCTTGCCTATCTTTGCCGCAGTCTCGGCATGCGAAATACCAAATTCACTAATGAGTTTCTGTAGAGCTTTTGCACGATCAATTGCATTAAGGTCTTCACGCTGAATATTCTCGATGATCGCGAGCTCGAGTTTTGTGAGATTGCTTTCTCCCTGACGAATAACCACTGGCAACTGCTTGAGTCCCGCAAGCTTGCTTGCACGCAAGCGGCGCTCACCAGCGATGAGCTCGTACACACTCTCCAAGCCGCCATCAGGCTTTTCTACCTCAGTGCGACTGACTACGAGCGGCTGCAATACACCATACTGGCGAATGCTTTCTGAGAGCGACCTAAGACCTTCTTCGCTAAACTCCTTGCGAGGTTGATACGGGTTCGGCACGATGCGATCGACGTCAATCCAGAAGACTGAGTCGTACTTGGTCGGGACATATCGCGCTTCTTCGTTCATGAAAAAGATTTTAGCATATGCTACTCTGCAACCTATAGCCGGGATGGCGGAATTGGTAGACGCAACGGATTCAAAACCCGTCGTCGCAAGACATGAGAGTTCGATTCTCTCTCCCGGCACAAACTGAGCGAAGTGATTTTTCCGCAGGTACGAGTTAAAAATCAATTGACTTTTAGTAAATAAGTGCTATCATGCACCTGGAGCACACTTACGCAACAGATCATTAACTAAGGAGGCGGGGATGCTTGATAGTAAGGGGGTTATGTTCTTCAGATTTAACGGGGGGAGGATCGGATGGCTCATAGCCGATGCGCACGGGGTATTCTGCATCTGGACTTTAAAGCTGCTGATTGAGGCCTGTATCCTGTTCATCGTGTTCGGCTTCACAGGCATCAGTCCTTACGAATTGGCTTCGAAGGTTGATACCATTGCAGGGAAATGGCTGAGTACTGGCTGGATATTTCTCCTCTCAATACTCTGGCCACTTCTGATCGCATTCATATACGTGTTCGTGTTGCGTCGTAACCCTACGGTTAAATCGGCGCAACGAGCACTGCCGTACACCCGATACGGCTGGATCTAGTAGTTCCCGCCCCACACAAAACAAAAACCCTTGGCGCAGCTGCCAAGGGTTTTTCTTTTCACGCGTTATAACTTCCCTACCAAGTCGAGACCTGGCTCGAGAGTGTCGCCTCCTGGCTCCCATGAAGCTGGGCACACCTGACCCTTATGCGTCTCCACGTACTGCGCTGCCTGAAGCTTGCGCAGTGTTTCTGAACCTCTGCGGCCGATAGAGTTATCATTGACCTCCATCGAACGCAATATGCCGGCAGGATCGATGATGAATGTGCCGCGAAGCGCAAGCCCCTCATCAGGCGTAAGAACCACCTCACCACCCTCGATGAGCACCCCGAAAGCGGAGGTAATTTTTCCAGAAGGATCAGCAGCCATCGGGTATGCAATTTCTTTGATACCTGCCGATGTATCATGCCAGGCTTTGTGCGTGAAGACCGTGTCTGTAGAGACTGAAATGATCTCGGCATTCAACTCTTGGAACTTCGGATATAGCTTCGCAAGCTCTTCGAGCTCAGTCGGACAGATGAAGGTGAAGTCTGCTGGGTAGAAAACGAGAATCGCCCACTTTCCTCGCAGCTGCGAGAGACTCATGGTCTTAACAGCGTCTTTATGATAGACCTCAAACTCAAAATCAGGCACCGTAGCGCCTACTTTCACCTGTGACGCGTAGTCGCGCACCACGTCGTGGAACTCGCCGCAATTTTCGCAATAGTTGCTTTTGGTATCTTTCATGATGTATAGATTACGTCGGTACCATGATACCATCGCGCTGAATGAAGGCAAAAATCCTCATCATTGCGGGACCCACCGCTTCAGGCAAATCCTCACGAGCAGTCGAGGAGGCTCTTGCACGCAATGGCGAAGTTATTTCGGTCGACTCCCGACAAGTGTATCGAGGACTCGACATCGGCACTGAAAAAGTCTCGAGCGTGGAAATGCGGGGCGTACCACACCACCTCATCGATATCCGCGACCCAGGAGAGAATTACTCCGCAGGAGACTTTGTCGCTGATGCGACTCGCCTGATCGAGGACATAACACATCGTGGGAAACTCCCAATCCTCGCAGGCGGAACGCATTTTTATTTTCATGCGCTCCTCTATGGTCTACCTGCAGTCGTAGACATGGACCCAGAGCTGCGAGAGGAACTTGAAAAGCTTTCTACTGAAGAATTAGCGGCGTGTGTAAAAAGTCTCGACCCGCGTCGCGCAGATGAGCTTGATCCGAAAAATCGCAGACGACTCATACGAGCGCTTGAGATCATTAATGCAAAAGGTAACGTTCCTGCACGCACAAAGCCCGAACCTCTCTACGACGCCGAATGGATCATCATCAATCCAACGCGCGAAATACTGCGCGAGCGAATTGACGCACGATTGAAAACCACGATCGAACGAGGACTCACAGACGAGGTCCGCGCAGTACGTGGGAAAGTCGGCGACACCCGACTAAACGAGCTCGGGCTCGAATACAGAATCATCGGAGAATATTTGCGAAAGGAACGGACTGAAGCATCCATAATTCCTGCTCTTTCAGCAAAACTCTGGCAATATGCGCGCCGCCAAAAAGCCTGGCTGCGCAAACTTCACGACGAAATCATTACGTAACCTCACAGTGAAGACGCCTGTGTTGCAACTGCTGTCACATTTGCAACATAGTCCTGCGTTTCTTTAAGACCGCCCGGATTGGTTGGACACTGCCAAGCTAGAAGACCAGGACAGTCAGAACTCGGTGCTAATGGCGGCTTTGTTCCATCTGCATTTAATCCGGTACCGACACCACCATTATATGCTGCGATTACATTCGAGACATCACCATTCACATTTCTATTCCGATAATTCGAAGCATACAATCTAACTCCAGCATTTATATTCGTAGCGGAATCTTGAAGGGCGGATACGCATGCTGCTGAGGGACTCGTATTTGATGATCCTGAACAGGCCGTAACACCTACTGTGGCAGCTGTCGTAGGCATGATCTGCATGAGACCTATAGCCCCCGCACTACTTCTTGCAAGCCTGTTTCCATTTGACTCAACACCGAGAATGCCAAGAAGTTGATTGCACTGATCGTTGATGTTCTGTTGAGCGGCCGCAGCACAAACTTGACTACGATAGTTGTTTGCAGATTCGGCTGCTGCAGTGACAGCACGCTGACTCAGAGTTGGCGTAAACCTTTGAACTGTCGGGATGGACGGCGCGACTCTTGGGGGAACAGTAATCGAAGGGAGCGGAACTACGGTCACTGTGGGTCGGGCCGGGATCACTCCGCCCGTTATGCCTGCCTGAGGAAGGCACGCCGGAAATCCGCCAGAACCTATGAGGCTATACCAAGTTTCCCCTGGATTTTGTGGGTTGTACAACACCGCCATGACAGCATCGACAATCATCCATGCCGCAAGCGCAATAACAGTACCCACAATAGTATTTTGAAGAATACTTTTTGCCTTACTCATTCCCGCCGGATCAACTGGATTTACGACATACAGAAATCCAGAATACGCGATCATCAGCGGGGCGACGAAAACGATTGTGATCGTAAGAGCAAAACTGATTAAATTATTGATTACAGTCAGCACCATCCCCCAATTCGCAGCACAGTTCGCCTGTTCCTCAGGAATGATCGGGCCAAAAAATGGTATTCCGCTTGCCTGCGCAGCATATGGAATCGCAAAGGAACTCACAGCCACTAGGAGTGCAATAAAAGGAACTCGAAAACGCATGCAAGTATCATACCGCGCGACACTCTGCGGCGAGTGGCTTTTCCCCCACCCTCTTATCTGCTATCTTTCCTGTACGGGTCCATCGTATAATGGTAGTACATCGCTCTCCAAAAGCGACAGCCCAGGTCCGATTCCTGGTGGGCCCGCAGCGAACATGGTGAGTGAAGAGTCCGACAGGAATCGGACCACGGGCCGCAGATGACGAAGAGGCACCGAAGGTCTCGAGCCTAGTAAGGCGAGAGGCGATTCTTGGTAGGCCCGCAGGGTAGGTATACGATTTAAACTTTCTATAATGAATACCCGTAATTGGATTGTTGTCATTGTATTCCTCGTATTCCTCATTTTTTCTGCGGGTAGCATTTTCCTGTATACGAGATACAGAAGTGACGGCGCCACTGCCGTATCCATTCAGACAATCGCACTAGGACCAAATTTGGTTTCACTCATACCCCCTCCACCGCTTCCACCAGCACCTTCAGCACCACCGCCAATTCTCGACCCCGGAATATTTGACCCGTACGGCAAGAACAATATCCTCTCTATTGGCATTGGAGACCTCATAGCTAAGCGAACATCAAACGGTATCATTGTACGAGACTATCAGGACCCAGATGAAAAGGGTGTATTCACCCCCATTCCAAACGCTAAGGACTTCCACAGACTAGATGCGTCTGACGGATCACGAAGCCCCTACTATCAAGCGGGAGATTCTATATATGTTTTTACATACGATATAACTTCTCAAAATTCTTTCTTACCATCTCTTAAGCGCGTCACTAATGCGGTAAACTTTGCCTTCATTCCTGGCCTAACGACCCGTATGGCGAAGGACTCTACGCATGTCTACATTGATGGAATTCCAGATTCTGTTATCAATGTAAAAACACTATCGACCATTCCAGATCACCCTTCTGTGTTTCAGGACGCGCTCTACGTATATTCCATTTCTGGAGGTCTTCAATTTTACACAATCACCCCTTTCACACCTCCCCTCAGTTTTCTTTCACAACCACCGCAAGAACCTTGGGGTGAGTTCCGCGGATATGTTGCTGACAAAAACGCGGTGTATTTTCAGAGTAAGAAAATTACCGACGCAGACCTGAATACCTTCGCTGTCTTCACTACTCCGAAACTGCATCAACTTAAAGAAAGCGGTGTTATCTATTCCTACGCAAAAGATAAAAATCGTGTGTACTACGAGGGAGTAGTTGTTCCTGGCGCTGATCCATCCACATTTAGCCCTCTCACCAACGGAGGAGCTTTCAGTTATTACTACGGAAAGGATGCTAATGCCGTGTACGAAGGCTCAACCATTATTCCCGGACTTGATCCAAACACTGTGCAAATTTTGTGGGAATCAATATATGAAGGATGCGCTAACTCGCATTTTATAAAGGACGCAAAGCACGTGTATTATAAACAAATTCTTCTTCCTGGAGCTGACGCCGCGACTTTTGAATCTCTTATAAACGGCTACGGCCGTGATAAAAATGGCATCTGGCAGGAAAGCCAATTCCGAGCTGATTTACAAAAAGATTTTCAGCCTGTCTGTAACTATGGCTAATTAGCCTTAAACAAAAACCGCTCTCTAGCGGTTTTATACATTACTTAACTTAAGTTTTAGAGAGTGACCCTCCCGCACACACCCAATCAGTAAGACCGCCTACATTTTCTGCTTGAAATCCCTTACTGCGCAAATACATTGTCGCCGTGCCAGCCCGTACCCCACCCTTGCAATACACATAAATCTTTTGATCCGGTAGTAATGAACCGATAGCCCCCGCGATAAGCTTGTCTACTGGTATAAGCACAGCATGCTCTGCATGCCCCTCATTCCACTCCTCAGGAGTACGCACGTCAAGCAACTGAGCGATTCCTGACTGGACTGCTTCAATCATTGTCATAGGGCAAAGTATACATAAAAACAAAAAACGCCCTTTCGGGCGGTTTTTTTACTTCTTTACTTCCTTAAACGTAACGCGCTTGCGCAGCGTAGGATCGAACTTCTGGAGTTCAATCTTGCGCTCCGTGGTCTTACGGTTCTTACGGGTCCAGATGACATGCTTGGACTTCGTAGACTTGAGCTTGAGCAGACGGTCTTGTGACATACGAGAAATGTAACAGAAAGGCTGTCGTTAGGCAACAGCCGAGGCGGCACGAGACGCTCTCGGCGCGCGCTTCTTCACATCAAAGTGAGGCTCACCATTCTTGATCGATACCATCACATTTCCACCCTCCATGACCCCCTGATCGATCATAAGCGAAGCGAGCGGAGTGAGGATTCGGTCCTGAATCGTGCGGCGAAGCGGGCGAGCGCCGTACTGCGGGTTATACCCCTTATCGGCGAGCCATTGCCGTACCTCAGGCATGAAAGTGAGCGTGATGCGCTTCTGTGCGAGACGTTTCATGACATCTTCGACCTGTGTATCGACAATCTTCGCAAGCGCCTCCTTTGCGAGCACGTCAAAGATAATAATGTCGTCGAGACGGTTGAGGAATTCCGGGCGGAAGTGCTCCTTGAGCGCGCCCATCACTCGCTCTTTCGTCTCTTCGTATCGACTCGCCTCTGTTGCACCAGCCGCACCAAAACCAATATGTGCGAGACGATCGATGAATTCCCCACCAACGTTCGACGTGAGCACAATGATCGTGTTCTTGAAGTTGACCTTGCGACCCTTACTATCAGTAAGGTGGCCTGAGTCGAGCACTTGAAGCAGAATATTGAACACTTCTGGGTGTGCCTTTTCAATTTCATCGAAAAGCACGACGGCATACGGGCGATGACGGATGCGCTCAGTGAGCGAACCAGCCTCTTCATAGCCAACATAGCCTGGCGGAGCACCGATGAGCTTGGCGACCGAGTGCTTCTCCATGAATTCGCTCATATCGACGCGCACCAGGGATTCTGTATCGTTAAACATGAACTCCGCAAGTTTCTTTGAAAGCTCAGTCTTTCCGACTCCAGTGGGACCAAGAAACAGGAAGGAGCCGATCGGACGATTTGGATCGCTAATACCGACTCGAGAACGCTTGACCGCATCAGTCACTTTCTTCACGGCACCATCCTGACCGATAACCGCGCTCTTGAGCGCATCTTCCATGCGCGTAAGTTTTGCCGCCTCTTCTTCGAGCATGCGAGAAACTGGGATACCGGTCCAGCGAGACACTACGCCAGCAATATCCTGCTCAGCGACTTCCTCATTCAGGACTCGACGAGACTTCTGCAACGTCTTCAGACGTTTTAATTTCGTCTCAAGATCTTTCTGAATGTGAGGAATGCGGCCATAGCGAATTTCTGCAGCCGTACCAAGATCAGCAACCGCTTCAGCAGTATCAGCCTGCACCTTGAGCGTCTCAAGTTCAGACTTTGCTGCGCGAATACCACTTAAAATCTCTTTCTCATTCTTCCACTTGAGCTCAAGCTCACTCGTCTTTTCTTTCAAATCTGCGACCTCGGCATCGATACCCTTGATGCGGTCCTTAATTTCCTTAGCGTGCTCACCTTCCAGATCTTTCTGGAGCGCTTGCCGCTCGATTTCAAGACGGCGAATCTTTCGATCGGTCTCCTCAAGTAGTGGCGGCTTATTCTCAAGAGCAATGCGCAGTCCCGATGCAGCTTCATCGATCAAGTCGATTGCCTTGTCCGGCAAAAAACGATCAGTGATGTAACGCGATGAAAGTTCTACCGCGGCAACTATCGCACCATCAGTGATGCGCACCCCATGGAAAAGCTCGTATTTATCGCGCAGACCGCGAAGAATCGCAACGCCATCTTCAACTGATGGCTCTTGCACGAACACCGACTGAAAGCGGCGAGTGAGAGCAGCGTCCTTCTCGATATATTTCTGGTATTCCTTCAGCGTAGTTGCACCGATAATGCGTATCTCGCCACGCGAGAGCGCAGGTTTAAGCATATTCGAAGCGTCAAGAGAACCTTCAGCTCCGCCTGCACCGACAAGCGTATGAAGCTCATCTACAAAGAGAATGACTTTCCCTTCTGCTCGCTCCACTTCCTTCATCACGTTCTTCATACGCTCTTCGAACTCGCCACGATACTTCGTACCAGCGATCAGGAGTCCTAGATCGAGTGAAAGAAGTTCCTTGCTCTTGAGCGATTCAGGCACGTCGTTGTTTGCCATGCGGAGCGCAAGACCTTCTGCGATTGCGGTCTTTCCTACGCCTGCCTCGCCGATGAGCACCGGATTATTCTTCGTGCGGCGCGCAAGAATCTGAATGACACGATTGATCTCCTGGTCACGCCCGATCACCGGATCAAGCTTGTTCTCAGACGCGAGCTTCGTGAGATTGCGTGCGTATTTCGTGAGCGCGCGGAAACGGCGCGGCTCGGCGATGTTCCCATCCTTTGAGGACTTAAGCTCCTTGAGCACGGTAAGAGCCGCATTCTGGTTTATTGAAAAACGCGCGAAGATGTCAGCAACCGGGCCCGGATGCTCAATAATCGCGAGGAAGAGGTGCTCAGTACCGACAAATGTGTCGTTCATCCGTGCTGCAATTTTCCCTGATGCCTCGAGCGCCTGTGCAAGCTCCGGAGTGAGGTAGATCTGATACGAAGGCGAAATCACCGATGCGTTTTCTGGCGTCTCAAGATGCTCAAGCACCGTATCAGCAAGCATCGTCGTGTCGATCTCCATGCGATCGAGCATCGAGAACACGAGCGACTCCTCCTGAAGCACGAGCGCAGCGAGCAAGTGAAGCGGCGAGACGTGGTTTTGCCCGCGCTCAATCGCGAGTTCATGTGCGCGTCGCACTGCTTCTTTTGCTTTGGTGGTGAAATTATTAAATGGAGGCATGGCTATACAGTATTACTGCGCCGCGACCGTTGAAGTTGCAGTAGTCGAGGTCGCCGTAAGAAGCGCAGTTATTTTTTCAGCAGAAATAAGGAGGCCGGGCGTTCCACCCGCGCTAATACCGATAAGATTTCCTGAGAGATCGACGGCAGCACTTCCCACTCCCATGTCCGGAAGCGTAGTGTAAATACCCTTCCCGCTCACGCGCGCCACAATGCCGGTTGCAGCAAACCCTTCAGCGCTTATTGCCAGAGCAGTCTGTCCAAGATTCAGATCCTTTGCAGCAACCAATATTGGTGATGCCATCTTTGGGAGCGCAGCATCATCTGCGAAACCATACACCGCGATACCATTACCGGCATGCGCTAGAGAAGCCGGAATGATAGTACCGTCTGGAAACTCCATGAGCGCCTCCTTTGGGGATACGTCCAGTGCAGCAGTGGCTACGGCGCGAGACTTAGGCAGGTACGTTCCGATCGAGATTGCCGGAGTTGAAGTTCCCGTCTTTGCAGAGTAAATGGCAATTACGCGCGAGGCATTCATTCCAAGAGCTGCAGTGACGAGCTCCTGATTCGAAGGAGCTGGAGCAAGGGCTGCCGTAGCAGGAGCGACCTGCTGCGTCACGGTCTCGATGGTGTGCTCGACGACGCGATTTACCGTCTGCGTAACGAATGGTGGCGCTTTATCAAGCAGCGAAACAGTTAGAATACCCGTTGCGACAGACGTCACGAAGTTCACCAGAATTGTGAGGAGAATGAGTTGAGATTTTGAGAGTTCTTCTATATCCATATCACCATAATGCTATCCACGGCTACTGTTGTCAATAAACGCAACTGCCCTTACAAAAGCTCTGAAAAATCGCGCCAATTCGGACTGATGAATACTTAGCCCCCAGGATACCCGCAACGTGGCACGGGCACGCTCAATGTCTCCCGTAAGCACGAAAACCGCACGGGACCCATCTTCGGAATCAGTCTCACACGCACTTCGCGTCGAGACCGCGAAACCAGCATCGTCAAGCAGTGCTGTGAGATAATCAGTATCCCGTCCGGGAAGGGAGAGATTCAGGATATGCGGAGCCTGTGAGCGCCCTTCTTGAATATGCACATTCGGGACCGTCTTTACTATGGCTTCCGCAAGAAGCGTCCGCGACTGTGCCGCTGCCGCGCGGAATATTTCTCGATTCTCTACAGCGGCGGAAAGAGCTTCGGCAAAGCTCCGTGCGAGTTCAGGAGTCTCGCTTCCGGGCCGCAGCCCGCGCTCTTGCCCACCGCCCATATAGAAAGGAATGAGCGGGATCGTGCGATGTGCGATCAATATTCCGATTCCACGGACACTAGCGACCTTCGAAGCATCAAACGTGAGCATGTCAGCTCCGAAGTGCGCTCTCGTAATCTTTTCAGTCAAAGGCGCCTGACTCGCATCGACATGAAGCAATGGACGGTTGTGTGATCCTTTAAATGCTGCGAGGACAGACGCGACTTCTCGCGTATTCCACACGACCCCTGTCTCTCCGCACACCGCATCCATAGAAACAAGCGCTGTCCCTTTTCGTAACATCTTTGCGAGCGCGACAGTATCGACACGATAATCCTTCACTGGCAATGCCTCAACGGCGACACCTTCTGCCTGAAGCAGCTTCGCATTTCCGACAATTGAAGCATGGGACGTCGGCAGATACAGGATATGAATATTATTCCTCCCCGGAGTATCAGAACCAGCACGTTCGCGCAGGGCGCGTGCATACCCGAGAATCGCCAGAGCATTACTCTCTGTCGCTCCGCTCGTGAATATAATGTCGTCCGACTGCACTTCCGTCAGCCGCGCGATAGCCGTTCGCGCATCTTCGAGCATCTTCTTAGCAAGTCTTCCCTCTTCGTGCGGCGACGAAGCATTACCCGTCACACCTGCGGCGCGGTCGAGATACGTACGACGCTTCCAAAACATAGGGTGATTCTACATCAAATGAACCTGATTCCTAGTCGTGGGCAACCGTGATAGATTGGGCCCAGAATTTTATTTTGCCCCTTTCAACCATTCGGGAGGACATATGGATCAATACAAGTATGTGGTGTTATTTCCTATTCCTGAACCAGACTCGGGACACATTCGCACCATAATGGACGACATCGCGTCTATAACTGGTATCAAGCCTCCCCATCACAAGCTTCCGCCGCACGTGACCTTCCATAAACCGCTCACTGGAATCAAAGAAGATCTCTTGGAAAACCTCGTAATGAGCATGGTCTTACAGATGAAACCGACGAGACTGGTCCTCCATGATTTATTCCCCTTCGGAAAAGAATTCATCGTTCTTCCAGTACAAGCGACGAGATGTGCAGCTCAGCTATGGGTTGGAATAGACGCAAACCTATCGCGCTTGCCCAAGTACGAACACGGCAAATATGATGGCGACAACACCCTACATGTCACCGTGGCGGAAGAAACATCGCTAGTGTTTGATCGGGTTTGGAAAACGGTCAAAAGGAAAGTCCGCGTTACACCTATGGAGGTATTGCTGGATAAAATCTGTCTTTATCGGAAACCAATTGAAGGAGGTGTTTGGGATTTAGTCCGTTCATTCCCATTTCCCAGATAATCCCAGACTTACAAGTGCCCCGTCGATCTTGGCGGGGCATTGTCATGCTCCTATTTCGCCAAATTTGTAATTTGGTCATTTTTATGATGAAATAGAGCCATTATGGCGCGGACTCAAAGACCGCCCGTCATCGCGGTGATGGGCCACATTGATCATGGCAAATCTTCCCTTCTGGATTACATCCGGAAAGCGAACATTGTTGCCGGAGAAGCTGGTGGCATCACGCAGCACGTCGCAGCATATATCGCGATGCATAATGATCGCGCCGTCACCTTCCTCGACACTCCTGGCCACGAAGCATTCAAGTCGCTCCGTACCCGAGGCGCAGCCGCTGCAGACATCGCGATTCTTGTCGTTGCGGCAGACGAAGGTGTGATGCCACAGACGCTCGACGCACTCGCAGCAATCACTGAAGCGAAGATTCCCTATATCATTGCGATCACGAAGATCGACAAGAACAATGCTGACATTGGCCATACGAAGAATTCGCTCATCGAGCATGGCATATTCATTGAGGGCATGGGCGGGGACATCGCATACGCACAAGTCTCTTCCAAGACCGGCGAAGGCGTACCCGAACTGCTCGACCTCCTCCTCCTTTCGGCTGACCTTGCAGAACTCACAGCCGACCCCGCTGCAAGCGCAACTGGCTTCATTCTTGAGTCTACCCAAGACCCGAAGCGTGGCGCATCAGCAACACTTATTATTAAAGACGGTACCCTCGCACTCGGCAGCTTTGTCGTCGTCAGCGACGCATATGCCCCAGTCCGTTTTATTGAAGATTTTCGCGGAAAGCGCGTGGAACAAGCTGGCCCATCAGAGCCAGTGCGCATTTCTGGATTCAGCAAACTGCCAACTGCCGGATCTCTCTTCAGTGTCGTAAAGAGCAAAAAGGAAGCAGAGGCGCTCGCTAAGGAACACGCAAAGACATCTGCAGTCATACAGGAACGCGGCGCATCGACGGACGGCGTTTCCGAACTCCCGCTCATCATCAAGGCCGATGTTGCAGGATCGGTCGATGCTATCATCCATGAGCTCAAAAAAATTACTCATGAACGTGCCGCGATTCGCATCGTCTCTTCAGGCGTTGGTAACGTGTCAGAAACCGATGTTAAGACCGCATTTGCATCGGGGGGCGCCATCATTGCGTTTAACGTCTCAAGCGACTCCATTGCGACTGACCTAGCTCAACGCGAGTCCGTCAGCATCTTTTCATTCTCCATTATCTACGAACTTTCAGAAAAAATTAAAGAGTTGCTCGTGGCAAAAGTGCCGGTTGTTGCCTCAGAAAAAGAACTCGGGCGAGCGCTTGTGCTGAAAGCCTTCTCAACAAGCGGAAAGAAGCATGTTCTCGGTGCGCGCCATATTTCAGGCGTTCTCACTGTCGGAGATCGCGTGAAGCTGGTACGTAAAGGTGTCGAGCTCGCACGTGGCAACTTCTCCAACCTTCAGCAGGCACGTGCCGACGTGAAAGAGATTAAGACCGAAGGCGATTTTGGCACGGAAGTCGAGATGAAAGAGGATGCAGTCTATGGCGACGAGCTCGTGGCGTTCGTCGTCTCTGAAGCATGATGCCCGATGATAGAAAGCGTGCGCCGAGACGTCAAGCTAACCGCGCGACCGAGATAGTCGCGCATGAAGCCGCACTTTTCATCTTACGTGAAGCAAACAAGGATTCCCTCATCACCGTAGTCCGCGCGCAAAGCGTCTCCCATGGGGATCGCATCTTGATATTCGTCAGTATTTTCCCAGTTGATAAAGCGCCCGCGGCGCTCGCATTCCTCAACCGCCAGCGCGAAGCGTTTTCAGACCATTTGAAAAAGAATGCTCGATTACGCCTTCCGCGTGTCGACTTCCTCCTCGATAACGGTGAGCCATTAGCGGATCTCCCGAAAAATTAGTATTATCTCTGCACGGCCCGGTGGTGAAGTGGTAACACGACAGTCTGCAAAACTGTTATGCGCGGGTTCAATTCCCGCCCGGGCCTCACACGCAAAAGTTGTATAATAGAAACTTGCCGAGGTGGTGAAACTGGTAGACACGCGACGCTTAAAACGTTGTGAGCCCTAATCGGCTCTTGTGGGTTCGATTCCCACCCTCGGCACCGGTATAAATAAAACACCTCTCGCAGAGGTTTTATTTTACCTGTTCGTAGTGAGAAAGGAATCGAACCGCGGGCTCCCTGTTTGTCCAAGAGCGTAGCGATTGGGTACAAACAGCAGTACTTTAGTGCCGCAGTCCTCGAAGAGAGGACGAAGGTTTCGAGCTCAGCAGAGCGAGAGGCGATTCCCACTCTCGGCACCGTGATACGATGTGCGAATATATGGAACCGCTCTGCTTTCTCAATGGCGAGATTATCCCCCTGAGAGATGCAAAAATTGGCATACTTGATCTTGGTGTACTGCGCGGTTTCGGTGTCTATGATGGACTGACTTCTTTCTCTGGCGAACCATTTCACTTCAAGGACCATTGGGAACGATTCCAGACCGCCGCGCACGCGCTCGGGCTCACCATCCCCTATTCAGCCGAGGAGATCCGAGAAGCTATGCGCAAAGTTATCGCACAGAATGCACCAAATACACGCGCAAATCTCCGCATGGTGCTGACTGGCGGCGAAGCCGAGCATGGCATCACACACGTACCTGGGCGCGAAACGCTTTTTATCACTGCTGAGCCCGCAGTTCCCTTACCCAATGAACTCTACGAACGCGGATGCAGCATTACCAAGCACGACCACCAACGCTTCATGCCGGAGATAAAGACTACTAACTACATCACTGCCGTCACGCTCCAGAAGAAACGTCTTGCCACTGACGCAATCGAGATACTGTATATGAATGGCGACCGAGTACTTGAGTGCGCGACGAGCAATATCTTCATAATTAAGGACGGGACGCTTCACACTCCCGACACAGGCATTCTTAAGGGCGTGACTCGCAAGATCATCCTTGAGCTCGCTTCAGGCACCTACCCGACCACAGAGCGCCCAATCCCGCTCGATGATATGCACAGCGCCGACGAAGTATTCATCACCGGATCATTCAAAGACATCGTACCTGTGGTCTCTATCGATAACCACACCATCGGTTCTGGGAAGCCGGGTACCATAACGCGAGATCTTATGAGACGCTTTGCTGCCCACACGAGACAGTAGAGAATATTGAAGAGAATGGCTTCATGTTGTAGAGTGCTACGTATCGCGCCCATATCTTTTCGGATTCGATATGCGTGAGTAAAGAAGGAATCCCATTTGCGCCTATATCTTCTCGGATTCGATATAGGCGCTCGTTCGGAGAACAAGAATCCGAGGACGTCTTCTTGTTTCCTCATTTTGCGCCTATAGCTCAGTTGGTAGAGCAGCTCCCTCTTAAGGAGACGGTCCCTGGTTCGAATCCAGGTAGGCGCACCAGAAAACCGGCAAAGCCCCCCTGGATTCGAACCGCGGGCCGCAGGTGCCGAGGAGGCACCGTAGGTCTCGAGCTCAACAGAGCGAGAGGCGAATCCAGGTAGGCGCACAAAACGGTTTGACTTGGTATAGTTGAGACATTGCTGGGGTGGCGAAATTGGTAGACGCACCTGCCTTAGGAGCAGACGGGGTAACCCATGGAGGTTCGAGTCCTCTCCCCAGCACATACGAGTAAAGCGAGGATGTGCTGGGGAGCACGCCAACTGCTTGGCGTGCGTGAGAGGATTCGAAAGGCGGAGGCATATCGCGAAGCGATGCCGAGCCGGGGTCGAGAGCGGGAAAAGGATTGCAGGCACGCCTGCAATCCTTTTCCCGACTCGTGACCGAGCCTCTCCCCAGCACATACGAGCAAGGCAAGAGATTCCTCTCCTCAGCATATTTTCTGTCCAAAACCTGGCGACGCTGTTAGCTTTTTCTGTACCACCCTGACTTGACTTTTCTATATTTTTCTGTATCATATTCCTCAGGAAACAGCTCATTTCACTATCTATATCTTAAGGAGGTTCGCGATGGGAACTCTGTTAAAAATCCTATTCTCTCCCCTATTCTTCTTCATGCAATGGCTTGCGGAAGAAGACATCCTCTTCACCACAGTGAAAGAAGGTACCGCAAAAGCCATTATGCGAGGCAAATCGTTTGAACGCTTCATAATGCGTTTTTCTGGATACCATCTCAACGATCCAACAAAAGATTGGTATCGACCAACGCTGGGGGAAGGCGACACTTTCAGGATAGTTCCAGAATGGGAAGTCCTGTATCACGGTAAGGAGAATAAGAATGGATTTAACTCGAAAGAACAACAACGTGATGAGTACTACGACGATCGACCTTGGATCCTCAAGCACTTAGGTCTCTACTGGGTCGGATGGCCGTGGGCAAATAGCGTATATGTCTACCAATTCGAATGGAGCGAGACACACCCCGAACAAAAAACTGGCAAGGAGGAGATTTCTCCCCGATCGGAGTGGTCCGACTTTGTTTTCGTTGCAGACTTTACGTATGCAGTGATGACCGCAGGAGCGGAAACAAAAGATCGTATTCCAACCGACATCCTTACGCTCGTGACCGTTGCGGTGCGCAATCCGTACCGAACCCTCTTCAGCGGCGTCGATTGGATGCAACGAGTAACCTCCGCAATCAATCGCCACGTTCGTACTTTTGTCACCACCAAAGACTTCGATGAATTTATTTCTATCTCCAAAGGAGGTATGAATGAAGCAACGAAACTTTGGACAATTGAATTCTCAGATCCGATTAAAAGACTGACTGAATTCCTGGCTGATGAAAATGAAAAGACCATATCTCCAAGAGGCTTAAAGGAGAGGTATGGCGTGGTAATTCGCACAGGCGACCTGCAGACAATCGAATTTTCCGGAACTGAAGATGCAAAGAAGAAACTCACAGAAGCTGCCACGCTAGTATATTTGGCGAATCAAAAAGCTACAGAAAAACAAATCGGCGCCACAGCAGATGCGGGTGCCATTAGAACCGTAGCAGCCAGCCAAGCTGATGCCCTGACCCAAAGACTCGCCGCAATAGAAAAATATGGCGATACCGGGAAACTACTAGCTCAGCTCGACGCGCTAGAAAAAGCTTCGGCCCATCCAAGCAATACCATTGTCTGGGCTAATAATCCTCTTATCTCTGCCCTAGCAGTACAGAGTAAGGAAGACGCGAAGAAAGGAGAAACGAAGCCATGAATCCACTCATTGTTTTGGTCGCAGTAGCGCTCGTAGTAGCTGTTACTATCGTTGTGGCAGTACTCGTTTATCTGCGTAACAAAAAAAAGAGGGAGCGCGGACGTACACAAAGTCCAGCGAAGTCAGTTACTGATTCTTCAAAAAAGTCTGAGACAATTCTTGAACTGATCAGAGGGAAAATCAATACCGGTTCAAAGGTCTTCTGGAATATTGCGACGATCATTACGATGATCGCACTATTCTTCTACCTGGGGACTGACTCGAAGATTGATCCTGCTGATGTAGGAATCCAGACATGGAACCACTGGATCCAGATTCTTATTGTATGGGGCGTCGTTGCTTTTCTCATTTGGCTCAATATCGAAGAGGAAAAGAAGGCTTCAAAACTATACAAGATGTGTGTCTGGACAGTTGCGGTACTTCTCATTGTCCTTCCTATGTGGGCATGGATTACAAGTCCGAGCCAGTCATCGGGAGTTAGGGCCAGCACTCAGAAAACGCGATGCATGATGCCATTTACTGGTAACGCCTTTGCAGACCATCCAGCATTTGGACCTGATGGTGGCTATTCATCAAGAGACAAATGGCTTCCACTACGGATTCGGCCTGGCGAGAACTCTTGCTTGGTAGAAAATCCTAAAGGCTCGGTAGAAAATCCCAAAGGCGGCCACATTGAGTGGGATTCTGAGGAACCCTCAATTCACGACCTAGAAGTCAGTTGCTTATACGAACGCGGCGGCACAGGCAGCATCCGAACGGACGGCTGCAGAGGCGGGGTTGTCATTGCAGGATTCGTCCGCAACCCCACAGACACTCCAGTGACAGTGTGGTATGCGTATGCCAAGAACAAACCTTCGATATAGAGGAGATCTTTAATGAAAAAAGGGCCGCATGACAACATGTCATGCGGCCTCTTTCTTTTTCTCTCTCACTATTTCCCTATCTAGGAGCTGTAAGTGGAGCAACCTTTTGGTCAATATTGAAGGTTTTCAGCGCAACGTTGATGATGCCGTACGCACCAAACATGACCACGAGACCAATGAGTCCCCAATAAATGGCCTGTCGCCCGGTCTCTCGAGCCTTGCCATCTCCAGCATCCTTTATGAACTCAAACACACCCCAGAGGAATGTGATGAAAGCACTAGCTACGAGAAGCAGAATGATTGGATTTACAATCTGTTCGACGACCTTTGCGAGAAACTGCTCTAAGACAACCATTTAGAAAAATAGTGTGCCCCTTATCGAATTGGAATGTTCGCCTGCGGAACGTTTTGTATCCGATTATTGCCACCGAAGCTAACGGTGCCGATGAGGATGTTTACCAGCCCCCAGACCGAAACCATCACGAAGAAACCGATGAGGCCCCAGAGCATGAGGTTCTTTCCCTTAGTCTTCACTTCGTCATCATTTGCTCCGATGATGAATGTCTCAAATGCACCCCAAACGAACACGATGAATGCTATTGCAAAAATGACCGGTACGAATATGTTATTTATCGTACTGACGATAAAATTACCAACGCCTTTAAGGTCGGTAACCTGAGTAGTCTGAGCAAAAGAAACGAGCGGGAGTGCGAGCGTTGCAAGAAATCCTGAAGTAAGGGCGAGAGCTTTTTTCATAATATAGATAAGTGGGTAACGGGTTAATTCTAACTTTGTGACAGATAGAGTCAATTATATTTTATCCTCTTGTGGGGATAGGCCGAAGCTCTAGACAGTCGGCGGGGGCGGCGCAAGCTGATTCATGCCTGGACCCGCGGGACCGAGTAAGGTTCCGCCCACGATCCAGACCAATCCCCAGACGGACACAATGACTGCAAAACCAATGATGCCCCAAAGAACGAACAGTCGACCTTTTTCCCGATCACCATCACTGTCTGCACCAAGAATGAAATATTTATATACTCCCCAAAAGAATGTAAGGAGCGCTATGGCCATAAGAATAGGTACCAGCACGAAGTTCACTATAGATAGTATCGCGTCTGTGTAGCCCCTTATGATAGCTAGGTTCATGTCTTACAGGTTAATATTACCTCCCTGGAATTATTCCTGGCCCAAACGTAGAATAGGATGTTGGTGTTGGTGGCGGCATCATTATGCCACCGAGACCAAACGTATTGACGACGACATTCACGAGACCCCAGACCGATACCATAGCGGCAAAACCGATAAGACCCCACAAGATTATCTTATGCCCGGTCTCAACGGCACCCTCATCGCCATTTGAAAAAATGTATGCTTTTGCAACACCGTACAAGAAAACTATGAACGATACCGCAAAGAGTACGGGGACCAGGACACCATTGATGATAGCGAGAATGGTGATACCAACCCCCCAGACACCACCACCCATCGTCCCGCCACCTCCTCCGGGGAATATGCCAGAAAATCCGAAGGTTCCCATAGAGCCGCCGGAGAACCCCTGCACACCATCATACCGAAATGCCCCTGTACTTTGTTGTGCTAAAGCGAGAACAGGGACAAGGAGCATAACCAACACCAAAGCAATCCTGCCGACTGATTTCATATGCGGTAAGTATGACATATTATCTTCCTACGGGTGCAATTCCGAGCGTGGACAACAATATACCCACAAACCCCCACACAGAGAAGATGACTACTAGGCCGATAATTCCCCACAAGATGAAATGTCTTCCTTCTTCACGCTTCGTGTCATTGTCGCCATTAAGAAAGAAATAACTCACCACGCCCCAGACAAATGCCGCGAAAGAAAATGCGATGATCAGTGGCACGACGACCGTATTCAGGACACCGATAATTCCTTCTGATCCCTTGCCGATAAATTGAGCGAAGGTCATGGTCAACTTCCGACAGATATCGCTTGAACAGTCGCCTCAATTCCAATAGCGATAGCTTTCGCACCAAGAAGTATCAGGGCCCCGATGACTGTCCAGAGGAGGGACTCACGCGCCTTAGAGATCTTGGCAGGATCGCCACGGGCCGTAACGAATTCAAAACCGACATACACGACCATCAGGATAACCACGATTGTTCCGATGCGAATGACAAAGTCTAGAATGCTTGTGAGAAAAGACTCTAGATTCCCGCTTCCCTTGAGCGGATTCATGAGCCTGACGTTTTCAGGACCATTTCCTGATGACTGTGTCGGTGCCAGAGGTGTTAGTCTCGAAGATGAGGTTCTACAAACACCATATACATTTCCGGAAACACCGAACTCATCAGTAGTAGCAACACAAGTTTGACCAGAAGGACATTCGTTATTTCCATAAAGCGAACACGACTGTGATGGGAGCTGAGCGTGTGCAATAGGCACATATGCAGACACCGCGCTCACGACAAGCGCGAGACTGAAGATCTGTACTATGAAAAATTGCATATATCAGTAAAGAGAGGTCAGAGAACTCTCGGCATCTGAAAGCGCCCCGCTCAGCTCTGAACGACCACTTATTACATCACTGATCATACCCGAAAAGACACGATCGACACCGACTGCCGCTGGGGACAGCCACCCTTCGCTATAGAGAGCGCTAGCATATGACACTGCCGCGACAGGATCAGAAGATGACACGTTCTCAAGCGCACCGATGTTTGCTGGAGCAAGCCCGGTCGCCGTGGCTGACGCAGACTGTTCGTTAGTATTGGCAAAAAGCGCGGCGACTTGATATGCACCTGAAGCATTTTTTGCCCCGCGGGAGATCATGAACGCATAAAGCAGGCCATAGGTGCGCTTCACCTTAGACACGCCACTTTGTGGCAGCAGTGAAGTGGTGAAATCCAGATTTGGATTTGCCGTCTTGAGAAAATGTGCGCGAGAAGCGTAGCCGATGTAGAGCGCAAGATCGCCCGAAATGAACATCTGCTCGGAATCTGGCAACGAGCTGTTCCAGGTGTAAGACACCTTTGAAGGGTCCGCAAACTGAGTATAGAAACCGAGCACCGAGGAACCGTCGGCGCCATTCTTTTTTGAGTCGCTACCCAGATCAGCACCAATGGTCCCACTCGTAGAATATGCAGTCATCGGAATCCCTTGCTGCAAGAAGAGCGCTGAGAGTATTCCTCGCGCATTACGCACATTGTTATAAGTACCGAGCCCTATGAGGCCGCGTGTGACTTGCCGTGTCGGCGTGAGCGCAGCGATATTTGGTACAAGACCGATAAGACCCTCCCATGTAGCTGGTGGCCTCGGGATGCCGCTGTTTGAAAGGATGGCGCGATTAGAGAAAAGAACCAGCGGATCGACGAGAAACGGCATGCCGTAGTACCCCTGCCCGGCTGGAGCCGTAAATACTTCTCCTTCCTTGATGAAGGTATTGGTAAATGTATTTACGGGAAGCGAAGAGTTCGGTATCGGCTGGATAAATTTCGTGAGCCCATACAGCTCTTCCTGTGAAGCGAGCACGAGATCTGGTGAAGAACCGGTCGCTATCGAAACAGCCATATCTGAAGCAAGCGTTGCCGGATTTTTCTCTATATATGAGACATTTTTAAATGCTGCATCTACCTTTGTCGCTTCCGCAAGCGTATTCTGCATGTCTTTCTGCGGTAATGTGCCCCATATCACAACCGCGCCGACTCCGCCGGCACCTCCGCTACTCGTATATGTCGCGAACACGAAAAGCCCGATGAGCGCACTCATGCCAAATACGCTGAGGAAAATAGTTTGGAAAAGAGATAATTTCATGGGGCGGTAAATACTATGCCGTAATGATGCGGACCGGCACGAAATGATTTTACTTTATGAAAGCCACCATTGATAAAAACTTCTTCGGCTGCATGTTCCGACACGACTTTATCTGCTGTCGGACCCATGCCGCCATAGCTCCCCGCCCAATCAACGACGAGCAGCTTGCCACCCGGGATCAACACACGCTTTATTTCTGCCAAAAGTCCTGGACGATCATCAATCTGGAAGAGCGTATTCGCGAGTATGACTGCGTCGAGCGACTTGTCGTGTAGGTGCGTACCACCCAACTTCTCCACATCGCCCCAGACCGTTTCGATCGTAGACTGGTGATGCACGTGGGTATTGAGCTTCAGGTGCTTCAATATTTCCTGCTGCACATCAATCGCATATACTCTGCCGGAACTTCCGACAACAGCTGCTGCTGCGCGAGAATAGTGACCCGAACCCGCACCGAAGTCGCCGACTTTCATGCCTTCGCGCAGCCCGAACTGGAGCACATTCTCGTGCGGTGCACTGAAAGAAACACTCATGCCTACAAAATAGCACGCGCGGTCCGCTGCGGGCCACTCAATTCACAAGAAGCCGGATCATCCTATATAGAATGATCCGGCAGGTTCTTAAATAATCTTCCATCGACACTCCCCACCCTTACCGCCGAGACACTTTATATGTGCAAGAGCGCCAAGCGTTTGTGAAAGGCCATTTATGTTCATCCCGGTTTCTTTTGAGATCTGTTGAGTGGTCGCTTCTCCGCCCAAGTTGAACAATGCCTCAAAAACTTTCTCATGCCGACGATTTCTTCGCGCCTTCATTTTCCCCTCCTTTCAAACAAATGGGTAAGAACTCCTCCGGGAACTATAAGGGCAATTGCATCAGATCGCCATATCAAACGACTTGTAGACACCGGGTGTCCACAAGTCATAGCTTACCTCGCTATAACGCGACTATCGAAGCAATAGAGTCGCCCTCGTAAAGCTTCATGATGCGCACACCCTGCGTAGCGCGAGAAAGAAGAGAAATTTCAGCGACTGAAGTACGAATCACCTGCCCCTTCTTCGACACGACGACGAGCTCTTCATCTTCGAGACTATCGCCCGAGACAATCTTCGCACCAATGATCTCGCCAGTCTTCGGTGTCACCTCTGCGGTCTTAATGCCGGAGCCGCCACGACCCTGCACTTTGTATTCAGAAATCTTCGTGCGCTTGCCGTAGCCCTTGCTCATGACGACGAGGAGCGATGCGTCTTTCGCGGCAGCTGAGATAACCTCTGCTGACACGACACGATCACCCTTCTTCACACTCATGCCGCGCACGCCCCCTGCCGTGCGACCCATCTCGCGCACTTCATCTACGTCGAAACGGATGCTCTGGCCTTTCGCTGTGACTATAGAAACGGTATCTGCGTTGCCAGCGAGCCCTGCAGAAACGAGCGTATCGCCCTTCTGCAGATTGATCGCGATGATGCCCGAGCGACGCACGTCAGCAAAACTCTTCGCTGCAACACGCTTCGTGACACCCTCGAGGGTCACGAACGCGATAGACGATGCCTCAAGCGCAGCACCCTTCGGCACCGCAAGTACGCTCGTCACTGACTCTTCTCCAGCAAGCGGCAAGAAGTTCATGATGCTCTTACCCTTCGTGGCCCGCTTACCCTCCGGAATCTCATACATCTTTATCTGGTATGCCTTGCCGAAGTTCGTGAAGAACAGGAGATCGCTGTGAGCATTCGTCACAAGGAAGTGAGTCACGATATCTTCTTCTTTCGTCGCAATATCGACGACACCGACCCCGCCGCGCTTCTGGCGGCGATACTCATTTGGATTCGTACGCTTCACATACCCGCCCTCGGTCAAGACGAGCATTGATTCCTCGTCTGGCACGAGATCTTCTACAGAAATATTCTGCACGCCGCCGCGCACGATTCTTGTGCGGCGATCATCACCATATTTCGCAGCAAGATCCTCGAGCTCCTTCTTGACCACCGCAAGAATCTTCTTCGGTGACGAGAGGATGTCCTTGAGTTTCTTGATCAAAGCCTGAATCTCAGTGAGTTCATCTTCGATTTTCTTCCGCTCAAGACCTGCAAGCTTCGACAGGCGCATCTCAAGAATAGCCGCAGCCTGAAGCACTGAGAAGCCGAACTTCTTCTGGAGCGCGGCACTAGCAGTCGGAATGTCTGCTGATTTCTTGATGATGGCAATGACCTCGTCGATATGATCAAGCGCCTTTGAAAGACCTAGGAGGATGTGCTCGCGAGCTTCTGCCTGACGAAGATCAAATTCCGTGCGACGCTTCACCACTTCCTGGCGATGATCGACGAAATGTCCGAGCATTCCCGAGAGAGACAACATTTCTGGAACGCCATCGACGAGCGCGAGCATGTTGTAGTGGAACGTGCTCTCGAGGTCGGTGTGCTTGTAGAGCGCGTTGAGCACCGCCTGCGGGTGTGCCGTACCCTTCAGCTCAACCACAACACGAATATCGGAGGTGGATTCGTCACGTAGGTCACGAATACCTTCAAGCTTCTTGTCCTGTACTAAATCTGCAATGCGGGCGATGAGCTCACTCTTGTTCACGCGATACGGAATTGAGGTGATGATGATGCGCGTGTCTTTCTTCCCATCATCGACAATCTCCGCCTCGCCACGCACCACGACCGGACCCTTGCCCGTGCTGTATGCGTGCTTGATGTCTGCATTATTAAAAGCAACGCCGCCGAGAGGGAAGTCTGGACCCTTCACGAACTGCAAGAGATCGTCTGTTGTTGCGTCTGGATTATCAATGAGATGTACGGTCGCAGCGACAACTTCGCGGAGATTGTGCGGAGGAATATTCGTCGCCATACCGACAGCAATACCAAGCGTTCCGTTCAAGAGCAGATTTGGAAGCGCAGCCGGAAGCACTCTCGGCTCTTCGCGTGTCGCATCGTAGTTTGGATTCCAACTGATCGTATCCTTTTCTAGATCTGCGAGGAGTGATTCAGAAATACGCGACATCTTCGCTTCGGTGTAACGCATCGCGGCTGGAGAGTCGCCGTCGATCGAACCGAAGTTACCCTGACCGAGCACGAGCGGATAGCGGTAGGAGAACTCCTGTGCCATCTTCGCCATGGAGTCATACACCGCGACGTCGCCGTGCGGATGGTACTTACCAAGCACCTCGCCCACCACCGTGGCACTCTTGCGGAACCGTGATCCAGGCACGAGTCCCATATCCTTCATCGCATAAAGGATGCGGCGGTGCACGGGCTTAAGACCGTCGCGCACATCTGGAAGTGCGCGCGACGTGATGACCGACATCGCGTAGTCGAGATACGACGTGCGCATCTCGCTGACAATCGGCTGATCTATGACGTTTGCAGCGACAGGAGTCACTGCATCATCTTCTTTGTTCTCTTTCCCGCGGGCCATGATTAGTTAAATACGGTCGTATCCTAGAACGGAATCGTCGTCTGCTCCAGCTGTACTGGTTTCGGCGGAGTCGTGTCGACTACATTAAGACGAGCGGCACCCGACTCGTCCTGCACGGCCGCAGCAGCGGCCGCAAGGCCACTGGAGTCGTCTGTCTGCGTGTTTGCATACACGCCTTCCGTGCTTTTTGTGGCATCCGCGAACGAGCTGCCTTTAATAGCAAATACTCCTGTCTGCGCGGAGTAAGCGAACCATACCAACCCTATGAAAAGAGCGATTCCTGCGGCAGAAGTGAACGCAACCTGCTTGCGGATGTGATGCGGCTTCCCTTTTATGTTCTCGATATGGCGCTCGACATGGTGAACTATTCTTTTCATATAGTTACGAGGTTACTACTAGTATACTCCCATCGCGCCCCACAAGATCCTTTTTCTTCAGAGTAAGCTTATCAACCCTTTCTCCGGCAGTACCTGCTGATTTCAAGAAAGCTTCGAGCGCCTTAGGCTCGCCCATACCGCTCCAGTGCATCGGAATGATGATCTTCGGCTCAAGCGACACTGCAAGTTTGTGCGCTTCGTCTGGAGTAAGTACGCCATTTCCGCCAACCGGTACGAAAAGCACGTCGATTTCATCGATACTTTCGCGAGCATCCTTTGAAAGCTCGGTGTCAGCGAGCGCACCAAGATGCACAAGCGTCATGTCTTCGAGGTCGACTGAGTAGATCGTATTAAGTGCTTCAGCCTGTCCCTTTGCCAGGCCGTAATTGCTCTTCGAGCTGAATCCCTGAATGACAACCCCCTGTCGCTCGTATTCTCCAGGACCTGTAATGGCGAAGGGCACTTTATCGCCATAGGCGACTTCGCTCACACCATTCATATCTAGGTGGTTGCGGGAGACGAGTGCGATATCCGAACCGAACCGCGTCGCAGGAAGGGTTGCACCCTTATTAACTGGGTCAAATACGAGAGTAAGGTCGCCAAACGTCACCTTGAAGCACTGTCCGCCGTGATGCGTGATAACCATTACTTATAATTTAGCATTTTTCCGTCCTGCGTGCTATAGTCTGCCTGTTCGTGGGCGTGAGAAGTAGGGCCTGGCTAACCCTCCCAGCTGCAAAGCGGGAGTACCGGTTTCGAAAATCCGCACCGCTATATACGTACAATATGTCTGAAGAAAAGAAGGCTGCGACACCCATCGCAACCATCCATCTTGCCGAAGGTCATCCAATGACCGATTTAATCGACTCTATCCCGACACCGCCGTCGGCAGGAGATCTCGTCGAAGGCACGATCATCGCGATTAGTCGCGGTCGTGTATACATCGACCTTCCTCCGTTTGGTACCGGCCTCATCTACGGCCGTGAGTACTTGAATGCCGCAGACGTTCTCCGAAAGGCAAACCAGGGCGACATCATCAGCGCAAAGGTCGTCGACGCAGCAGGTCGCGAAGGCTACATCGAACTCTCCCTCAAGGAGGCTCGTCAGGCAGCTATCTGGGGCGAAGCTGAGCAGGCTATCCTCGCTCAGACGCCGTACTCGATCATCGTCGAGGAGGCAAACAAGGGAGGTCTCATCCTCTCATGGCAGGGCATCTCCGGATTCCTTCCGGCTTCCCAGCTCTCGAAGGACCACTATCCTCGTGTCCCAGAGGGGGATAAGGAGAAGATCCTCGGTGAGCTCGAGAAACTCGTTGGTCACCCACTCTCAGTGCGCATCATCACGGCTGACGCTAAGGAAGGTAAGCTTATCTTCTCGGAGCGCACCTCGAATGAGGCTGAGGAGAAGGCATCGCTCATCGACAAATACCAGGTCGGCGACACTGCATCTGGCGAAGTGACGGGCGTTGTTGATTTTGGTGTCTTCGTGAAGCTTGAACCAGGACTCGAGGGTCTCGTGCACATCAGCGAGCTCGATTGGGGCCTTGTAGAAGACCCGCACTCGCTCTTCAACGTCGGCGATCGCGCCACAGTGAAGATCATCGAGATCAAGGATGGCAAAGTATCGCTCTCAATCAAGGCTCTCAAGGAGAATCCGTGGCACACTGCCGCAGATCGCTACAAGAAGGGCATGGAGGTGCCCGGCGTTGTCATCAAGTACAATAAGCATGGCGCACTTGCATCGATCGAGGAGGGTGTGGCAGGTCTCGTGCATGTTGGCGAGTTTGCAACTCCTGCAGCTCTTCGCGAAACGCTCGAGCTCGGCAAGACCTACCCGTTCACCATTTCTCTCTTTGAACCGAAGGATCAGCGCATGACGCTCACATACGCGGGAAAGAAGAAGTAGCAATTTTGTTCACACAAAATGAAACACAGCCGGCGCCCTTGGCGCCGGCTGTGTTTCAATCTACCCCTTGCTTAACAAAATTAATTCTTTGAGCTTCTCATTCATTCCTTCGCTGATTTGCAGATGCTTGGGGAACACGCTGTCATTCTCAATATCATCGCTCTGTAACGGCAAGATGAAGACGTTGCCGCTCTCAGGATTTTTCCCGAGCACTACTTTCATTCCTTCATTTTCGAACCTCTTTACTAACTCATCTATGGGAGTCGCGTAGCCTGGAGATTCTTCTTCATCGGCTTTTATCTTTGCATACGCGTCTGAATCGAGACCCGAGAAATGAAACACCTCATGACTTTCGATAATCTCTATGGCCAAAGCGACAATCCATCCTTCTCTCAATTCCTTTTCTATCTTAGTTGTCGGCAACTCATTTTTAATTTTTGGCCATTCATTCATAAAAAGCAAAAGGTTTTGAGTTTAACGCGTATTCGCAAACATCATTGCTGCTTCGACACCCTCGGTCGCGAACAGATGCACGGCTTCGACGACTTTCTTCAAAACCTTCTTCACGACAGCCGCTTCAATCGGTTTCCACTTGCCGATCACGAGCTTGATGACCTTTTCTTCACCTTGAACCTTTTTCGCCTGATTCTTCTTCCCTACTCCTGAAATACCGATGCGGATGCGTGCAAACTCCTGCGTCTTTATGGCGCGCATGATGCTCTCGACGCCCTTGTGCCCACCACTACCACGCCCGAAGACCATTTTTATAGTGCCCAGTGGCAGATCAAGATCATCATGAATTACGAGCAGATTTTTCCCCGCTTTAGGAGTCTTCACGAACGCGCTGACTGCCTTTCCTGAGAGATTCATCATCGTTTCAGGCAGGACGAGCATCGCATTTTCACCATCGATCACACCTTTGCTCACGAGTGCGTTCGACGTCTTATTAAAAACGAACTCATCGAAGCCTTCACTCTTCGCGAGTGCCTCAACCGCATCGCGACCAGCATTGTGCCGCGTCTTTTCATATTCCTTTCCAGGATTTCCGAGACCTACTACGACGATTGCCATGCGCGAATCGTATCACAAAAGCAAATTCATGTGAGTACTACTTGCGCATGATCAAAGTGCGCGTACAATGTGCGCATGAACGATACCGGAAAGGGTCTTCTGAAGGATCTTTTCTCGCTTGCATTTCTCATCATCGTTGTAGTGATTCCGATTCGCATCTTCATCATGTCGCCATTCGTCGTTGATGGCGAATCGATGCATCCAACATTCGAAAATCTCGACTATCTCATCGTCAATGAATTCATTTACAACTTCCACACGCCGGAACGTGGCGACGTGATCGTCTTTCGCTACCCAAAGAACCCGTCCGTCTTCTACATCAAGCGCATCATCGGCCTTCCAAACGAAACTGTCTCTATTAATCACGGCGTCGTCACCATCGCGACCGCCTCTGGAGAGAAAATCGGCCTCTCTGAACCATACATCGTGAATGAAGACGCGACGTACACGAAAAACATCCAGCTTAAACCAGGGGAGTTCTTCGTTATGGGAGATAACCGCCCGAACAGTTCTGACTCTCGCGTGTGGGGACCTCTTCCAGAGAAAGACATCATCGGCCGCGCTGACCTGCGCCTCCTCCCATTCTCAGACAGCGGATTCTACCCAGGCAAAATAATCTACGAAACCTCTACGACAGCAACAACTACAGCGTCATGATGCGCGACACCATTCCAGCAGACGAGCTTCTGAGCAAAGCACACGCGATTGGTCAGTATTATGGCTTTACGCCACTTTCAACCATCACCGCCATATCACGCGGAGCTGCACGCAAGGCTGTGGAATATCCCGAATTCCTTTCTCAGCTCGGGAATGATTCAGCTGCTGAGACAGTCTCGAGCTTCTTGAAACAGTTCCAGCGCATCGAACAGATTCCAACACTGCGCCAGCCGATGTTTGTATGGCACACCAATATCGCCCCGGGCCGCCCGGCACCGAAGAAAGCGGTCATCCAGCTCCACGCACTTGGCGCAGATCATGCACTCGCCGATGCTGTCATCATCCGCGCAGTCAACGCCCTCGTGCGCGACCTGTTCCACGAAGAACCTGTCGTCCGCGTAAACTCCATGGGCGACAAAGAGACACGCGCACGCTACACACGCGAACTTGGCAACTTCTTCAAGAAGCGCGCGAGCACTCTTCCGGAGGAATGCGTAACGTGCGCGAAGCAGGACACAATGCTCGCAGCGGAGCTTGCTATAGCACGCGAATGCGCAGAAGACCTGCCTTCACCAACCGAACACCTCTCCGACGCTAGTCGGAAGCGCTTCGAAGACCTGCTTGAGTACTTGGAAATGACTGAGACGCCGTATGAACTCGCACGCACCCTCATCAGTCGAGGAAATGTCTGGAACGATACTTGTTTCGAAATAATGGCCGGTGGCCGGCGGGTCGCATGGGGCTCACACTATGGCGATTTTACTCGTCACTTCTTCCCGACACCTTTCAGTGCGAGTGGCGCGGTAATCCAGATAGGAAGCTCGGGTACCGTCGTCAAAAAAGCTCTACCTACGAAGATGCGCTTCTCTTTTGTACACATCGGCGACGAAGCGAAGCGACTTTCGATACGTCTGGCCGAAGACTTCAGAAAGGCACGCATCTCACTGACCCAGAATATCGGCGTGGAGTCACTGACCGAGCAGCTCTACCTTGCTGAGCGCCGCGAGAGCCCATACCTCCTCATCATGGGCCGCAAAGAGGCACTTGAAGGTTCTGCCATCCTGCGCAATCGCCAGACCCAGGAAGAAACCATCGTTCCTCTCGCAGGCATCATTGATCATTTAAAGTCGGTGGCGTAAGGACAAGTGGAATGTCAAAGATAAGCCCCCTTGCGCTTTTAAACGCAAGGGGGCTATTTGAAAAAAGAACTACGATGAACCTGTCATCATGGCTGACAGGTGGTCACTGGGTAATGCATGTTGAATCCTGGACGAAGAGGGTCAGCTACCCAGGCCCAATCGTACCAATAGTCCCACGTCTGCGTGCTTGCCGTACCCCCAAAAGGGTCATAGCTCATACTCGCAGCCTGCAGATCATTAATGCGGAGTTCGAAGTGAAGATGTGCTCCACTGGAGCTTCCAGAATTACCGGAAACACCAACAGCTTTCCCTCCTGGCCCACTTATGCAAGTTATTGATCCACTGGATACAGATGTCGAACTTAAGTGAGCATAGATACTTACCATGTTATCCGCGTGCTTTATGGCAACATAATTGCCAAAGGAATACCCACACGGATTGCCAAGGTATCCACCATTTGGAGGACAAGCATTATATGTCGAGTACACCGTCCCTCCCGCCGAAGCATATACAGTGGTACCGTAAGGGGCCGCAAAATCAGTTCCACGATGTCCATCGTAATAGAAGGACGAACCGGACGAGATAGTGATATTGTCATACCGAATATCAACGCCTGCTGTTGCCGAAGAATCCTTCCAGGCACTGATGTTGTAAGGCACATATGCGAGCGGCAATCTATGAAGAGTTGTAGCTTGTGCTGTATCAATGCCGATTAACGCAAAGAGTATTACTGCACATATTACATGCAACATCTGGTCACTCCTTTTTTAAGCGTGGATTTTAACGAGCAGTGAGTACGTTCCAAGACTGAACAGAAGTGCTTTCGTCGCTAGAATGCGCGAGTAATGTATTACCTGCACCGACCCACAAAGCGTCAACCGTTTTGGGAAAAGTACGGACACTACCGACCCGCACATCAACAACCCACACTGAATCTTCAGCGGACAACACCAAGAGGTGCGGACCGGCTGGATATTCAACGCGGGAGTAATCCATATACGGAAGCTTCTGCACTCCTGTCGTAATGAGTTGCGGCACAGCCCCACCCGAAATTAAGAGTGAATATACATCAACTCGATTCTGGTTTGATGGATCGCCCTTTTGTTGAGCAGGTTGATTAAGCGCAGCGAAATAAAGAGTGTTGCTATCTTCAGAAAAAGCGAGTGGCACATAGGCAGCGCCATCCGGCTTATACGTCGATAACACCTTACCTGAAGAAAGGGCTATGACACTGATTCCGCCGGCATCCCCGACGCTGTAAGGAGTCGAATTTAAGAAAGCAAGTTTGCCTCCGTCAGGAGAGAAGACAGCGTAGGTTGCCTTCTCTAAGACGGCACGCTCCTCACCTTTTACATCAATGATGCGGAGTACTCCATTCTCATCGGTTGCAGCTATATAGGAACTGCCAGGTGAAAGCTTTACATACCCTCCTCCCGTATATACACGAATCACCTTGCCGTATGCATCACCAAGCCACGTCACAACATCTGCCACACTCTCCCTATTTGACCCCTCTATCGTTTGATAGAGATATTTTCCAGTTTGACGATTCACGTCTGCAAGACGATACACATTGTCTGCAATGACTTGTCTCGAAATTTCCGTCGTACTCGTCGCCCCTTCTACTGGCTTCTTTACCTGTGAAAGAAAAAGCGTTCCTTTTCGGAAGGACGGAACAGTAATAGTTGGTGAATTCTGATCGTACGGGGACAGAAGGATGCGTTCTGAAGGAATCCCTTGAGCCCATCCTGGCGTAGACATAGTCAGCCACGCAATGGCAAATGCTACCGCCACACCCGTTAGTACGAGTGCTGCGAGAACTTTTCGTGGTTTCTGTTGGGTACGATGCTGCATGTTCATTTAATAACTCCTTTTGATGAAGGCTAATTTCGCGCCTGCTCCTAGATTGTCGCAATTCTACATAATGACCTCCTATCTGTTAAAGAACAATGTAATTAGCTAGCGCAACGCGCTAGCTAATTACAAAATATTATATCACATTAATGCGCATCTAACCAATCGCTTATTCTTGACTCTGCCGTAGCGAGACTCTGCAATCCTCCGAAACCGCAAAACCCAGGAAGAAACCATCGTTCCTCTCGCAGGCATCATTGATCATTTAAAGTCGGTGGCATAGGTGCGCTAGACAACCCTCACTTCAATATGTTAGAGTCTTTTTCACATGACAGCTGGCACACGAGTTGAGGTCCGACGCGGAAAGAACGAGAGTTCAACCGCACTTATCCGTCGTTTTACCCGCAGAGCGCAGGGACTCGGTCTCGTACGCGAGGTTCGAAATAACCGCTACTGGCAACGTGTAAAATCTAAGAATGTCGGACACAAACGCGCCCTCATTTCTAAAGTACGCCGCGAAACATACAACGAACTCGTGAAGCTCGGCAAGATTGATCCTGCTGCTCGCAAGAACTCACGCGGCAAGACGTCTAAGTAACCGAATGTCGGGAGTCTCCATCAAAAACCTGACGCGGCGCAAAAGTGTGCCGCGTTTTGCGTATAAGATGATCGCTGAAAATGTCCTTCCCAGGTGGGATATCTCGCTCGTCTTTGTCGATCCCAGCAAAGCACGCACACTCAACGAACAGATGCGCGGCAAGACCTACGTGCCCAACGTCCTTTCCTACGCCCTTGAGGGTAAGAACGGTGAAATCATCATCTGCCTAAACGAAGCTGAAAAACAGGCTCCTACGTATGACATGGATGGGCGCACCTTCGTGCTCTATCTCTTTATCCACGGCCTCCTGCATATAAAGGGATGGGCGCATGGTGTTAGGATGGAAGAATGCGAACGAAATCTCTTGGCAAAATTCGCCAAGGGTGGTCTACGCAGTTATCTTCATGAAACGACGCATAGCAACGGGCATAGACATCGGGACATACCAGGTAAAGATGGTCGTCACCGAGGAGATCTTCGATAAGCGTACGAGTGCGCGACAGATTCGCATACTTGGTACTGGTCTCGCCGAATCAAAAGGTCTGCGTCACGGGTACATCGTCAATACAGAAGAAGTTTCCGCAAGCATTCGGGAAGCGAAGCGTCAGGCAGAAGCTGCTGCACGCATACCAATCCAGGCAGCATTTCTCGCCATCGGTGGTATCTCGCTTGATGAAGCTCGAGCAGCCGGCTTTGCCATCATCTCCCGTGCCGACCAGGAAATAACTGCTCTCGACATTGAAAAGGCTGGCAAGGCAGCACGCGAAGCCGCGGCACCAGGTTTTCTCAATCGTCACGTCCTCCACAGCATCCCTGTCGAATACCGCATTGATGGGAACAAAGTGCTCGGCGATCCGCTTGGCATGAAAGGCGTCCGTCTCGAGGTTGATTATCTGTTTGTCACTTGCCTCTCCCAGCACGAAGAGGCTCTTTCTAAAGCAGCTGAGGGAGCAGATATCGAAGTTATAGATCGTATGGCCTCCCCACTTGCCGGATCATACGTCCTTCTTGATGGCGACCAGAAGATGAAGGGCTGCCTACTCGCAAACATCGGCGCAGAAACGGTCTCGATTGTTGTCTACGACGAAGGCATTCCTGTTTCAGTAAAAGTATTCCCGATCGGCTCGAGCCATATTACCGACGACATCGCACTCGGTCTGCGTATCTCACTTGAAGAAGCGGAGCGCGTAAAGCTCGGCAAGCTCTCCGGACAAATGTATCCGCGCAAAAAAGTCGACGACCTTATCGAGACACGTCTTAACATGATGTTCGCACTCATCGACAAGCATTTAAAATCTCTCGGTCGTCGCGGACCGCTCCCTGCTGGCATCATTATTTCAGGAGGAGGCGCAGGAGCGGGCTCCATCAGTGACATCGCAAAAGGATCTCTCAAGCTTCCTGCGCGTCTTGCAGAATTCCGTATCTCCGCAGACACAAAGATCCGTGACGCGACATGGGCTGTCGCATACGGCCTCGCACTTTGGGGACTCACTGGCGATGTCACCGCACCAAAGAAAAGTTTCCATGCATTTATAGGGAAGTTTCTACAGCAATTCCTTCCCTAGCCCCAACATGATTGCAAAAGCTCGATCGTTCGCTCTTATACGGCGAGTCGTATCTAGAGACTGTCAATATTTGCATAGTTCACTATTCTGCTATCATGTCGGGAACACGTACTGATATGTCAAAACGCGTTGAACCAGAGATTGAGACATTTGCACGCATCCGCGTAGTCGGAGTTGGCGGCTCTGGAAAGAACGCAGTCAACCACATGATCCAGTCGAAGGTGCGCGGTGTTGAATTCATCGCTATCAACTCTGACGCACAAGACCTCCACCGCTCGCTCGCAAAACGCAAAATCCATATCGGAAAGAATCTGACGCGCGGCCTTGGCACAGGAATGAATCCTGATCTCGGACGACGTGCCGCCGAAGAGACTCGACAGGAAATTCAAGAAGCGCTTGCTGGCAGCGACATGGTGTTTATCACGGGAGGTATGGGTGGCGGTACTGGCACTGGATCTGCGGCTGTCGTAGCAAAGATTGCAAAAGAGATCGGTGCGCTTGTCATCGCCGTCGTAACAAAACCATTCTCATTTGAAGGGTCGCAGCGCAAAGAGATCGCTGAGCGCGGACTCGCCGAACTCAAGAAAGAAGTCGACGCATTCATCGTCATTCCAAACGACAAGCTGCTTGCTATCGTAGAAAAAGAGACATCAGCAAAGAATGCCTTTGCAATGTGCGATGAGATTCTCCGCCAGGCCGTAGAAGGAGTTTCAGACATCATTACGATGCCAGGCGAGATCAACACCGACTTCAACGACATCAAGGCGATCATGGAAGGCGCAGGCCCTGCACTCATGGGCATCGGTGTTGCCGAAGGCGACGAGCGCGCAAAGGAAGCGGCTACACGAGCTGTCAATTCCCCACTACTCGACGTCTCCATCTCAGGCGCGAAAGGCATCCTCTTCGTGGTCGCTGGCTCCGACGATCTCGGTATCATGGAAGTGCAGGAGGCTGCAAAAGTTATCAACGAGTCTGTCGACAAGAGCGCAAAGATCATATTCGGTATCATGCGCGACGAGAAGCTCAAGAAGGGCCAGATCCGCATCATCGTCATCGCAACCGGCTTCCCAGAGAGCGCGGCTAGCATAACGCCAACATCCGTCAGCTCTGGTCTTGAACGTTCACTCTTTTCTGCACCAGTCGAACGACGCGAGGAAGACCGTGGTCGCATCTACCACGAAATTTTGAAACGTGAGGAACCGAAAGTCGAAATCGAAAAGATTGAATACATCAAGACCGAACCGTCCAAAGAAAAAGAGAAGGAGGTCGTGAAAATGAAAGAGGAACCGATCGTCACGGCAATCCCTCAAAAGCGCGAATCGGCACCTACGATTCCTGAAGATGACGAAGCATGGGGCGCCATTCCAGCCTTTCTCCGACGTCATAAGAAATAAACCCGGAAACCCGGGTTTATTTCTTTCTACCGGCACTCGTTCAGAATCATGATATAGAAATTTCATAATTCACTCTCTCGTTTGGTAGTAAAACAGTCCGTCTCGCCATCCCCGCCGCAAAGCGGACGGGGCATTGGCGGGCGGACACCCGGGTGTTTTTCTGGACAAAGATGCGGCCTCCGCCGCACATATTTAATTTCGGCCACTCATCCTCGCCGCAAAGCGAGCGAGGCATTCTGGGCCGACTCCAGTAAAAAGTGATAGGATAAAAACCATGAAAGATCTCATTATCATCGGTGGCGGCCCGGGAGGCATCGCTGGAGCAGTGTATGCAGCACGCAAACAGCTTCACACTACACTCATTACTGAAGAAATCGGCGGACAATCAAGCGTGTCTGAAGGTATTGAGAACTGGATCGGCACAGCGAAAATAAGCGGTGCAGATCTCGCAAAATCATTTAAGAATCATCTTGATGCGGTGAAGGGTGATTTCGTGGACATTGCGCTCGGCGAACGCGTCGTCTCCCTTGAGAAAACCTCAGATGGTTTTTCGGCAAAGACGAAGACTGGAAAAGAATTTTCAGCAAAAGCAGTACTCATCGCGTCGGGTGCAAGCCGTCGCAAACTCAACGTCCCAGGTTCCGACCTGTTTGAGAACAAAGGCGTCACCTACTGCGCGTCGTGCGATGGTCCACTTTTCGGCGGTATGGACGTGATCGTCGTCGGTGGCGGTAATGCGGGCTTCGAGAGCGCTCTGCAGCTCCTCGCGTACTCGAAATCAGTCACATTGGTTCATCGCCATCAGGAATTTAAAGCTGATGCGGTGACGGTTCAGAAAGCACTCGCCCATCCGAATATGCGCGTCGTCCGTCATGCTGAGCCACTTGAGGTTATGGGTGACAAGTTTGTAACAGGCCTCAAATATACTGATAAGGATTCGGGCGAAGTGAAAGAAATTCCTGCGTCCGGCATCTTCGTCGAAGCAGGCGTCATCCCGAACACAGGATACTTGGAAGGACTTGTCGAGCTCGACGATGTAAAGCGCGTAAAGACTGACCCTCGCAGCCAGCGCACGAGCGTAGAAGGTATCTGGGCTGCGGGCGACTGCACCGACGAGCTCTACCACCAAAACAATATCGCCGCAGGAGACGGTGTAAAAGCGCTCGAAGACATCTACCTCTGGATCAAGAAGCACTAGCTCCGGTTTCGTTTGTAAACGTAGAACACAACAAGAACCAAAAGCGCGACACCACCAACAACGACAGCATCATCTTTTATGACTGAAATGATGGTGTCGTAACTGCTACCGAAAAAATAACCAATAATAAGGAACTGTCCGATACCTACCGTGACACCAGCGATGTTGTAGCCCAGAAATTTCGTATATGGCACGCCATAGGTCCCGGCCAGAAACGGCGTTATCCAGGAAACTGGACCGAGCAGTCGTGAAAGAAATATAGCTTTAGTTCCGTGACTTTCAAAGAAAGACAAGCCCCTCTGATAATTCGTGTGATTGAAGATTTTATTGTGCTCATTAAAGAAAGAAATGCCGTAGCGGCGGCCAATCAGATAACTCGAGCTATCTCCAAGCACTCCGCCCAGAATAAGAACGGACGTCACTATCCAGATATTGAGTATCCCCGCTCCAGCAAGTAATGCGCCCGGAATGAAGAACATTTCTCCATAGACGAAGAAACCAACTCCGATCAGCGTTTCAAAGTAAGAACCGAAAAAAAGTACGGTGTATGAAAGGAGCTCGTGCTGAGATAGAAACGCGCTCACCTGTCCGGCGATGGTATTTATGAATTCCATAGTTTTTTAAGAGCTTCGTACACCTCGACTGGAGTTATCTGATGAATGAATCCTTTTCTCCTGGCGAAGAACATCTGGAATAATCCGCGACCATTCGACTTATCGATCACGATGTCTTTCCCATTCGGTGGCATATAGAAATGCGGACCAGGACCAAGAATCGAAATACTCCTCACATCCGCCAGGTGAGCCATATTTCTTGGGCCACTATCAATACCGATAAAATAATCGCTTGCGCGCAATACCAGCATAAGCTGCATCAAATCAATCCTACCTATCAGCGAATATACGGGAAAATCGAGTCTTGATGCGATGCATGCATAATCACTAAGATCATCAGATCCCCCTACAAAAATGAACCTAGCATTGCCGATATCATGCGCCTCGCGGAGAAACGCGACCCAGTTATCATTGTTCCACTTTTTCATCGGCCAACTTGATCCCGTGTGAATAACAATCTTCTTCTGTGACGTTTGCAACTCGTCAAGATGAGCAATCGAATCATAGTCGCTCTGAGTGAATTCAAATATCTCCTCGAACGAAATATCCCTTATTTTCCCGCCAAGCATTTCAAAATTCATCTCCCTCCACTGTTTTGGCGCACGCCTGCGTAACACGCTTACTAAAAGATGTAGAGCATACCGACCATACAGCAGAAGACTGGTACGTATCTCACCCGCCGCAATCATGCTCACACTCTGAAGCGCATCCTTGCTGGCACGCATGACGATCACAGTCTCGTATGAAGGAAGTCGCTGGCTAGAAGTTTCTACATCTTCGATTCGTCGACCGTATAGTGACTTCGCCGTATATACACTCCTGACACCGCGCACCCTTTCGGCCAGAGAGTTGAGCGGGGGCGAAACCATCAGGTCGACGGCCACACTCTTGTTCCGTTGCATATAGTCCCGTATAGCAGGCAGAGAAGCAGCAAACTCGCCAATGAGGCACGTGTTCACGATAAGTACGCCTCGCACCTCTTGCGACTCTTTCTTGCGAAAGAGATTTCTGAGAGCGAGAGCGCAGAAAATCGGAATTTCCTGGTATAGATTGAGGTATTCCAGATTTACTCGTTCTTTCATTGCGATACCATCATGAGTATTCAGCGTTATACTAGCATGGTACATGCATCATAGATTCTTCTCTATAATCGTTCCTGCCTACAACGAAGGAAAACTCATCGGTAAAACTCTTGATCACCTCACCACTCTCAACTACCCGAGGGAAAGATTTGAAATCATTGTCGTCGAGAACAGGTCAACCGATGACACCTTAAGCGTCGCGAAGAAATATGAATCGGAAAACTGCCATATATACCAATCTGCAAAAGGCGTGTCGAGGGCTAGAAATTTCGGAATTTCCAAATGCGCGGCGCGCATGGAATGGGGAATTTTACTCGATGCCGACACGACTCTGAAAAAGAACATTCTTAATGAGATTAATGCATATCTCGAGACTCATCCGAGAGCAGGTTTCGGGACGACCAGCGTATTCCTAGACGACGAAACACTACGCGGCCGATTCTGGTCCCACTACATCAATGTGACGGACAGACTCATAAAAATCATGCATCGCATACACATCGTACGACGTGATCTTCTATATAAAATTGCCTATGATGAAGAGCTTGTTTCTGGAGAAGACTTGAAGTACTCTCGCGACCTAGCTCGTCATGGCAAGTATTTCTTTATGGACTCAGATCAAGTGATTACCTCTGCGCGCAGATTCCTTAAAAAAGGATATCTCGCTATATTCTTTATCAATATGAAATCTGCCCTTCCTAAAGGGATCCTGAAGCGGGCTGACTGGGAAACTATTCGCTAGCGGCTTCCCATAAAAACAATGACATGCGGGATCGGTTTGGGTATACTTCACGCACAATGAACAAATTCACCTTGGGAGGACTCATTATCCTCGTTATTATTTTGCTCGCTTGGAATCCGCTTTTTGGTACGAAGACGGCAACAGTGACTCTCGATGACCCAAGCAACCTCCCTGACATACAGACCGGTCCATTGCCGTGGCTACCAGATACCAAGAATCTTCGCCAGCGACTCACGGCCATCGGCCTCCCCGCTCTTCCCACAGAAGGTAATGCGCTCCATATTCATCAGCACCTCGACTTGTTCATTAATGGAAAACCAACGCCAATCCCAGCTGAAATAGGCGTCAGTGAAATCGCACGCTTTATCGCTCCTATTCATACACATGAGACGAATGGCGTCATCCATGTCGAATCAGATAAAGTCGAGGATTTTACTTTGGGCCAATTCTTCGATATTTGGGGAGTTCGTCTCACGAAAGATTGCATCGGCGGCTACTGCACAAACGCTACGAGTACCTTGAAAATGTACATAAATGGCGCACAGGTAACTGAAGATCCTCGCAAGCTCGTACTTACCTCTCACCAGCAGATCGTGCTCATGTATGGTACCGAAGCAGAGATGCCGAAGATCATCCCTTCGTCATACTCATTCCAGCCTGGGGAGTAAAAGTCGCCCCGATCTCACTCGCACTGTTCTAATCGAAATAGTTTCGAACTCTGGCGGAGAGGGTGGGATTTGAACCCACGAGAAGCTTACGCCTCTGCTGGTTTTCGAAACCAGTGCATTCGACCACTCTGCCACCTCTCCGTATGCGCCGATTCTAGCATTTGAGCACGAAAATGCTAGGATGCTACATACATACGGCCCTATCGTCTAACGGTTAGGACAGCGCCCTTTCACGGCGTAAATCGGGGTTCGATTCCCCGTGGGGTCACATAATTTTTGTGCTTGATTAAAGCAAGAAAATAAGCCATAATGCGCAATACAAAAGAGGTCAGTGGTGGCCTCTTTTGTGCTATCTAATCGATTTGAAAGAAGGTTGGCACTAATGCTATAGTTTTCGCACGCGCGGTTAGCTCAGTTGGTAGAGCATCTCATTGACGTTGAGAGGGTCGGGGGTTCAAGTCCCTCACCGCGCACAAAATGAAGCCCCCGCATATGCGGGGGCTTCATTTGTTTTAGTGTGGGAGCAAGCTCTCACACTCACCCTGGAAGCAGGGTCTTTATCTTCTCGGCGCTTAGCGTATAGGCACGCACAAACGAGTCATCCACATGTGCATACAAGACTCCTTCACCCTTTCCTGTCTCTATAAACTGACTCGCAAAAGTAATAGTTTTCGCTTCCGAATCTTGAATAAAGGGTTCTGGCGAGACCCAGTCTATTTTCCCATTCTCATAATCATAGATGAAAAGTCCGACAGAAAACATCCCGTATTTTATTTGATCACCGACCTTCTGATTCGCTTCTCGACCATTCATAACCCCGAGCAATTTCCCTTCCCCAACATCAATGAAATCTTTCGAGAAAAGAGGACCCGGAGATGCGTGGCCACCGATCCAAGAAATGTCGTGTTCAGCCGGGTGAAAAACTACGTCTCCGTATTTCCAAGGCTTACCCATGTCTTCCGCTATTGCGATACGCACGATTGAATGAACACCCTCCGGCTCCCTGTCGCGTGATTCAATCAGGTTATAGCGAACACCTCTTGAGTTCAGTGGGGCAATTGAGACTTCCTTTGCGCTCGCTACTGCCGTCTGATCATCCAGAAGCACAGGTTCTGTCATTTCCAGAGAGTGCAGATCCTTACCTACAGCATGACCGAGATGTATGCGAATCTTATCTTTCGATTCTGGCGGCTTAATGGGAATGGTGAAATATACATGAGTAAGACCAGTCTCCGAATCAATCCAGATGTCAGGATCTTCAAGACCGATGCACTCCCAACCCTCTGGAGTCAGCTTTTCAAGAATCTCTGTTTCATTTTTTATCTGAAGACGTTCACCAACTAAAAAGTGCTCGAGCGAGTCCCCGAAAACAGTAAACAGCTGACTACGGTCAATATATCCTCGTATCTCAACATCTCCTTCGCGGCTGGTGATGCAACGGATAATTCCTTCTCTGTACCCAGTATTTGGGTCAAGAGTTATCGCCATCATGTGACTGAAGCGCTCATCCTCAACAGCTCTGCCCGGATGCTCAAAATATGCTGGTGATTTTTCCATAGATTGCGAAGAAGATTCTGGGTTGGTCATCAGCAGAGTATAGCAAGTACTGGTCTCAATTTCGTATCGAACAATACGGAATTGGAACTCCCAAAACCTTGATTTCGTGCTATAGTGTTACCTAATGCAAATGAAGCGACACGCCCCAGAACGGAAGAAATCTGCGGGGAAAATCTATATATACGGAAAGCATGCGCTCATGGAGGCGCTTACTAATACTCCGCGGATCATCCGCAAGGTATTCCTCGCACCCGACCAGCGCGATGCCGACATGCGTGCACTCCTCGAGGAGCACAACATCCCCACTGCCCCGCTCGCTCCAGGTAAAGGAAAGGAGCTGGTCGGGAAAGATCAGGTGCACCAGGGTGTCATATTCACCATAGACCCGTCTGCCCTACTCATATCTCTCGATGAATTCCTGAGAACGCTCGACATGAAAAAGAATCCTGCAATCGCAATCCTTGGCGAAGTGCAGGACCCGCACAATGTCGGCGCGATCATCCGCTCAGCTGCAGCATTTGGATTCTCAGGCGTTCTCATGCCCGAACACAATCAGGCTGGTGTGACGGGCGTAGTCGTGAAGACATCAGCTGGTATGGCGTTCCGCATCCCGCTCGTGACCATCGGCAACGTAAACCACACACTCAAAGTACTCAAAGAAAAAGGATTCTGGGTCTATGGTCTCGCGATGGAAGGCGCGACCAAGCTCGGCACCGACCCATTTGATGCGCCGAGCGCATTTATCATCGGCAATGAGGGTGCTGGCATACGCGAGAAGACGCTTGAAGCATGCGATGTGACACTTTCCATCCCGATGCATGCACGAACCGAATCGCT
Source organism: bacterium (assembly GCA_030651285.1). Taxonomy (GTDB): domain Bacteria; phylum Patescibacteriota; class Minisyncoccia; order Phycocordibacterales; family Phycocordibacteraceae; genus C7867-001. The sequence continues at coordinate 51,936 of JAUSCN010000018.1, forward strand.
CAATGCCGCCGTCTCTGCTGCTGTCGTCTTCTACGAATGGTCAAAGAAACACCCTGAAGCGCTATGACAAAGAAATTAAACTGCGATCATCACCTCACCTCCCCCCCCTGGAGCGACTACGAACTCCTTGATTCAGGAGAAAACATGAAGCTCGAGCGCCTTGGCACCATCATAGTCTCTCGCCCAGAAACGCAGGCACTCTGGAAGAAAGGAAAACCAGACCTCTGGAATACAGCACACGCAGAGTTCGCCTTCCAAGAAAAGAAAGGCGTATGGGATATGCGCAAGTCAGTGCCGGAATCATGGGAGCTTTCGTGGGGCACTGTAAAATTCTTTGCACGACTCACGGGATTCAAACACACCGGCATCTTCCCAGAGCAGGCACCGAATTGGGAATGGATTTCTGAAAAAGTTTCTAAACTTGAGAAGCCGAATGTGCTCAATCTCTTCGGCTACACCGGCATCGCTTCACTCGTCGCTGCTCAGGCCGGCGCATTCGTCACACATGTCGACGCATCGAAGCAATCTCTCGACTGGGCGCACGACAACGCTCGTCTCTCGCAGATTCCCGAGGACAAAATCCGCTGGATACTCGACGACGCACTCGCTTTTGCGAAACGCGAAATCAGGCGCGGCACAACATACGACGGAATCATCCTCGATCCTCCAGCATTCGGTCGCGGAGCCAAAGGCGAGGTATGGAAGATTGAGGAAGACTTGCCAGTACTACTCGAGACTCTCAAGGGACTTCTCTTGGAGAAATCCGGGTCTTTCATACTTATAAATGGCTATGCTTCCGGCTATGCACCGAGATCTTTCGCACAAGCGACCGAAAGCGTATTCGGAGACATCGATGGCGAATGTGGAGAGCTTTTCATACAGGAATCTGGATCAACCCGTGTCGTACCTGCGGGTATCTACGTGCGCTTTGTGCGGTAGGAAGTTACACTAAGTGCAATGCACTCTCATCATAAAGACATCGTAATTCTCTACCATGGCGGTTGCCCAGACGGCTTCGGCGGTGCCTATGCGGCATGGAAGAAATTCGGCGATACGGCCGAATACATACCCGTCAAACACGGCCGACCAGCTCCGGAAGGTCTCGATGGCCGGACCCTGTACTTCGTGGATTTCTGCTACCCACGCGAAATCATGGATGCCCTTATCACGAAAGCGAAGTCGGTAACCGTCCTTGATCACCACCTCGGCAACAGAGACGTAGTCGAGAGCATGCCGGAATTCGTCTTCGATGAAAAGCGCTCTGGGGCGACGATCGCATGGGGTTATTTCCACCCCGACATCCCAGTTCCAATGCTTCTTAAATACGTCGAGGATGGCGATCTATATGTATTCAAAATCCCGAACTCGCGTGCCGCGATTGCCTACCTCTACGCACAGCCATTTCACTTCGACGCGTGGGACGCACTGTCTGCAAAGCTCGAAAATGATACTGAGCACACCGCACTCATCGAGCATGGAAAAATATATGCGGAGTATTTTTCGATACTTATCGAGCAGATCGCAAAAAAAGCGACGCTCGTGTCATTTGAAGAACATGAGGTGTATCTGGTGACTGCCGCTGATATGTTCACCTCAGATGTCGGGAACAGACTCGCAATCCTTAAGCCACCACTCGGCATCATCGTGAACCTACATGGCGACGTGATGAACGTGTCACTCCGAAGCGATCCAAGTATCGACGTATCGGCTATTGCACGAAAGTATGGCGGCAACGGACATCCCCAGGCCGCAGCATTCAGAATCAAATGGGGTGACCCTCTCCCATGGACTGTTCTCAGTGAGCCGGCACCAGCATCGCCGATCGCAAAAGCATCATGACCGCTGCGAAAGATTTTCGAATTCTCGGAATTGAGACATCGTGCGACGAGACCGCCATTGCAATTCTCGAGTGCAAGGGCGACGAGAAGTATGCCGAATTTACCGTACTCGGGAATGCGCTCCTCTCGCAGATCGACATACATAAAGAATACGGAGGAGTGTTCCCCGCACTCGCGAAGCGCGAACATGCAAAAAATCTCGTACCCATCCTAGAAGCAGTCCTCGAAGAAGCAGAGCTGCTCCGCGAGGATACGCAGATCATTACCGAAGAGACCCGCAATAAGCTCTCAGAAATTTTGGCACGCGAGCCGGGCCTCTCTGAAGCATTTTTTGAATTCATTTCGGAATGCGAACCGCCTGAAATAGATGTTATTGCGGTCACTGCAGGGCCAGGTCTCGAACCAGCACTCTGGGTCGGCATAAATTTCGCTCACGCACTCGCTTTTGTTTGGAATAAGCCACTCATAGCGGTCAATCATATGGAAGGACACCTACTGTCTGCTCTCGCACAGAACGAGAATGGAGTCCTCACCATTACAAAGACCAATCTACCAGTACTCGGACTCCTCATCTCTGGCGGACACACGGAACTCGTCGTCATGAATGAATGGCTCAAATATGAACTTGTCGGCGAAACCCGCGATGACGCAGTAGGCGAAGCATTCGACAAAGTCGCACGCATGCTCAACCTCCCGTACCCTGGAGGCCCAGAAATCTCACGACTCGCCGAAACGACTCGCAATGTATCCTCCGAAACTCTTTTCAAACTTCCCCGCCCGATGATCGATTCAGGAACATGCGACTTTTCATTTGCCGGACTCAAGACTGCGGTATTAAATCTTTTAAAGACGAAAGAGGGGCTGACTGATGAGGAAAAACGGCATATTGCACATGAATTTGAAAACGCAGTTGCGGACGTGCTCTGGAAGAAGACATCTCTTGCGATCGAGGAAACAGGCGCACAGACACTTGTGATCGGTGGTGGAGTATCTGCAAACACACATATTCGCCGCGTCTTTACGGAAAAAATTAAGAGTGAACATTCAGATATCGCCCTACATATCCCCTCAGCGGCACTCACGACAGACAACGCCATCATGATCGCTATGGCCGGATACTTCCGTGCGCAGCGCAAAGAGTTCGTTACAGCCATTTCTGCAAACGGAAATCTTCCCCTCGCATAAAGCCTCATATTTGCTATATTTTTAGGCAATGCCTGAGAAGTTTTTGAAGCCCTACGACTCGACCTCGACTGAACCACGCATCTATAGCGCATGGAACGAAAGCGGTCTGTTTAATCCTGACGAATGCGTAACACAGGGCGCTACAAGCGCAGATGCACCAGCGTACTCGATCATCCTTCCGCCGCCGAACGTCACCGGCAGACTCCACATGGGCCACGCGCTCATGCTCGCGGTCCAGGACACCATCATCCGATACAAGCGCATGCGCGGCTTCCGCACGCTCTGGTTGCCAGGTACCGACCATGCGGCAATCGCTACTCAATCCGTCGTCGAGAAACAGCTCAAGAAAGACGAAAATAAAAGCCGCCATGATGTCGGCCGAGAGGAACTCTTGAAGCGCATAGAAGCGTTTGCTGCTGAAAGTCATGACACTATTGTGAGCCAAGTGAAGACAATGGGCGCTTCGCTCGACTGGTCGCGCGAAGCATTCACACTCGACGAAACGCGCACTCGCGCCGTGCGCACCGTCTTTAAGAAAATGTTTGATGAGGGTCTCATTTATCGCGGCCTTCGCATCGTGAACTGGGACCCGAAAGGCCAAACAACAATCTCTGACGATGAGATCGTGTACGAAGAGCGTACTGCAAAACTCTACACGTTCCGCTACAGCAAAGACTTTCCTATTCCGGTCGCAACGACGCGCCCAGAGACAAAGGTAGGTGACGTCGGCATTGCTGTGCATCCTGATGATGCGCGCTATCAGAAATTCGTCGGCAAGGAATACGATGTTGTGTTCTGTGATGTACCGATTCACATCACAGTTGTTGCCGACAAGGAAGTCGATCCTTCATTCGGAACCGGCGCTGTCGGACTTACCCCTGCACACAGCAAGATTGACTGGGACATCGCAGATCGCCACGAACTCTCGCACGAAGTCATTGTGATCAATGAGTACGCAAAAATGACGGCCGGAGGACGTCTTGAGGGAAAGAAAACGACCGAAGCTCGCGACATGGTCGTCGAATGGCTCAAGAGCGAAGAACTTCTCGAAAAGGAGGAAGATATCAAACAAAATGTAGCCACCGCTGAGCGCACTGGCGGCATCGTAGAGCCATTGCCGAAGATGCAGTGGTTCATCGAGGTAAACAAGGAAGTCCCTGGTCGCGGGAAAACCCTCAAGGAACTCATGCTCGAACCCGTCCGCTCAGGAGCCATCAAGATCATTCCTGAACATTTTGAGAAAACCTATTTCCATTGGATAGAAAATCTCCGTGACTGGTGCATCAGCCGACAGATCTGGTACGGTCATCGCGTTCCCGTCTGGTACAAAGACGAGGAGATCACTGTCGGCGAGCCGCCTACAGGAGAGGGGTGGACTCAGGACGAGGATACGCTCGACACATGGTTCTCCTCTGGTCTCTGGACCTTTTCGACGCTCGGATGGCCAAATACTACTGAGGATTTGAAGAACTACCATCCGACCGACCTGCTCGAGACCGGATATGACATCCTCTTCTTCTGGGTCGCTCGCATGATACTCATGACTGAGTTCGCGCTCGGCACAATCCCATTCAAGACCGTCTACCTCCATGGCCTCGTACGCGATGCGCAGGGACGCAAGATGAGTAAGTCGCTCGGGAATAATATGGACCCCCTGGATGTCGCTGCGAAGTTTGGCGCAGATGCTGCACGCATGGCACTCATCGTCGGCAACACTCCGGGCACCGATACGCGCATCAGCGAAGATAAAGTGAAGGGCTACAAGCACTTCGCAAACAAGCTCTGGAATATCGCCCGATTCATCCTGGAGAACACGAAAGATACCGACATGTCTGTACCGCTCTCTCCTGAAGACGCGATGATTCTTTCCGCGCATGGAGAATTTATGAAAGACGTGACGACAGATATTGAGGAATTCCGCGTGTATATGGCTTCAGAAAAAATCTATCACTACGCGTGGCATGAGCTTGCAGACAAAATTCTTGAAGAATCTAAACCCATCTTCGCTTCAGGAGACCAGACAGCGATCACCTCCCGCAAAGCACTACTTCTCACGCTTTTCGACCGCACCCTGCGACTCCTCCACCCATTCATGCCGTTTGTGACCGAAGAAATATGGCAGTCAATGCCTACCAAGGACGCGCGATTCCTCATGATTGCAAAGTGGCCTGAGTCGACACACTAAGAATTCGACAACGCAGCGATATTTCACCTGGTACAATATAAACGTGACCCTAACAACGATTGGCTACGCAATTATAGGGGGACTTCTTCCATCTTTTATCTGGCTGTATTTCCTTCTGAAGGAAGATGCTCGTTGCCCTGAACCTCGAAAGATGATCATGTTTGCTTTCCTGGCAGGAATAGCGGCCGTACCTCTTGCCATACCACTTGAACTATACGCCCAAGATCATATTTCTGGACAGCTGGCATATGTCACCGCTTGGGCGCTTATCGAAGAAGTCCTCAAATATGTCATGGCTGCATCATTCATATTATGGAGACACGCAGTCGATGAAGCTCCTGATTACGTAATCTACATGGTCACAGTCGCGCTCGGCTTCGCTTCAGCTGAAAACATGCTTTTCCTTCTTGCTCCACTTTCAAATGACCTCATCGCCTCAAGCTTCCTGACCGGTGACGTCCGATTCCTCGGTGCCACACTACTCCACGTCGTCGCATCGGCCACGATCGGTTTCGCATTCGCTTTCTCAAAAGAATTCTTCCCCGCGAAGCGCACTATCGCAGCAGCACTCGGACTTATCCTCGCGATCGCGTTGCATACTGCCTTCAACATGCTTATCATTAGCAAAGGTACTTCAATCACATTTGCTGCGTTCTTCCTCGTGTGGACGACCGCCGTCATTTTTTTCGCAGCATTCGAGGTGCTCAAATATTTCCAGTACCGTAATCTGCCAACTAATACCTGCTAACCATATCTATGAAGCGCTCTTTCTTCGAACGTCTTGCTGGCTCATCGACTGATAATTTTGATTCTTTTGATGAAGAGGTCACGACTTCTGCCCACAAAGGATCAACCATGCGACCAAACTCTCCAGTCGCTCGCCCAGCACCTCTTAATGACGAACCTGTTCAGACCGAGGGCCAGCTTCCTGTCGATGTGCACCAGACTGCGGGTGATATCATCATCCGCGCATTCGTTGCGGGCGTACGTCCCGATGAGCTCAACATTTCCATACGACGCGATATGGTAGAAATTGAGGGTTCCCGCTCAGAGCGCGAGCAGGTATCAGGCCCCGACTACTTCACCCGCGAGCTTTTCTGGGGTTCATTCTCTCGCTCGATACTCCTGCCTCAAGAAATAGACGTTGAAGCAGCCTCAGCATCTGCAAAAGACGGCCTTCTGACCATCATCCTTCCGAAACTCGATAAAGCAAAGCAGACGAAACTTCGTGTCAAAGTCGGCTAGTAGTATTGACTTTTTTAGTGAAAATAGTATTATAAATTTCAGGAATCAGTTCCCTACAACAAGGAGGTCTGCGTGAGAAGCTCAGCATTGCAGTCGATTTTTCTGGCAATGAGTCTTGTAGTGTCTGCTATGGCGCCCCTTGATACATGGGCAGAATCATCCGAACCGTCTACACAAGCTCATCTCGAACTTCGTGGATTGTATTCACAAATCTGCGGTACCTGCGTCGTCCTTAGAAAACACAATCCATACAGTGCGCCCACAGAACTTGGGCTCCAGGTATATGGTGACTATCTCCCCTTTGCGTTCAAAACGCCTCTGGGAGTATTACATGTTGGTCCATACGGAAGCATCTCGATGATCGGAGAGATTGGGAAAATTTCCACCGGGTTAGCAATGACACTTCGACCAGAAAGCACATCTTGGGAAATTTTTACCCAAACTGGCGCACGATACACATCCGAGACAATGTCTTACCAGTACAGTGGAAAACCTGGAGCACAAGGCAAGACAGCATTTAACCTCGCGATCGGGGCGCGCTTTTATCTTAACAACCATTGGTACATTCCAATAGCTTGGGAACACGATTCAAATGGGAGTCATGTAGGTGTCCCTCTTTCCGAAAAAGACCGCAGCCAAAACCCTGGAGTTGACTACATAGTAGTGGGATTCGGTAGAATGTTCTAGTACAGCCCTGCAAGATATACATCTTGCAGGGCTGTTTTTTGAGATCACTCAAGAATAAAGGTCTTTACCTCCGGCGTGGTCGTCCCTATTTCAACAGTAAATGGAAGTCTAGTAAGGAGGCGCCCATCGATTGTCTCTATATTAACGCGCCACTCCCCATCTTTATCGATAAGCGCATTCGAGTACCCACGATAGCCACCATCGCGTCCACCAACTATAGAATAAGTAATTATCGCTTTCGTTACCCATGCATCCCGCACCGGATCATGCCACTGCCAGCGATGCACGATGGATGTAGCAAGTGTCGTCGGAGCAAAAACGGAGCTATACGCCGAGAGTATTTCTCCTGAAGTGATATGGAGTGTCGGCGGGAAACCAAGATATCTGACTTTCCAAGACTGCCCTGTTTCGCTCTGCGCAACATATGCACCCGGAGTGCGCGTCACGGAGTGGTAGACGCCAGACACTTCCGCCGAAAGCGGGAGTGGGGGGAGGATGTTTGTGAAATAGAACACATTCATGAGTACGAGTACTAGAAGCGCGCCGGCACGAATGCGCCACACGTCATCAAGGAACCGTTCTCGCGCAACTGTTCGAAGAAGCATGACGAACCCCGCAAATACAGCGACTGCCAGTACCCCACTTAAGAGAAACGTCATTACTCCAATGCTTCCTGTGTATACCGGAACGGCAAAAATCGCATACGAGTAAAGCGCAAAAAAGAAAAGCACGCTCGTGAACACGAGTCGTGAATGATAGTGCCGGAAATATTCAGTCCCCAGGAGAACGAGTGCTAAGAAAAGCAGAAAGGGCCACGAAGCACCAAAGTTCGCTGAACGCCCATAGAAAATCACGAATCCACTCCAGAACCCTCCGAGCGCGAACTGTGTTACTACCGAAAGCACGACACTCCAAAATGCAGAAGACTTCCCACGAGCTTCAAGCCAATGCAAAAGCGGGATTGTAATAAAGCAAACGGCTGTATATAGAGCAAACACAAGCTGCGTCTCCCACAAATCAACCCGACCGAAGAAGATCGTATCTGAGATAAAGCCAAGCACCATCGCGAGCGCAGAAAAGTGCCGCTCGTATTTCTGCGTCAGGGCAAGTACCTTCTGCAGCATATCTGTGCTTGGACCCGGGCTCGAACCGGGGACCCCTTCCTCTTCAGGGAAGTGCTCTACCAACTGAGCTATCCAAGCGCCCCTGTGAAGCTACTGCTTCACTTTGTAAGAGTCTATCAGTTTTTGGAGTTCTGCGGTAGTCGGGAGACTGGAACCGCTCGGGGTGGTCGTTCCCATACCGTATAGAACCGAAAACTTCGACATAATCGGCCCAAGATACTGCTGATAGACGTACAGAGGCAAAATAATCAATAAGATCCAGAAGACAATCTTTCCGAAGAAGCTGATTATCTGATCCCTTCTGATCGCACGGAGCATGCGGTGATTGTCTCTCGCGAGCGCATGCGTCTCATCGAGTATTCGTTTCAATTCTGGGTCCATGTACCGGACATTCTAACACCCTCCCACACGGAGCGGGTATTAGTTCTCGAACAAAGCATTGAGTTGCGCACGTGTCTGCGGACCAACGAAACCGGTTGAAGATATCGAATACTTTTGCTGGAACCGCTTCACCGCAGCAAACGTTTGACCATAGAATCCGCCGGTAATTTCTCCAGAATAGACACCCTCACGAGTCAATGCTCTCTGGAGCGCAGAGATGTCCTCAACATATGGCGAACCTATCTTAAGATTACGACTCCACACATACGTTAGTCTGGACTGGTCCTGAGTTTGTGGAACGGTCACAGCTTGAGCACCATTCATGAGCTGCTGATAACCACCAAGAACACCTGCCGTCTGAAGATTCGTAGCTGGCGAAACCGTCAAAGTGACGCTTCTGGTCGTTGACCAGGCTGCGTTCATACACGTCATCGTGTATGTCGTCGTCACCGACGGATTAACTTTCTGACTGCCAGAAAGCGGGGTAGCGCCACTCCATCCGGTGCCAGAAGCACTACAAGATGCCGCATTCCCAGAACTCCAAGAAATCGTCGGCAAGGTGGCGTATGAGGGATTCGTCGAAGCAGTCATACTTGTCTTGCTGAGCGCAAGAGTCAGTGTGGGCGGCGTGAGAGTCTGGGCGCTCGCGAACAACGGAGAAAGTATCATTACTGCTAATACAGATGCATTTATTTTTAATGACATAGATGATTGAAATACTTAAGTAAGTAATCTAGCGCCAGTATACATATAGTTGGACATCTTGTCAACACAAAAGCAGAACTTTCCTCTCACTTCACAGTATCACTCATGTGACACATGACAGACGCCATATTCAAACTATGTGTGCATAGCTTGAAAAGCCCTGCTCTGTTCCCTCACCTCCCCAACACCACCCTCACCCTCGCAATCACTGCAGTATCTGCTCCGAAGGACTGGAGGAGAGCGATGATCGAGTCTGCCTGTGCCGGAGTGAGCGTGGAGGTAGAGGCATAGGAAGAGGAGGTGCCGTTTAG
>JAUSCN010000008.1 GCA_030651285.1 bacterium
CCAACAACCTAATTTCAAATTATTTTATAAATAACGGATCAATCCTAAAAGTTGTGGGGAAATAATAAAAAGTCGATTTTTGTATTTCAAAATTATACAAAAATGCAAGATTCATTTGGAGAGCTTCTCAAGTTATTATTACCCGAGATAATAGTCAAATATTTTGAACTGACTTCTTATAAAAAAGGAGAAGAAATACTTCATCTTTACTTAAAGGAGATTAACTCGATTCCCAAAGAATATCGGCAATGCAAATTAAGTTCAAAAGGATTCTTTGAAGAGATAACCGTTCAAGATTTTCCAATTCGTGGACACCAAGTATATCTGCATATCACCCGCAGAAGGTGGCTCAATGAAGACACTGGAAAAGTGGTTTTTAGAGATTGGAATTTAGTGGCAGACGGAACTCGGGTAACACAGGAGTTCGCGTCTTTTTTAAAAGAAATCAATAGATTCCAAGCCAAATGATTGTAATGCCATCGCCTCGTTCTATGGCGTAAGCGGTAAAAATCTACAATATCAATACAAGGATTTCTTGAGCGATTTTAAAATTTGGGATCAAATAAAACACGCAAAAGATTGGCTGCTTTTCTCCAAAAACATCGGCAAACGTTTGTCAATAGACGAAACCTCCTTATCCAACGGTGAACTCTACACAATTTTAACAAACAAGGCCGCCAAAGGCAGAAAAGGAGCTATAGTGGCAATGGTAGCTGGAACCAAAGCTGAAACGGTAATTGCAATTATCGAAAAAATCCCTTTAAAACAAAGAAACCTGGTCACGGAAATCACACTGGACATGGCAGGAAATATGGGACTCATTGCCAAGAAATGTTTCGCAAATGCAACTCGTGTCACCGATCGTTTTCACGTTCAAAAACTAGCCACGGAAGCCTTGCAGGAAATCAGGATCAAATACCGCTGGCAAGCCATGGACCAGGAAAACGAGGCTATAGAAAAAGCCAAGAAAAGCAAGAAAAGGTTCGACGCCGAAGTCTTGGCCAATGGAGATACACTTAAACAATTATTGGCCAGAAGTCGTTATTTCTTGTACAAAAACAAATCAAAATGGTCGCCAAACCAAATAGAACGTGCCAATTTATTGTTTGAATTGTATCCCGACATTCAAAGAGCATACAATCTAACCCAAGACTTGCGCAATATCTTTGAAAAAACAACTGATAAAATAATAGGTTTTGCCAAACTGGCCAAATGGCACGAAAAAGTAAGCCAATCTGGATTCAAGTCATTCAATACAATATCTCGAACCATAATCAATCATTACCAAACCATATTGAACTATTTTGACAACAGGAGCACCAATGCTTCGGCAGAATCTTTCAATGCAAAAATAAAAGCTTTTAGAGCACAATTCAGGGGTGTGAGAAATATAGAATTCTTCCTTTTTAGACTAACTAATATTTATGCTTAATTTTTATCACTCCACAGGTTTTGGACTTGATGGATCAATCCTAAAAGTTGTGGGGAAATAATAAAAAGTCGATTTTTGTATTTCAAAATTATACAAAAATGCAAGATTCATTTGGAGAGCT
>JAUSCN010000030.1 GCA_030651285.1 bacterium
GGCGATTTGGGTGCCGTTTCGGTAGATCTTGTATCCAGCGATGCCGACATTGTCGGTGACAGCGGTCCAGGAGAGGTTGACTTGAGTGGTGGAGATGGTAATGGCGGAGAGACCGATGGGGGCGGAAGGAGCGGTGGTGTCTCCATTTCTTGCTGCAAGACAGCCTATCGGCTGAGTAGAGACAACGATGTTGTCGTGCCATCGCTGCATCAGCGGATGTTGGTCTTCTGGCGAAGTGCACGCCTCTGATCCTGTGCCGCCCGAATAACAATTCCAATACCCACTCACCATCATGCCACTAATCGGTCCTTGCGCACCAATTCGATTGTCGATATTGACATTTGTATAATCCCATCGCTGTATACCATTGACCCACCCCTGTAATATTCCATCCTTCGCAGTGGGCGTAGTATTCATCGTGTACCGTGCTTCTAGGCAGTACCATTCATCGGTGTTGAGCACTACCTCCGATGTTCCGTTCACGTTTGGTGACGGTTGCCATGCTGCACCCTGCTCGGTAAAGTAGTTCAAAAATCGCACCGGTATTTTACCCGGCATATATCCCGTAGTACCCACATTAGGCGACCAGAACTGAAACAAGTCGGTGGAGCCATTGGAAGTGTACAGTTCCATATTTTTCGTCGCAATGAATGACTGTTTGAAATTCGGAGACCACTTTTCGTACCAACGGACATATATTGTCCTATCGGTATTGTTCCACGATGTATTCATGAATCCTCCGCCGGTGTTTCCGCCAGCAGGATAGTTCAACTGCAACGCCTTCGCACCATCGTACACTCCCTCGGATGTTGAGATTACGCCATGATTAGCGAGAGCACCTGTACTCAGGTCCCACCCCTTGTTTTTCGTTGTTGGGCGCTTGAGGTCGGCACTGCCGAGAGCTCGTTCCTCAAAATCTTCACACATCAACACGAATGGACTAGCACAAATTGCTTCTTGCGTGCTGGGAAGCAATGCTGATACTTGTGTTGTCGCACTCGCCGAAGCGGACTGAGCCGAAACATTCCCCACTGCGTCATATGCTGCAACAGCATAGGTGTATGCAGTGGAAGCATTGAGACTGGTGTTGGAATATGTGTTTGTAGCAGAAGTAGCGATCTGGGTGCCATTTCGGTATATGCGATAGCCGGTGACGGCGGTATTGTCGGTGCTTTCAGACCAAGAGAGATTGATCTGTGAGGAGGAGATCGCCGTGGCGATGAGACCAGTTGGGACAGTTGGCGCAACAGTGTCAGGGACAGAAATGGAGGAAGAAGTGATGGACGTAGCTTTGTCTGACTGAATCTCAGCAAGGGTTAGTGCACGACTGTACATGCGAAAATCATCGATGAGTCCACTGAAGGTGTTGTTGTTCTGATGGTTGCCGACCGTCACAACATGACCCACACCGTCGACTTCCAAAGCCTTCGTGGCCGTGGTGGCAAGGATGCCATCCACATACAAATTAAGGGTGTTGCTGCTGTCGGTGAATGTCGCTGCAACGTGGTGCCAGCTTGTATCAGCAATGATATTTGAGAAGGTGTCACCGGTGGCATATGAGCCGAACGTTAATTGGTTGTTTCTATTGAAATAGAACTCTTTGCATCCCGTAGACCAGGTGGTGCCACACTTGCTGAAGATATGACGTTGGTTTGTACCAAGGGCATTGCGCTTCACCCAAGCTTCGATGGTGAAATCAGAGGTGCCAACATTGAGAGTGGAGGGATTAGCGACAGATACCGAACCACTGACCCCATCAAAAGAGAGTGCTTGGCCATATCCGGTCTGACTGGCGACTCGTGTAGGACCGGTGGTGAGGGTGCCAGTATGTCCTGTTCCTGAAGTGTCAGTGAGGGTGGTGCCACTTCCTTCGTTCATGCCATATGCCGTTATGTATGAGGCAGACGGAAGCGGTGCGGAGGGTGTTGTGGCAGAGGCGGAAGAGGATTGGACTGAGGTATTCCCTGCTGCGTCATATGCGGAGACGGTGTATGAGTATGTGGTTGCTGGAGAGAGAGCGATGTTGGAGTATGAGTTTGTTGCAGTGGTGGCTATTTGGGTGCCGTTTCTGTATATGCGATATCCGGAGACACCGACGTTGTCGGTACTGGCAGCCCAGGAGAGATTGATTTGGTTGGAGGAGATAGTAGAGGCAGTGAGCGAGGCGGGGACGGTGGGAGAGGTGGTGTCGGAGGGAGGAGGGGTTGGGGGAGGGGTGCCAGAGATTGGGGCGATAGAGCCGCCAAATCCGACACTGGCACAAGAAACAGGAGTACCTGCACGTATATGAAGATTATCCTCATAACGGAATGTTGTTTCTGTGGTAGCGACTCCACCATATTGGCTACCCGCATTAGCATTTGCGTAAGCATTCCATGAAAGTCCAGTGTAACCTGGAACTCCTTTGTAATTCGCGGCATGCCCCGTTAGATCCATCCCACTAATATCGATAAGTTTTTTACGCACACCCGTTGGGCCAGTGAACCACATCTGCATTGACGAGTTCGTTGTCCCCATATTTTGATAATAGCCTTCCACACAACCCCATGTACCCAAAGGCCAATCCAAGGGTCGATTATAATCGACAGTCGACGCATCCCATATAAAATTCCCTTCGGGATCGCAGTAGAAAGTTCCAACATTTTTTGTTGCTGCGGCTAGTCGAGTGTTACAGTTTAACGTACGCTCAGCATTAGTTTTACTGTAATCGGCGAACGTCCATTGATGAAATGGAAAAGTTGAGTTAATAGCACCCCCCTTACCAAACAGAAAAAGTCCGTCACCGCCCCCAACACTCCAATCGTAAATCCATTCGTTGTGTTTCCATGCATCGTTAGTAATTCCTGCCGTACCGATATTATTGGGATAAGCAATTGCTTGTGTAACCCCAAATGTCGTCACTCTGGACCACCGAGCTACGCCCGCAATCCCGTTATTATTGCCTGGACTGATTCGATAGGCCAAACTTGCATTTCCATCAAAGATTCCAGGGGTCCCATTTGCGGTATTTGTTGGGGCTTGGATGCTTGCTACTTCCGCACTAAAATCAGAAGCTTTTGTAGGAAACATTAACCTGGGATCATACGCATTTGCCGACCAGCGATTTACGGCGTCCCAGACTTTCGCGCCCGAACAGAGAGAAAAATTGCATGGAGATCCAGCTGCGGGACTTGCTGGCTGTCCTATTGAAAATAAGAAACCATTTACACCATTGCCATATTTTCGATTCCAATAACTGTTGACACCTCGATTCCCGGACTGCCCAGTATCATCGTACCAGGGACCGTAATACGGGGCACCATTACCCACCCCCTGATTATTTACCAGAGTAGGTGCTTCGAAGTCTTCACAGAGGAGTGAGCTTGGATCATAGAGAGGATCGGAAGAATTCTTAACTTTGTCGCAATAACAACTGGTACCGGGAGTACATGGGGCCGCATATCCAATACGCGCATGAGAAAAAAATACGAAGAAGCTGAGGAAAAATATGACTCCTAACGTGAAGGATTTATTCATGACTAACTCTTATCCAAAAGGATACACTATTGCACACTACGAACATTAGATATTATCCCCACGATTATTTTTTGCTAATGTGGCGGCGGCTAACGAATTCAGTTTGAATATACCTTAGCTCCATTGATGAATACTTTAGAACCAAGAATTGTTGTTTTGGACTTTGACGCTGAGCTGGGAGTGACTTTGAATGCTATGACGTTGGCAATCCAATTACTGCTTATATTTATTGTTAAAGACGCATTCCCATTACTAAAAGTTGAGGTCGGAAGTCTATACCACATTTTTGCATTTGTTCCGCCGGTAATAAAGGTTGCAGCAACTCCGTTAATAAGCGGTGCTGAAGGGGTTGTGCCGGTGTACTCGCCATATCCTCCCAACACAATCTCGTCAGTCCCAGTTGTAGTGATATCTCCTGATGTCGGAGTAACACCTGTGCCTGAACCAGTGTTCTGAACGTCAAGAGAGATGGTACCGCTATAAGAATATTCTGCGATTCTTATACGTTGATATGCAGACCCCGATGGGAAGGTTACGGTATATGTTTTGTTCCCACTATTTGCTGAAAGAAGATAGGCGAACTGACCTTGCAAATCATTATTGGAGTGCTCAACCAGCGTCCCCATGGACAAACTGCTTGTACCATCAGACACGGTCACGCCTCCAGTAGTCGCTCCCTCCCATTTAATCCACATTACAATTAAATTCCCCGCTCCCACACCAGTCAGACTGACTGTTGTAGACAGATCGCTAACCTCCGACTGTACAAATGTTGCTGCATTCGCGTTTGGAATAAATACAAAAAACAAAAGCGCTATGGAGATGAAGAAAGCGGTAATTTTTTTGCTGAATTTCATATCATTACCTTAACTCTCATGGGGTTGAAGTCGCAGTACTTCCCAATGTGGAGAGGATGGAACTCGACTCTGGAAGAGCCACAACGGTCACTACGCGCGAAGCGCTATTCTTATTCCCTGCAGCGTCGGTTGCAGCATAAGTCAGTGTATAAAGGCCAGGTGTCGCAACATCAACCAATCCTGTGGTAACAATTTTTGCAGTTACATCACCATCAGTATCATCCGCGGCCGTAGCACCTGGATCTGTGAACATATCCCCTTCATTTATTTGAATCGCTGCCGCACCCAGAAGCGTTACCTCTGGTGGCGTCGTGTCAGATACTGCTGGAGTACTGCTTGCCGTCTCAGTGGAAACAACAGGAACAGATGGCTCTACTGTCACCGCAGAACCTGTAGTTACGGTCCCGTCAGGATCTCCCACCATGACCGAGCGCGTCACCGTAGAAGAATCCCCCACTGCATTCGTCGCCATGTACGTGATGATATATGTCGCCGGACTTGCAGTACTAATCGTCGTTGACGAGACAACTCGCTCGGTACCATCAATGAATGTCACGTATGAATTTGTGCCGTCAGCTGAGCCCACGACCATCACTCCAGGATCTGAAAACACGCTACCGACGGAGATACGCATCGGATTATCACCTAGCAACGTTATAGTAGGAAGCGTCGTGCCAGAGCTGCCCGATTGGATAGTGCTTGCTGCCTGATTCGATGCTGCATTTGCGAGCTGTCCTTCGGTCTGAATGAGGAAGTAGTCGAATGAAACATCAGTCGACTGCTGTGTCGACAATGTCACCCGGAAGGAACCGTCGGTTTTGTCGCTCACCCACCAATTTCCGTTTATCTGCGAATTGAACGTGACGAACACTTTTGTAGAAGTCTTCACGAGCGAATTATTCACTTGCACGACCGTATTTCCAGCAAGAATCGTTGCGGTACCAGCACTGCTCGTACCATCGGCATCTTTACTTGCGACGAACTGACGAGCAACGAGCGTATCGAACTGCGCTATACCCTTTTGAATAACGACGCCGAAACTATTGAGCGCGCTCGCGAGAGACGTTGTGGAAAGGGAAATCGGAGAGCCTGTCGCAGAACTGACTGCCCCACTCTCAAGTGCCGCGACACGATCCTCAAGTGCCGTCACCCGCAGATGATCCGCATCGACCTTTGCTGCAAGCGTTTGCACTCCTGAGAGCGTAAATGTCGCAAGCTTGTAGATATCGACACCATTTCCGTCGACGGAGAGTATCTCTGGTGCGACCATCTGAGCATCTTCTGCGATCAGACCAAGACGGAGCGGATCATTCTGACTCTCAATACCGTAGCGATACGTTGCGACCTTCAGGTTCATAAGATGCTTGTACATGTCCTGAGTTGACGCTTCGGTAACATACGAAATGTCCGTCTTCGCACTTCTTGTCGAGGTATTCACAAACGCAGTAGCCGCAATATCACCCACAACGGTAAGCGCATGATTCGGTGATGTTGTGCCGATGCCGATATTTCCCGCAACATCCACCGTCAGAATAGTCGATGTCGTCGCGCTCTGTATGAAATTCGTTCGCGCATCGAGCTGCTGTATCGCAAGGATCATCGGTGAAATAAGTCCTTCGTAGTTCACCGATAACGTGCCGTCAGGCGTGAGTAACGTCGGGCTTGATGTAGTAACGAGATTTGGATACACACTCTGCACCTGCTGAGCTATGAGCCCGAATTGCTGCTGCGAACTGCGATCGGCCTCAGGCTTCCAGTAGAACGAGACCGGATTAAGAGCGTTGATAGCCGCGAGTCCGCTTACCCCTCCAAGCGACGTGACGTCTTGCTTGAGACGCTGATCAGAAGCTGTACAGGCAACGAGACCGTTTCCATTCGAAGTAAATCCTGTACAGTTTTTGTATCCATCCAAAGTAACATTGGCAGTTGAGCCTCCCACCTCAAACAAAGTTGCAGGACTTGTAGTGCCGATGCCGGTATTTCCTTCTACCAAGAACCCATTTGTTGGGGCTGCGGTTGTATCGTAGCTGGCACCTACTGTGGCTCCACCACTTACTGAGAGTCTAGACCCAGGAGATGCTTCTCCGATGCCGAGGTTGCCCGTGCTCCTAAATACCATAGATTGCGCACCACCGTTCCAGGCGGTCGTACCATCATTTACTGAAAACGTAACCATGCCTGGAGTGCTCGCCGATGTCCATGTGCCATCTGCTTGAAAATTTATCCTTACGCCATTGTCCGTTGCCATCTCCGAACCTTGCCATCCACCCATATTCATAGAGAAAAGATTGTCCCCGCTCGATGGGTAATCAGGCGAGGCTTTTGTCCCCCTCGCTCTCGAGGCAGCAAAACTCCCAGAATGCCATGCCTGACTTCCCCAAGCATTAAAATTCAAAATCGCCTGGTCTCCGTCGTTTTCAATCATGGCATTTAGTTGGCCTGTTCCTGGCCCAACCACATGAAGTTTATACGTCGGGGATGCTGTTCCGATGCCAACATTACCGCCATTGGTCACAACAAAATTAGTCGCGGTCGAGGAACCGATAGCGAATGCAGGACCGCTGATGCCGTTTGGATTGATCGAGAGCTGTGCCCAGGGTGTAGTGGTGCCGATGCCGACATTGCCGCTCGTTGCAAGGAACAAAGAGGAGGTGGCACTAAGTGTCGTGCCGTTCGCAGCGTAGTATGGGAACTGACCGATGGTACCGGAATTGACCGTACCGCTTCCACTGCCGCCACCAACACAGGCCCCATTCACGGCGAAACATCCCGTGCGAATATTGATTCCTGAACCGAACGTGGACGTGGCTGTCGGGGAAATATTTATAGTGTTTGCCCCAGTGTTTCCGAGAGAGAGCAATGTTCCTGGTGTGGTAGTCCCGACACCTACACTGCCGTTATCAAGTATTTGCATCAGTGTTGTTGAGGCATTGTTTACTACAGAGAAAGTCTGTCCTGTTCCTGTGCCCGCTCCCCACACCGTGACAGTTGCATAGGGAGTCGAGGTACCGACACTGAATTGTGATTGGGTGGCCGTAGTGTCGACATTGAACACTGTGTTTCCTGAGCTGTTCTTTATGCTGAACGCATTCGTGATATTCGTCCACGTGGTGATGAGGAAACTGCCTGCGACAGTGAGAAGGGATGTCGGTGTCGTGGTGCCGATACCCACACTTCCTCCGGTGGTTGCGAGATATGCAGAGCCAGTGGTAGTGAGCTGAGTAGTTGATGCGTTTGCATTGAACTGCTGTAGCGAATTGAAAGAGTTGGCGGTCGTGGTACCGAAGGCGGTGCTGATGGTGTTTGCAGTGTTGATGAGCGGATAGGTGAACGTAAGTGCAGCT
>JAUSCN010000005.1 GCA_030651285.1 bacterium
TCGGCGACCGGGTTGAAGCGGGACTCGACCGCGATCACCGCGAGGATCAGCAGCGGATCCACGGAAGACTCCTTGCCCGCCCGGTAGGCGGTCGCGACAAAACGTGCGGCCGCCTCGTTGGCCACGCGGTAGCGCCTGGCGATGAACTCGGCGACCGCCCGTTGTTCGCGCGCCGCGACCGCGCTCGGCGCTTGCTTGGCCTCGATCATGCCGGTCGAATAGTTGGCTCCCGGAGCCTCGCCCGCCGCGGAACTGGTCACGATCTGGCGCTGTATCGCCTCACGCGGAACCGGGAGGGCGACGGCGAGCACCGCCGCCAGACTCACCGCCGCGAACAACGCTCGTGTCAAATCGTACACGCGCACCATTGCGCCAAGCCCGGTGCGCACCTCAGCGCTGACGGCATTCATCATGCACCTCCATACGCATCGCGCTTTTCACGGCGCTTGCCGTTCGTCACCCTTGGATAGGCAATAACGGTGCCATGCGTGCGACGCTGGGGGTCCCAGCAATTAGTCGCGAGTAAGAACAATGCGTTAAGGAGAAGGCACCCGCTGAAGGGAAGTTCAAGATGGCCGAATAGGAGGAATAACGGCTAGGGAGAGGACACCCTATGTAGGGAGTCTTGTCCTGTGGACAACACCGCATGGATGGCTTTCAGTAGCTCGTCATGGTGAACCGGTTTGGTGACAAAGGCGGAGATGAGGCCGGTGCGCAGGTTGTCCTGCACGATGCTATCGTCCTTGTAGAAATAGCCGGAGACCAGAATCACCGGTGCCGTGCAGGATGTTTCAGCGCGAATCCGTCGAGCGAGTTCCACCCCTTCGATATCCGCCAGCTTGGCATCCAGCAGGATGAGGTGACATGCCGGCGTCGACGCCTTGAACCACCGCAATGCCTCCACCCCGCCCCCCACCGTCACCACCGTGAACCCATTCCTCCGCAACAGTGTCTCCAAGGCCCAACAGACATCGGGTTCATCGTCCACCACCAGCACCGTTACAGACAGGCTTGTCAGCATCAGGGTTTACCGGTCAATCTCGGAGGCGAGAAGAAGCGGACGGTAAACGTGCTGCCCTGTCCCTCCACGCTGTCCACTTCAATCACACCGCCGTGCTGCTTCACGATCGTGTGACAGATGGACAGCCCTAAGCCGGTACCTTTGCCGACCGGCTGGGTGGTAAAGAAGGGGTCGAACACTCGGCCCATGTTGGAGTGTGGAATGCCACAGCCCGTATCGCCCACCTCCACCACCGCTTCGGCAGTCTCGCGCCGGACCGCAATCTTGATCTGCCCGCCAGCGGGCATCGCCTGGTAGGCGTTCAGGATCAAATTCATGATCACCTGCTGCAGCAGGCTGGCGTTTCCAGAAATCGGCACGAATGGGGCTGGATAGTTTTCAAAAATCTTGATCTTCTGAATCTTCGCCTGGGGCGTCAGCAGGCTGACAGTTTCCTGCACCAAGGTGACGAGGTTTATAGCTTCCACTTGGTCACTGGGCGCGGGCCGGGCGAAGCGCAGCAGGTTCTCGATAATTCCCGACGAGCGCTGGATGCCGTCGATGATCTTGCTGACGCACTCTTTCTGAAACGCCGGATCGTGCGACGAGTCCAGCAGAAATTGCGCGGCGGAGAAACTAACCGACAGCGGATTGCGCAACTCGTGCGCGATGCCCCCGGCCATCACCCCCAAGGCGGCGAGTTTTTCGCTCTGGAAGATGTGTTGCTCGAAGGCTCGTCGCTCGGACAGGTCACGTCCGACCGCGACGACGCCGCTCACCTTGTCGGAATCGTCACGAATCGGGGAACAGGACCAATCGACCGGGACCAGCCCGCCGGAACGCGACACCAGGCTCAGCTCCTGAAGCTGCACTGCGCCGCCCTTGACCAGCCGCTGAATGATCGCTGTCATGGCATCCCGCTGAGCGGGATCGCACAGTTCGGCCAGCAGCCGTCCCCGCACCGCGTCAACCCGAAAGCCCGAGATGCGCTCGGCGGCCGCGTTCCAACTGATGATGCGACCCTCGGCGTCGGTGGAGATCACCAGATCGTTGGCGCTTTCGATCACGCTCGCCAGGTGGCGTTCGGCCATCCGGGCCTTCTCGCTCAATTGCACCTTCTCGGTGATATCGTCCATCACCAGCATGGCGTGCTCCACCACATTGCCTGACTTCACCGGAACCACGGTGTAGTAATAAATGCGGGTCGGGACGCCCGGCGCCCGGTAGGTCATTTGGGCACCGGGCAGCGCCTGGCCGGTGTCGAAGACACGACGGATTTTGACTTCCAGTTGCGTAAACTCCAGGATCGCGTCGGGGAAGACCTCGCTAATGCGCCCCCCGACTGTGGCCCCCTCACTGCGTCGAGCCTTCACAAGGAAGTTCCGGTTGGCCGACACCACCCGCAAGGTCCGATCAATTAACAGGAGGGAAAACGGGATGTTTCCCAGCAGCATGTGGTAGAGTTTTTCGTACCAACCTTCTGACGGCACGTTCGACACAGGAATCGTGTTCTTCTGCGGAGAAGTGGCTTCCACATAGTCTGACTTTTTCATGGTTTGCCTTCAGAGAGCGTGGGGCAAAAATTGTACGGTGGCCACGGCCCCCGCAACTCGAGGGTCAGGCCGGTCCTCTGGTGCGCCTGCTGCAGGCCTGAAAGAGCAGCGCGAAAATCGGCGAGGGCCGCAGGGGCCAGCAGAAAGCCGCCATTGAAGACCATGCGTTCGGTACGTCCGGTCACGGCGCTGGCGTGGCAGCGCAATGCGGCTGAGGCGTCGGCATGGTGGACCAGAACGTCGTGGAGATCATGGGTGACCCGCGCCACCCAGGCGCGTAGCGCGGCCTCGATCACGGCATCGAGTTGCTTCTGCTGTAAGTAACGTAGCCCCGGCGACGGCGACGGCGACAGCGCTGCACGCCGGGACTGTACCCCGGTATCTTCAGCAGCGATGATCGTGCGAGCATCTTCTTCGACGAGATAGCCCTTGACACTCCACTCGGCCTTGTCACGCAGCTTGTCCAGTGCCTGTTCAATGTCTTTGTGATGCCGATCCAGAAACTCCTTGAGGCTGGCCCGGGAACGAAACATCGTGCCAAATTTAACCGGCAGCACCGGTGACACGTCCATGATCCGTTCCACCACCGCCTCATGCCGTTGGGCACGAGGCCCCAGCCAGTCCAAGGTCTGGAGATTCTGCTCGGAAAATTCAGCGGGGTCGACCTGCCCGATCACCGCCACCACCCCATCCTCTGGCTGCGCCAGCGTCGTCACCGGATAGCGCTCGTCCACGCCGTACAGATCCGACTCTGCCGAGCCCTGCACCAGCGCAAGACATTCCGGCCGGGCCAGGCAATAAAGATAGATGCCGAGTTCTGCGGCCTCGGCAGGCGAATCGGTCATTTGCGGCTATCGTTCAGCGCCGCCTCGAAATGCCGTAGCCCGATGAGCAAGGGGGCAGCATCCGCCGGCTCGCCCTTCGCGCCATTCTCGCCTTTCGCCTGCTCGATTCGCTCGCGAATGGCGTTCAAGGCTGCGTGTTGACAGATGGCGCCGAGGTCGGCGCCGGTCAGGCCGTCGGTGTTGGCAGCGATGGTCTCCAGAGCCACCTCTTTGGCCACGGGTTTGCCACGCACCTGCACCTGCAGAATCGCCAGCCGTTCCAGCTCATTGGGAAGCGGAATCTCCACCACCACGTCGAAGCGGCCCGGGCGCAGCAAGGCTGGATCCACCATGTCCGGCCGATTGGTGGCAGCCAAGACCAGCACCCCGGTCAGTTTCTCGACCCCGTCCAGCTCCGCCAGGAATTGGCCCACCACCCGCTCGCTGACACCCGCGTCCGAAGCTCCGCTGCCGCGGCGCGGGACCAGCGCATCAATCTCGTCGAAAAACACCAGGCACGGGGCCGCTTGTTTGGCCTTCCGAAAGACCTCGCGGACGGCGCGCTCTGATTCGCCGATGTACTTCGACAACAGGGCGGGCCCCTTGACCGAGATAAAATTAACCTGAGTCGCGCTGGCCGCCGCCTGGGCGAGCAGCGTTTTTCCGCAGCCGGGCGGCCCGGAGAGGAGAATCCCCTTCAGCGGCCTGACCCCAGCCGCGCTAAACAAATCACCATATTGCAGCGGCCATTCCAGCACCTCGCGCAGCAGGCGCTTTGCTTGCTCAAGCCCGCCCACATCCTCCCAAGTGGTGGTGGGAACCTCGACAAACACCTCGCG
>JAUSCN010000007.1 GCA_030651285.1 bacterium
TGTGAAGGTAACATGCTTATGGGCACCAGAGATGTCGCTAACATCAAGGAACGGGGTGGTATCTAACAACTTGTTCGTTTTAAAACTCTGAATCAGTTGCTTTCTATCAGTGGTAGAATTTGTAGCGTAGTATACTGTAAACCCTTTCGCTGCTATGCCCACCAAGTTGTTAAATTGATTGTAGTTGTCAACATACTTTCCTACACTATTCTTCTTTTTGTGGGGAATCTTAAAGCGGAAATAGTCCCTCTCCCAATCCTTCCATTCATTAGCTCCGGAACTTGTTAGCACATTTGAAATTTTGTATTGAATAAAGAAATTGCAACCTTCATGACACTTACTTGTATTTTTCTTTAACCACTTTAGATTAAATGCGGTATCCCATCCCTCTTTATTCTCTGCATTAAGAGATATTAAAATAGGAGCTAGGACCAACGCTTCCTCAAGTTTATATTTTTCCACCAACGATATATTGACGAGTTGCTGCAATTGAGATTCTGAGAAATCCGCTTCAATCATAACTAATCCCTGCTTCTTTAGCTTCCCCAAGGACGTCGAACACTTTCTCAAAATTTATACGATAGATATTATTTATTTTATTCGAATTTTCGATTGTAGATTTTAACTTCACTAAATACTCTTCGAAATCATTTTCTATTACTCCAAGAAGCAATCTAGGGTTAATTCGGATATCTTCTCCAGATTCGTATATTTCCAAAGCAGCACTTAGGTCGGTATTGTTAAATAGCACTCCCCCTTTAACCATCCCATTATGAAATAAGCCGCATCTGGTTTTTGAATACAGAGATTGCATTTCTACATCGGAAAATTGATTTTGAAATAGTCTTTTAATTGAATTGAAGAAGAATACTCTGCTATTGTTCCTGCTGCTTTTCCCACATATATACTGTTCCACGCCTTCAATGTAAGACATGCAGATCATTATCACTACAAATGAATTATTGAATGAACTCAACTCTAGAATATTCTTTGCCGGCTTTAGAAACCATTCTTTAACTTCTCTTTCATAGATTCTCAATTTCGTTTGAAAATCATTTGGGTCTAGAATTTCCGATGTGTCCTCATCGAGTATACGAGGGCTTCCGTGATCGTAATAGCCCAGCATTCTGGGAGCAACGTATATCGAACCATCGGCAAGTATTCTTTTTGACATCTCTCACCCCGAAACGAAAATGACCACACAAACAAATTTATAACGCACTCACACTTTCTATCTATATATTTAATTTTGACGTTGTTTTATAGGGGACTTTCCCCGATGGGACAAGTAACGCTGCGGGATCTAAATGTATGTCCTGGTCGTCAAAGAAGATATGGGGCTTGAATGCTGCCAAAATTTTTGATTTGTTTAGCC
>JAUSCN010000010.1 GCA_030651285.1 bacterium
CGACTCACCAGCGATCAGCCAGTGAATTCTGCCGGGCTATAATCGCAGGCTGTATTCAGGATTCGCCGGTGTAGCTCAGTCGGTAGAGCAGCTCATTCGTAATGAGAAGGTCGGGTGTTCGATTCATCTCTCCGGCACCAATGACAGTAAGCCCCTGATGCTATCTTTTCGATAGCTCAGGGGCTTTTCTTTTGGCTGAGGTAAGGCGGAGGTAAGAGCCAGAGCTCAACACCTCGCGAACCCATCACCAAGATGCGGGGCCAGCACCAAGATGCGGGTGACGGCGGAAGCGATCGTTTGGGATGTACACGATGCACCATCGACGATTAGTCAAAATGGTCAACTCTTCATAAAATCGAAGCGTCAACACATTCGGACTGGTCACGAGCCAGCCCGATGCCAAACGTCGGAGCGAGACCGACGCGCAACCCAGGAAGCGTGACCCTGGGTGCCCTGACACCCTTGTACAGACGGGCACTGTGCACCAACCCCATAAACCGGGCGGTGCACTGCTGCCCAAGAAAGTACAAATGAAAACCGCAATCGCCCTCGCTTCGCTGGTGTCCGTCGTCACTGTCGGCCACGCCGTCGCCCAGCAAGCCCCACTCGCCTACTCTGACCTCGTCAAAGCAGTTCGCACGTACGAAAAGCTTGAAGGCGGCGAGCGGGTCATCCCGAACCGAATCCTGTTCCATGCCGTGAAGCTCGACCTGAAGCCCTTCGGCGGCAGCTCGAAAGACTTCTACGTGGTGAAGCGCGATGAGATCGGCTTCATCTGTCAAACGTCATCCAAGGGCTTCAAGGGCGGCACAGTGATCGCCGAGGTCGTGAAGCACGAGGAAGGCGGCGAGGGAAGCCACTTCTACACACTGAAAAACTGCACCCCGGCAACGAAGTAGACGGAGGCCGCATGATGACTCTACAAGAGCAAGCGGCCAGCAGGGGCGATCCGTTCGCTCAGCTCGACCTGGCGCTCTCTGGTGCTCGCGCACCAGAGAGCGAAGAGCCAACTCAGATGCGAAGCGAAGCTATCGTGTGGACCTGCAAGATCTGCTTTTGCAAAGACGCACAGCGCCTGTTGCGTGACGGCATGTGGTACTGGGCCTGCGACACGTGCGGCACGAAGCTCAATGCTGAAGAGATCGCTGTGGCAGCGACTCAGACCCAGTCGTTTAACACTCCATCGTTGCAAGCCCCGAAAGGTCCGCACCGCCAAGTGAAGATCTTCGACCACGAACAGCTGATGAGAGTTGTTCGAACGCGAGACGCGATCACTGGCGACAGCGGCGACAAGCGCCGAATCGAAGTCACCCTCGCAAAGCTGCTGGAACAGGACGAAGCCCGTCCGCTGGCGCTTCCAGGCCCTGCCTACGAAGCCACACTCGAAGAGCTCTCGCACGCGTTCCCTGCGTTCGATCGTGTGATCTCTGAAGTCGTCGCACCATCGCTTTCGATCCTGGCCGCCGGCGGATTTGTTCGGCCGGCACCAGTGCTCCTGGTTGGTTCGCCGGGCATCGGCAAGACCTTCTTCCTGCAGTCCCTGGCAACGGCACTGGCGATCCCGCTCGTGAAGCAAGACATGTCCAGCACCACCACCGGAGCGAGCCTGTCTGGCCTGGGAATCCACTGGGCCAATAGCTCGCCGGGCTCAGTCTTCCGGGCACTCGCGTTTGGCAAACCCAACTGCCCAGCGGTGGCGAACCCGCTCTTCCTTTTGGACGAGCTCGACAAGTGCGCAGGCGACCAGCGGTTCGATCCACTTGGGCCGCTCCACGCGCTGCTCGAAGAAGAAAGCGCCGGCGCGTTCGAAGACGAGAGCCTGCCCGGCGTCACATTCAACGTCGCCGAAGTTCGCTGGGTCGCCACTGCGAATTCCGTGCGCGGAATCCCGGCGCCGATCTTGAGCAGATTCCACATCATCGAAATCGAAGACCCCACGCGATCGGAACGCATCGAACTCGCAGAGCGGATCTTCGCCAGCGCGGTGAGGGCAATGCGACTGCGGGAGTTCGCCGACGCAATGCCGGACAGCATGCTTGACCGAGCTGCTGAGATGCCACCGCGTGAATTCAAGCGGATCAGCCAGATGGCTGTCGGCCGGGCTCTGGCGCGAGGCGACTTCCAGCCCCGCTCCGAGGACTTTGAAATTCGCGGACCAGTGCCAAAACACAAGATGGGGTTCTGAAATGGACAAGGAACTAGAGCAGCTCAATGAGCTGAAGCAACGCTTCGCATACATGTTCACAGGCCAAAACCTGGGGCTCGACATTTACCGCGGCTGGCTCAGCGACTTCATCACCGCATGTGAAGCGATCGACGCGCTGCTCGGCAACGACAAGCGCGGATTTCACTGGCGCCATACCAAGGAGAAACACGGCTTCGCGAGGTACTACTTCCGAACAGACGAAGTGCGCCCGTTTCGGCTGAGCATCTCAGACGGCAAAGGACTTCGGGAGATCACCACCGGCCTCGACGGACACGAAATCGAACAGCAGATCGCGAAGCTTTGCAGCGTCGCCGAAATGGCATCGCTGACGAAATGCATGGTCTGCTCGGCTCCCGCAACAATCCAAAGATACGGCGGCTGGGCGGTTTGCGCATGCGAAAAGCATTCGCCAGATGTACCCGGCGACCATTTAAAAAAGGCCGTGATCAGGTAGCCGGTTTATTTACTTTGAGAGCGGACAAAGATACAATAGAGGCACCCCACAAACAGGCAAAGATCATGCAAATGAACGTTGAACAAACTCTGCTCATTCGCATGTACGAATCGGGAATCGTCGACTCATTTTCCGAATGCGATCGCCGTCGTCGTGCAGCTGCGACAGCGGAAGTTAATGCCGAGCTCGAGAAAGAATTCGGACCCGCAAATCGGGTAATGGCTGATCCCGCAGACGCCATGATTCGAATCCTCCACCAGCCGAAGTGGTGGCTCAAGTGATCGAAGTCGAATTCATTCCGGACTCGGATTTCTTTGCTCCGATGCCGGGGAGAGCCGAGAACGATTTCCCTGGGCGGTTTCGGGATTACTGCGAGTCGCGGGGCCTGGACCCGGCGACGGCTGCATTAGATGACGAAGTCGAGTATTCGCCTGATCTGGAACGAGCTGTCAAAGCGAGGCTGGCGCTTCGTAAAATGTTGGAGAAACGAAAATGACGTCTTTGAGTTTCGCTGAGAAGACCCGAATCGGCAGCATTTTGCGAGAGTTAATGCGAGGTGACGGTGTGCATGAGGAAGATAAATCGGCTCCCATGATTTCTTCCCTCGTCACTGATCCTCTTGGTGATTTCCCCTATCCCGTCGATGACGATTTCTTCGTGGCGTCCGAAGACAATCGCTGGATTTGCTTCGCACGGGGGAAGACGCGGTCTCAACTGGCTGCTCGGGCAAAATTGTCCGTTGATCAGGTCTTGGCACAGGAGGCCGAGTTCCGAACGAAGGCTGCACTCATTGGCCAGATCGCCAGCCAGTTGTAGCCCCCATGACCTCACTCAAGCGCCTCAAATCTGAGGCGCTTTTCGTTTGTCTGTGCGCTTCCGAGAGCAAGTAGCGGCGGTGATCAGGCCGCAGTCGGACCCGCCAGAAGACGCCCTTAAAAAACCGGCCGATCGCAATAAACAAAAGCGAGGTGGTAACTCCGGACTTGCTGTTTTGCACGCTGTTTTCCGTCCTTATGCTGTTGTTAATGGTAATTTGTCTGAGCTCGTTTTCGGAATGTTTATTTCGTCTTTTTCTCGGTTGCTGGTAACTTCGAACCTACCAGATGAGGGGTTCAATGCGAGTTTCTGAACGATCAAACGTGCTCGTGATCATGCCAGGTCGCTGGTGCGGCCGACTCATTCTGGCGTTGCATGAAACACGCCTCGACCCCGATCTCGGAATGATCTGGCGGTGCCGATCTGGCGGCGTCGACGACGATCTCCCCAAGCTCGCCCTTTTCTCTCTCGACCTTCGCGGCACCGAAGATCCGGACGCGCGCGAACTGCTCGACGACGCCGGCAAGCAGGCTTGGGATGCATGGTGCGCGCCGCCCGACGTCAACTTCTGAACCAACGAAAAAAGGAGCCACGGGGCTCCTTTTTTCTTTCCGCCAGCTGGGCTGGGTCCATCTTCGTCAGCGCCATCGCCACCGACTGCGCATTTACTTCGACAATGTGATTATCGTGGTCGAGATTATTGGTCCATTTTCACGCTGCGTTTTCCAACGCCGGGGAAATACGGCGCCGAAAATCACTCAGTAATCCGTCTCCATCGTCAGGAAAGCCACGCCGACGTATTTATTGGCGTTGTCGTCAGCGTCAAAAGCGTGTGCTCCGCGACCGATCGACATGGTGTAGCCAAGATTCCCGCCCTTGAGCGGCAGCAACTCTGGGCCCGCCACGACCAAGCCGCTGGGAATTTGCACCAGCGTTGCACTCAGCGCGGTTTTGTCTTCTGTAAGTACAAAACGGGCTTCATGGATCGTGCTCAGGAGCGCGGATCGGTGAACAGTTGTCGGAATTCTTTGAGTACCCTCTTCGTCATTGAACGACCAGACGAACTGCACGTTCTCGTCTGTGTATTCAAAGCCGACGCCTGCAATTGCAGAAGCGCCGAATTGGGAGCCGTTAATGTATTCCCAGCCTCTGATGGCGCCAGCGACGGCCTCGCTTCCAGCCAGAGCTCCGACAAAGAAGTTGC
Source organism: bacterium (assembly GCA_030651285.1). Taxonomy (GTDB): domain Bacteria; phylum Patescibacteriota; class Minisyncoccia; order Phycocordibacterales; family Phycocordibacteraceae; genus C7867-001. The sequence continues at coordinate 4,681 of JAUSCN010000010.1, forward strand.
CAAAAACGTTGGGGTCTTCGTTCTCAAGCGTGAATCTGGCGACGCCTCTCCAACTGCCGGCCTGCAGCTTCTTCAAGAATTTGGGCATGACGCCGTACAGCAGCGTGCCCAGCATGAGCGAGATGCCCTTCCATCCGGTTCCTGGGCACTTCAGCATCGTCAAGTTTGGAATCGAGGAAGCTGGGCCGCTCAGCGCATCACCCTTCACAGCGTCGTAGTCGACGACGCTCACAGGTCCCTCTTTCCGGATGATGTACTGCATCCCGGTCGCGTTCAGAGGGTCGGGCGGGTCAGTTACTACGTTCGATCGAAAGCCCCGCGTCACAGTCGTTGGTGCAGAGCCTCCGCCACCTCCGCCTCCAGCCGGAGGCGGGCCCCAAAAGGCATCGCCGTCATCGACTGACGCTTTGTAGAGCATGTCCCCCGTCACGCCACCCAGCGGAAGCCCTTTGATGTTGGTGCCCGGCGGCGGGTCGGCCCAGCCAAGTCCATCGGCCGTCTTGATCGGGGTCTGACCAGTCACGCCCCCAAGCGGCATCAGCCGCTGTTTTATGGCAGCGAGCTGATGGCCGATCGACTCTGCAAGCGTCAGAATTTTTGCGGCCAACGTCATGGCTTACACCGTCGCGGCAGCGGTGAAGGCAGCAGCGAAGTCGGTGTTCTCGCAGTCGCCCAGGCCCAGGTTTTCCTGGCCTTGCAGGCGCTCAGCCGGCGTGAACAGCTGCACGTCGTCGACACGGAGGCGCTTGCTCAGATCGGAAACGATCTGGAGCACCAAGTTGCCGTCGCTCGACAGCTTGTCGGCCAGCTCAACCAGGGTGTCGAAGGCTGGGCCCACACCGCCGAGGATCTCGGCCTTGACGGCAGCGACAGCGGCCGTGTTCGCGGCTGCGAGCGCTGCGATCTCGTCATAGGTCTTGCCAGCGGACCAGGTCACACCGGTCGCGCCCGAGCCGGCTGCGTCGTCGATGGCACCAGCGCCAGCGACGGCGTTTTGCGCGAGCGTGTGCACTTCGTTGATGGCGTCGACGAGATTCGTCTTCGCAGTGGTGTCCAGCGACGTCAGGTTGCCGACGGCGATTTTGAGGACCTTGACCGCAGCACCCGAGGTGGCGGCAAGAGCGAGGATGGCGTCTTTGAGTTTCATGTAGATCTCCGGAAAGTCAGTTGGCAAAAAGGTTGAACCAGGCCACTGGGTCTTGGTCCATGTCGATGTCGTCAGCGTCACCGACGCCAGCGGGTCCTGCAGGGCCTGGCGGCCCTTGGCCACCAGCAGTGATCAGCTCTACAACGATGGGCGTCGAGGGCGCTTCCACGACCTCCACCAACGCCATCGGGTTCACGACCTCGAGCACAGCGCCGCCGGACCCGACGGCAACGATGCCGGGGGTCTCGTCTGCGTAGAACTCGACGAAGTGCTGCATTACCTGGTCACCTCGGCGATCAGAACCACCTGGCCACTGACGGGCCGGGTGACTTCGCCCGTCACGAGGTCGAAGATCTCGGCGTCGTAGACGTACTTCGTGCAGCGGGAAATCACGCTGCCGTCTTCGGGATCGGTCAGGTACACCTCGTCGGTGGCTTTTAGCGGCGACGTGGTCTCTGGCGTGAAGTCGAAGCCGAAAAGGCCCGTGGTCGGGTCCGCATCAATGAAAACGTTGCCGTTGTCCGCGTTGAACGCGATCGCGGGGGTGGCGTCGTTGTGGTTCTTCCGCATGGCTGCGCGGACGCCCTTGCCCGTCAGGTCAGCGGGGACCACCTGGGACGGGTTCAGCGGCAGGCCTGTGGCCGTGGAGATCCACACGCCGTTGATGTACGAGGCCGGGACCGAGGGGCTGACCGGACGAAAGCGCGCGCGGTACGTCGTGCCCTGGGCGACGATGAGTTTGATGTTGGCGGGCAGGATGTTCATTTGGGGCCAATACAAAGAGGGTGCGGGGTGACGGAGGAAGGAGTCAGGGGGACGGGTTCAGAACGCATCCCACCAGTGCGCCCGGCGCTGCCGCTTGGTCATCCCGTTCTCAAAGAGGAGGCTCGTTCCGTAGTCGTGGCAGACAAAAGTTGTGGCGCCCTTCTTCCCGGCGATCACGCCGTAGTTCGTGCGCTTGAAATCGCACAGGAACGCGGGCATCAGCTTCGGAAATTCATCGAGGCCTGCAGGCCGGGTGCGGGACATCACGAGGACGGAGCCGCACGGGCTGATGGAGTGGCACGGAGCGAAGTGGATGGCCATGGGCGTGTCTTTGACGCGCTGCCATGTTTCCCACTCGACGACGTTTTGGAAGCGGCGTGAGTCGCTTTCGGTCTTCACCACCAGGTCATCGCGCAGCAAGCAGGCGAAAACTTGGCGAGACATGCCGTGGCCAATGAGCTCGCCGCAGAGCAGGTTGAAGGCCTCCTTGTGAATGTGTTCGCTCACCGCAGCCTCCGGATTTCGTTCCCCTGACTTCCATCGCCCGTCACCTGGCTGTTGCCTTCATGGTCTGGTTTCCGGCTTTTCCTCCAGGCGTAGAAGATCGCCAGCACGATCCAACCGATCAGGATCCCCTGGGCGATCGCCAGTTCAGCCGGAATGCACACGATGAGCGGCAGCAGAAGGAGCAAGTAAACGAAGACGGACGTGAGGTTCATCGGTGCTCTCCCTGGTCCCAAATGCCATTCACTACCGCGTCGTAGGCTTGGAGTCCTCGGATTTGGCTTGCTTGGTCTTCAAGCTCTCCAGCATCCGTGATTGCCGACTCAGTGCACGTTGCAAGTACCAGCCCGATGGCGGTGGCTCTTTCCTGAGCACTGAGTCCAGCCCCGGCGGCCGCGGCGGATCCACTTGGACCACCTGTGCCTGCGGTGAAGGCGGCAAACTCGCGCTGCACGCTGAGAACAGACTCACGATCACGAGCGTCAGAAAGAGCCTTGGCCACTGCGACCTTGGTGTTGCTTTGTTCTTTGAGTACGGCATTTGCGACATCCTTTGCACCTTGCTTTTTCACTTCTTCAACCTGCCGGTTGGCTTCCGAGAGCAACTTCGCTTGCGATGCATTCACCGCGCGCTGTTCAGCGGCAGCGGTGCGGGCTCCCGCGACCGTGACCTTCTCTTTGGCCAGAGCGACTTCCGCGGCCGAAAGCCGCATCGTTTGCGTGACCAGACCGGCGCCGAGAGCAATCACGAACGCGAAAATTGCGTAGACGCCAAGGTTGCTGCCCAGGAATCCGAAGAGCTTGCTCATTGGGTGACCTCAGTGCGGCACAGGGCCGCTTCTTTGAGGCGGCGGTTCTGCAGGCCGCGGACGTACACGCCGTTGGCGAAGCTCCACGCCGGCTTCCCGTCAGGGCCGGTCGAGATCGCAGTGCAGCCGGCCGCACGATCACCGGCCCGGATGAGCCTGGCAGCGCGCGAGTTGCATGCACCGTCGATGCCGACGTTGATCGCGAACAGGGTCATCGCATCGAAGCTGTTCTGGTCGAGCCGCTCTGGCTTGATGCAGGCCAGAATGCCTTCGCCGTACTTGATGGCAACCATCGAGTCGATGGCGTTGCACTCCTGGACGGTGAACGTCTCACCGATGGGCATGGCCCAGTCGGTCGCGCCCGAGCAGAACGTCGGGAGGCCCTTGGCCAGCTTGTCGGCGTACGCCGTAAGCTCCTGACTTTCCATCGTCTTCAGCGGGGCGAGCACAGCGGCGCCACCGACGACCAGCACAACGGCGCTGTTCCGAAGTGCCTTGTTCTTAACGGCCACGGCGGCGGCGGCCTTGGCTGCGCGGAGCAGCCAAGCAACCTTTGCGGGGCTTGGAGCCTTACTCATCCTGCTCCTCCTCGACGTCATCGAGAAGTTGCTGCTTTTCCTTCTTGAGGTCTTCAACCTGCTTGTTCAGGTCGCGCTCTTCGTGGATCTTCTTTGCGATGTCAGTGCGATCGCGCGCACGCTTGTGCTTCTCCCAGGCGAAGTACAACTGTGCGAGGACGAAAGCAATGGTCGCGAGCGTGGCAACGGCCTGGAGGAAATCGTTCAGGTTCGCCATGTTGATGGCGTAGATCGACCCGATGCCCGGCACCGTACGCAACGGAATCGCGACGGCGTCGGGGATTTTTTCGAGTGGGCTCATGCGTACCAAGGTACGGACGAACCGCACTTGTCAATGCTTTTGCCGGGCGCCGTTGGAGTGCGCGGCTTTCGCCACCTTAAGATTCGTCTCAAACAACGAGGAGAGAAGAGAGATGGCAACAAACCCACCGGTCCCGAAGACACTGGTCGAGCTGACCGCCGAGGTCGAGCAGCTGCGAAAGGAAATCGGCCTGGCGCCACTGCACAACAACGACACGATCTACAACCGAATGATTGCAGTCGAGGGAGTGCCGCCAAATTGGTTGAACAGGATCTCCAAGCCTCTGGCTTACTTTTGCGCCGTCGGAGCTGCTGGATGCGGGGTTATTGCGATCGCGACCATGGATCCCATTCGAAAAGCTGGTCTTTCCGCGTCCGGTGCCATGCTGGCCGGACTCGCAACCCTCTTCAATTGCATGTCCGCGACCTGATTACATCAACGCCCCCGCAGCTGGCATCACCGCAGGCTGAAGATTTCCGAAGTTGTACAAGTCCTGCGGAGCCCCGCCGACGGGCAAGAATGCGTTGTCGGCTGCATGCACGCGATCGGATTCCACGATGCCGACCATCTCGATCAGCTGACCCTTGGGCTTGATCGACTTCAGCCGGAGCATCTCGCAAACGTTGACCGAGTCACCGAAAGCGAGCCTCGTCGGTTCGTAGTCGGAGTCTTCGCCAACGATCGTGAACGGCGGCGGTGCCGCCAAGATCATCTCCTCGTCGGTGTTTCCGCGTGAGACAGCAAGGGGAATCGACTGCGCACCGGTCTTCGATGAGATCCGAATGTAGTGCTGGGCGCCTGCCGTCCACGTCATCGGCTGGCTGGCAACCAACGTGCGCGAGACCCCCTCGTACGCGAGAGTTTCCGCGCTCTGAGGGAAGTCGATCAGGTCGTGGGCCATGCCCACCAGGCTTCCGTACGCCGGGATCATGCCTTCTCGGTCGGTGGTCCACGTGTACGTCGCCCGGCGCCAGCGGCTGGTGGCCACGATGTACGCGACTTCACGCAAGGCGTGGTTGAAGCCCGAGATGCCTGGGAAGCTGATCTCAGCGTACTTCGCCGGCACCGGCACCGTCGCAGGCCGCTGGCCTTCGAGGTACGCGTAGACGTTGCCTTTCCAATACTGGCCAATCACAACGCGCTCGTCCCAAAATCTTCCGTCGCGGTACTTCATCCGCACAGCGTCAGGGGTCCCTTCTTGAGGCATCGCGTTCGAGATCGTCAGCGAGTCCTTTGCCATGTTCCTTGGCTGGAACATCACCACCGGCAGCGTTTGGGCGCTGTCGCGAACGAATGAATAGTTGCCGCGGCGCACGATGTTGACGGCACGGGCGCAGCGCGTGGCCAGGGCCAAAGCGTCGAAGATCGTCGTCTTCGTATCGAACAAATAGTCGAATCGGTCCTGACGCTCTTCGCACGACTGAGCCAGCGCAAGGATTGCGTCCATGTCGATCCTGCTGTCCGGCAGCCCGAGCGAGTAGAACGGGTTGCGCAACATGTCGCAGATGGCCCAGGCCGGGTTCCGGTGGTGGGACGAATCCTTGATCCAGATCCACGACGTGCCGTCGAACTTGGGAATCTTCCGCTCCGCCGTCACCGCGATCTTGCGTTGAGACATGCCCGACAGCTGCTTGCTGGCGCGCAGCTTCAGCAGGATGTAGGTGCCTTGAGGGTTCACAGGCTCGTTGATGCCCGAGATCGTCAGCTTGGAGCGCATGCCCACCCACGTGAGTTCGCAGAGGTCCCTGCTGCTGTCGACGTACGGCGTCACGCGCTTGGCCCGCACTTGGTAGCGCTTGAAGTCAGGCGACACGTAGGAGAAGCTGCGCTGCTGGGCCGTGAGCGTGTTGCCTACGAACGAGTAGTTTTGATTTGCCGAATTCCGGATGTCGATCCAGTCGCCAACCGGCGCGCCAAAGTCATCGATCTCTTGGACCTGGGCCTGGACCTCCACGACCCGAACGTCGAGCTCGCCGGTGCTGTCTTCCTTGGCGTTGCCGATGCCTCGGGGCATCACAAAGTCAAGGATGATCTCCTTGATCTTGTAGCCCGAACGGCAGGCGGTGAAGCCACCTGTCCAAACATTGTGGTCGCGCAGCTCCTGGCCAGAAACTTCCGGCGACGAGATCATGCTGAGGTCAACCAGGGCCTGGGTGCTCAGGCTTCCGTTGTCGGGTCCAACAACCTGAACGCTGATGTCCTGGAAGTTGGAGATCGGCGTGTCGTCGATCTCGATCTTGTGGATGTCGTACCTACCCATTCCCACCTGCAGAACGGCACTGAAATACTGCTCGTTGTTCTCGAAGTGCTGGTACGGCTGGGTGGCGTAGTCTGGGTACGAGCGGTTGAGTCCGTACGCCACGACCTTGGGCTGGTCCAACCTGGCTGAGTTGCCTTGGAGGGCAATCGAGTAGGTCGGGCTTGCGGTGGCCGAGTTGCCATCGGTTGCCTTGGGCAGCGGCACAAGCGCATTGATGAGCAAGCTGCCGAGGATCATCAGGCCAGCAGACGCAGCCGAAGCGGCCATGCCGGTCAAGCCGAGCACGGCGGGTCCGACGAACCATGCCACGCCGACCATCAGCGCGAGCTGCAGCACAACGCGCAACGGGTTCGAACCGCCCTTCCCGCCGCCGTGGGGCAGGATCTCGAATGCGATGGTTTCACCCGGCCGCACGAGAGAGCCCCAATCCGCGCGCGGAATGTACACGCCATCGATCAAGCAAACGAAAGCTTGATTCGTCTTCGGAGCCAAGCTCGCGATCGTGGCCAGGCCGCGGACGGGGGTGAAATCGTCCGCGGAAATCTCAACTTGAAGTGGGTTATCGAAGATCCCTACGCGCGCGGGAATTTCCGACAGCAGAGCGGCCCCGATCGCGGCGGAGGAAGCATTTGGCTTGAAGCGAGCTGGGTAGGCGTTCATTTTTCGTTTTCGATGTAGCGCCAGATCTGGCTTCGGCCCCACAGCTGGCTCACTTCGAGGAAGGAGCTGTGAATCACGCTGCCGGGGCTGTCAACGTCGCCGACGGCGTGGAGAACACGCAGTTGGCCGCCGACGTCGATCACAACGCCGACATGGGGGCCGGCGCGACTGCGCATCAGAAAGATGTCGTATTCGGCCGGTGCTGTGCCTTCGGGCTGCCGGTGCCAGTGCGAGCGGCGCACAAGGTCGTGGAGCCCTTCCAGCTGCTCGGGGCTCTGGAGCTCGCCAACCGCCAGGGGCGGCATCTCGATGCCCCGCTGCTGGCGCTGGACGTAGCGAACCAGTCCCCAGCAGTCGAACGCATTCGGACCGACAGCGCCAGCCAACCAGGGCTTGCCGATGAGGGGGAAAGCCCAGTGCATCATCCCGACACCAAGCCCGGGTTGGAGTACCGGGTGAACATGGACTTCGGATAGCCTTCGTTGACCAGCGTGCCAAAGCCTGCGGTCATCGTCACCGTTGTTGAGGTGACATCAACGACGCGAAGGATGAGGGTGGGCACAGGAAGCTCATGCGGGGCGCTGGTGTCGCTCGCGAGGTACGTGCGGAACATCACCGTCACGTAGCTGTCGGAGTCGCGAGCGTGCCGCATGTGCTTCTGCACCTCCCGGCTTGCGTTCTCGATGTTGATGGTGAGCTCCGCCGGCGCCGAGGTGTCGTTCTCTTCGGGCTCGACGAACTGAAATGGCAGCGCCTGGAACTGCACGACCTGGCCGGCATGCAACGGCGCCGTGCTTTCAAGCGTGGCGTTCAATGGGGCGAAATTGTTGACGAGGTAGATCGGCGTTGGGTTGTCGTTCTCGTCGACGAAGGCCAGGTGATGGATCGAGAGCGTCTTGATTTCCGGCTCTGACGCCTTCGCAGACGCGTACGCTTCCAACAGAGCTTCGCTCTGAGAAACACCGACGCGTTTGGGCTGCATGTTGGGCATGCCTCCAAAGTACGCAGGATCGGCACTTGTCAAGGCTTTGAGGTGGCGCCGTTCGATCGCGCGCACTTCAACGCGGGAACCATCACCAAGAGGACCCGTGACGGAGGAAGGGAGATCAGGGGAACGGGTGCAGCACCCCGCTCATTAGTTCAGGGGCGTGTCAGACCGGTGACCTGCAGCGTGCCGGAGATGCGATACCCGAAGCCGGGAATCACTTCGTGCTTGATCTCTGTCGTGAACTTCGCCAAAGAAGCGACGATGCCTGTCTCACAAGGAAGAGGAATCGAACACCGGCGCTGACCACGAAGCATGTCCGTCTCGTACCACTGGTCCCAGACAGACATTAGTTCCTTTGGGATCTCCCAGACCACGTCCGCGCTGTACACACGATCGCGCATCCTTCCGCGTGCGTAACCACGGTCTTCCGAAACCTGAGCGCGAGCGGCCCTCGTTTTCGAGAACGAAGAGACACCCGGCAGCGTGGATGGGTAGACGATTGCGCGTGTCATGAATTCTCCCGTCCGGTCGGCTTGGTGCCCAGTTCGATGGTGAACTGGCTCGTGGCAACGTAGCCCGAGGTCTGGTCTTTGACCTGGATCGTGAGCAGGTACTTGATCCAAGGGTGGAACGCCGAGGAGCGCAGTTGCGTCACGCGATCGGCTGTGATCGAGTTCACCGCGGCATCCAGTCGGTACACAGTCAGCGCTTCCGGGTCAGTCGTCTGAATCACCGGCGGAACGCCGTACTGCGACGGGTTGTTGCCCGGAATCCCGGAGCTGTCGCGGTATTCCAGCACCACAAGGCTGCGGGCGTAGCTGTACTGCGCTGACGGGGTGGTGTTCGTCGCCGCTTTCCACTGGCCGGCGACGACGACCTGGCCGGCATCGGCGATGTAAACCAGGCGGCCGGTACTTGCAACGATGGCGACAGTGACCAGTGCTTGGCCGGTCGGCAAGCTCTTGATGCTGTAGTTGCTGAGACTGATTGCGCGCACGGGGTCCTGCACGCCACCGCTTCCACCGCCACCGGGCGCTTCGCCACCGGTCGCACCGTCAACGTTGATGAGGCGCGGGAACTTGCCCAGAGGCACGCCGGCGGTCATCACCTTCGCGGAAACGGTCCAGTTCATCCCCTCATCGACAGTTTCCACCGGCGGCTCGAGGAAGAACACCAGGGCGGACGCCAGCCCGCCCCGCTTGTCATCCAACTGGCACGTGAAGAATTTCGACCCCGCAGCCAGATCGGTTTCGTAGAACTCCGCGAACGTGGCGTACTGCGCCGACGTGAACTTCCACGAAAGCGTGGTCACCGTGGGCACGTTGAGGTGCAGAGCACGGACGCGCTTGCCACCGGCGTCGGTGTCCATCGCTGTCGTGAGGGGCTTCCTTTCGAAACCGTACTGGCCCGCCAGCGGGGCTGGCAGCGAGATCGGGAAGATTGGATCGCTCACGTCATCGTCGTGCGGTTCACACCGTACGTCCCTTGCATTGCGTCGGCCACAGTGCCTCCCTTGCGCACGTCGTTGGCCACGGCATTCAGGATCACGTCAATGATCGATCCTCCGTTACCGTCGCTTCTTTGTTCTGTCTTCGCCTCTGTGCCTGCGGGCGCACCGATCACGTTGACGACAACCGACGTGGCAACGTTGACGTTCGCACCACTGCTGCCAGTGGCTGCGCCACCGTTGAGCTTCGCCATCGAAAGGTTGGTGCCGCTTCCGGCGGTTCCCTTGGTGTGGTCATAGACGGTCTCGTCGGGGTGCAGGATCGACAGGAAGCCGCCCTTTCCGTCCACGCCGCCGGAGCGGTTGCCGGTGCCGGTGTAGCCGCCACCATCGCCGGTGAACAGGCCGCTGATCCAGTTGCCGATGCTACTGAAGAATCCGCCACCGCTGGCGCTGGCCGACGCGCCTCCGGACGAGCCACCACCCGACCCGCCGCTGAGCGACTTCAAGATCGAATCGAACATCCCACCACCGCCACCGAGCTTGCCCGAGTCGCCGAAGAACAGCCGGCTCAGGTTCGTCTCGATCAACTTGCTCGCCATCGACTCGACGAGCGACGAGAACGAAGTGCCGATGCCTTTCAGGTCACCCTTCACGAGGGCGGCTGTCATCGAACCCAGGTTCGTTTGGATGCTGCGACCGGCCACCAAGGCGAGGTCTGTCATCGTTCCAAGGGAGCCATTGACCGCCTCGGTGCCTTCCAGCATCTTCCGGTAAGCCTCACGCTGGGCCTTCACGAACGTGGGCTCAAAACCCGCACCCTGCGTGGCCTTCAGCTCATTGAGCTCCTTCAGCTCGCGCGTGTACTTTTCCATTGGAGTCTGCATCGACTCCATCAGATCACGGGCCTTTTCGGCGTTCTTCAGCTGCTTGTCGTCGACGTCCTTCTGGATCTCTTCGTTCAGATCGCGGCGAGCCTTCGTCAGGTCCTTCGTGACCTTGGCCAGCTGTTTTTCTGTTTCGATGCGCTTCTGTTCTGTCTGATCCCCGGCGCCGTGAGCCTTCACGATCTCGACTTCACGAGCCGATTGCGCTTCCAGCTCGACCAGCCGGTTGGCGCGCAACGTACGCATTTCCGCGTCGTATTCCGTCTCCGTGATCTTTTTCGCTTTCAGCGAGTTTTGGAGCTTGCGCACGTTGTCGTCGTACACAACGGAGCTGTCGGCCTGCGCTTCCTTGACGGCGAGCAGTGCCTTTTCTTCGTCGTAGGCGCTGCGGATCTGCTTGTCCTTGAGCCCCTGCAGCGTGGTCAGCTTGGCCGAGTATTCGTCCAGCTGGGCCGTGCTGGCGCCCATGTTTTTCAAGTCGACGATTTTCCGGAAGTCGTCAGACTTCCCGAAAGTCTCGATGTCGCGATCCACCGACTGCGTGAAGTTCTTCAGCTTGTCGTTCTTCGGGGCCTTCGCACCTTTGGGGTCCTTCAGCTTTTCGTCCGATTCGCGGATCTGCCGATCTCTCTCAGCGCGGTTGGCCGCAGTGTCCTCGAGCTTGGAGAAGTCACGCGTGATCTGAGCGCGAGCCTCGGCACGCTGCTTTTCCTTGCCTGCGTTTGCCTTGTCGCGTGCGGCAATGCTGGCTTGGGCAGTGGCCCGTTCCTCGCGCGCCTTCAATGCAACAGCGTCGGCCTCGGCCTTATCTCGCGCAGCTGCCTCCTTCTGGGAGGCAGATTCCTTGTCCTTCTTCTCGGCTGCGATCTCGGCGTTCACGCCGGTGTAGTAGCCCATCGCGCCGCCAAGCGCCGGCACGATGGTCGAAGCGATTCCGGATACGTAACTCTTTGCGGTGGCGAAGAGACCAGGCCCGCTGTTGCCCTCGGGCGAAGGCACCGACGAGTAGCCACCCTTGGCTTTTCCGCCCACGGTGGGCCGCATGCCGACGTCGAAAGGATTCGCGTTCGGGTCGAAATCACCCTCGACTTCGGACATGCGGCCAACGCCGCGAACCTCATCCCAGTACCTCTTGACAGAAGTCCAGGCCTTGTCCCAGGAGCGCTCCATCACGCTGGCTTGCGCCTTCACCGTTGCTGCGCGTCCAATCAGCGAGTTGGCGTATTCGCCCATGATCAGGGAGGCGGCCCCGGTCTTGTTGCCGTGCTCCTCCATCTTCCGAGCAGCGTCAGCAACCTCGGCGCTCAGGAAGTGGGTCGAGCGGTTGAGTTCTTCCGCTGCCTTGACCGGGTGGTCCGCCAGCGAGGAGAAGACCTTCACCACGTCTTCGACGCTCTTCCCGGTCGCGTCATTAGTCGCGACGACAGCCCGACCAACCAGCTCGAGCTGAGAACCGGAGACCTTACCGGTCGCGGCAAGGGCAGCCAGCGCTTCCGCAGCGGCACTTGTCGTCGTCGTGAGGGAGCCAACGCGCTGGGCGGCCTCCTGCATCTGCAGCGCGGTTTTCCCGACGTAGTTGCCGGATTCCACGATGGCGATGTTGTACGCCTTCGTTTCCGAGGCGCCCTGGTAGTAGGCCAGGCCAATGGTGGCCGCGGCAGCTGCAGCCAAGGTGAACGGGTTGATCAGCCCCATCGCGTAGGAGCCAAGGGCCTTCATCGCCGGGCCGATGCCGCCGAACATGTCCTTGAGCTGGCCACCCTGCTGGAGCATCACCGTGAACGGGTTCTGACCCGCCTGCAGGGACACCACGATGTCGGTGAACTGCGCAGGCACGCCGCGCATGGCGGCGGCCTGAGCCTTGGCCGACATCGTGTAGGCCTTGGTCTTCTTGTCGAGCTCGTCAATCTTCGGCGCCGCAGAACCAGCACCAGCCCCGAGAGAGGCAAGGCCGGCAGCGGGACCACCGAAGGCGTTTCGGAGGTTCGACAGCGAAGATGTCAGGGGCGTGAAGAAGCTCGTCGTCGAGGCGCCGGCAGCACGCACACGTGCGGACACGCTGTCGTACATCTGGCCGACTCGGCCGCTCACCTGTTGAATGAACGAAAGCGGTCGCTGACCGTCCATCACGGCATTGGTTGTGGCGACGGCTTGCGCCTGCACCGCTCCCGTGAAGGCCTTCGCCTTCTGCGTCGCGCTGCTGATCTGGGGTGCGGAGGCAGAGGCAGCATCGGCCACGGCGGTGAAGCCGGCAGCAGGAGCCAGAAGAGAGGCCTTCATGCCAGCAGCCGCAGTGCCGACGACGTCAGCCTGCTTGGTAGCCGCAGCTGTGGTCGCACTCATCGCCGTCGCGGCGGTCATCGAAGCGGAGGCTGTCCCGCCGGCGGCCGTTGCGAAAAGATCCATCTTGGCGGGCACGAGGCCCACGGCGTCGGAGGCTTCACGAGCGGCCTTGGTGGTCGCCTTCATGCCATCGACGGCCTTTGCGACTTTCGCGCCAGATCCGCCCGAGTTGTCACCTAGCGAGACGATTGCCTTCTCAGCAGCCTTGGCGTCCTTCTTCAGCTCCTTGAGAAGCGCGCTGGCCTTCTCGACGTCTGACGCCTGGACCTTGAGGTCAAGGATGCTGCTGTTTTGGGCCGCCATTATTTACTCGCTTGGTGCAAAAACTCGACATCGACTTGGCGAACGAGTCCGATCTCGAAAGGGTTGAGAACGATGCCGGTCAGGTCCGACCACGCTTTGATCTCCGTGAACGAAATGGCTTTCCCCGGATTTCGAGCCAGGGAAAGCTCCTGCCAAATTTCCCAGAGGTACTCCGTCTCCTCGGGGCAGACAGTCCTCAACTTCACCGCCATCACGACATCGTTTTCACGATTGCGCCAAGGGTGCTTGGCCACCACGTTCAGGTGGGACCTGAGATCTCCGCCAACCTCCTGGGCCTGCCCGAGCTCGAAAACGTTCGTCGCGAACTCGAGCAGGCTCTTCGTCAGGCCGGCATGAAATTTCGACGACGGACGATGAAGAGGTCAGCCTGCTCGCGCGTGGTGCCCGAGTGCGTGTACAGAGCGACCGCGTTGGCTTCCGTGTACGTGATCGGTTCGCCGTCGTCGTCGATGAGGCCGTCGATCGAAGAGGTGCAGCGCGCGACCAGGCGGATGTCGGCAGCCAGCTTGGCCACAGCGACGATCTCGCGGTTTTCGGCGGACTTGGGGTCGCCCTGCAGGCCGGCAATGACCTCGTTCATCTCGCGCTGGTGCTGGACAGCAGCCTTGCGCGCACGCTCGCTGTCGCTGCCGTGGATGGTCACGCTGAAGCCCACCAGGTCGCCGTATTCATCGCGTGCCTGCATGACCACGCCCTTGTCGGCCATGGTCTTGGTGTCGATGCTGCTGAGTTTCACGCCCATTTTTGGAGCTCCGAGAGTTGCGGCCAGGCCGACAGGTTGAGAGACGCCCACCGCGGCTGCGATGGGGGTGGCCATGGGGGCTTTGCGCTTGGTCATGCTTGTGTGTCCTGCACCGCGATCGTGGTGTTTTCTTGGTTGACGCCGATACCGCGAAGCGCGGTGAAAGCGATGGTTTGGATGAGGCCCTTTTCGCCGTCGTCTTTGTCAGCGGAGCTGTACTTCACCCGCGGCAGCGTGATGGCCACGAAGTCGGCATCCTTCGCGCTCGAAGACGTGAAGACGCAGAACACGGGGGCTTCGGTCTCGTTCAGGAACTTGTCGCGTTCGACACCGTCTTGGAAGAACACCGATGCCGTGCCAGACACCGTCACGCGGCCGGAGAAGATTTCCGGCGCCGAATTGCTTCCGATCACGGCTTCGGTGCTGGCGTTGCCGTTGATGTTCAGCTGGAGCGCCGTGGCCAGCGTCATGCGCGTGCCGCCGAATACGACCACACCGTTCACGGCAGCCAGGGCCGCAGTCGTGCCGGCTTCGATCGGGTTGGTGAAGTATTCGACCTTGGCGGTCTTGACGTCCTTGCCCAGGAACTTCACTTCGAACTCGGCCATGCCGGTCGCGGGAAGGTTGTACGAGGCTTCTGTGGCCTTCAGGCCGGTGTAGACCTCGGACTCCAGCACGTCGGAGTACCAGGACTCCATCGACCAGCTCTTGCGCGTGTGGCCAGTCTTCGGCACGAAGGTGCGCTTGCCTGGCTCGGTGAGCACGACGCCAGCTGCAGCGGCTTCCACCACCAGCGAATCGCCGTTGATGAGCAGGCCCTTGAGCTTCAAGGCGGTCACTTCCGTGACGAAGAAGTTGCTGCCGTTGTTCGCAGCGTTCACCAGGCCGACGGCGCGGACGACCGAGCCAACCTGGAAGCCGTCAGTGATGAACGAGCCGGCCGCGCGGACGTAGCCATCAGCGACGACGGAGATCGATGCGGCGCCAGTGGTCTTGCCAGCGGTGAAGTCGCGGCGCAGGATGCCTGCGATGAAGGGAGCCTGGTCGCCCGGGTTCACTTCGGACTTGAGCGAGCCTTCGACTTTGCGCATGCCGTGGCGCATGTCGACCACCTGGGCGTCGGTGCGGATCTCCTTCGACTCGTACGTGTCCTTCTTCAAGGAGACGTCGAGGGTGACGCGCCGAAGCGCTTTGGAACCAGCAGCGGCCGGGACAACGCCCCAGTCCACTTCCTCTTTCATCTTGGCTTGCTTGCTGACGCCTTGTGCGATGGTCATTTGGATACTCCAGGAATTTCGATTTCGGGGTTACACGGCGCCGTAGACGTCGGCGAAGAAGGGAACGCGCACGGGGAAGCGCTGCCAAACGGCATCGGGAAGCACGGGGCCGGTGTAGGGCGGCTGCCTCACGTGGACGCGGATTCCGTTGGCGTCGAGGTTGGTTCCATGCTTGAAGCGGCGCTTGATCTGGTCGACCTTGGCTCGCCCTTCCGTCAGGCCACTGCCTGTGGGAAAGCAAAAGGTGACCTTGAAAGAGCCCACTTCGCGAACGAAATCACCTCCGACCACGAGACCCTGAGGGGCGCTCATGTCCAGTTGGATCTCTGCGTACGGAGCCTTCTTCGGGTTCGGGAACGCGACGCCTTCCTTCGCAAACGGAAGGGCGCCTGGCATTGCTGCCAGGGCTACTTCGAATGCAGTGCTGATCGCTTCGGTGCTCATGCGTCCAAGGTACGCATGAACCCCACTTGTCAATGGATTTGCAGGGCGCCGTTAGCGCGCGCGGCTTTCAGCGCCAGCCTTTGGCCTTAAACATGGAGGCTGCTTGGGCAACGAACGAGGGCCATGCGTCTGTGGTCTGTTGCATGAAACCGTTCCGCGCCTGGGCGGAAGTTCCCCATTCGAGCGCCTCGATGTAGTCCTCGGAGTTGGTGACGTGGATCACCGTGGCCCGGCTGTTGGCAAGGACGGCCCGAGCCTCCGCCACCGGATCTCGGCCGACTGCGCGGCCGCCAAACTGGACGTACGTGGGCGCGTTGGGCGAGAGGTACCAACTGTTCTGAGCGTTGGTGGTGTCCACCGGCGTGTAGCGGTGGAGGAAGCGAAGCGCCAAAATCGTCGATTCGTTCGTGATCTTGTGAAGGCAGTCGATCATCGAGTCGCAGGAGTCGCCGACGCCGTCGGCCCAGCTCACGATCAGCCCCCAGAGCGGATGATGGCTTCGTAGAAGAGCACATCCCCCGCCGGCGCAAACGCACCAGGATCGACCACGGTGTGAACCACCTTCCCGATCTCGATCTCCGTCAGCGGCCCAACCGGCGCCGTGATTCCGACTGCGGACATCAGGAGCTTCTTGTCTCCGACCTCGATCGTCTTTCCGTCGACGAGCTTGAGTTCGATGTCGAAAACCGCTGCCGGAACCTTGAACACCTTGAGGACGCCGGCAGCGTTCTTGGTGCGCACGATGACGGTTTGGCCTTTCGACTTCAGAACCCGGTCGACGGTGGCGATGGCGCGAACGTAACTCGGGTGCATGGTCAGGTCCTGACCAGGCGCACGGACATCATGCCGCCGGTGGTGACAGTCACCAGGAGGGGCTTGAGCAGCTTGCGCACGTAGTCGAACTTCTCACCCTGTGGCAACGCGTAGGTTGTCTCGATCGGGCCAATCACTTCCTTCGTCACCATGACTTCGGCATCTTGGAACAGGTTTGTTCCGTTGACGACGAGGAGCGCCAGCTCCGCTGTCGCCTTGACCAAAGAGGTGGGGACACCCACAAGGAGGTCAACACCCAGGTCACGAGGGAAGGCAAGGCCTTGGGATGGGGTCAGGGGACGACCGGGGAACTGGTTGGAGAACGTGGCATCGATGAAATCGGTGGCACGGATGAGAGCTGCCTCCTTGGATTCGAGGTCAGCAGCTTCCCAGGAGGGATTGCGACGAACGCCGTGGTACAGGTCCGCTTGCATCACGGAAGCGTACGAAACGGCGTCGGGGAGGCCTGTTCCGTCTTCGTTGATCAGAGACATTAGTTCTCCGATCAGCCAGCCGCAAGGCGAGACTTAAGTTCGAAACCGAGCAGCGGCCACAGCTTTTGTACGGCATTCTCGCGAGCGATGCGCCGGCCAATTTCGGCATCGAAGTTTTCCGGCGACGCACAGGCCGACTCACCGGTGACGGTGAAGCCGTTGGCCAGCACCAGCACGCAGAAAGTGAGCAGCTCGAGCGGACCGCGGTGCTTTGCGTCTTCGTTCTTGCACGCGTTGTCCCATTCCATCAGCACTTCATCACCGTATTCGGTGGCCCGAACGGCCTCGATGAGGATGGGCGTCGCCGGGTGGTACTTCGCGCCCGCACCTTCCGCAGCCGTAAAGTAGTGCTCGGCAACGATGGCTTTGGCGATGTCGACAGGCGTCACGCGAGCGGCAACTTTGCCTTTGGACTGGATGAGACGCTCGATGGATGCGTCGTCGTTGGCGGGTGCGGTGATGTTGTGCATGGGGTGCCTCAGGTGGTGGTTTTTCGAGGGCGTTCTGACGGGCCGCGAGCCACGACCTAGCTGCTGCGAGGTTTCCAGACTTGGCCTGGTCAAAGTGGGCCGCGGCGATCTGGCCTTTCAGCTCAGCGATTTCGCGCTTCAGCTCTGCGACCTCGGCGAGCAGATCTCGGACGCTTCCACCGGCAGCGATGGCCAGCTTGATGACCTGTTCTTCCATGCGTGCCATCCGTGGGTGTGGCGAGAAGAGAACGGCCATGAAAATGAGGTAGGCGGTGGCTACCAGCGCGCAGAGCAATGCTTCGACAGCGGTCATGTGAGTTCCTCTGTAGGGAAATACGATCACGGAGAGCCCCGCATCCGCAGGGCCTACCGTCAGCGCATTACTTGCGTTTGGCCGGCTTCTTCGCTGGCGCAGCCTTCACGACTTCGGGGGCCTTCGTCACCGTGATTTCGGCCTGCACATCGGCGCCGGTGCTGTTCGTCACCGTGACGTCGACTGGTGCCACATCTGGCACCACTGCTTTTTCGTCAGCGGGTTTGTCAATGAACGATTCGCTCTGGTGCAGGACCGCGGTGAAGCTGCCATCCGCGTTCGGGGTGGGATCTCCACCGCCAACGTAGCCACCGACTTCGAAGCCAGGCGGCAGGGTGACGTCGTTCACGGAAGGAAGAATCGACACCGTTGCACCCACGGCCTCGTAGGCTTCACGGATGCGTTGGTCTTCGCGCTCGAGACCAACGACAACGAACTTCTCCACTTCCGAGAAGAAGGCGATGTTCCGGATCGCGACCTTGTCGCCCGCGTCCAGCAGAGCCTTGAGGGGCTCTGCCGAACCGTCGACGGTGTAGGCGACGGCGTCCATGGCTTACTTGGACTTGATCACGACGCCGGCCAGATCTTTGCTCGAGGCAACGATCTTCTTCCAGCTGTTGGAGGCCGCGACTGCCGAAGCAACCGGGTTCTTGCCAACCGTGGTGTCGTAGCTGAAACCCTTCAGCTTCAGGTTGAAGGCGTACTCGCCTTGCATCCGGAAGAAGATCTGGTTGTAGCCAGTGATCGGGTCGGTCACGGTGATGAACATGTCTTCCGTTTCCTCGGCCGTCACAGCACCTTCGGTCAGACCGAGGGTGAAGTAGTCGGTACCGTCGACCAGGCCGGCTTCGGCATCGGTCACCACGATCGGACGACCGTACGAAGCCGGGGAGGCACCGTACACGATGGCGCCGGCGACCTGGTCACCGTGCACGGAAGGCAGAGCCTGACCGCGAACGAGATCCCAGTACGTCTTCGAGTGCATCGCCCAGGCCTTCACGCGGGAAGCGCGATCGCCCATTTTCGACAGCGCAATGGCCAGCGCGTCCGTGTTGAGCACACCGCTCGTGGGAACCACGTAGCTGTTGCTGGCTTGGCCAACGAGAGCGGTACGCAGACCCGACAGCGAGGTGTTCAGCATTTCCTCGACCACTTGCTCAGCGGCTTGTGCGCCGGCTTCGAAGCGGAAGATGTCCATGCTGAAGCCAGGCTTGCGCGTGGACGACAGGGTCCAGGTCTTCGGCAGGATCTGGCGATTCAGCTTGACGCCGGTCGACACCTCCATCGTCAGCTTGCCGTCGTCAACCGGCACCAGGACGTCTTGGTCCTGACGGGCGATCGCGCCTGGCGAACCCTTGATGAAGGCTTCGTGGTCGAAGTCACCGTGCTTGCGCTCGGTGGTCAGGACGATGGTGCCAGCCGACTGGCCGTTGAACACGTCGAGGTTCTGGTTCAGGCGCTCTTTGTAGCCTGCCAGCGAGAAGGGGTCTTGAAACTTGGTGTCGGCGGGTTTCGTGGTTTGGTTTGCCATGATGGGCTCCTGGGGATACGTTGGTAATTACTTGGGCAGGGCGTCGAACGCCTTGTCGCCGTGCTCGGCGATGTAGGCGACCTTTTCGGCCGTGGACTTCAGATCCGAGACTTTCGTGACCCCACCAGGGCCCTTGTTTCCGCTACCGGAGGCACCGCCACCGGAAGACGCCGGTGCACTGATGAGGTGCTTGCCGGAATCGCCAGCGAGGTAGGCAGCGATGCCTTCGCTCATTGGCTTGTCACCGATCACGGCGACGAAGGCACCGTTCTCGGATTTGATTTGCGCTTGCGAGCGGAAATGCGACTTCGCCATGTCGTGGAACTGCGGTGCGACGCCGGCTTTGATCAACGCTTCGTTGATGCCGTTGTCGACCAGCAGCTTCTCGAGAGCGCTGTCCTTCTCCGCAAGCGATTTCTTCAGGCCACCGGATTCGGTGTCCTTCGCCTTCGTGACCGTCTTGAGCTGTTCCGTCAACGTGTCGACTTGGGACAGCAGAGCTGCGTGCTCTTCCGGATCGATGTCCGCACCCTTGGCTTTCGCCTGGAGCGCACGCTTCTCCGTGATGAGCGTCGCGTTCTTGGCCTTCAGCGAATCCACGCTGGTGGTCAGTTCGGCGACGAGTGCTTGCAGTTCTTCGAGAGTCATTTCGGTTTGCCCACAGGGCTGGTTGGCGCCCCACTGGGGCTGAAAATACGGTGACGCTTTCGCGCCTGACATGTCCAAGATACGTACAGTCGGCACTTGTCAAGCGAACCGCATGGCGCCGTTGGTTCACGCGTACTTCGAACGCAGGGCTTCCAACGAAATCGGGTTCGCGCGAGCGTCAAGGAGCTGCGTCAGCGTGATGGTCCCGGCGCGGTACTGGTCCAGGCGGCCAGCCCCCAGGATGGCGTCCTGCTCGGCTGCGCTCTTGCTGCCGATCCAGGCCAGGAAGGAGGTTTCCTCGTTCAGGTTCTCGTCGACGCCGGTGCCAGGTGTGGGCACGATGACGGAGCGGCAGTTGTCGTGCCGCGGGCAGCCACCATCGAAATCGAGCTTCTTCACGCCGGTAGGCCGCAGCTGCAGGTCCCAGGTGGCGCCGCTGTACGTGCGGCAGACGTCTGATGTACGACTGTCGAGCACGGAGATCTGCTTGAAGCCCCCAACGTCACCGGAGAGGACCTTTTCGTTCTCGGAATACACCCGCATGCGTGCATCCCCGCCCGCGGCAGTCGTCGCGGTGTAGATCAGCGACTTCGCGTGGTTCGCCTGCGTGTTCATCAGCACCACCAGGCGCGGACCCGACAACGCGAACGCAGCCCCACCGAGTCCGATGAAGCCGAAAGCGAGGTTCTCAGCCTGACGAGCCCACCAGGCGCCCACGGGGTGGCCCATCACGTCCGCGGGGTCATCCTCCTCCGGTGCCGTGATTTCGGCGTCGGGGAATGCATCTTCGAGATCGGAAATGCATTTGCTTTCGAACACTTCCGCGATCGCAGCCATGTCCGTGATCGCTTCGAGGTCCTTGTACGCTTTCGTGATGGCTTCGGTTGCGCGCTTCTCCAGGCGGCGGGTGCTGGTGCTGGTCACCGCGATGACGGCCAGGATCCCGAGGAGGTCATCCCGCAGGTCGGAGAGCAACTGGCCGGCCTCGACGGTCATGCCAGCGGCCAGGCGCTGCTGGTCGATGGCATCCAGGACGGCCTGCTCGGCCAGGATGGAGGCTGAGCTCACTTGGCGGCCTTGTCGTCAGCCTTCTTCGCTGGCGCTGGTGCCGGCAGCGTGGGGGCTGGCAGCAGCGGGGCTTCGGCCTCGATCTGAGCGGCCTCCTCCTCGAACGTCACCCCGATCGGGATGATCTCGCCGGCCTGCAGCACGCTGAACTTGGTGCGCTCGGAGATCGCGCCAGCCTGCCATGCGGACACGACAGCGGTGAGGTCCTGGGCCGTCATGCCCGTGGGCATGAAGTCCTTGTTCAGGGAGACGAGGACCTTTCCGGGTGCGCCTTCCCACTCGGCGATCGTCTGCAGAACTTTCGTCAGCGTGCGGCCAACGCGATCGGCAATGTTCGTGAGCGAAGAGGTTTCCGCGTTCGTGCGGATCTCGGCAGTGCCGACAGCTTCGACGCCGGCCTTGTCGTTCACGAGCATGCGGGCGCCCAACTGCGCCATGTACTGCAGCTTGCGGTCGATCAGGCGCTCGATGGTGCCCAGGCCGTCGCCCTTGAACTCCAGGTAGCCTGGCTCGGCCTTGTACTGGCTGGCCTTGAAGGTCCAGGCCTCACGAGAGCCGATCGACAGCTCGCGCGGGATCTCGTTGCCGTTCTTGTCGATGTCGTTTTCGTGGGTGTAGTTGGAGATGTACACCGTCGGCAGCCCGGTGAAGTGGGCGCCGTTCTCCAGGTCGGCCGTGTTGCGGAAGGCCGAGAGTTCCTGGATGGCCAGGTCTTCGAGCACGGGGCTCTTCACCGGCAGCTGATCGATGAAGAACGGGATGTAGCCCAGGCGCTTACCCCGGATCACGGGCGCGATGGACTCCGTCAGCGTCCAGCCGTTGGTGTTCTCCGTCCACACTTCCTGGACGTATTCGTTGCCGGCATCGAGCTTCAGAACGCGGATCTTCTTCACATCCACGAGCTCGAATTCATCCGTCGGCGATGGCTCCGCACCCGATTCATCGAGCACGATGAGCACTGGCTGCATGACGTTTCGCACACGCTTCTGGCGCCAGTTGATGATCGATTCCGCACAGTATTCGGTCACGAAAGACCGGAATCCAAGGGCTTCGTGCTCTGCAACCGTCCGCTTTTTCCCGTCAGCGGTTGGGGGCACGACCGGGTACTCAGCGAGCAGTCCGATCCGCGACACCGTGAGCTCTTCGTCGACGAGGCTCTGTGCGAGGTCGGAGAGGCTCTTCCCCGTCAACGTGATGTCTTCGAGGATGGCTTTCAACGACGCCGGGGCTTCGACGACGGGGGGCTTGCGGAAGATCAGCCCCTTGAGGCCGTCTGCCGTGCGCCGCGTGGCCGAGATGAAGGTCGCCCGCTGACCGTAGGCAGCGTAGTCGTCAGCGGTCTGCTTCGACAGCTTGGGCAGGTAACGCACGCCGGCTGCGTGAACAGCGTCATCGCCACCGAAGGCATCACGCATGCGTTGAACCTTCTTCCGGTTCGCTGCGTATTCGGGATGTTGCGTGTCAACGGGCATGTCAGACTCCAGTGATGATCAGTGAGCCGGACTTGCCGACCACGGGGAAACGTTTTTCGAGGAAGTAGCCAGCGGCATCGCCGTGGTGGTCGAGCCCCGACTTCTTGTCGGGATTGCCCTTGTCGTCGTAGACCTGCTGCTCGAGCGTCTCGACGAAGGACGTGCACTTGTCGACGTTGACCAGCATTCGCCGCTCACCGTGGCCGTTGAGGATCTGGGCGTTCACGGCAGCGATGCGGTTCTTCACCGTGGGGTGGGCCGCATGCGCCTCGGTCTTGAAGCCGGCCTTGTGCAAGATCACGAAATCGGACACATCGACGTCGTTCGACGACGGCGCAGTGCCCGCGGGATCGGGGTAAATCGTGATCGGATGCTTGAAGCCATACCGCGTGCGGATCGCTTCAGCCATCGCAGGCGTGTCTCTCAGCTTGCGGAACTCATCGAGTGCGAGGGGGCGGCCGTCGCGGATCACAAACACGACCGCGGACATGTTGTAGATGTTGAAGTCCATGCCAATGTGCAGGCTCTCGCCTGGGCGGATGGTCTCCGTGGTGCTGTTCAGATCGCGGTCGAAGTCGGCGTAAATGGAGCCGGAATTCAGGTTGGTGAAGAGCCCACGGACGTACGCCAGCACCAGGTGGGGCGGGTAGTTGGCCAGGAGCTTGTCGATGTAGTCCGGCTCCAGGTTGTGGAGGTTGGAATACGTCGACGCAGTGATGAGGCGGAAGCCGGCCTTGGCCTCCTTCACCCATTTCAAATGAGTCGCGCCAAAGCCCTCGGGCGTCGTGGCCACCGCGATCGTGTTCTTCTCGCCATGGTCCTTCTTCTGACGATTCCGGGCGAGGACCTTGTTCCAGATCTGCAGCGCCAGCTTCATCTTGAGCGTGTCGTACTCATCGAGCACGGTGTCTGCGGTTTCGAAGCCGACCAGGCGAGCGGGGTCTTCCATGGTCCGGAAGAGGAACTTGCCGTAATGCTTGACGGTGATCGTTTTCTCGTTCTTGTTGGTCTTGTACGAGAGGCCGTGCTCCTCGAGCATCGACTCGATGCGAGGCCAGGCGAACTGCGAGATCAGGTCGTACGTCGGGGCGTAGTAGCCGACCGTGCCCCGCGGGTACATGATCTTTCTGATCACCGCTCGCGCAGCTGCCGCCTGCGTCTTTCCGGTGCCGTAGCCAGCAACGAACGCGGGGTAAGGCTCTTCCGCAAGCGCAAATTCCGCCTGTGGTGCCGTCAAATTGAAGTTCAGTTCACGCATCCGGAACTGCCTTCGATGCCGGATTTTTCGGCAGCTCTTCAGGCTCCTTGAACGGAGACGCCTGCACCGAGACCGTGATCTTTCCAACGGGGCCGGAATTCTTCCCGTCGTCGTGTTCTTCCGGCGTCGCTTTCCAGCGCTTGGGCTGACGGTTCAACAGCCAAAACTTGGCCGCGTTGAAGTTTTTCGGGACGAATTGAGGGACCTCAACGAGGATGACCTCTTCGATTCCGGTCTTCGGATCGCGGATCTTGTGGCTCTCGTAGCCGGTGTAGCCGTAGCCCTGGGCCATGTCGCGAAGGGACAGGTCCACCACGACGTCGGCGATCGGGCGCGCGCGTGTGATGGCATCCGAAAACGTGCGGTGTTTCTTGATCCAGAGACCGATGGTGCTGACCGCGACGTTCATCACAACGGCCATCTCCTCGAGGGTCAAGCCAACGAGGGTCAGGTTGTAGGCGAGCTGGTCGAACTCCTGCGAGTAGGCGGACGGACGCCCGCCGGCCTTCCTTTTGGGGACAGCAGCGGGTTTGATCGCTCGGGTTTTGGTTGAACGCGAAGGCGACTTAGACTGGGGCGAGCGGGTGGCCATTCAATCCAAAGTACGGATGAATGGCACTTGTCAAGCAAATCGAAGGGCGGAAACGGATGAATGCAGCGTTAGTGATCGTCACGTTCATCGCGGGCAACGCGTGGGGGCCGCAGGTGACAACGATGGACATGCCGGGGCTCAACGCATGCAACGTTGCCAAGGCCTCAGTGGCGGCTCAGATCGTCCGGACAGCCAAGAGCAACATCACGGGCGGGGAAGCGGCTGTTGGGGTCGATGGGCCCGACACCGTCGTCACCGGTCCGAGCGGACGCGAGATGGCGCGGTTGAGCTGCCTGGGAGCGGGCGAACAACCCTCACGATGAGGCTGGGTGCGGGCTCCGGGGCCATGCACCAGGAGGCATGGTGACGAGGGAAGGAATGTTCGGGATTCCTGAATGTTAGTAGACGCTTCGGAGCTACACTAAAACAATAATCTAGAGGTGATGAATGCGTGCTGTCGAGCTGTTTGCAGGGGCGGGAGGCCTGGCTTTGGGCGCCAGCCTGGCCGGATTCAAGCCCTTGGCCGTCCTGGAATGGGACCGCTGGGCATGCGACACGCTGCGTGAAAACCAGAAAAACGGGTACCCCCTCGTTGCCGGATGGCCGATCCACGAAGGCGACGTCCGCGATTTCGACTGGAGTTCCCTCCCCACCGACATCGAATTGGTCGCTGGCGGCCCTCCCTGCCAGCCGTTCTCGATGGGCGGCAAGCACGGTGCGTACAACGACGCGCGCGACATGTTCCCCGCCAGCGTAGACATCGTTCGCCGGCTCCAACCGAAAGCGTTCATCTTCGAAAACGTGAAAGGCCTGACGCGTTCGGCTTTCCACAACTACTTCGAATACATCCGCCTGCAGCTCGAGTTCCCTGAGATGCCTCGGCGCAAGAACGAGGACTGGCAAGGCCACTACGTGCGCCTGCAGGCCGAGCACAGCTCGGGCAAGCAGCACGGCAAGTCTCTGACCTACCGCCTGCAAACGCACCTCGTCAACGCTGCAAACTACGGCGTTCCACAGCGCCGCGAGCGTGTGTTCATCGTCGGCTTCCGCCACGATCTCGAGACCACGTGGAGCATGCCCGAGCAGACTCACAGCCTGTCGGCGCTCATGCATGACCAGTGGGTCACCGGTTTGTATTGGGACCGCAACAAGATCGCGAAGAAGAACCGGCCGGCCTCCCCGCTGAGCTACGCGATGGGTCAGAACCTGATCCGCCAACGCAGCTTGATCGAAGAGCCCCTCAAGCCGTGGAAGACCGTGCGTGAGGCTTTGGCGGACATCCCGAACCCCGAGAAGCGAACGAAGCACAACTTCATTAATCACAACCCGCAGCCGGGCGCCAAGTCGTACCCAGGCCATACCGGGAGCCCGCTGGATCTCCCAGCCAAAACGCTCAAGGCGGGCGGCCACGGCGTGCCTGGTGGTGAGAACATGATGGTGAATGACGACGGCAGCTGCCGCTACTTCACGATCCGAGAGTCCGCTCGGCTGCAGACCTTCCCTGATGGATACCGCCTGCATGGCGCCTGGGGTGAGGCCATGCGCCAGCTCGGGAACGCTGTCCCTGTCGAACTGGCACGCCAGGTCATGCAGTCAGTGGCCATCCAGTTGGTCGAGTCCCAGTTGCGCAAAATGGGCTTGAACACCACGGCTGATGTGGCCAAGGCGCTGAGCCAACCACCCCAGGCTACGGCCGCCAAGCGCGCATGAGCACCCGTCCTCGGGCGGCGGCCAAGAAAAGCGCGCGTCCGGTCATCTCGACCGTTGTTCCCTTCAACCCGCTGGAGAAGCGCGTGCTCGGCGCCTCGATCGCCGAGGTGCTGTTGACTACGCCGGTCTACCCATTGGCCACGTCGTTCCCCCTTCGCGGGCCCGGCGTGTACGCGATCTATTACACCGGCGGCTTTGCACCCTACGCCCCGCTGGCGCAGCAGAACTCCGGAGGCCGCTTCGTTTGGCCGATCTACGTGGGCCAGGCCCTGCCGAGCGGCGGGCGCCGAGGTATCGAGACCGCTGACGACGATCCTGCCCTTCGCGATCGCCTGAACAAGCACCGCCGAAGCATTGCCGCCGCCGCCACAGATTTCAACGTCGACGACTTCCATTACCGCGCGCTGGTGATGGATGACGCGTTCATCCGGTTGGCCGAGACGTCGCTGCTCGCGCTGTACAAGCCCATCTGGAATAACTACGTCGACGGCTTCGGCAACAACGCACCCGGCAGCGGTCGCGAAGCCTCGAAGCGGTCACGTTGGGACACGCTGCACGGTGGCCGCACGCAAGCGGTTGTGCACGGTGATCGCGGTGAGACGCGCGACCAACTAATGTCCGAGATCACGCAGGAGCTTGCGTCGACGAACTACGACATCCCGGAAACGCTGATCAACGCAGTCGGTCAGAGCATCCAGCCGGCACCGTTGAACATCGACGACGTTGTGAACACGGACGCGCCAGCGGCACCCTCCGAAGAGCAGTGATTTCTCAGCTCGACTCAAAATAGAGTTCGAAATCCCGTGCAAGTCGTTGTCGCAACTAATGAATGAGTCAGCGGGTCTGGGGTAGTAATTTCTCAGCTCCACTGAAAATACATTAGTTGCACATCATTGACAGCGGAGCGAACCGAATCGCGAGCACGTCCAGGCGCCTGATGCGCACCATGCGCTGCTCGATCACCGGCTTCGGTGCTGGCACTGAGATCCACTCAACCGGCAACCTCGCGGCTTCGAGCCTCTCCGTTTCCGTGAGCTTCCTCGGCTGAGCCCATCCGTGCCCGGCCTCCACGAGCGCGTTGTGGGCTTCCGCAACCGCAGATTCGAAGTCGTTCATTTTTCGTCTTCGATCTGGCCCAGGATGCTGCGAGCCCTGGCGCCTGTTGAGGCAGTCATCACGAGAAAGCGCCCGGCATCGGTGACGGTGAAGCCTTCAGGCAACTGGAACGTGAGCAGCCCTTTTTTGATTGCGTCGTCGATGTTGATTTCCGCATCGCGGACGGTCATCGGCGCATGGAGTTCGCGCAGTGCGGAGACCATGAGGCCGTAGCTCTCCAACGCCGATGACGGCGCCTCGGCGACGAACTGGCACACCTGGAGGTCGGTGAGCCGCTTCACCCAGTGGGGGTCTTCAGAGATCATGCTGGCGCTCCTTTCGACGAGTATGCCGGGAGGCCCCGCCACAGACGATTCGAAGTTGCTCATACTTTGCTCAGGTCCCGTAGGCGACGCAGCTCGCCCTGTGACGGCACCACACCCCTGGCGGCACGCCACGGCCGGAAGTGCTGGACAGAGACGCCGGCGTCGGCGCAGGCCTGTTCTTGGCTGACTCCGCGAAGGAGCGAGGCCAGCGCGATTTCGCAGGCAGCCTCCCTGGCAAGCTTGCGCTGAACGCCCCAAGGCACCTCTCCGCGTGCGGCACGCATTCTGGTGACGGTGCCGTAGCCGATGCCGATCTTTTCGACGGAGCGCCTCAGCGAGGCCCCGTACAGCCCTTCAACTTCCTCGAACCCGCCTTGAATCCGCTGCTCCTGAACAACTTGGTGGACTGAGTCCATGTGGTTGACTTTGAGCCAACGCTGATACGTGTAGAACGTGACGTCGTTGGCCTTGCATGAAGCCATCACACAGTGGCCAGCAAGAACCTCTTTTCGAACCTGCTCGAGCTTCTTCAGGGTGGAAGCCCTGAATTTGAAGGTAAGTTTGTATGAGCCCATGGTCAGTTCGCGTTTGTCAAAGCAGACACGGTGATCACCAGCGCCCCACCCACCACTGGCTCGCCGTAGGCCATCGAGATCGACCTGGTCTGGGCGTCGTCGGAAAACGCGATGCCGATGAGGCTGTCTTCGGCGACCTTCAGCGAGTTCGAAAGGTCGATGCACCGCGGGCGCTTGCCCGTGGGCTTCTTGGTCTTCTTCGCGTGCAGCACCACCTCCAGGCGCACATCGCCTTCGATGGGGGTGATGCCTGCATCGAGAGCCAACTGGGCTGCCAGGGCCTTGTATTCGCGGCCCTTGGCCGACAGCACAGGGCGTCCGCGGAAGTGGCGCCACATCACGTTTGTGGAAACCGGGTACGGGAGGGTCAGGGTGTAGCTCATCGCCGGCGCCTCCACAGGGCCCAGAGAGCGATGGGCGTCAGAGCGATGCCGAGCATCACAGCGTGATCGAAGCTGCACCAGCCGGCAGTGCAGCCCAGGAAGCCGTACTTGGCCTCCCAGATGGCGGCGTTGTATGCGTAGAAGGTCTGAAGCGCGCTCACCATGGGGACCTCCCCTCGGCGACATACGCGGCGACGAAGGCGGAAAACTGAGGATCGTGCTTGCAGGCCTCACCCCTCTCCGCCAGCTCATCCAGATCGATGCGCTCTGGTTCCCAGTCGCAATCGTCGTGGAAGTATTTTTCTTCCCAGATGAACAGCAGGCCGAACTGCTCGTAGAGCACCACTGAATACCAGTCGCAAATCGTGGCCCACGAATCGGCCACGACACCACCCAGAGGCGTGTTCGAGGCATACAGGAACCTCAGATCCTTCAACTTCGCTGGCGTTACGCCAGACCAGTGAGCCAGCTCGGTCACGTCGCCATGCCAGCCGGAGCCTGGTGGTAGCACACCCAGGGTCGCCTGGTGTGCCTCCAAGGCAGCCATCGACATGGCAGTCCACGCCTTCTTCTCTTCAGCATCCTGGGGCAGCCCCCACCAGGCCTGGCGAAACTCACCGTCCTCGATCACGTGGACCATCGTCTGCAGGTCAGGCAGATCCCCGCCGGCGACATGCTCGCGGCCGCAGCAGCTGCAGTAGACGGACTCGCCGACGCACAGAATGTCGTTGCCGAGGATGTCGAAATCGATGTTGCCGTTCGGGCAGTCGTACTCTTGCGAGATTGCGTCTTCTGGATCGATCACGTGGCACCACCCTTCCTGAAAAACGGCAGCGGCTTGACTTCGAACACGTCGCTGTCGTGATGCGCCCTCGCTTCCGAAAACGTAAGGCACGCGGATTCGGCCTTCTTTTTCGACTTGAACACCGCGAGCGTGATGACGAATTCGTGACGCTCTTCGTCGTCGAAGACTGTTTTCGTCACCGCCCAAAGGCTCGTCGCCGTGGCCAGGAGCTCCGTGAGCGTGGCATCCGCAGCGTCGTGAATTCGATCCTGCTCCTCCTTGTATTTGCGCATCAGATCCTCCACAGCTGCCTCCGCGCGACGAAGCTCGGCATGAGCTGCATGGACCTGAAGAGCGAGCTCGTGGAGATCGATCACCGGCTTGTCGGCAGCCCGGACAGGCTTGTAGTGCCTTGACATGTCGTCGTTCACGCTGCACCTCCCTTCTTGCCGTAGAACGCCTGGTGCTGCAGGCAGCTGTCGCGATCCTCGTCGCTGATGAACTCGCTCAGATCGGGCAGCTTTCCGCCAGCCTCGAGGTACTCGTCCAGAGCGTCTTGCTCCATTTGGAAATGCCAGTGAAGGAGCTCTTGCAGACGGGGGCTCAACTCACCGGTTCGGTCGAGCTTGTTCAGCTCCTTTTCCTGCTCGAGGAACAGCTCTGTGGGGCTGATCACCTTCAGGCCGAGGACCTTGCCGTCCTCGCCGACGGGAATGCCGATGTCGCAGTTGAAAACGACCTTGCCGTTGATCGACAACGTGTGGACGCGTGCTCGTGCTTTCATGCCTGGCCTGCCATCTCTTCTTCGATTTCGTTGAGGGTGTCGCGAGCGGATTTGCCGGTGACGGAGGTCATCACCAGGTGCTTTCCGGCGTCGGTGAGGATGAAGCCGCTGATCGCTTGATCGAATTCCCCGTGGCCGTTGCGTCGCTCAAGCTGGACGCTGATGAGCAGGCCGCGATCAAGTGCTCGCATAAATGCAGTGCGGACAAAGTCAGGCTCGAGGTGGAAAAGGCTTCCACAAGGCAGGAAGCCGTGCTCGAATTCCTCGAAGCAATCGCAAACCTGCAGGTCGGTGATGCAAGCGGCTTTTTCGAGCATGAGCTTTATGACCTCAGCACGGCGGTTGCTTACGACCCAAGCGCGCCACTGTTTGCGGTTCATGCCGCACCCGCCATTTCTGCTTCGATCTCGGCCAAAACATCGTGCGCGGCGGGACCGGTGACGGCGGTCATGAGGATGTGGCGGCCGGCGTCGGTGAGGCCATACAGATCTGTGCACCTGCCCGTGCCCAGGTTGATCTGCACGCCGTTTTCTTCAACCAGCCCGTCGGACTCAGCCCTACCAACAGCCATGCTGACGATGGCGAGTTCGCCAACGGTCTCCCGCCGCGGTTTCCTCAGAGCGCGAGTCAAATCAATGAGGTCCATGCGCTGGCTGCTGCCTTGCTGGATGGCTCGGCAGATCTCCAGGTTGGTGATCTTCCGAGCCTCGTTGCCTTGCGCTCGCCGACGGGCTTCACGGGCGATGAGACGAGCTTTTTCCTTCTTGGATGGCAGGTGGTCCGGGCAATACATGGTGAGCGTGACATGGCCCCTGTCGATGACGGTTGCGCCGTTCACTTGAACTCTCCTGCGTCATGCCGACGAACCCAAACCACTTGGTCGACGAACAGCTGGAGGAACTCGTCCTGCACCTCTTCGGTGGCGAGAGCGAATACTTCCTTCAGCTTGTCGAGGCGTTCGTGCTGGCGCCGGTTGCTCGCGTCCCACAGGAACGTCGTCATCGCGGCGCGCATGGCTTCGAGGCTCAGCCGCTCCGGGTGCTTGGTGAAGTACCGGATCACGATCGCGCTGAAATCGCGCTCGGGCACCGGGTTCTTGAAGTCGTCGGTACCAGCGTGCTGGTAGACAGCGTTGGCGACGACCAGGTCGCCCATGGTGATCGGCGGCGTGGCGTCGGGGAACTGAACGCCGGCAGCCAGGCAGGTGCGGACGAGCGAAGAGTGGCTCAGGGGGGTGCTGGTGAGAAAGCTCATGCCGATGCTCCCGAGGAGAAGTTCAAGCGAGCGAACTCGCCGTAAAGACAAGAAGCAACCAGGTCGTAGACGCGAGCGGCCTCCTCCGGGGTGGCAAAAGATCCCAGGTACGTTTTCCCGATTTCGGCCTGGAACCGTCCGCGCGGCAGGCACACAACGCCTTTGAGGCCCAGCTTCCCGCGCGCCTTTGAGTTGCGCTGGTTGTCGGAGTTAGTGCAAGGACGAAGGTTTGTCGGATGGTTGTTTGTCCGGCAACCATCTTTGTGATCGAGATACGCAGAAGGCCATTCGCCATGGGTGAGCATCCAGATGATTCGATGGGCATTCCAAGAGCGCCCACCAAAGCGGACTCGGACGTAGCCGTCGTCGTGCACGCGTCCGACGGGCGACCCGGCTGGGCGGGTTCCGTAGCGGCCGACGCAGATGAGCTGGCCGCCCTCGACACGAAACGCTGCAGACAGGTCTGCGAAGCTGACGAGAGCCTCTTTTTGACGCATCAGCACTGTGGAATTCTTGGTGTTCGTGCTCATGCCGATGCTCCTTGGAGCTCAGCCAGCACGGCCTGGATGCGTTCGGCGTGTGCCTGCAGGAACACGGCCTTGCGAGACTCGTTGGCGCAGGCGTATTCGGTCTTGAAATCACCGATCGCGTCTCGGAGAGCTTGGCCACCAGGCACGATGTCGTACGCCTTGGCGGCGCCGGAGAGGACGTCAGCGTGGCCAGGGCTGTACTGGGTGGACAAGCTCAGATCCAGAAGCCAGACGATCAACAGCGTGTCGATGCTGACCTTGTCGCCTCCGCGGAAAAACTCGGCGCCGAACTCGGCGAAGTCGTACTGGAAAGCGTGGGTGTAAGTGGCGTGGTCGGAAATCGCTCGGTGGGCGTTTTCGACGTTGTCGAAAGAGTCTTCCAGCGTGCAGAGCAGCGTTGGCAGGAATGGCTCAAATTGAATAGCAGCAAGTTCGTTCATGGCGTCGTCTTCGTGGATTTCGAAGTGGCCCACGACGCTTATTCGCCGTGGGCAGGTCCACCGTTGCTGGTGGAGGACGCCTCCCCTTACTCGGGGCTTGCTCTCGGTCAGGTCTGGTTCCTGCCGATGTCGCTATTGTATCGTAGTACGAACTCCGTGTGTAATTATTTTCACATCTGATGCGAAATACTTTTGATTGGTGTAGAGGTACTCAGACCAATCAAAACTCGGCAATCAATCAAAAGTCATCGGGGCTGGGTCGTCCACGAGGACGGCAACGCCGTCGATCTCTGCCAGGTGCTTGCCCTGAGGGATGAGGCGCTGTAAGGCCAGCCAGAGTGGCACAGGGACGCCGTCGCGCTCCAGGACAAGGGTGGTGACCCCAAGGGCCGCGAGCGTGCCTGGGGCCAGGTGGAAGGTGCCGTCGGCGGTGTCGACGATGTCGTTGGGCGGGAGGGGAAAGGTGGGCATGGTCAGACCTTCATCACGTAGACAGCTCTGTTGATCTGCGAATAAAAGCAGCCGCCATCGACCGCCTTGGATGTCCATCCCTTCGCGCCCTGGTTGAGCGCATTCACCCACTTCGCCACGAAATCGACATTGAAGAGCGTCGCCATGCCTTCAGAAGACGCGAAATACTCGACAACGCGATTGAAGGTGGTTGAAGCTTCGCCTACGGTCACGGAGCCGCACAGCAAGTACGAGCCGTTCTCCAGCCGGACCAAGATTTGTCGATCTTGGCGACTGCAACGGTCGCTGAGGTCCCCGGGGATCTCGAGCGTGATCTCGGAAGGGTCACGGCAGGAGGACCTTCGAGGGTGAAGCGTCCTACAGATGCGACAAAGGTCGTTCCAATCGGAGCGGCGCTGGTATTGGTCGGTGTTCAAGCTGTGGCTCCTTGGATGGGACGGACGATGCGCAGAGGCCCGCGCGCCTCAAGTCCTAGAAACATGTCGGCGATGATTTGGCGGGCTTGCCGCGGATTCAGCTCCAGCTGGCCGCACGCACGATCGAAGGGCAGCGGCGCTTCGCTTTCATTGATCCAGTCGATCGACTTGGCGTAGAACCTCGATCGAGGGCCCTTGGCGAAGTCGTCGAGCGTTTGACTAATCGAATCGAAGGCAAGGAGGAAGGCCGTGAACTCAATGAAGTTCGTCGCGTCGGCGCCAGGGAAGAATTCGGCGATGAGCGCCCGGATGGACGGCTTCGACTTGAGGCGGCGGATCAGCCCACCCGCCTCGGCCGGGTTCACGTTGCCATCCCGCCCGTTGCTTTTCGCCAGCAATACAGCTGGGGGGTTGTGATGCCGTGCTTTGCGCAGATTTGGTCTGTGGTCAGCCTTTTGCGCACGACGCGGTGCACGCGCAAGATGCCTTCCAGCAGATTCTCGGAGACCACCGCTCGGCGATTCCAGTAGGTATCCGGGTTGACCCCGAAGCGAGCACAGATCGACCTGGTAGTGCTCTCGCGGATCTCGCGTTCCACAGATTTGAAGACTGAGCATGGGATCGCCCTGGGTTGAGAGTCAATGCCGTGCCGAAGGCGCCAGCGGAGGTAGCCCGAGCGAGAGACGCCCTGAGCGGGTGCGGCGATCGACGGCAGTTCGCCGCCCAACACGCGCTTGTGGACGGCGACAAAGTCAGCGTGACGTCGGGCAAAGCCGACCGGCTCGATGTCTTTCATTTCGGCAAACCTCCCGTGAGGTAGCGCCAGCTGTAAAGCTGACGGCGCGTGATGCCATGTTTCGCGCAGATCTGGTGAAGCGTCGGCAAAGCGCGGTACTCACGCTCAGCGGCCTTGAAAGCCGAAGAGGGTGCTGGGGGAGCAACTGGCGCAGCCATGGGCTGATCGCGCTTCTGATCAAGGCCATTGCGCTGTCGCCACTTCCAGTACCCGCCAGGGCTCACGCCGGCGGCCGCGATGGCGTCCTTGAGCTTGGCGCCGGCCTGGACGGCGTCGTGTACCGCTTGAAACGCAGCGGTACGGCGTTCGACTTGGTCGCTCATTCTTGGCCAATGAATGCGGCGATCTCGGCGCCAAGCTTTCGCGTGGCTTGCGGGGCTGGCCATCCTTGGCGCCGGACCCACCTAATCATGTATTGGTAGCTGACACCCTCTTCCTTCGCGACAGTCGCAGCGACCTCGCCAGCAACGGCCCGCTCGTAAACGCGCCGAGATGCTGCGTCACGGCCACCGGCAGGGGCGACGTTCACGCGACGAGGAGAAGGGAGCCCTCTGTACCTATAGCGCAACTGGGCGATCGTGTAGTCAACGCCAGCCATGGTGCAGGCTTCGCGCCAGGTCGATCCTGCTTTCACAAGCTCGTACGCAAGCTGGAAACGTTCTTCGCCAGGGAGCCAGCCCTGAGCTTTTGATTCGATCGCTTCTGGTGCGGTCATGTCGTTGCCTCGTGTGAGAGTACAACTACATTATCTAAGAAGTGTTCAAAAAACAGGCACCCATTCCTGATCGCCTGATGTGTCCGATCCTATTCCTGAAGACGAACTCAAGCAAAATCAACAACTTACAAGAGTTTTACCTTTGTTTTTAGTTATCAGGCTATCAGGAATTGAGTTTTATGTTGGAGAGTAGATTTGTAACATGGTTACAGTTGTATCTGAAAAGTGTAACTTGGGGTCTATAGGGTGCTTGGCGATTCCTGATCGCCTGATAACTCTCTGGAGCCCCCTCTTCATTGGGGAAGTGCCATTTTCCACAGGCAAAGTTATCAGGAGTGCATTCCTGATGTGGGCCGACCAACACCAGGAGGCGGGGCCATCACCAAGAAGATGGGTTGGCGGGAGCAGAATTCATGACTCAAAGAACTAAAGGCATGATACTATTGCGCCACTGGCCCGATTTGGGCAGTTCGGACTCGACACCCGACCACCTTGGAAACACACAATGCAATCCCTTGCCTCCCCAGCCAACCTTCTGGCCTCCGTCACCTCTCCCTCCTTGAAATCCGTCTCTTTGGACCTGGCCCCGGATTCCCAGGAAGGCTTTGAAGCTGATGAAATTCCTGGAACCGTCACGGTTTTCCATCCGGACATCGAACTTGTTTTGGCCGTTTCGGACTTCTTGGTTGTTGTCGCTTCTGACTCCGACTCGACCGCCCTTGATGCCGCGCGGGTTCCTGCAGTAGCCAGGCCCTTCAACACCTTGCCTCTGTATCTCTCGAGCACTGGCCGAGCAGCGCCAACAATTGAGCGTCTTGGTCGCGATACGAAGTGCACGATCTTTTTGACGACCCGCGAAACGAGCGTCAAGGACTTGGAAGCCGTCTTGGACACCGCGGCAGCACTTCGGGCGGTCGGCGTCACAGCACGGTCCTACAGCGTGCCCAGGGCCCATTCCAACGTTTCCGAATGGCTCATGGCTGCCGGCGCTGATCGCGTCATCCTGGCTCTCTCCGCAGCAGCAGATCGCACCATCAAGAAGGACACGGAGAAAGTCTTGAGTGGCGGATACATCCCCTTGGGCAAGATCGGCAACAACTACATGTGCTGGTCAAACGACTTTTCCGAAGTCCAAGCCCTCAGCACCACGGGCTACACACAACAAGGCGCGCTCATGACCTTGGCCGGCGAAAACTGGTTGCGCGCGAAATTTCCTCGCAAAAACGAGCGTGGTGTGGTCGTTGGCTTTGACAACATTGCAGCAGCTGGCGTCATCCGCGACGAATGCGCTCGCTTGAAGGTGTGGGACCGCGAACGAATTCGACTGTCGGGTGTCTGGAAGCACGGCGACGAGTACGTCGTGAATTCCGACCAAGCTTGGTTCGTGAACGACGGCGCTCCCGTGCCCCGCACTGGCACTCGCATCTACGCTGCAGGAAAAGACCTCGGCATCACGCCTGACGTCGCGCCCGCCACCGTGGCCGACGGCCATGCCGTCCTTGATTACATGCACACCTTCAATTTCGAGAAGAAGGCATTGCGTGACTCGATCGGGCAAGCATTCCCAGATGAATCGACCAGGAGGGACACGGACCCCTTGATGTCGATGGGCGCGTTGTTCTTGATGTACCTGACTGCCGCCCTGCCGCAGTGCCCGCACACCTTCATCCAAGCTGATCCGAAGTCAGGCAAATCTGTGCTTCTGACCTTCTTCAAGCAAATGCTCGGCGGTGCTGCCCTCAGTTCAAGCGGATCCAGCGGCGCCGGCGTGTCGAGCGACCTGCTCGAAATGCGCGCGTGCATTGCCTCGATCCTCGACGAAAGCGGCTTTGACTCTGCCCACATCGCCACGCTCATGGACTTTTTGAAATTGGCCTATGACGGCAAGAAGAAGAACCTGGGAAGCACCGATCAAAAGGGCGTCCAGCTCCAGATCCGGACCACCTGCCTTGTCGCCGGCACGATCGCGCCAAAAATGGACGATCAGCTCATCACCCGCGTGAACCTCATCAAGATGTCCCCTTGGCCATTCGGTACACGCCCACCGACTCACCCATTCTTTACGGACGGTGACGACTCGGAAAACGCCCTGGTGACCGACCTTGGCAAACGCATGTTCATGCGCACGCTGCAAAGCGCTCAGCGCTTCGAACGCGCTGTGGTGCTGCTCAAGGCCGTAGCACTGGGATCGAAGATCGAGGGACGCGATGCGAACACGATGATCCCAGCCATGGCTGGCTCGTTCTGCATGCTCCACGACCAGGAGATGACCCCTGACGCTGCTCACGCGTGGTTCGATCGCTTTGACATGGTCGACGCTGTCAATCGCGCCAACTCAATGTCGACAAGCGACGAGATCAAGACCTTCATTTCGACCACCAACGTCTGGACCGACGCCGCTGGCCAGCACCAGATGCCGGTCGCAGAACTGTGGCACCGTGCCGCTTGCGACACCCCACGCGGCCGCTGGAGGCAAAACCTTGGCATGCACGGCATGCGCATCGACAGGCACGAGGACGGCACCTACACCCTGGGCCTGGCCCATCGCTCGCGCGGCCTTGCCGAGCTGTTCTCGACTTCGAAGTGGGCCAAGGTCGATCTTGAATCGCTCGTCAAGCGCCTCGACTTCTGCAGCGCTACGTTCCAAAAAGGCTCGATGGCCTCGGGCTCGGAAACGTACTACACCGTGCCCTGGACGATGCCCGTCGACGACAACGGCAACGAGCTGAAGCCCACCCCGTTCGCGCAAGCAAACTGACCAAAAAGAAACCCCGGCTACCTTGCGGCGCCGGGGCTTCAGTGGTCTGGTTCGACGGTTCCAAACCGGTTTGTTGGAAACAACCAACTGGGCTTAATTGTACACCCCATCACCGTTTCCGGCAACCGAACTCGGATTCTTCGAACACGTCGTTGGATACAATAACGGATCTGTTTCCGGTAACGAAAAGGTCCCCTCACATGGCAAGAATTTCAGCAAAAGAGACGCTCGAGGCACTCAAGAGCGGCAACCCTCCGAAGCTCGCCATAGTGGGCTCTGCGAGGGCCACAGAGGGCCGCACGCACTTCCTGATGAAGCTGCGCCCGTCGACCCTCAAGCGCCTCCAAGCGGTCGCCCTGGGGCCTCAGTACCTCTTGCAGGAGTACGCCGTGCTGCGGCTCTGTGAAGAGCTTGAGGCCCAGCCCCAAGGCATGGTGCGAACGCTCGATGCGGCCATGTTCAATGCCTCGCCGGAGGACATTGCAGAGGTCGAGGCAGCGCAGAACCGCGTCCTGCCGGGCAGGCGCGTCAACCGCACCAAGAAGCAAGGCGAGGCCGTCTGGCCCACCCAGCCTGAGGAGGCCTCACCAGCGCCAGCAGAGGCATCCGAGCGCGATGCGGTGGGTGACATGCTTGCCAAGGCCATGGAAGGCGCCTCGCGGCCTAAACGGCCAAACCAAGCCGCAATGGACCGAAACGAGCGACTGAAGGCCAATGCCGCCAAGGCAGCTCATGACGCATCCAAGACGCCAGCCCCAACGAAGACGAAGACCAAAGGCTGACATGCCCCGACTGCATTCTGAGATCATCACCGCCCACGTTTTTGGCCCCTTCACGCCGCAGAGTGTTTCGGCGCCGAAACAGCTCAACGACGCCGGTGTTGACACTACGGATGCGTGGTGGGAATTTCGGGAAATGTCACAGGGCAACTACACTGATACACGTCAAGACGTTTATCAGGAGCTCCATGTCGTACACGAAACCGAACCCGCGATCGAACCGCGCCGCGCAGGCGAAGACGACCGCAGACGAGCTCATGGCGATCGTGAAGGCTCCCCAGTTCAGGCCGAACTTGAAGGCCCAGGCCGCAATCGCCGATCTGACAGTGCCCGGGGGCAGGAGGCCGAAGCTCGTAATCACCGGCCGCAGCACGATGGCCGGCCGGGGCGCGACTTTGATGCGCATTCGACCGTCGATCTGGAAGCGCCTGGAGCAGCTGGAGTGCGTGGGCACGAGGCAGTATTTGGTGGTCGAAGCAGCGCTGACGATGTTCATCAGCCACCTCGAAGGCCTGCCGCAGGGCGAGACGCTGATCCTCGACGCAGAGAAGATGTCGGCAACTCAAGAGGATCACGAGCTGCTCGACGCGGCGGGCGCGAAGGTCAAATCACCGGTGCCGCGGAAGCGCGTGGCCAAGCGTTCGTTCACAGACCTGGACGAGAACACGCGCCCGCTGTCGAGGTAAGGCTGTCGGAGATCTTTCCGTTTTCGCCGAGAGTCGATAACGTGATGGCAGCAAAGGTTCTGGGTCTTGCGCCTCAGACGCTCCGCCGGTGGGCGATGGATCAAAGCGGGCCGTTCCAGCCGGAGAAAGCCCCGAACGGCCGGAACATGTGGCTCGTCGCCGATCTCCAGAACTACATCGACGGCAAAGCCTCTTTTTAGACCTCGGCCAGCGCGAGGGCCGGCAGCCTCGCTTTCTCCCGCACAAACTCTTCCAGCCGCACCAGCTCCTCGCGCAGGGCATCGATGCGGCGGGGCTTGTAGTGCTCCTCCATGCTGCTTACGCTGTGCCCCATCACCTGCTCGATCGCGCCTGACGGACACCGGGCCGCCTCGCCGACGAGGCTGAATGTGCGACGCAAGCCATGCGGGGTGAGATGCTTGATCTTCGCGTGCTCCAGCACCGGTGCAAGGGACTTGCGCGCATCTTGCACGTACCCGAGCTTTGATCGCGGTGCCGCAAACACGTAGTCGTTGTTGTCGATTTTCGGCATGCTGCGGATCACGGACTCGAGCCACGGCGCGAGCGGGATTTCTCGAGTGCGGTGAAGCGTCGTCGTGCTTTTGTCCGCGATCGTGAGCTTCTTCAGATCGAAGTCGATGTCTGACCACTTCAAAGCTGCCAGCTCTTGCCTTCGCGCGCCAGTGATCAGCAGGCCGGTCAAGTAGCCGGCCATGGTGCGGTT
Source organism: bacterium (assembly GCA_030651285.1). Lineage (GTDB taxonomy): Bacteria > Patescibacteriota > Minisyncoccia > Phycocordibacterales > Phycocordibacteraceae > C7867-001. Next base: position 44,041 of record JAUSCN010000010.1, read on the forward strand.
TGGCAGCTTCGACAGGCCTTCAAAGAACTTCTCAAGTTGCACGAGCTCGACGAAATCCAGCCGGCGAACGCCGGTCTTAGATGGAAGATTGTCTTGCACCGTCGGCGATCGCGCTGGGTTTCCAGTGATCAGGCCCTTGTACTCGCGCTCGCGTGATGCCCACCGAAACATCCCACTGAGACTCTCCGCTGCCTTGTTCACAACCGCGTACCCGGGCGGGTTGACGCCCGGCTCGAAACGGTAGCGTTCGCCGATGCGGTCGAGTTCGTCGCCGAGGATGTCAGCGAGCGCGTCATCGTCAAACTCACCGATGGGGATGTCCCTGGCGACGAACAGCGGCCCTTGAACTGTGCGCCTTTCTCCGCACCTCGGGAACATCTCGCCTCCGGCATGCATTGCTGATTTCAGCGATCGCAGATACGTGGGAGCCCACGGCCTGCCCTTCTTGCCAACGCCTCTGGCGATGTAGGCCTCCCACACCTCTCCGACCGTGATTTCAACCTTCGACTTTTCTGCGATCGCCTTGGCGGTTTCGGCCTCCCGATCCTCTCGCTCGAGCTTCGGGTGGATCCCTCGATCGATGAGCGTGCGCATCCTGCGCGCCTCTTCTTGAGCGGCCGGTATTGTCCAGGTCTTCGTGTTGCCGATCACCAGGTTCACGGCTTTGCCAGCCATGGAGCCTACGAAGAGGAAAGCGGGCTTGCCACGGGGGCGAATGCGAACGTACAGGTTCGGCGTGTCGGCGTCGATCAGGAACGCTTGGTCCTTGTCTTCTGGACAGCGCAGGTCTGCGATGCGCTTTGTCGAAAGCTTCACTTTATTAGTCATGCCCCGATCATCCCTTACCTTGACCTCTGGAGGTAAGGCCAAGGTAAGGGAATTTGAGCGACGCCGATCAACGCGATCCAAACATTAGTGGCCCTAGAATCGGTCTCTCACAGCAAAAACACCTCTGAAAGACCCCAAAAGCAACACCGATCAACACCCGAAACTTTTCATTCGTAATGAGAAGGTCGGGTGTTCGATTCATCTCTCCGGCACCAAATGAAACGCCCCTAGCTGTCATGGTTAGGGGCTTTTTCATGTAACTAACGCGTACCTACAGCGATAGTTACACCTACAGGTGAAAGCCGCAT
>JAUSCN010000014.1 GCA_030651285.1 bacterium
GGTCTGTTCCAGATAGAGGTCAGCTTCATCTTTTTGATAAGTGCCCCGGTACAGCCGCGCCATGTAGCGGTGCTTGGCCAGCATCGTATCCAAGGTGGCGACCCACTGCCGCATGATGGCCGGCAGACCCAGGAGGCGCAGGGTATGCCCGGCCGGCGCGGTGTCCACCACAATGCAGGCATGGCGATTCTCTTTGACCCAGGCAGCAATCTCAAGCAAGGCCATGATTTCATCCAGACCGGGCATGGAGAGGTCGAGCAGATGCGTCAGGTCAGCCTCATCCAAAAATGTCCCGCGCAGAGCAATGGTGCGAAGATGCTCCTCGTGTCGCGCCTTGAACCGAAGCAGACTCTCTTGGGGGTCAAGCTCACACAGGGTCAGATTCTCAAGCGGCGCAGAGCCGGCAAAACAATCGGCAAGTGAATGGGCCGGGTCGGTCGAGACCAGCAGGAAGGAGCGAGCTGGATGCTTGCGGGCCAGGTGCAGGGCTGCTGCGGCGGCACAGGTGGTCTTGCCGACCCCGCCTTTGCCACCGAAGAGCAGCAGGCGAAGCTGGTCTGCCTGTAAAAATTCCGGGTGTTCCGGTGCGCCCGCTTTCATTTGGTTTTCTTTCAAATCCTCAGGGCGCAGGACAAAATGGGAAAAGAGCTTAGGACGTGCGGCGACCTGCGTCATCCGCATCGACCTCGTCTTCATCGGATTCATTGTCAGATTCAGCGTCGGCAGCCTGATTGCGCAGCTCGATGGCGTCCAGCCGATCAAGCAGCCGCTTCTCCTCGGCTTCAAATTCTTCCTCTGTAATTTTCCCGGTCTCCAGGCGCATATACAGCTCGCTGAGTGATTGCGTGATAGCTTCCGATTCTCCAGCCTTCTCCTTCTGAACGGCCTCGTTGATTTCCTTAGCGATCCACAGCAGCGGTGCGGTCAACAACTTGTCAAGGAGAAACATAAAAAGTATCAGTCCTCTTCGGGATCCAGGTTGACATCGACAAAATTATGCGGCGCCCAAGGCCCGTTG
>JAUSCN010000015.1 GCA_030651285.1 bacterium
CCGTGGTGCCGGTCGAGGCCACCGCTTCGGCGGCTGCGCCGTTGCCGGTGTTCACACCATCCACACGACCTACCGTCAGGTGGTTCGTGCCGCCTCCGGTTGCGCCAGAGAGCTTCCTGAGCCACAGGTCGTTGTTGAGCCCTCTGCCCAGCGTCCGACCAACCACTGTCGAAGCGTTCCGCAGTTCAATCCGGTTGGTGTTGGTGCCGATGCTTTCGCCCGCTTCCAGCAGGACCGCGCCTTCGGTGTTGATTTCTACCGCCGTGCCGTTCGTGCTGTCCGTCGTGATGGTGCTGCCGCCGATCAATTGCACCGTCCCGCTGGTGCTCGATATCGTTGCCCCGTTGTTGATCGCGATGTCGCCCAGGTTGCCCGCGTTGGCCGTCCTGATGTCCACATAGCCTGTGCCGTGAGCCGTCACCGCCTGTGTGATGGTCAGGTCACCACCTTGCGTGGTCAGCGTGATCTTGCCGTCGTTGGCCGTCGTTGTCAGACCCGACCGATCGGCGACAGCGACCGCTGATGCGGTACTGGTCACCCCGCCCGAGGTTGTCACCGTATCGCCTTGAGCAATGGCGGTGACCGTGCCTATCGTCAAGTCATCTGCCGTCCCCAGCTTCCTCAGCCACATATCACTTGCTGCTGTGGCGGCGAGGGTCGAGACCTCCGTCATTTCAATCCGCTTGCCATCGACACCGATGGCCCGCCCGGCCTGCAACAGAACGCTGCCGGTGGTTTCTATTTCCGAGCCGGTGCCGTTGTTGGTATTCGTCGAAATATCCTGTCCGGCGGCAATCTGGATCTGCGCGCCGCCGACGCTCTTGACGGTGGCGCTGTCGTTGATGGCGACGTCGCTTGTGCCGCCGGTCGCACGCAGATCGATAGTGCTGGCGCCACCGGCGATGATGCTCTTGTTGACCGTCAAGCTATCGGCGAGGGTGTAGAGATCAATGGTGCCGCTGGTGGTCGTGATGCCGTCGATGGCCGCACCAAGGACAGGCGCCAAGGTACCGGGAGTAATGCCGGTGGCTGGCGTGAGGCTGCCGACGATCAGAGCATTGGCATCGCGATAACTGAAGTTCGTGCCGCCCGTTCCAAGAACGGCCGCCAATGTTCCGACATCATTGGTGGCGTTTTGCAGGGTGACATTCCCGATATCGGCCTTGAGCAGCAGACTGCCGCCGATGATGTCGCCCAGGGTATTCGCCTGCTGGGTGATGTCCCCGGTCTTCGCATTGAGCACAACGGTATTGCCGGTTGCGAGAATGCCGTTGGTCGGGTCCGGCGCGGCGCTGGTGGTGTTGGCCACCGAACCGACCAGGATCGCGTCGTTCTCCGTGAAATAGAGCGTCTTTCCGCTGCCGGTGACAACGGCCGAAACGTCGGTGGCGATGACGTTGTCGTTGACCATCGTCGAATTGTCGTTGGCCTTGACCAGCAGTTTGGCCGCCGTTACCGTTGCGCCGTCAACCTCATTGACACCGCCGGTTCCGGTGGCACCCGACCAGAGTTTGGTGGTATATCCGCCTGCGGCAATGTTGGTACCGCCCATTGCCACCGTGCTGCCGCCCGAGCCGGGAATGGAAACGCTGGCGGTACCCGAGGTTCCGAGTTGCAGTGTGTTCTTATCCACAACACTGAGCGTTCCGGCGCCGCCGGTCAGGGTCGCGGCGAACTTGCCGAAATCGTTGCCGGTCTCTTCGAGAATCACGCTGCCCGGCGCGTCGATGAAGAAGCTGCCGGTGGTATTGCTGCCGGTGATAACCGGCTTGGTCTGGGTAAGGCCGCCGGCGACAAGTTTGATCGCGGCATTGCCGGCATTGAGGGTAAAACCGTCGACGTTGCCACCAACCGGTACCGTGCCGATGATCAGTGCATTGGCATTGCGGAAGTTGAAATTCTGCCCGCTGCCGGTAATGGCACCGGCCAGGGTATTGACAACGTTGGTACTGACCAGTGTCGAGGTGTCGCGCGCGCCCACCCGCAACTTGTCGGCGGTGACGATCGGCCCGCCGACAACATCCGTATTGTTCTCATTGACCGCACCGGCCGATGCGACCAAGCTGACCGTGCCGCTACCCGCAGTGATATCCCGCTTGACGGTTATGTCGCCACCCGTCGTCGACAGGGTAACGTTCTTGTTGTTGGCGGTCACGATACCTGTGGAGGTTGCGGTCGCGCCCAGGGATTCGCTGGTGACCTGGCCGACTGTTAGCGTTTGTGCATTGGCGAGGGTGATGTTGCCATCGTAGGTAACGCCGTCGCCCGTGCCGGGGCCGCCCGCTGCCAGCGTTCCGACGAAGCTGCTTCCGGTTAGCAGAACATCGCCGCTGCCGATCAGACGCAACTTGTCCGAGGTGATCGCGCCCGTGCCGGCAACACCGGCTTGCACGTGCATCGCCAGCGTGCGCGCGGAGCCGTCGGCTTTCTGTACGGTCAGCGGCGCATTGACGGCAATGTTGCCGCCGGCGCCCAACATGCGGAGGTTAAGCGAATTGTTGACGGTAGTGGCCCCAGCCACAGTCAGGGTCTTGGTCGACTCGGTAGGGGCGACGCCGTAACGACCGATGGTAATGTCACCAAAACCTTCGATGACAACGGCGTTGGTCCCCGAGAAAAGACTGCTGGCGAGATAGAGCGGTTTGGTCGGCGCCGCCAGTGTGCCCGAATCGGGCGACGGCGGGCTGGGCTCGGTGCCGCCGATCTGGATAGTTGCGTCGTGGTAGGGACGTATATTCAGTTGCCCGGTAGTGAGATCTGCACCACTGCGCGCGCCGGTAATGCGCAGGCGACTGGTCGAAGAGTTCACGAACTTCATCGTATCGGCGACCATGTCGATATTGCCGGTGAACGTACCGCCCGTTACTGCGTGATCCGTGGTGGTATCGCGCTCCTGACCCAGCGCCATATCGTCGCCGCTGGCGTAGATTCCGTAGCTGGTGGTCTTGCCGCCGGTAAGTCCGGTGAGGAGGATGTTGCCGGTGGTGGAGACGATCTGTGTGTCGGTATCCTTAAGCTTGATGCCGTAGTTCTCACCGACGTTGCTGGCGCTACCGCCGCCGCCGCTGCCGGTGAGCGTGATGGCACCACCCTTGCTGCGAATCATGGCGGACGCCGAGATGTCGATGCCGGTATAGCTGGCGCCAGCAGTGGCACCCGTCACCGTGCTAGCGTCGCCGGTGATGGCGAGCGCACCATTGTCGGTTTGCAGCGTCGCCGTGGCGCTGCCGCCCCGGCCTATGACTACCGCATCCTTGGCGGCGCTGGACGAAGCCGTAGTTACGCCACCGTTGATAGTCAGTATGCCCGTGCTGTCGCTTGTGCCATTGCTGGTCGACAAGGTACCCAGACCATAGATATGAACGCCAATGCCGCCGGCGCTCGAGACCGCGCCAAGATTGGTCTCGGTCGGCGCCCGGCCCCAGATGTCGAGGTTGCCGCCGCCGGTGTAGATGGAGCTTTCGAAAATCCGCACCCCATCGGTATTCTGTTCGGTCGCCACGCCGTAGGCGAGGTTGCCTGCATCGCCCAGTTTGACGTTGGCTCCGTAGGAATCGATACGGGCATTATCGAGGTAGATGGCGCCCGAACTTATGCCTGCAAACTGCGAAGGCTTGAGAGTCACGATTAGCGCTTTGTTGCCCGCAACCAGGCCGGTGCCGGTGTTGTAGTAGTCACCGGTAATCTTGCGCGACTGGGTTGAAGAACCGATGACCTGAATCGAACGCTCCGACTGCACGGTCAATGACGGATTCGTCAACAGGCTGCTGGTGACAATGTCGAATGACGACTGTGTGTAATCCGCGCTGTCGACTCCACCGCCACCGGAAACGCCGGTAACGGAAATCGTGGTGGCATTGGCACCCAGAACCAGTTTTGGCACATAACTCGGGTGATTGGTACTGAACGTCAGCAGATTGCCGGAAGGCGCTTTGAGATTGATCTGGCTGGTGTTGAGGAAGGTGTAGGTCGGCCCGGTGATGATGAGGGCGCCCAGAGGATTCGCGACGGTACCAACGAAGTCCTCCGTGGTAGTGGCGGCCAAGGCATCGCCGAAGGTCACGCTTCCAGCATCGTTGGTGCCACCGGTAGTCTTGCCTGTAGTCGTCAAAATCAATTGCTGCGGCAGGGTGATGTCAAACGAGGTAATGCTGTCCTTGAACAGGATGTTGCCACCGGTGCCGGTATAGGTTGCGCCCGACTTCGCGGCCTGGGTATCCAGCGTCACCGTGGAACTGGCCTGGTTGTTCAGCACCACCGCCTTTTCGAAGGTAATGGAGCCAGAGAGGCCGGCATCGCCGGATGCCAATATCTTTGTCGAAACGGGTGTCGCGCTGACAAGCTGAGCCACCTTGTTGAATACGACACTGCCACCGTTGGTGGATACGTTGCCCTGAATGATGGCGGTTCCAGCGGCACTGTTCGCGCTAGTGCCAAAATTCACGTTCAAAACACCGAACGTCGATGCGACGTTCACCCCGGTACTCAAGGTAATGTCGTTAAGTGCGTCGAAGGTCAGATTCGCCGTCCCGCCGCCGGTCTTGCTGATGTTGGCGTTGATCGCGATGTTGCCGCCAGCACCGGTGGTCAACGTGACATCCACCCCGCGCGTCAAGGCCTCGTCGATGGACGAGTTGTAGACGCTGACAGCCGCGCCCGGGGCGTAGTTGACAGGACTGGCTGCATTCGTGGGATCGACGTCCACATCGGTCGCAACCCCGGTAATCGTGATGTCGTTGGGATCGAGCAGCCAGCTGCCACCGCGCCCACTCGGCGCCGACGCATCGACCGAACCACGCACACCCAGGGCTCCGCGGCTCGACGTCTCCACCTGTCCGCCCTTACCCGCGCCAGCGCCCCTGGCCGAAATGCTGCCGTCCATGCGCGTGATTTCGCCCGACCATGCCACCACCGTGCCGCCGTCACCACTGGCCGTGGCATCGGCGGCAATCGTTGCGCCCCGTTCCACCGTCACGCTCCTGGCTTCGACAATCGCGGCATCCTTGCCCTGCCAGCCGCCGCCAAGGTTAACGCTACCGCCGCCGGCCATGCCTGAGGCATCTACTTGGGCGCCCGAGGCAACGGTCACGCCGTCGCCGGTGGCAACGATGCGCCCGCCTGTCTCGCCCTCGGCGGCGCCGCGAGCTTCGGTTGTTCCGGCCAGGCGCACGTTGCCGCCAGTGCCTTCGATCCAGATTTCGCCGTTCTTCGTCGCAATGCTGTTGGCGCGCACGATGCCGCTCTGGTTCACCGCCGCAGCCAACATCGGCGCTGCACTCTTCGCCGTCATCCAGACACGTCCGCCGTCGGCGATCACCGTGCCGGTGTTATCGGCGCGCGCGCCGTTGCCGGCGGTATCAACCTTGACACTCACCAGGCCGTTGGCGGTTATATCCAGCGTCACGCCCTGCCCTGCCGCCAGCGCCACCTGACCGGCATTGGCACTAACTTTGCCGGCATTGTCGACCGTGGCGCCGACCAGTGCGACAAATCCACCTTCGCGCGCCGCGATTTCACCCAGATTGCTTACCGCGCCGCTGCCGGCGGCGAACTTGTAACGTCCGGCTAGAAAATCGGCATTGGACAAATTCAGCGCCGAAGCGGTCAAGCCGCCGACATCGACACGAGCCGACGGACCGAAGTAGACGCCGGAGGGATTCACCAGGAAAACCCGGCCGTTGGCGGTCAGGCTGCCGAAGATCTGCGACGGATTGGCTGAAAGCACCTGGTTCAGCGCCACCGCACTGGCCGAGGGCTGAACGAAATTGACACTGGCATTCTGGCCGATGTTGAAGGTCTGCCAATTGGCGATCATCGTCGCGCTGTTCTGGTTGACGGTCATCGCCGTACCGGCCTGGGCGATGCTGCCCTGGCCGGCGACGATCTGGCCTCCGGTGGGAAGCGCCGTGGCAACCGGAGGCGCGGCGTGCGCAAGCGGATAGCAGGCGGCGATCAACGTCGCCAGAAGTAAGGGGCGGAAGCCATGGAAATGACGGTTGAGAGAGTTCATGGTCGAGGTTCCCATGGTTAGAACAGTATGTTGCCGACGATCCAGATGCGGCCACTCTTGCTGGTGCCGTCGCTGTCCGTGCCGGTGCTGGTGGGGTTGGGGTTGGTTCCGGATTTCTTCGCCCACATCATGCGCAGGCTGCCGCGTTCCGTGACGGCCAGGCTGGCGCCCAAGCCCCAACCGGAAAGGCTGTAGGTATTGGGGTTGCCCACCGGCAAGGCCAGTGCCCACAGGTTGCGGTACTGGGTGATGCTGCCGGTATCGTAGAAGGCGAAGACCTGAGGCTCGCCGTACTCGGTCTGGCCAAAGCTATAACGCAACTCGGCGCTACCGAGCCAGCCAGCGTCGCCAAGTCCCTCGCCGACGGGATAGGCGCGCACGCCCGTCGGCCCGCCGAGCTGGAATTTCTCTGCGCTATCGAGATTCTTTGACCCGCGCAGGCCCGAGGCTGAAACCATCCATGACCAGGAGTCGTCGACGCGCGCCATCCGTTGCGCATTCCAGTTGAACTTGCCGAAACTGCCTTCGGTCTTGGCGCTGACAGCGTCGAGCGACCGGTAGGAGGCATTGCCGGAGAGGTCGAGCGAACCGAAGCCGTAGCTTGCGCCCCAGCCCACTTGCCCGCCCAGCGGATCGATGAGGTCGCCGGATGCACCCAGGGTTAACAGGCCGATCTGACGATCGTTGGCGCGCAGTCCGCTGAGTTTGTTTTCCACATGCTTGCTGTCGTAGTTGGCCGAAAGCCAGATGTTGCGACTGCTGCTGCGCTCCAGCGCGTAATTGGCAAACACCGACGCCACGCTGGTATCGCTGGAAAGATTGAGGGGCGCAACTTCCTCGCCGATCTTGAGCTTCATCTCCGACATCGAAGCGCCAACTTTTACGCCGCTGATGCCTATCGGCGCTTGAAGAGCGACCTTGCCGCTGCTCATCCCGGTCGCCTTGGAGGCGTTGACTGACAATTGTTCGCCATAGCCGATCGGACTATTGACATTGACCTGGGCATTTGTTCGTCCGATACCGGTATAGCGGCTACCGTAGTTGTCGGCCCAAACCGTGCCGGCAATCACTGCGGCTTCTTCCACCTTGGCCTCGACATGCGTGGTGCCTGGCGCGCTGCCAGGCAGCAGCGTGGTTTTCACCGACTTGATGCCTGGAGTATCGTTCGCCAACAACACGGCACGCTCGAGGTCGACAATACGCAATGGCTCGCCGGGCTTTACGCCGCTGGCCAGGAGTTCCTCGACGATCTCGCGCTTGACGCGCTCGCCGCCGCCGACAACCTTGACACCGCTGCGGCCAATACTGCCATCCATCACGCCTTCCTGAACCGCAATCTCGACCTCACCGCCGTCGATCTTCTGCGGCGGCAGGTAAGCCTGTACCAGCGGGTAGCCTTTCGCTCGCAGATGGGAGGCGACGGTTTCGGCCGCCTGCTCGATTTCCTGCATGGTGAGCGCCTTGCCGGCCAGAGGCTGTAGCAGTCCGTCGATTTCCTCCTTGCCGGCCAGCGTGGCGCCTGTGACGCGGAAACTCTTGACATCGATGCGCGGCACGGTGTCTTCGCCCGTCGGGCGCAAGGCCAGATTCGATGCCGGCACGGCCAGGCCCTGAATCGCCACCGCCACCGTACCGCCGCCAACGAGGGCGCGGGACAGCTTGACCTCGGCATTCGGGTGACCGTGCTCGCGCAGGTAGTTGGCGACGGCATGGACGGCCTGCTCGAACTCGGGAAAGTTGAGTTCGCGGTTCTTCCACGGCGCCAGTACTTCGTCGATGGCGTCCGACGATACTTGCGATAGCCCCTCAAAGCGAAACTCCCTGATCGACAGCCGCAGGCTGGTCAGCGAAGTCGCAATACGCGGCATGGCGGCGCGAATGACCGTCTTGCGGGAGGCGACGGGGCGCGCGGCTTGCGCCGCCTCGTCGGACCGACGCTGGCTTTCGCCCAGTTTGCCGCCGTCGAAACGCGGATCGTTCGGATTGGCGCTGGCGAGCACAGCCGGCGCAAATACGGCAAGAAGACCCATGCTTTGCCATGCATGGTTAGGCCGTCGGCGCAGAGTGGCTTTGGAGTTCATCGATCGGTTCCAGTAGCGTTGAAGTTAATGTTGCATCGCTGCCCCGAGGGCAGCTCGAATTTTGGATTGGGTAACAACAGGCGCACGCGAAAGGTTCCGCTCGCTGCGTCTATAACGCGGTCGATAGCCGAGACCTTGGCCTTGAGTTTGCCACCGACCAGTTGCGGCGTCACGTCATAAGTCTGGCCAATGCGGATACGCCCGAAATAGCTGGCCGGCACAACGGTTTCCACATGCAGCGGGTCGATCTGCGCGATGCGGAAAATCTTTTCCTGTTTGACCAGGTCGCCACGATTGCGGTAGCGGTCGACGATGACGCCCCGAATCGGACTGACGATGCTGCGCAGGCGGATCTGCTCGCGACGCTCCTTGAACTCCAACTCGGCCAGTTTCTGTTCGGTTGCGATCTCGTCCAATTCCTGACTGGAGATGAGCTGCTGCTTTTGCAAGTCCTCATTGCGCTCATACTTGCGTGCGCCAAACGCGGCTTTCGCTTGCTGCACATTGGCCGACGCCACCTGCACGCCGGTATCGAGCCGAGCCAGCAACTGTCCACTGCTGACCACGTCGCCGCGATCAGCATTCACCACTTCAAGCGTACCGTCGACCGGGGTACCGACATTCACTTCCAGCGAGGGCTCAACCAGACAGATGATTTCGTCGCCCTTGGCAGCGGCTCTTGCCGGGTTGGGCAAGGCCACGCTCTGGGCACTTGCACCCACGGCAGCGAAACCTGCCAGAGCCAGCAGCACATTGCGCATTCTTTTCATTCCATCTTCCCCGAAAACGAAAGCGCGCGACGCAGTTGAAAGTCGGCGCTGAGGAGACGGCGACGGACGCGGCACTGTGCCTGCTCGGTACGCCATTGGGCGACGCGGTAAAAACCGCGAGCCAGACTTTGCAGTACCTTGTCATGCGGCGTCGCCGCCAGCGCGGCAGCGATGCGCTTGCCGACCGCCGGCAGGAAACCGGATGGCAGTTCGTCTTCCAGCGACAGGAAGCACTGCGCACTGCCGGGGTCGCCCTGGCGTGCGCAACGGCCGATCAGCTGCCGGTCGACGCGGGCGTTATCGTGGCCTTCGGTCAGAACGACATGCAAGCCTCCCGCGGCGAGTACGCCGTCGTCAAGGCAGATATCGGTGCCGCGTCCGGCCATGTTGGTGGCAATGGTCACGCAGCCACCACCGCCAGCCTGTTCGACGACCTCGGCTTCGGCCTGATCCTGCTTGGCGTTGAGGACTCGGTGGGCGATGCCGGCAGTCTCCAGCCGCACCGACAGCGCCTCGGAGGCGGCAATCGAGCGCGTACCCACCAGCACTGCCTGCCCGGCGGCTCGGCGCTCGGCAATGGCGCCGATGACGGCCTGCCAGCGCTCCTCGGCATGGGCGAAGATGCGCGTGGGCAGCAGGCGCCGGCACAACGGCCGCTGCGGCAGGATGCGCACCACGCCGAGGCCATACACGTCCGCGAGTTCACCCGCCACCTCGCGGCAGGTGCCGGTCATGCCCGAAAGCCGCAAGTAACGGCGGAAAAACAGCTGGTAGCTGATCCGCGCCATGACTTCCTTTTCGGGACTCGCCGGCACGCCTTCCTTGAGTTCGATCAACTGCTGCAGGCCGCGTTCCCACGAGCGATCGGGCATGACGCGGCCGGTGTTCTCGTCGACGATCATCACCTTGTCGACGCCCTCGTGTTCGCGCACGATGTAATGAACGTCGCGACGAAAACCGTGGAGGGCCGATAGCGCCTGGCGCACGGCTTCCTGTGCGCGCAGTTCGCCCCGCCAGAGGCCGGAGAGTTCACTCGTCATGTCGGTCAAGCGCCGCCGGCCGGCGGCGGTGAGGTAGGGCACGCGACCGTTGCTGCCCATCTCGAAATCGACATCGGTTTCAAGCTGCCGCGCGAGCCGGATGGCCTCGGCGTAGAAGCCCTCGGCATCGGCATCGCGACGCTCGGCAGAGATGATGAGCGGCGTACGTGCCTCGTCGATGAAGACGCTGTCGGCCTCGTCGACGATGGCAAACTGCAGGCCTCGCAGCATGACGCCGTTGCGCGTCCGTCCGGTAAACCTGTCGAGCGCCATCGTCAGCAGTTGCATGCGGCTGCCCAGCTCAATGCGATCGCGCAGGTAATCGAAAACGAGGGTCTTGTTGGTGCAATAGACGATGTCGGCGCGGTATTCGCGCACCTTCTCTTCCGGCTTCATCCCTTCGAGTACCAAACCAGTTGTAAGCCCGAGGGCCGCGTACAGCGGACGCATCTGCTCGGCATCGCGCCGCGCCAGATAATCGTTCACCGTCACCACATGCACCGCCAGGCCCGCCAATGCGGCCGTGGCCGCCGGCAGCGTCGCGGCGAGCGTCTTGCCCTCACCGGTAGCCATTTCCGCGACATAGCCGTGCAGCAGGACATAACCGCCCCGGATCTGGGCAGGAAAATGGCGCATGCCGAGGAGCTCGCCGGCAAATCGGCGCACCAGCGCAAAGCAACGCGCGGCCAATGCGTCTTCGAAGCCCCGACAGCGCAGGCCGCGGCGCAGTTCGGTCAGCAGGCCAGTCAAGTCCGCGGCCGGGGTCGCATCGATGACGACACTGGCCGCCTCGACCTGTGCCAGAAATCTCTCCATACGGGCGGGAGTCGCCTGCAGCCACGCCACCAGCGCCGCGCGCACGCGCTCGGCGGCGCGGTCGAGCCAGGGCACTTCACCCCAGCCGCGGCGCTGCGGATAGAGGTCGCCAATCAGGGCTTGTGCCGGGCTCGAACTCATACTGCAAACCGTTTCAGGAAGAGCTGGCGGACGCTGCGATACCATTGGGAAGCGAGCGGTTCGTCGTAATGCACGAAGCGCACATGGACGCGATTGCCGAGGGCTTTGGGTGCCGCACCGCCGGCAAAGGCCAGTTCGAATTGGAACAGCGGCGCCAGTGCCTTGGGTTCCGCGCCGGACGATGTCGCCGGGTCGAGACCGATCGTGCCGCCGCCGACAAGTGATAACGCCATGCTGGGCAACTCGCTGGTAGCGGCCGGCACTTCGCGCACGATGTGCGCCGGCAGCAAATTCCAGATGCGGTCGACCGAACGCAGTTCCACTTCGCGCGTATGCCGCCGCACCAGATCGACGTCCGCCTGCGGCACCACCGCCAGCAGCGTATAGCGCGCCGGATCGAGCACGTAAGCTGCGACGTCACCGCGCGCCAAGTAGCGGCCAGGATAGTCGCCGGGCGAGACCATGGTGAATTCTCCATCGTGAGGACTCTTCATGGTCATCGCTTCGCGCCGGACGTTGATGTCGGCAAGCCGCTCGCTGACATGCGCCAGTTCGGAATGCGCGATCTGGGTCTGCACCCGGTCGGCGGTCGTCGCCAGCGCCACGCGCGACTCGATTTCGCGCTTGCGCTCGACAAGCTGCGCATGCTGGGCATCGAGTTCGGGGTCGGAACAAGTCAGCAGTTCATCGCCAGCGCGCACTCGCGTACCCGGCGGCACACGTACCGCTGCGCCAAAGCAGGCCACGGGTGTACGCACACGCGACGTCTCCGGCATCCAGATGACCCCCTCGGTCATGGTCCAGGCTGGCGCCGGCACGATGCCAACGAACAGCAGTACGGCGACAACTGCGCCACTGACAATCACGATGGCGCGCTGGCGACGGCCTTCGAGCGCGGCATCCGTGACGAGGTAGCGGGCATGGCGCCACAACGGTTGCAGCAGCATGCCCCAAGCCGCCCAAAGCGCCAGCAGGATGCCGAAAAAGAAGTAATTGGTGCCCACCAGCAGGACGATGGCGACTGCAATAAACATGCGATAGAAGAAGGAAGCGACGGCATATCCCAGCAGCCAGGGCACCTCGCCTGGCGTCAGTGGCGGCGGCGAGCCTTCTTCAATGCCGAAGACATTGTGATTGACGAGATATCCCAAGTACTGATTGGCCTTCTGCCCGAGGTTGGGAATCTCCAGCCAGTCGGCAAGAATATAGTAGCCATCAAAACGGATCAGCGGATTGAGGTTGAACACGAGCGTGGTCACACCCGCGAGCAGAATCACTTCGTGCAGCAGCGCGCGACCGACGCCCGGCGTCATCGAGATCCAGAACCAGACGGCAATGGCGGCAACCGCCGTCTCGGCCATCATGCCGGCCGCTCCCACCAGCATGCGCTGCCGCTTGTCGGCGAAGGCGGTGGCGGTCGAGGCGTCGATGTAAGGCACCGGCGCCATGACCAGGAACATCAACCCGGTTTCGTGGCAAGCGCCCCCCTGCGCCTTGATTGCCAGGCCGTGACCGAGTTCGTGGATGGCCTTCAGTACCGGGAATACACACAACAGCAAAAGCATGTTCTCCGGGGTGAAGGCCCGTGCGGCCATGTCCGCCGTTAGTTCCTCCCAGTTCAGCACGACTTGCGCCACGCCCGAACCCACCAGCAACACCCACAGCCAGGGCAGCGCTACCAGTAGCGACCTCGGCAGCGAACCGACGAGACGCGCCAGCAATTTATCAGGGTCATAGAGCGGAATCTTCAGCGACATCGGGTTGGCCAGATATTGCTTCAGCTTCTGCCAATAAACGCGGCGCCGGCGCTCACCGAGTTCTTCGAGATCAGGCGGACGGTCGGTCAGCAACACGTTGGACTGGTGCAACTGCGTCAGCAACTGCACGACTTCGTCCTGGGTGGGTGCGTTGTCGCCATCGCGTTCGCAGAGAAATTTCCAGATATCGGCGAGGCTGCGACGCCCGTCGAACATCGCCACCACGCCATAAGCCGCGGCATTGAGGCGCAGGAAACGGCCGCTGGCGCGATCCTGCAGCACATGCCAGCGCTCGCCGCGATATACGTGACGCAGCACGCGAGCCTGACTGCGCAGGCGCGGCCTGAGCATCGCCACGCGGTACCAGGAATTGGAAAAGAGGGCGGAACTCATCGCGTCTAGATCCCCAGCCACGACCAGGCTTGCAGGCGCAGCCAGTCGAAGAAGTGGTGGGTCCATATCCACGACAGCAGTTCGCGGCCGACCCCAATCTTGCCAATACCTTCCATCCCCGGTCGCAGACGTTCGGTAGGCGAGGCCAGCGTGGCCTCGACGCGGAAATGGTTGCGCCCCTCGGCAGTTGTCGCCACCGGAGTCACGAGCGAGACGCGGAAGGGGAACGTCGCCCCCGGCAGCGCGGCCACCATCAGTTCGCCCTCCTGGCCGACGGCAACATGGGCGATATCGGATTCTTCGACCTGCAGGACGACGCGATAAGCATCGAGCGGCGCGATCTCGAACAAGGTCTGGCCTTTCTTTACCGCACCACCGAGATGCTGCGACAGGTCACCGCTGACGATTACACCGTCGAAAGGCGCGACGACGCGCGAACGATCGAGCATGGCTTCGGACAGCTCGCGTTGCGCTGCTGCCTGCTTGGCCTGGGCCAGCGCGATCTGGATCTGGGCAAGATTGTGCTGCGCCTGAGCATCGTCGCTCTGTTTCTGGAATTGCGCCTGCTGGCTCGCCCAGCGCGAGGCTTCAAGACGCATGTCGCGGTCGTCGAGCAAAGCCATTTCCTCGCCGGCTTTGACCACATGCCCCGCACGCACGTTCGCCGCGGCGACGAAGCCGTCGTAGGGCGCAACAATCACACGGCGCACGCCGCCCTCGAGCGTGGCCTTCGATGACAAGCGGTAATCACCATGAACGAAGGCAAGGAACAGCGCGACCGCGATGCCCAGCATCGCCAGCAACTTGCGCCGTCCCTCGAAGGGGCCGACTATCCGCTGCAACTCCTCCCGTGTCCCTTCCCACAAGCGATCTCGCCAGACACGCTCGGAACGTCGCCGGCCGAGCAACACGCCGCCGAGAATCGGAGCCAGCGCTTCCGCCTGGCGGAGCCGCGCGTCGTCCACATCGGATTCCGGCCACTCGAAAACAAAAACACCGCTCTTGCGCGTTTCGTTCTCGCCGGCCGCGAACGGCACGGAGAGCACGAACGCGGCGCCGAAATCGCGCATCAACCGGTTATGTTCACGAATATCGATCCAGCTAAGCCGTTCGTTGCCATAGGGACCGGCAACGCCGTGCTCCGGCGTCGGATACAAGCCGACATGTATCGGCGTCGCCTGATCGAGTGCCTCATCCATCGCCGCCTCGATGGCATGGACGAGATCAATGCGGCGCGTCACGTCCGCCGAATGCGACAGCGCGGCAAAGCGAACCCGCGGACCCTCGGCAAAGCCGACGGAAACTCGATCGCAGCCGAGTCGTGTGGCGGCTTCGGCGACGAGCGCATGAGCCGCGCCTTCGGCGCGCGTCGCTTCGAGCGCGGTCATGGTCAGATCCAGCCCCAGCAACAGACGTTCGCGCAGTTCGGCATCGTCCCCGGCCGCCTCGTCCTGCCACCTGCGTTCCAGCCAGCCTTGGCCCCAGCGCAGCCAATGCGCCGCCGTACGCGGCACCGCACCGGCAAAGGCAACCGCCACCACGGCACCGACAGTGCCGTCACGCAGGATCGGATGCGCCATCAGGCCTCGCCCGCGCTGGGCCGCGAGCGGCAACCGCATTTCCAGCGCCTGCTCGCACAGCTGCGCCAGATCCTTGCTGACGGCCCCGCCCGGCCATGTCGCCGCCGGGAGAAAGTCGCCGGAATCCCTGTCGGCCAGCACCAATGCAGCCTCCTGGACTTCGCCACCCAGTCCCGCTACGAGACAGGCGAGCCAAGTGGCGTGGAGACTGGCGTCGTCCACGCGACCGAGTTCAAACCACGGATCGGCTAATTCGGCGGGCTGGTTCATGGGTCGGATCGAAAAGCTCCTGCGTCCCGTCAGAGCTTCAATTCGCCGTAACGGGTTTCGTACTCGCGCAACCCGATTTCAAGCATGGTCATCAGGCGCTTGGCGGCATAGGGATTCAGCACGACGCGGTTGGACAGCACGACTTTCACCTCCTTCTGATCGGATTGCCACGCCTGGTTGGCGCCGAACAACAGCATGATTTCCTCACGCGTACCCAGGACGTTGCAGACGTTGGCGTAGGTTGTCTGCATCTTGCTGTCGTCCCAGACGATCTTGGGCCCCGTTGGGGCTTCCGCGCTACTGCCTTCTTCTTGAATGTTGGCCATTTGCTGCACTCCTTGTTGATGAATCGAAACGGTAAGGGGTACTACGCGGCACGCGAATGGCGCGGCCCCACGGTGATTGCCCGCCGGGCTCTTACCGCTGCGGCCTTTTCCGGGGCATCCCAAACGATGCGGGGGCGCTGGCCGGCCACCATGGCAGCGATCGCCATGCTGCCGATCGCCGGATCAAACGCGCCTGGCTCTGGCGGAGGCACAGGAATCGTCTCCTCGATGATCGACCCGTCGGCCGGCAGCAGGCCAGGCGATCCCGGCGCAGCGGGCTGCGAACCCGAGGGTGCCAAATCACCGACTGGAGGCTGCTGGTCGGATGGCGCTTGCGGGATAACCGGAGCCGGTTCGCCGGGTGGCGTGCCGGGCAAATTGCCTCCCGTCGTTGGCACGGCGGTCTCCGGTGCCTGAGTCTCCGTGGCAGGCGGCGGCAATACCGCCGGCGGCGTGTCGCGCACGACTTGCCGAAGCAAACCAGGTTGTGCCAATGGCGTTTCACTCAGCGTAATCGCCGGATTCGCCCATGCCCCGGGATTCGAGAAGAAAATCGTGGGCGGCCTGAAGAACACCAGGTTCCCCTGCGTTAGCACGACAGGTACGGGAGGCTGTAACAGCGTTGCGGACGATGGTGTACCCGTCAGCGTCAGCGTTCCGCCGGAACCCGACGGTGTGAAATCGCTGAGTGCCGAGGTGCCGCCGCTCGAGCTGCCGCCGCCCCAGGCAGCGCCACTCGATCCGTCGCCATCTCCGCCTGACAGGGATGACCCTGCAGCGTCGCCGGTGCCGGTGCCGGCATTGCTGTCGGTGTTGATTACCTCGCCCGACGTGCCGCCGCTGCCGGCATTGCCAGCAGCAGTTCCGTCGCTTCCCGTTGCACCTCCCTGCGTCGTACCGGATGTGGCGAGCGCTGCAGCCTGGGCCGCGCCGGTGTCGCCGGTATCGCCGGCGGCACCGGGAAGAGTGACAACCGGTTCGTCAACCCCGTTCACGGTGATGGTCACGGTACAGGTGGCGCCGTCGGCGCTGATGACAGTAAACACATCGAGCACCGCTTGCGCCAAGGTCAGAGCCTGAACGGCGGGTAGGGTGTTGTCGAGGGTATAGCTCCAACTTCCACCGGAATCCACGTTGAACCCGCCGTACGTGCCCGAAGCGTTGGCCTGCGCAACGAAGAATGCCTGGCCAGTATCGGCGTCCGCAATCGTCAGCGTACCGCTGGCCGTCTGCGTACCGTCCTCGGCCACCGTGCCGATTACCACGCCTCCGATCACCGGCGCGTCTTCGGCACCGTTGATGGTCACCGTGATGGTCTGCGTGCTGCTGTCGGTCGCC
>JAUSCN010000019.1 GCA_030651285.1 bacterium
GTGCGGAAAATGAGCGTGAAGATTATTATGAAAACACCGCGTATTTTCGAGCGGGTAGGCGTGGGTAAAATTCAGAGGGGTAATTGCTATGCTACAACATTCGCATTACCTAAAATAAAATGGACATGAAACCATGTTTAAGATTGTGCGGTATGAACACCCAGTTTATCTGACGTTTTTGCCAGCAACCTTATGTTAGAAGAACTCGTTGATGACTCGTCGTCTTATTCCTGCTGCTGTCTTGTCAGTTTGCGCTGAAATAGCCGCCAATCGCGAGACGCGTGCAACACTGGACAGTCTTTTCACATATGCTGGCGCGCCAGGGGATCCGCCGCCAGGAAGCAAGCCAGCGAAAGCACAGGCATGGCTTCGAATCACAAACAAAGATGAAAACGTAAAGCCACTTGATATACTTGGGCGACTCATCGAAAACTATATGGAGATGCCGCTTGATCCAGATGATTCTTGGGATCAAGATCGGCTCAAGGATCGCGAACGCATAGTGAAAGTGTTAGCGCAGTGCGAACTTCAGTACATTAAGGGCGGCAAAGTCGTTGGCTCGCTTGGCGCGGTTTCCCGAACTCTTGAGGAGTTCATCAAGGACCGGGATCTCGTATCTATCGACGCTGAGTTCAACCGCGCTCTATCAAACGTCGAGTCCAATCCGCGAGAGGCGGTTTCCGCTGCGAGCAACATTCTGGAATCGGTGTGCAAAGTCTACATCGCGGAGGAAAGGCTCGAAGCGCCCGCAAAACAGGACTTGAAGCCGGTGTGGTCGATTGTGCGCAAGCACCTTGGCTTTGATCCAAGTACCGTTGAAGATCAAGACCTTCAGCAAATTCTGTCAGGGCTGATCTCCATTACCGAGGGCATCGGCGCTCTACGTACTCATGCAAGCTCCGCACATGGTGCTGGAAAGACAAGCTACAAAATTGAGCCACGTCACGCACGCCTTGCAGTTCACTCGGCGCACACTGTTGCACTCTTCGTACTTGAATCTTGGCGTAAGAAGAAGCAGACTTTAGGGAACTAAATAGTTTTAAAAAATAATT
>JAUSCN010000021.1 GCA_030651285.1 bacterium
CTCATCTAGAGGGTCCAGTCTACAAGTAGTCTTATACAGGGGTCTTAAGCATCCACGAATACGGCTATGAAACTTTTATTTTTATTTAATTAAACCACTCATGAATAAGACTACTTGTAGACTGTTTGGACCCTTACCACTCCTGAATAAGACTACTTGTAGACTGGACCCTCTAGATGAGACCCTCCGGACCCCCAAAAAGGGCTCCTATAGCTCCCAATGGCTTAGCTGTGGGGACCTAGGGAAAACCCCCCCCGGACCACCCCCCGGACCCCCCCCGGACCCCCCCCTGGACCCCCCCCCCCGGGCCGGACCCCCCCGGACCCCCCAAAACCCTGGGGGGGACAGGGGTTTTTGGGCATTCTCCTTAGATCCACACATGTTCCCCCCCT
The DNA here is from genome assembly GCA_030651285.1 of bacterium. GTDB lineage: Bacteria > Patescibacteriota > Minisyncoccia > Phycocordibacterales > Phycocordibacteraceae > C7867-001. Next base: position 393 of record JAUSCN010000021.1, read on the forward strand.
CATTTCTGCCCGGGGGGTTTCCCTACTATTTGCCCGCCTAGCCCTCAAAAAACCGTAAAAAAGGACTTTTTGGGCCCTTTTTGGGCCCTTTTTGACCCAAAAAAGGGGGTTTTTGGACCCCGATTTTGAAAAAACCTTCCTACTAATCGCCCGTCTCCCCATATCAATTACACTGGAACGAAAAACCGAAAAAGTCCTACGTTTGATAGGGAAATACTGTGCAAAAAACGCGTTTGAGGCCGATTAGATATGTAAAATCGTGTTTTTTTTGACCAAAAAAGGGGTGTTTTTCGTGTTTTTTCGTGAAAAAAGGGGAAAAAAGGGTCAAAAAACGACCCTTTTTGGGGGCTGTCGCGAAAACCTCCCTACTATTTGCCCGCTTACCCACCCCCTCTCGAAGGTCCCCCAGCGATTTTCCCTAAGTGCCCATTTTTTGACGTTTCTGCACCCCCCCCCTAAAAAGGTCGTACTACAGCCCGCACGAAAATAAATAGGAGAAAATAGGCCTTTTTTAGGCCAAAATCGGCGGGCAAATAGTAGGGAGCCAAAATGGGGGGGTATCAGCCCCGTGCCGAAATAGGGTAAATTGGGAATTTTTTGAAGTGTGGAATAGTAGGAGAGGCGTAGGGGGCGCCGGATTTTAAGACAGGCTATGGGTAAGAAACAGGGACGTCAGCCGACCCTTTTTTGGATCTCGAAATCGATTTTAGGGGTTGATATAATA
>JAUSCN010000026.1 GCA_030651285.1 bacterium
TACGACACCAAAGCCGACAACGACATCTTCCGTTTCGGCGAAGGCATCTCGCAAAACGACATCACCCTGCATCTCGGCTCGCTGCTGCTCGACCTCGGCCCCTCGACAGGCTCAGGACAAGGTCGCGACGAAATCCACATCGGCGGCTTCAACCCCAACGACGTCTTCAACAGCGTCAGCATCGGCAGCTTCGAATTCGCCGACGGCACCACCCTGTCCAGCGACCAACTGCTGGCCCGCGGTTTCGATCTGGACGGCACCGCCGGTAACGACACGATCTTCGGCACCAACACCACCGACCGCATGCGTGGCCTCGCTGGCAACGACCTCCTCATCGGCGGCGACGGCGATGACATACTCGATGGCGGCAGCGGTGACGATCTGCTGCAAAGCGGCGCCGGCAACGACATTCTCGACGGCGGCAGCGGCAACGACCTGTTGCAAGGCGGCGCTGGCGACGACGTCTACCTGTTCAACCGCGGTGGCGGGCTGGACAGTCTCGACGACGAGCAGGGCATCAACACCCTGCGCCTGAGCGTCGGCATTGTCCCGGCCGACCTCAGCGTTGCCCGCAGCGGCATGGACCTGGTGCTGGGCATCGCTGGCAGCGACGATCAGATCGCGCTGAAGAACTGGGGCATCAAGCAAAGCGCGCGCATCGAGACCCTTGAATTCGACGACGGCACAGTCTGGACCGCCGCCGACCTGCAAGCGCAATTCCCGGCCACGATCATCGGCACGACGGGCAATGATGTTCAAACCGCCTGGTTCGACCAGGACACCACACTGCAAGGCCTGGCCGGCAACGACACCCTGCGGGGCAACGACGGCAACGACTGGCTGGACGGCGGCAGCGGCAACGACAGGCTCAACGGCGGCGGCGGCGCCGACACCTATGTGCTGAAGCTCGGTGCAGGACAGGACATCATCACCGGCGCCGACTACCGCGACGAGATCGTCTTCGGTGCCGGCATTGATGCGGACAGCGTGGCGGTCAGCCGGTTGGCGGCCGGTGTGCGCATTGCCTATGGCCCTTCGACCGGCTCAGGACCGGGGGACAGCGTGCTGATCGAGGGTGACACCACCCCCGACCAACTGCGCTTTGCCGACGGCACGCGCATCGCCCTCGCGACCCTGTTCCCCACCGAACTGGACGGCTATACCGTGACCGGCACGGCGGGGAGCGAGAGTCTGGTGGATACGCAAGGACGCAAGAGTCGGCGCTGGCGACACGGCGAGTGGGGATCGCGAGCGGCAAACGATGCGATCTGGAGGAGTGAAGCATGAATGCAATCCATCGATGGTTGAAACAAATTGCGAAACTTGGATTGCTGTTGATGATGGGGGCAAGCATGAGTGCATGCGGGACTGGTAGTCAAAAATGGAAAGAGGAAGTGCAATTGAGCGACGGGCGAATCATTGTCGTTGATCGGGAAGCAGTTCATGAACGAGGTGGCGACGAATGGGCATCCAATCGAAGCGGCACCAAACCAAAGGAATATCGCATTCGATTCACTCAACCGGAGGGTTCTGGACAAATGATCGAATGGCGAACGACAAAAATGGATTCCCAAACATGGCCCGAGATACCTTTGGTTTTCGACGTTGAATCTGGGCAACCCACAGTATTTTCGTTGTTCGCCATTTCGCCGGGTTGCGAAATCTATTCCAAGTATGTTTATCGGAACGGCGCATGGACTGAGGAGTCGCTCTCAGAACAATTTGAGAAGCGCCCGACGAACCTGTTTTTCGGAAATAGCAAAGATATGCCGACGGTCGTCAATCTGGAAGAAAAGCGCAAGAGGAATTCGGGAAGTGGCTACCGACAAGCACTAAAGCAAATCGGGCCAACACGCAAAGTGTGCGGTTAGTCAAAGCGATTCGAACCACAGCGATCAACTGATTTGGAGAATGAGCATGCCTACCCCATTTGAATACATGCAGATTGCAACAGGTGTCTATGCAGCCTCCCTTCGAAACTATATCGCCCCCCCGACTGGCTGGACTCGAATTGACTGGGATCCCGACAGATGGACGGGTTTCTCGGCGGGCGTATACAAAAACGACTTGACGAATGAGATGGTCATCGCGTACACGGGCACCAACGATGGGATCGCAGACCCCCTGAACTGGACAGCAGGAATGGGCATCCCCGCGCCCCAAATCTATGACGCGATGGCGTATTACTTTGCGTTCAGGGCGGCATTCCCTTCCCCCAACATCACATTCACAGGGCATTCTCTCGGTGGCGGTTTGGCCTCGCTCATGGCGGTGCTATTCGACAAACAAGCAACAGTGTTTGATGAGGCTCCTTTTCAGCCAGCGGCCATGAATCCTGCGTTACTTCCCTCCTTTGCGGCAGCAATGGCCACCTCTGGCTATTGGGACAGTTCCTTGGCTATTTATATCGCATCAGGGGGATTGCTCGCGCTGTCCAGAGAGTCGAATGTGACGCAGTACTACGTTGAAGGTGAGGTGCTAAACACGATTCGATTCTCGGCGAATACCCTGGTTGGAAGCGACAATCCAATTGCGATGGGTAATTCAACGGCAGGAATGGTTGATAGACATTCGATGGCGCTAATGACAGCTTTGTGGAGATCGTCTTCATTCCTCCTTGCCGCGCAACGCCTGCCGGATTTGGTAACGGAGCTGCTGGACTCCAATCTGTTCGCTACCGATTCACGAGATCCCAACAAAGACGATTTGCTTCGCAAGCTTCTACGCCATCAGATTGGCGTGTCGGGTGCGATACCACCGGATGGAATGCTTGAACGCTTTGCAGCGGATATGAACAAACTCGCCCAACCCGGCGGCATGACCATCAACGAGAGTATTGGCACGTGGCAGACCTTTTCCAACTGGAACAACGTCTGCAAGGCGCTCACTGCCTTCGCCATGCAAAAGTACTACGACGAAAACTCAGAAAGCGTCGGGCTTGGCCAAGCACTCTTCAACGATGTCGGCGGCGGCATTCGTTTCGACACGGCGGCCGTGGTGGGTGTGGGCAACTCCATCGCCAGCGCCAAGGGCTATATCCAATACTTCCAGAACTACCTCGACAGTACGGGTTTGTTCACCCCCGCCGAACGCACACTCATCAACTCCATACTTCCGGTCTTGCGCGACTGGTACGTTCAGGCAGGCACCACAGGCATGATCGCCACCGACGCCCTCAACCGCAACGCCTTCCTCCTCGGCGGCAGCAGCGTGGACGCGCTCACCGGCGGCAGCGGCGCCGACCTCCTCATCGGTAACGTCGGAGCCGATACTCTAGTCGGTGGCACCGGCAACGACACTCTTCTCGGCGGCCAAGGCCTCGACGCCTACCTCTGGACGACGGGCGACGGCGACGACACCCTCATCGACGCCGACAAAAAGGGCCGCATCCTCATCAACGGCAGCGGCATAAAGCTGCTGATCCAGCAAACTCCCACCACGTGGACCACCCCCGACACCAAAGTCACCCTGACCCAGGGCCAGGATACGACAATGAGCTGGAAACTCAGCATCGACGGCGGCGGCAGCCTTGATCTTGGCGCGTCATTCACCGAAGGCGACTACGGCATTTACCGCACCGAAGTTGCCGCCGGCGGCACCGTCATCCGCGGCGACCTCAAACCCGTCGACCACAAACCCGCCACCCCCGAAATCGACATGCTGCTCGACACACTGGGCAACGTCATCGTCGACCCCGCCCAACCCGCCCCCGGCCGGGAAGACACCCTCAACGGCACCGCCAACGCCGACACCCTGCGCGGCCTCGCCGGTAACGACTACCTACGCGGCAAGGCCGGCCACGACCTCCTCGAAGGCGGCACCGGCAGCGACATCGTCATCGGCGAAGAAGGCAACGACACCGCCTGGGGCGACACGGCGACCGGCACCATCGCCAGCGCACTCGCCAACGGCGACACCGACACCAGCCAGAATGCACGCGGCGACTGGGTCGATGGCCAGTCCGGCAACGACATCCTCGTCGGCACTGCCGCAAAAGACCTCCTCACCGGTGGCGCGAACAACGACCTCCTGATCGGCGGCGCCGGCAACGATCTGCTGCTGGGCGACGATTCCCTGTACTACGCAGCCTCCGACTGGGACTTCAGCGGCGAAGTGCTCCCGGGAAACGACGTCACCACCTACCACTATCACGTCAACCAGGGCTCCACCTTCGCCAGCATGGGCGGGGTTCCCCTCGCCGGCCAGGATGCACTCTACGGCGGTCGGGGCGACGACTGGCTGTTCGCCGGCGGTGGCGATGACCTGGCGGACGGCGGCGCCGACAACGACGTGCTCTTCGGCGAGGGCGGCAACGACATCGTCCTTGGCGGCAGCGGCAACGACGTGCTCAATGGCGACAGTGCGAACACCCCGGAAGCCCAGCAGGGCGCCGACTGGCTCGACGGCGGCGAAGGCCAGGACACACTCTATGGTGGCGGTGGCGATGACATCCTCAATGGCGGTGAAGGCATCGACTTCCTCTCCGGCAACGACGGCAACGACGTGATCATCGGTGGCGCCGGCGATGACACCTTGTACGGCGGCGCCGGGCGCGATACCTACCTCTTCAATCGCGGCGACGGCCACGACACCGTCTACGACACCAAAGCCGACAACGACATCTTCCGTTTCGGCGAAGGCATCTCGCAAAACGACATCACCCTGCATCTCGGCTCGCTGCTGCTCGACCTCGGCAACGGCGACGAAATCCACATCGGCGGCTTCGACCGCAACGACGTCTTCAACAGCGCCAGCATCGGCAGCTTCGAATTCGCCGATGGCAGCACGCTGTCCAGCGACCAACTGCTCGCCCGCGGCTTCGATCTCGACGGCACGGCGGACGGCGGCGTCGGGAGCAGTAAGAGTCGGCGCTGGCGACACGGCGAGCGGGGCTCGCGAGCGGCCAACGATGTGCAATGGAGGAGACAAGCATGAGCGGCAAACACCTATCGATGGTGAACAAGGGATTGCGCATAGCGATTTCGATTTTGACCTTGGGGGTAAGCATGGTTGCGGATGCGGGGCTATTCGGTATTGGCGGGGCAAGTTGGAAGGAAGAAGTGCAATTGCATGACGGAACGAAAGTCGTCGTAAATCGTACCCAAACCCGAGGCGGACGCCATGAAATAGGCCAGGAGACTCCAATCGACCGGCATACGATCATTTTCAACCTTCCCAGGACGGATCAAGCAGTCATCTGGGAAACAGAATCAGGGTCTGAACCAGAGAAGTCCAGCCTGATTTTGTTGGCCCTCGATGTGGTTGGCGGCGTGTCTTACGTTGTCACCACCCCTGCCGGCTGCGTTGCCTATAACAAGTGGCAAAGACCCAATCCGCCATACGTTGTCTTCAAGTTTGAAATGCAAGCTTGGCAGCGCGTAGCCCTAGCGGATTTTCCGGCGCAGATAAAAGAAGCCAACGTCGTGATCGGCACCTTGATTCGCGAAAAGCAGTTGACGGACCACCCCGGCGTGCTTCCAGCAACGGAGGTCAGACGATTGAATGAGGAAGCCAAGAATCCGGATGTTCGCTATTTAAGAGAGTTTGTACGCCAGCCGATCAAGGTGGCACAGACCGTGGATTGTCCCGATCTAAATTCTTCCCGGTATACAAGCCCTAAGGCGCCATTCCCCATTGCGCCACCAAGTGGGACAAACGGAAGCGACAAGTAGGCTCACACTCAAAATCAATAGGAGCAGAACCATGGCTAGCAACCCCGAATACGCACTCATGGCCGGACGGGCCTACTTCGATACTCGTGCTGATATCAATCGCTTCCCGGTTCCGCAAGGGTGGACAGAATTCTTTCATGTCCCGAATCGCACGTATCAAGTAGGCGGCGGCTTCGAAGCCGTCTCCTTCCAGCGCGGCAACGAAATTGTCATTTCCTTCGCCGGCACGGCGACGGGTGTGGATTGGTTGGCCAACGCCGGGTTGGCAACAGGGTTTGGCTCCGATCAGTTGCGAGATGCGGCTGCGTATTATCTGGAAATACGTAAGACCAACCCTGGTGCCACTATCAGCTTCACGGGCCACAGTCTTGGTGGTGGGCTTGCCTCACTGATGGGAGTTTTCTTCAACCGGATGGCCGTGACCTTCGATCAAGCGCCGTTCTACCAGAGCGCAAATGTTGGCATGCGCGATGTCCTGATCGAGTATCTCAAGACGACGCTGAATTACACGGACGCCCAATTGACACAATGGGTGCCGGAACTCGGCGGCTTTACCGATCTCGCGTCGCGCCAGACCAACGTCGTCAGTACCAACGTCGCGGGCGAAGCCCTGTCATTGAAGGCGGTGGAACTATTCGGATTGGGATTGGTTGACCGTATCGGTAATCAGGTACCTCTTTTGCACGGCGGGACGGATGTCTCGGCCATCGACCTGCATTCCCAAACACTGCTTGCCGCCTTCCTCCAGAACGTCGATTTCCAGTTGGTGACGTACAAGCTACCCGACATGCTGCGCATGATCTTCGACGGGAGTCTCTACAAGAAGGATACGGGCACTGGCAATACCGAATTCGAGAACTTCATCGAACGCCTCGTCCGCCACCAAGCCGGCAACATCGGAGGCGTGCCCATCGGTGGCGACAAGATGCTCGACCGTTTCACCACCGACCTGCAAAAGGTCGCCCAGGATGGCGGCCTGACGCTGACGAACAACGACATCGCCAAAGCGTTGATCGCCTTCTCCATGCAGATGTACTACGAGAAGACCACGACCGACAGCAAGCAGCTCTTCGACGTCGCAAACATAACCGGTGGCTTGCACTTCGACCGTAACGACGTTGTTGACACCACGAATGCCGCCAAGGGCGACAAGTATTTCCAGACCTACCTCACTGCGGCCTTCAGCCCTCAAGAACAGGTGTTGATCAACTCCCTCCTGCCAGTCCTGCGCGACTGGTACATCCAAGCCGGCACTTCCGCCCTCACCGCCACCGACACCCTAAACCGCAACGCCTTCCTCCTCGGCGGCACCGGCAGCGACACCCTCACCGGCGGCACAGGCACCGACCTCCTCATCGGCAACGCCGGAACGGATACCCTCACCGGCGGTCGCGGCACCGACCTCCTCCTCGGCGGCGCCGGCAACGACACCTACGTCTACACCACCGGCGACGGCCTCGACATCCTCCTCGACACCGCCGACCAAAACTCCCTCCAAATCGACGGCGAAGTCCTGACCGGCGGCGCCGAATTCGGTGACAACCGCGTCCACCGCAGCGCCGACGGCAAGCACCTCTATGTCGAGAACAACGGCCAGATGCTGATCGACGGCAACCTCGTCATCCAGAACTATGCTGCGGGCGGCAGCTTCAATCTCACCATGACCGGAGCGGCCACCGTCTCCACCCCGCAAACCACCCACGACATCAACGGCGATCCCCTGATCCATAGCGCCACCATCGCCTCCGGCAGCGAACCCGCCACCTGGAAGGTCATCGGTACATCCAACCCGCGCGACGTCGATGACGGCCAGGGCGGACAAATCCACGTTCAGGACGTCGACTACTACCTCATCGACACCACTGACCGCAACCCCACCGAAGGTGGCGGCCCGGCGCGCGCCGACAGCCTTGTCGGCACCGGCGCCAACGACCACATCATGAGCGGCGCCGACGACGACATCATCAACGCCACCCAAGGCGGCAGCGATTTCATCGAAGCCGGAACCGGACGCGACAAGGTCTATGCCGGCGCCGGCAACGATGTCCTGACGGGCGGCGCCGATGGCGACATCCTGTCCGGCGGGACTGGCGACGACCGGCTGTATGCCGATGCCCAGATCACCACCGCCGCCGCCATCGCCCAGGGCAATGCGCAAAATGGCAGCGGCCAGCAAGGCGACTGGCTGGCCGGCGGATCGGGCGCCGACACGCTGCTCGGCAGCAGCGGCAATGACGTGCTCACCGGTGGTGGTGGCGCAGACCTGCTGATCGCCGGTGCTGGCGATGACGACATTCAGGGTGATGCCGACTGGGTGGCCACCTCGCTGAACTGGACAGTGACTGACCAGCCGACCATCAGGCACTTCGATCCGGTGACCGGCACGCAGTTTCCGTCTGACGGCGCCGCGGACATGATCTACGCCGGGGGCGGCAGCGATCACGCCTGGGGCGGCATCGGCAACGACATCATCTTTGGTGAAGGTGGTGATGACCAACTTTACGGCGAAGAAGGCAACGACATTGTCTTGGGTGGTGCGGGGAAGGACGTTATTCGGGGAGACGGCGGCAACAGCCCAGACAACACCGAGGGTAACGACTATCTCGACGGTGGCGACGGCCAGGACACGATCTTTGGCAACGGTGGCGACGATGTGATAATTGGCGGCAAGGAAGACGACACCCTCTACGGCGGCGCCGGCCGCGACATCTACATTTTCAACAAAGGCGACGGCCACGACACCGTCTACGACACCAAAGCCGACAACGACATCTTCCGCTTTGGCGAAGGCATCTCGCAAAACGACATCACCCTGCATCTCGGCTCGCTGCTGCTCGACCTGGGCCCTTCGACAGGCTCAGGACAAGGTCGCGACGAAATCCACATCGGCGGCTTCAACCCCAACGACGTCTTCAACAGCGCCAGCATCGGCAGCTTCGAATTCGCCGACGGCACCACGCTGTCCAGCGACCAACTGCTGGCGCGGGGCTTCGATCTGGACGGCACCGCCGGTAACGACACGATCTTCGGCACCAACACCACCGACCGCATGCGCGGCCTCGCCGGCAACGACCTCCTCATCGGCGGCGACGGCGATGACGTACTTGACGGCGGCAGCGGTGACGACCTGCTGCAAGGCGGCGCCGGCGGCGACATTCTCGACGGCGGCAGCGGCAACGACCTGTTGCAAGGCGGCACCGGCAACGACAGCTACCTCTTCAACCGCGGCAGCGGGCTGGACAGCCTCGACGACGAGCAGGGCAGCAACACCCTGCGCCTCGGCGCCGGGGTGGCCCCGGCCGACATCCGCCTCACGCGCAGCGGGCTGGACATGGTGCTGGCCATCAATCCGTCGCCAGGCTCGGGACAAGCCGCCGACCAGTTGACGCTCAAGAACTGGGGCCTCAAGCAAAGCGCGCGTATCGAGACCCTTGAATTCGACGACGGCACAGTCTGGACCGCTGCCGACCTGCAAGCGCAATTCCCGGCCACGATCATCGGCACGACGGGCGATGATGTTCAAACCGCCTGGTTCGACCAGGACACCACGCTGCAAGGCCTGGCCGGCAACGACACCTTGCTGGGCAACGACGGCAACGACTGGCTGGACGGTGGCGTCGGCAACGACAGGCTCAACGGCGGCGGCGGCGCCGACACCTATGTGCTGAAGCAGGGCGCAGGGCAGGACATCATCACTGGCGCCGACTACCGCGACGAGATCGTCTTCGGTGCTGGCATCGATGCCGACAGCGTGGAGGTCAGCCGGACGGCGGCCGGTGTGCGCATCGCCTATGGCGGCGTGGGAGACAGCGTGCTGATCGAAGGCGACACCACCCCCGACCAACTGCGCTTTGCCGATGGCACGCGCATCGTCCTCGCGACCTTGTTCCCCACGGAACTGGACGGCTATACCGTGACCGGCACGGCGGCGGGCGAGAGTCTGGTGGATACGCATTCCTGGGCCAAGACGTTTGCCGGAGGCGCGGGCAACGATGTCATCCTGGGCGGCGGCAACGCCACCACCTACCGTTTCAATCAAGGCGACGGCCAGGACACGCTGGCCGATCTGGGCGGCATGGATACCTTTGCCTTCGGCGCCGGCATTACGGTCGATGACATCCGACTGGCGTGGGAAGACTGGGGTGACGATGCCCCCAGGATGAAGGTCTATTACGGCGCCGGCGACAGCGACGTGATCGCCGTGCTGCACGGCGAACAGGGCACCATAGAACAGTTCAGTTTCGACGATGGTTCGCGCTACAGCTTTGCGCAGATGGCCGATCGGCTGAATTTCTCTGTTCCGATAGAGGTACCGGTGGCTGAGGGGCGGCTCTTTCAATCGTGGAACACAGGCAACACCGGAATGATCGTTGGTACCGAAGGAAGCGACCGTATCGAGGCCAACAACGATGGAAATGTCATTTACGCCGCAGGGAAAGGCAATGATCAGATCCGTATCAGAGAAAACGATGCAATAGGAATTGCCAGCCTGCTGTTCAACGTGGGTGACGGTAATGACATTATTTCGGTCGTCAATAACTCGAATTTCAACTCGCAGCAGCACAACACCTCGTTGATCTTTGGCAGTGGGATCACTCCGGAGTCGCTGACTTTTGCCGAGACAACCTGGGCTCACGAGATCTACGATTCCTACTTTCTGGGCGGATGGGCAATGTATATCGCCACTGACCTGGTCATCGGCTACGGTACCCAGGATGACAGCATTTTGGTGGACGGCGGGCTGGACTCCAGTGCGACTTTCGAGTTTGCCGACGGGCGACACTTTGACTACGAGGAACTTCGCTATTACGGCACGGGCAGCGCCGTTCCCGGCGGGCCGGTGAGCGGCGCTTACCAGTTCACTTCCGGCAGCGGCTCGCAGGTGATCACCGGCTTCTCGCAGGCGAGTGACGACACACCAGTGTCCTCGGTGGCCTTCGGCGCCGGCATCACGCCGGCCATGCTGAGCCTCGGGCTGGGGTCGCTCTTGATCCGGGTGGGAGACGAAGGCGATGAACTGCACATCGCCGACTTTGATCCGAACGACGTCTATGCGCCGAACCAGATTCAGGACTTCCGGTTTGGCGATGGCACGATGCTGACTTATCGCGATCTGATCGGGCTGGGGTTCGACCTGGAGGGCACGGCGCAGGATGATGTGATCACGGGCACCAATGCCACGGATCGGATCGATGCCCATGAGGGTAACGATAGCTTGAGCGGCGGGGCGGGGAATGATGTGCTGAGCGGCGGCACGGGCAACGACACTTACCTGTTCGGCTATGGCGATGGCGTTGATCGCATCTACGACCATGACACGGGGGCGAATACCGACGTGGTGAGTTTCGCCGCGTCGGTAAATCCGGCGGATGTCGAGGTGCTGCGCGCCGGCGATGATCTGGAACTGCATCTGGCGGGTTCGGCGGATAGCTTGATCTTGTCGAACTGGAATGTGGATGACACCCACAAAGTCGAGCAAGTGGGGTTTGCCAATGGCACGGTGTGGGACGTGGCCTACTTGCAAAGTCGCGCGCCGCTGTTGCCCATCGTGGGGACGGAGGGCGACGACACGCTGTACAGCCTGGGTGGGGTGGACACCGACCTGCGCGGGCTGGGCGGCAACGATACGCTGATCGGGAGCGGTGTCGGCGACAGGCTGGAAGGCGGCGCGGGCGACGACCTGCTCGCTGGCGCGGGCGGCGATGACGTTTACCTCTTCAATCCGGGTGACGGGCAGGATGTGATCGGTGAAGTGGCGGGCGTGGATACGATCCGCTTTGGCGCCGGAATTGTCGCGAGCGATATCACTTTTGCGCTCAGCGGCAGTGATCTGGTGCTGAGCACCAACGGCACCGGCGACCAGTTGACGATTCAGGGCTGGGGCGACGGGCCCGACTTCCAAATCGAGCGCATGGAGTTTGCGGATGGCACGGCTTGGGACGCGGCGGACTTGCAGGCGCAGGTCTTGGCCATTACGATCATGGGGACGGAGGGCGACGATTATCTTCAGGGCTGGTCAGGCGAAAGCGCGACGCTCTTGGGGCTGGGCGGCAACGATACGCTGAGCGGCGGCAGTGCCGGCGACACATTGGACGGGGGCGCCGGCAGCGATCTACTCGCCGGTGGTGGTGGCGATGATGTCTACCTCTTCAGTCCGGGTGGCGGGCAGGATGTGATCGGTGAAGTGGCGGGCGTGGATACGCTTCGCTTCGGCGCCGGAATTGCCGCGAGCGACATCAGCTTTTATCGGAGCGGCAGTGACCTGGTGCTTGGCATCGATGGCATGGGTGACCAACTGACCATACCGGGCTGGAAAGAGGGAAGCGACTACCGCATCGAGCGCGTTGAGTTTGCCGATGGCACGAGTTGGGATTCGGTGGCTTTGCAGGCGAGGGTCGCAGCCATACCTATCTGCGGTACGCAGGGCGACGACTCCTTGGGGGGCAATGCGGAAGGCAACGTCCTGGTGGGTGGTGCCGGCAACGATAACTTGTGGGGGTATGCCGGCAATGACACGCTGGAGGGTGGTATTGGAAATGACTTCCTGTACGCCGGCGAAGGCAACGATATCTATGTGTTCAATGTGGGCGATGGCCAGGACATTGTCCAGGATGGGGACTCCGCCATTGGCAACCTCGACACGATCCGCTTCGGCGCAGGGATTTCCGCTGGCGATATTGTGCTTTCCCGTAGCGGTGGCGACCTGGTCCTCGACGTGGCCAGAGGCAATGGTCGATTGACAATACAGAACTGGAAGTTCGGAGAGTACTACCGCATCGAGCGCGTAGAGTTCGCCGATGGCACGGACTGGGATCTGGCGGCGCAGGCCTCGGGAATCCTCATGGCAGGGACTGATGGCGCAGACGTCTTGCAAGGCGACGCGGGCAACAACGTCCTGGCGGGCGGGCGAGGTAACGACACCTTGTTTGGTCGAGAAGGCAACGATGTTTATCTGTTCGAGCAAGGTGATGGCCAGGACACGATTTACGACGGTGATTCCACGCCAGGCAATCTGGATACGATTCGCATTGGTGCGGGATTCGTCGCAAGCGACATCAGCTTCGCGCGCAATGGCAATGATCTGGTGCTGGGCATCGAAGGCGGCAGTGATCAACTGACGGTTCGTTACTGGGGCTATGGCGACTACTACCATGTCGAACGGTTGGAGTTTGTCGATGGTACGGTCATGGATCTGGAAGCTCAGGTTTCAACCGTTCCCATTCTCGGCACGAGCGGTGACGACTACTTGTACGGCGATGACGGCAATAACACTTTGGAAGGTCGAACCGGGAATGACGCCATGTATGGCGGCGAAGGCAGCGACGTCTACATATTCAACCCTGGCGACGGCCAGGACAAGATTTACGACATTGACTCTGCAGCAGGCAATCGAGACACGATCCGCTTCGGTGCGGGAATTGCAGCCAGCGACATTAGCTTGGTACGTAGTAACAACGATCTGGTATTCGACATCGGCGGCGCTGGCGACAGCCTGACGATTTGGAACTGGGGCGACGGAGTCGATACCCGTATCGAACTCGTGGAATTCGTCGACGGCACAGTGTGGGATTCCGCCGATTTGCAGGAGCGGACTGCCGAACTGCGCGGCCTGCCGATCATCGGCAGCGACGCCGCCGACGACCTGTACGCCTGGGCGGACGAAGAAGTCGCGATGCTGGGCATGGGCGGCAACGACTATCTTTCCGGTAGCGCCGGCAGGGATTCGATCGATGGTGGTGCCGGCAATGACGAGGCATACGGAGGTGATGGCGACGATATGCTGATTGGCGGGGGCGGCGTGGATATCCTGGATGGTGGCGCCGGCAACGATGTGATCCATGCCGGCGATCATGCGGGTGCGGTGTTCGATGGGCCAACCGTTATCGCGGTGGAAGAAGACGGCACGATTCCGTCGGCGACGCTGGTCGGAGGATCGGGCGAGTATTTGCTGCAGGGCACGATCAGCGCTGCCAACTCGTCCGGCGGGGACGATTACGACTTTTACCGGTTCGCCAATCTTTCCGCCGGAACGGTCCTTTCCGCAGCGAATTTCAGTCAGTTCGAATCACGCATGGGCCTGTATGACGCGTTCGGCAACCTGCTGGTCGAGAATGACTATGCCGACGGTGAAGGCGGCTCATTGAACTATGACGACCCCGCCTTTCAGTACGATATTTTGGCGGACGGCGACTACTATCTGGCGATCGCCAGCTATGACAGCGAATTGCCGGCAGACCCTTTCACGGCTTCGACGAGCAGCAGCGACGTATCCGAGATGGGGGGCTACCTTGCCACAGTCAGTTTCTCGGGCGGCTATGTAACTCCTGCGCTGAGTTCCGCAATCATCGGCGGTCCCGGCGACGACGTGATTTACGGCGGCATCGGCAACGACACCTATCGATTCTGGTCGGGCGACGGCCAGGACACGATCACCGACCACGATGCCACGCCGGGCAATCTGGATGTGCTGAGTTTGGAGGATGCATTGCCGGAGGATGTCGTGCTCGTCGCAGGCGGTAACGATTTGATCGTGAATGTGGGTGGGGCCGGGGATTCGATCACGGTGAAGAATTGGCGGCTTGCCGGCGATACAAGTTATCGGGTGGAGCAGATCGCCTTTGCGGACGGCACCACATGGGACGAGGCGGCGCTGCTGGACCAGGTGGGCAGCAATGTCAATCATGCCCCGCTGGCCACGCCGGTTGCCGACCAGCTTGCCACTCAGGGTGAGACCTTTGCCTTTGCGGTGCCGGCGGACAGTTTTGTAGATTCCGATGCGGGTGATGCGCTGACCCTCGACGCAAGTCTGGCCGACGGCAGCCCGCTGCCATCGTGGCTTGCCTTCGATGCCGCAACGCAAACCTTTACCGGAACGCCGGCCAACGACGACGTGGGGAACCTGAGCCTGAAGCTCACCGCGACCGATTCTTTTGGGGTGAGCGCGTCAAGCGGCTTCAGTTTGACGGTCGCCAACACCAACGACGCGCCAATAGTCGGCGCTGGCATCACGGCGGGGCAGGCGACGGAAGATGCGGCATTCGGGTTTGTGGTGCCGAACGATGCATTCGGGGATGTCGATGTCGGCGATGTGTTGACCTTGAGCGCGAGCCTGACCGACGGCAATCCATTGCCGGCATGGCTGACGTTCGACGCAGCGACGCGGACATTCTCCGGCATGCCGCTGAATCAAGACGTCGGTTCGTTGTCGGTCGCGGTTGTCGCCACCGATGCTGCTGGTACTTCTGCCAGCCAGTCCTTTGACCTGACAGTCGCCAACACCAACGACGCGCCGACAGTCGGCGCTGGCATCACGGCGGCGCAGGCGACGGAGGACTCGGTGTTCGCATTCACTGTCCCCGATGATGCGTTGGTTGATTTGGATGTCGGCGACACGCTGAGCTACCAGGCGACGCTCGCCAATGGTGATCCGCTCCCGGCGTGGCTGGCCTTCGATGCGGCAACGCGGACATTCTCCGGCACGCCAGTCAACGAGGATGTAGGCACGGCGGCCGTGAGCTTGACCGCGACCGACACGACGGGTGCATCAGCAAGCCAGACCTTTGCACTGGATGTCGCCAACACTAACGACGCGCCAACAGTCGGCGCTGGCATCACGGAGGCGCAGGCGACAGAGGACAGCGCTTTCCGGTTCGTCGTTCCGGCGGAAGCATTCAGCGATGTCGACGCGAGCGACACGCTGTCGCTGTCTGCAACGCTCGTCAACGGCGATGCGCTGCCGAAATGGCTATCCTTCGACGCGGCGACGCGAACATTCTCCGGTTCGCCATTGAATGAAGACGTCGGCTTGCAGTCGGTTTCCGTTACAGCTACCGACGCAGCAGACGCGTCTGCCAGCCAGGTGTTCGCATTGGATGTCGCCAACACTAACGACACGCCGATTGTCGGCGCTGGCATTACGGCGGCGCAAGCAATGGAAGACTCGGCATTCGGGTTTGTGGTGCCGAATGATGCGTTCGGGGATGTCGATGCCGGCGATGCACTGACCTTGAGCGCGAGCCTGGCCGACGGCGCGCCCTTGCCGGCGTGGCTATCCTTCGACACAGCGACACGGACATTCTCCGGTACACCGCTGAACGAAGATGTCGGCTCGTTGTCGGTCTCCGTTATCGCGACCGACGCAGCAGGCGCGTCAGCCAGCCAGGTGTTCGCATTGGATGTCGCCAACACTAACGACACGCCGATAGTCGGCGCTGGCATGACGGCGGGGCCGGCGACGGAAGATGCAGCATTCGGATTTGTGGTGCCGGCGGATGCGTTCAGTGATGTGGATGTCGGCGATGTGCTGACCTTGAGCGCAAGCCTGGCCGACGGCAATTCCTTGCCGGCATGGTTTTCCTTCGATGCGGCAACGGGAACATTCTCCGGCACACCGGCGAATGAAGACGTCGGCTTGCTGTCGGTTTCCGTTGCAGCTACCGACGCGGCCGGTGCAACTGCCAGCCAGACCTTCGCACTGGATGTCGCCAACACCAACGATGCACCCGAAGTGGACTCCAGGATCGCGCCCTTGGTGGCCACGGAAGATAGTAGCTTTGCCTTCACGGTGCCGGTGACGGCGTTCAAGGATATCGATGTCGGGGACACCCTGACGTTGACCGCGTCTCTGACCAACGGTGACCCATTGCCGCCGTGGCTGGTCTTCGACGCGGCGACGCGTACCTTCGCCGGCACTGCGGCCAACGAGAATGTGGGCGCGCTCGCCGTGACATTGACGGCTACCGACGCGGCGGGTGCCTCCGCCAGCCAAAGTTTTTCGTTGACGGTTGCCAACACCAACGACGCGCCAATAGTCAGTGCCGGTATCGCGACGGCCCTGGCGACTGAGGACTCGGTGTTCGCATTCATAGTTCCGGATGGCGCATTCAGCGATGTCGATGTCGGCGACAGCCTCGCCTACACCGCAACACTGGCCAACGGCGATCCCTTGCCGGCGTGGCTGATCTTCGATGCGGCAACGCGGACTTTCTCGGGAACGCCGCTGAATCAAGACGTCGGCGCGCTGTCGGTTTCCGTTACAGCAACCGACGCAGAAGGCGCGCCTGCCAGCCAGGTCTTCGCGCTGGACGTTGCCAACACCAACGATGCGCCAATAGTCGGCGCTGGCATCACGGCGACGAGCGCAACGGAAGACGCGGCGTTTGCCTTCGTCGTGCCCGATGGCGCCTACAGTGATCCCGATGCCGGCGACAGCCTCGGCTACGCGGCCACGACCGCCGAAGGCAACCCGCTACCGGCCTGGCTGGTGTTCGACGCGGCAACGCGAACCTTCTCCGGTACGTCGGCCAACGCGGATGTCGGCACGGTTTCCGTGACCTTGACGGCCACCGACATTGCGGGTGCGGCGGCCGGTCAGTCATTTGACCTGACGGTCACCAACACCAACGACGCGCCGCTGCTGGCCGCGCCGCTGTCGGATGTGCAGACCAACGCGGGCACTCTGTTTTCGTGGAGCCTCCCTGTCGGCACTTTCGCCGACCCGGACGTGGGCGATGTCCTCGGCTACCGCGCGGGTCTGGCCGATGGATCGCCCTTGCCGGACTGGCTCGGCTTCGACGCGGCGACCGGCACGCTTTCGGGTACGCCGGGACCGGCCAACGCCGGCGCTCTCAACGTCACCTTTACCGCCACCGATGGCAGCGGCGCCACGGCCGCCGGTGCGATGACGCTTACCGTGGTGTCGCTCACGGCGGAGGGGCAACTTTTCATCGGTACGCCGCACGCGGATACGCTGACCGGCACCGGCTATGACGACGTATTCGACGGCCGCGCCGGCGCCGATACGCTGATCGGGCTGGGCGGCGACGACTTGTTCCTGGTGACCGACCAGAAGGATCGCATCGTCGAACAGGCCAACGGCGGCTTCGATTCCGTCTGGGCCGATACCGGCTTCACACTGCCCGACCAGGTCGAGGCACTGGCCTTCGTCGGCGCCGGCGACTATGCCGGCACTGGTAATGGCCTGGGCAACCTGCTGGTCGGCAACCGCGGCGACAACCGTCTCGACGGCAAGGCGGGGGACGACATCCTGCTGGGCCGGACGGGCGACGATTCGCTGCTGGGCGGCACGGGCATGGATGCGCTGGATGGCGGCTCGGGTGACGACGTACTGGAGGATGGCGATGGCGCCGGCTTCATCGCCGGCGGTCGCGGCGACGATACGCTGCGCCTGGGCACCGGTGCCGACGTGATCGCCTTCAATCGTGGCGACGGCGCGGATCGCATTCAGGGCGGCGACGGGCAGAACGACAGCCTGTCGCTCGGCGGCGGCATCCGCGTCGCCGACATCCGCCTGCAAAAGAGCGGCAAGGACTTGATCGTCGATACCGGCAAGGGTGATTCCTTGCAGTTTGTCGATTGGTACAGGAGCAGCGCCAGCCGGACCATTGCCACGCTCCAGGTGGCTACCGATACCAGCGGCACGGCTTTCGAGCGCTACAACTTCACTGCGCTGGTGCAGAAGTTCGACTCCGTGCTCGCCGCCAACAAGCGCATCGACGCATGGACGCCGGGGAGCGAGGCGTCCCGCTTCAGGCTCGACGCGGCGACCAGCGACGTCGCCGGCGGCAGTCTTGCAGCCACGTATGCGAGCAGCGGAGCGCTGGACGGCATCCGGCCGGAAGCGCTGTCGGCGACGCTGGCGACGCCGCGCAGCGATGCCACGGCGACCGATGGGCTGGCCGACACTCCGCTGCCGCCCCAGCCCGCGTATCACGGCGGCAAGCATGAGGATCACGATAGCCACGGCGACGACCACGGCCATGATGGCCATGGCCACGACGGCCGGGATGATCGCGACGGCCATTTCGGTGACCATGGCAAGCCGGGTCCGTACCTCAGCCCGCGCGAGGTGGAAGCGGCGTGGCAGTCCTGGCGGCATCAGGGGGCATCGACGCCATCGGCCTCGCCCGTCGACTACGCGCTGGGCTGGGCGCGCGTGCGCGACCGGTTGGCCGGACGTCTGGACGAAGGCGATCACGGTGGCGCGTGGTGCGAGCGGCCGGGCGGCGCGCGGCAGGACGGATTCTCGCTGCTGTCGGGAGGCCACGGCGCATTCGGCGCGGGCAATTCCATTGGTCTTCCCGGCGCCGGCTTGAAACCCTTCGAAGGTTTGAAGGAAGGCTTCGAGCGGTTGCACGGCTCATGATGGCTGAATGGGGCAAACGGCTGTTCGCGGCGGCGGAACAGAGTCCGTCGGACTTCGCGGCACCGCTGCTGCGCATCCAGCAGAGCCCGCCGCATCCGCTGGGGCGGCGGGTGCTGCTGGCGCTTGCCTGCCTGCTGGCGGGCCTGCTGATTTGGAGCATCGTCGGGCGGCTGGACATCGTCGCGGTAGCCGAAGGCAAGCTGGTGCCGCAGAGCTATGTCAAGATCGTGCAGCCGCCGGAGTCCGGCATCGTGCTGGAAATTCTGGTGCATGAAGGCGAGCCGGTGCGTGCCGGTCAGGTGCTGATGCGCATGGATGCCCTGCCGGCTGAGGCCGACAGCAAATCGGTCGAAGCGGAACTGGCCAGAAAGCGCCTGACCCTGAAGCGCATCGACGCCGAACTGAACGGCACACCCTTGCTGTTCGCGGCAAGCGACTCGCCGGCACTGGCGGCGGAAATTACCGCCCAGTACCGGGCCAATCGCGCGGCGGTGGAGTCCGCCCTGGCGGAGGAGCGCACCCGGCTGGCCAAGGCCAACGCGGAAAGAGCCGCGGCGGAACGGGTCAGGCAAAAGCTGCAAAGCACGCTGCCGCATTACCAGGAGCAGGAGCAGGCCTTCGAGAAGTTGTCGAAGCAGGGTTTTGCCGGGCCGCTGATGGCCAGCGACAAGCGCCGCGAGCGGCTGGAAAAGGAGGAGGACTTGCGCGCCCAGGAACACCTGATCGATTCGGCACAGGCCGGCATTGCCCAGTCCGAGCGCAAGCTGGTGCAGATCGAATCGGATTCCCGCAAACAACTCTTTACCGAACGCAACGAAATTCATGGCAACGTCGAGAAGTTGTCGCAGGAATCGGCCAAGCTGACGCATCGTCGCGGCCTGCTGGAGCTGAGGGCTTCCCAGGATGGCGTCGTCAAGGACCTGGCGACGCATACCACCGGCACCGTGGTGCAACCCGGCACCGTGATGCTGACCCTGGTGCCGAAGGGTGAACTGCTCAAGGCCGAGGTCTGGGTATCGAATGAAGATATCGGCTTCGTCCGCACCGGGCAGCCGGTGAAGGTGAAACTCGCCGCGTTTCCGTTCCAGAAATACGGCATGGTCGATGGCGTGGTGGAGCATGTCGGCGCCGACGCGCTGGACGCCAATGCGCAGGACGCCGGCGCGGGCAATGCCGACCGCAAGACAGCCAAGCCGCTGACCTACAAGGCGCTGGTAGCGCTCAAGGCGATGAGCCTGGAGGCGGGCGGCGAGCGCCTTGACCTGGGCGCCGGGATGCAGGCGACGGCGGAGATCGCCCTCGGCCACCGCTCAGTGATGGAATACCTTCTGTCGCCGGTGCAGAAGGCCTGGCATGAGGCGGGCAGGGAACGATGACAGGGTACTACCGTGTCACCGGAGGGTCGTGTCAGGCGTTGGCCAAGACTTGAATATGATACTAAATGTTGGTACTATAAATCTATGAAACGCAAACATCAGCGCTGCATCGAACTGATCTTTGCCCGGCCGGTCTCGGCAAATGTTCGGTGGCCTGACGTAGAAGCTCTGTTCAGGGAGTTGGGCGCCGAGATTGAAGAGCGGGAAGGTTCTCGCGTCGAGGTGTTTCTGTTCGGAGTGGTGCGGGTGTTCCACCGCCCTCATCCATCCCCGGATACCGACAAAGGTGCTGTGGCGTCGATTCGCAAATGGCTGGAAGAGAATGGAGTGAAACCATGAACAACGTGATGACAATCGGTGGTTATCAGGCCGTCATAGCTTTTGATCCCGAGATTTCGATGTTCCGCGGCGAGTTCCTGGGTCTGAGCGGTGGCGCTGATTTCTATGCGGCAGATGTTGCAGGCCTGCGCCGCGAAGGTGAAACCTCGCTGCGGGTGTTTCTGGAAGCGTGTCGGCAGCGCGGCGTTGATCCGCGAAAGCATTATTCCGGAAAATTCGTACTGCGCCTTGACCCGGAAGCTCACGAGGCAGCAGTTATCGCTGCCGCGGCAAACGGAAAAAGCTTGAACCAGTGGGCCGTCGAGACGCTGCGGGATGCGGCGCGGGCGGTTTAGCCCGGCAACGGATCGGCGTTGCCCATGGCAACGGTATGCGTGCCGCCATCGACGTACAAAATTTCGCCGGTGATGCCGCTGGCGAGATCGGACAGCAGGAATGCCGCGGCGTTGCCGACTTCTTCGATGGTCACGTTGCGCCGTAGCGGCGCGTGATGGGCGTTGTAGGCCAGCAGCTTGCCGAAGTTGCCGATGCCCGAGGCAGCCAGGGTCTTGATCGGGCCGGCGGAAAGCGCGTTGGCGCGGATGCCTTGCGGGCCGAGGCAGAAGGCCAGATAGCGGGTTGCGGCTTCGAGGCTGGCCTTGGCCAGGCCCATGGTGTTGTAGTTGGGCATGGTGCGCACCGCGCCGAGATAGGACAGCGCCAGCAGCGACGGGTTGTTGCCCTTCAGCAGCAGCGGGCGGGCGGCCTTTGCCAGCGCAGGGTAGCTGTAGGACGATACATCGTGCGCAATCCGGAACGATTCGCGCGACATTCCTTCGAGAAAATCACCTTCAATCGAATCGTTGGGGGCAAAGGCGATGGAATGCACCAGGCCGTCGAGGCCGTCCCAGTGCTTTCCCAGTTCGGTGAAGACGGCGTCGATCTCGGCGTCTTCGGCGACATCGCACGGATATATAGCCTTGGAGCCAAATTCGTCGGCAAATTTGGCGATGCGATCGCGGACGCGTTCGTTCTGGTAGGTGAAGGCGAGATCGGCGCCTTCGCGGTGACAGGCTTTGGCGATGCCGTAAGCGATTGACCGGTGGGAGATCAGACCGGTGATCAGAATGCGTTTTCCAGCCAGAAATCCCATCGTTTTTCCTTGGTTGAATCCAGCGGCGAATTATAGCGGATCAGCTAAACTCGCCGTCATGCGTCGCGTATTCCCCTGCCTGCTGCTTCTGCTGCTGCTGACCGCCTGCGGCAGCGCGTGGAACGATCCCTACCCGGCGGCGGATCGCGGCAAGAACATTCTCTACAGTGCCTTCACCGAGCGGCCCAAACATCTCGATCCGGTGCAGTCGTACAGCGAGGATGAGATTACCTTCACCGGGCAGATCTATGAGCCGCCGCTGCAGTATCACTATCTGAAGCGTCCCTATACGCTGATCGCCGCCACCGTCGAGGCGGTGCCCTTGCCGCGCTATCTCGATGCGCAGGGGCGCGTTCTGGCCGACAACACCGACGCGGCAAAGATCGCCTTCACCGACTATGTGATCACCGTGAAGCCGGGTATCCGCTATCAGCCGCATCCGGCTTTCGCGCGCACTGATACCGGCGAGTTCGTCTATCACTCCTTGTCGGCCCGGCAACTGGCCGGCATCAATGCCCTGAGCGACTTTGCCCGGCGCGATACGCGGGAATTGACCGCCGAGGACTACGTGTATGGCGTGAAGCGCCTGGCGCATCCGCGATTGCATTCGCCGATTTTCGGTTTGATGGACGATTACGTGGCCGGCCTCGGTGACTTCGCTGCGCGCTTGAAAGCCGAGAAAGACAAACCGTGGATCGATCTGCGCGAGCATCGCCTGGAAGGTGCCGAGGTCATCGACCGCTATCGTTACCGGATCCGGGTCAAGGGCAAGTATCCGCAGTTTTTGTACTGGCTGGCGATGCCCTTCTTTGCACCAATGCCGTGGGAGGCGGACAAGTTTCACAGCCAGCCGGGCATGATGGAAAAGAACCTGACGCTCGACTGGTATCCGATCGGCACCGGCCCTTACATGCTGACGGAGAACAATCCCAATGCGCGCATGGTGCTGGAGCGGAATCCGAATTTTCGCCAGGAGAACTATCCCTGCGAAGGCGAGCCGGAGGATGCGGAGGAAGGCCTGTTAAAGGATTGCGGCCAGCCGCTGCCCTTCATTGACAAGGTTGTGTTCACCCGTGAGAAGGAGCAGATTCCCTACTGGAACAAGTTCCTGCAGGGTTATTACGATGCGTCCGGCATTTCATCGGATGCCTTCGATCAGGCCGTGCAGGTGACGGCGGGCGAGATCACCCTGTCCGACGACATGCGTGCGCAGGGCATCGTGCTGACGACATCGGTGGCGACATCGAGCATGTACATGGGCTTCAACTGGCTCGATCCGCTGGTCGGTGGCGGTGCGGAACCCAAGGCGGCGGAAGCCGCGCGCAAACTGCGCCAGGCAATTTCCATCGCCGTCGATCAGGAAGAATTCATTTCGATTTTTCAGAACGGCCGCGGCGTCGCGGCGCAGGGGCCGATCCCGCCTGGCATATTCGGCTACCGCGAGGGCGCGACCGGCATCAATCGGGACATGTACGACTGGACGGATGGCCAGGCCCGGCGCAAGCCGATCGCCGAAGCCAGACGTCTGCTGGCCGAAGCCGGCTGGCCCAACGGCCGCGATGCCAAAAGCGGCGAACCGCTGGTGATCAACCTCGATACCACGGCCACCGGTGTCGGCGCCAAGGCGCGCATCGACTGGCTCAACAAGCAGTTCGCCAAGATCGATGTGCAACTGGTGGTGCGAAGCACCGACTACAACCGCTTTCAGGAAAAGGTGCGCAAGGGCGCGGTGCAACTGTTTTATTTCGGCTGGAATGCGGATTATCCCGATCCCGAGAACTTCATGTTTCTGCTGCATGGCAAGCAGGGCAAGGTGAAGCATAGCGGCGAGAACGCGGCGAATTACGAGAACCCGGAATATGACCGCCTGTTCGAGCGCATGAAAGCCATGGAAAGCGGCGCCGAACGCCAGGAACTGATCGACCGCATGACGGCGATACTGCGCTACGACGCGCCCTGGATCTGGGGTTTTCATCCGAAGGACTACACGCTGCGCCATGCCTGGCTGACCAACCGCAAGCCGACCAAGGTCGGTCACAACACGCTCAAGTATCAGCGCGTGGATGCCGTTTTGCGCGAGCAGCGCCGCAGCGAGTGGAATCGTCCGGTGGTCTGGCCCGTGCTGGTACTGCTGCTGGTGCTCGGGGTGGCGATATGGCCGGCCTGGAGCGGCTACCGGCGGCGGGAGACGGCTACGGCTCGATAAGGCAGGCCGTGGTCGCCGTACCACCAGCGCCGACTCTTGACCGGCGCTAGTCTTCGATCGGTCGCCACTGGCCGTGGCGCAGCGCTTCGAGCGGGTGGAACCTGGCCTTGTAGGCCATCTTGCGGCTGTCGCGAATCCAGTAGCCGAGATACAGCCAGGGCAGGTCCGCATGCTGGCACTGGGCGATTTGCCAGAGTACGGCGAAGGTGCCGTAACTGGCCTTCGGCATGTCCGGCTCGTAAAACGTATACACCGACGAAAGCCCGTCGGTCAGGACGTCGATGATGCTGACGATGCGCAGCACACCGTTCTCGCGGAATTCCATGAGCCGGCTGTCGACGTGGGTCTGCAGCAGGAAGTGGGCGTACTGGTCGCGGCTGTCCTGATCCATGCCGCCTCCGGAATGGCGCTCCGCCTGATAGCGCTGGTAGAGCTGATAGTGCTCCTCGCGGAAGCTCAGGCTGCATTCGTGCACGGTGAGCGCGGCATGCTGGCGCAGGGCGCGGCGCTGGCTGCGATCGGGCACGAACCGCGCTACGTCGAGCCGCACCGGCTGGCATTCGCGGCAGGCGTCGCAATAGGGACGGTAGGTGAACACGCCGCTGCGGCGAAAACCGGCACGCACCAGTTCGCTGTAGGTGGCGCTGTCAATCAGGTGGGTGGGGGTTGCAACCTGCGAGCGGGCCATACGCCCCGGCAGGTAGGAGCAGCCGTAAGGTGCCGTGGCATAGAACTGCAACAGCGGAAAAGGCGGCAGGTCGCGCAGATGTGTCATGGCTGGCGCCTGAAATAACCGTCAATGGCTGTGGCCGGCCATTGTCCCGGAACATCGTCGCGCGCACACAGGCCGTCCAGCCGCGCGGCAAATTCGCGGCGGGGGATCGGTCTTGCACCGAGAGAGGCGAGGTGTCTGGTTTCCATCTGACAGTCGATTATGCCGAATCCGCGCTGTTTGAGGTAAGCGCACAAATGGGCGAGTGCAATTTTTGATGCGTCACGCACTATGGTGAACATCGATTCGCCGTAAAAGGCGCGACCGATCGCAACGCCGTAGAGGCCACCGACAAGCTTTCCGTCGATCCATGTTTCGACGCTGTGGGCGTACCCGAGTCGATGCAGGGCGAGATAGGCTGCCTGCATTTCGCCGGTGATCCAGGTTCCGGGCTGACCGTCTCGCGACTGGTTGGCGCAGGCGTGCACGACGTCGGCAAAAGCCGCATCGAGGCGTACTTCGTAGTTGGCGTTGCGCAGGGTTCTTGTCAGCGAACGGGATATTTTTACCTCGTCCGGAAACAGCACCATGCGCGGATCGGGGCTCCACCACAGGATCGGTTCGCCCGCGGAGTACCAGGGAAAGATGCCGCGCCGGTAGGCGGCGAGGAGTCGTTGCGAACTGAGGTCGCCGCCCGCCGCGAGCAGGCCGTTGGGTTCGGCCAGTGCCTTGTTCAGCGCAGGGAATACGGGTTCGTCAGGCAGCCAGGGGATCATCAATCCTGCGCAAAGGTCACGACGTGGTCGACATCGAGCCGGATACCGATCTTCTCGCCGATGGCGTGATTATGGTGGGACGGCACCAGCGACAGAACCTGTGCGCCCGATTCCAGACGCAGGGTGTAGAGAAATTCCGCGCCGCGAAAGGCTTTGGCGATGACTTCCGCCTTCACCTCGCTGGCGTCGTCGTGGATCACGTCATCGGGGCGCAGCAGCACATCCAGCCGGCAACCGCGCTGGCATTCGGCGCAGCTCGACGCGCAATCCAGCGGCACCTCCGATTCGAGCCGGCCGAGTTCCACCTCCACTACCTGGCGCGACAGCACTTCGCCGGGCAGGAACACACCCTGGCCGATGAAATCGGCAACGTGACGCGTGGCAGGGCGATGATAGAGGTTGTAGGGCGTGTCCCACTGCTCGATGCAGCCTTCGCGCATGATGCCGACCACATCGGCCACAGCGAAGGCTTCGTTCTGGTCGTGGGTGACGAGGATGGCCGCCATGCCGGCGCGCTTGAGAATGTCGCGCACTTCCAGCGACAGGCGCTCGCGCAGTTCGACATCCAGATTCGAAAAAGGCTCGTCGAGCAGCAGCAGATGCGGTTGCGGCGCCAGGGCGCGGGCCAG
>JAUSCN010000016.1 GCA_030651285.1 bacterium
TGCGGTCTGAAAGAGCGAAGAGGTGGCAATAGCGGTTGGGACTGCCGAACCGCCAGTGGCGTTCACCCAGAGCGAGTTGGCGGCGATTGGTGCGAAACTGATACTGGCAGCGCTTCCGCCCACCTGATATCCCAAGGTGCCCGAGTTGGTGAGGCCAGTGCCGACAGAAAGCGTAGAGGTGGCGACTGAGGCTACAGTGTTCACGCCGGTTGCGTAGAGGAGTGCTCCACCAGCGGCAAGAGGACTTGAAGTAGCGAGACCGCCCCAGGTGAGGTTTGGAGTCGAACCCCCGGAGGAGATGATGGGCCAGGTGCCGGTGACGGCCGTGACGCCACCTCCTGCTCCAGAAACACACGTACCATTAACAGCAAGACAACCTGTGAGAACATTTATGCCCGAACCAAAGGTTGAAGTGGCAGTTGCAGAAATATTCACGGTATTTGCCCCGGTGTTTCCGAGAGAGAGCAATGTTCCTGGTGTGGTGGTGCCGATGCCGACATTACCGCCTGCACTGATTCTAAATAGACTGGATACGACGTCGGTAGCGGTCGTAGAGGAAACATTGAAGAGGTCAGACTGCGAACCAAGTGTTCCCGCGATATCCAATTTTGCAAGAGGTGTCGTCGTCCCAACACCGACGGTACCATTGGTAAATCCTAGACTGCCACTATTGAGATCGAAAGCGTATGGAGTGCTTGCATTGAAAAGTTTGAGAGTTGTTCCACCAAACTCAATCGTAGAAGCTCCGGAATTTGCATTGATTCTTAAAGTCCCAGCATATGCTCCTATCAAACCACCAGTGTCGCCAACAACGAAATTATAGCCTCCGTTAAGTTCAACATCGCCATCTAAGACTGTTAATCTACTCGTGGGTGACGCCGTCCCAATGCCCACATTACCATCGCCATTCACAACAAACAGCGTCGAGGTGGCAACACTTGAAGAGGAGGAAGCGACCACAAAGAGAGGCTTGAGTGTAGCCGCGTTCGAACTCCCAACAGAGAGATTTGCCCACGGACTAGTAGTGCCGATGCCGACATTACCGCTCGCTGCAAGGAACAATGAGGAGGTGGCACTAAGTGTCGTGCCATTCGCGGCGTAGTATGGGAATTGACCTGTAGTACCTGAACCAACAGTTCCGCTGCCGCTGCCGCCACCAACACACGTACCATTAACAGCAAGACAACCTGTGAGAACATTTATGCCCGAACCAAAGGTTGAAGTGGCAGTTGCAGAAATATTCACGGTATTTGCCCCGGTGTTGCCGAGAGAGAGCAATGTTCCTGGTGTGGTGGTGCCGATGCCGACATTGCCGCCTAAGGTTGCAAGATATGTAGCGCCAGTGGTAGTGAGCTGAGTAGTTGATGCGTTTGCATTGAACTGCTGTAGCGAACTGAAAGAGTTGGCGGTCGTGGTACCGAAAGCAGTACTGATGGTAATACCACCAGTTGCCCCAGTTGTAAGAAGTGGGTAGGTCGCAGCTAGTGAAGTTACACCACTTCCGCCACCACCCGTGGTAATACAGGTGCCATTAACGGCAAAACATCCGCTCGAGAGATCTATCCCTGCTGACGCAGTGGTCGTCCCAGACCCCGTAATGGCCAAACTCGAGAAAGTTCCTGTCGTCGCAGAAACCGAGGTCGCATTTGCTAGTGTCCCGCCACGGAAGTCGCCATTTCTTACGATGAGGTTCGACAGATCTTGAATCATGTTCACTTGCTGAATTGTCGTACTGTTCGTTACTGTCTGTGCAGCGACCGGCTGAATCATCCCCGCAACAGTTGCAAGAACGCCTGTACGCAATGAGGCGAGCGACTGATTCAAAAGATCTTCGGAGACACCTCTCACTACGGTCGTATACGTCGGATAGCTGTTGATTGTCGTAGGCTGTGCTGCTGTTGACGATATTACTGCTCGAGTTCGTATCGGCACCAATTCCTGAACTGGTTGGATTACGTCTTCCTCGGAAGAGGTCTGGACCAAGACAGCATTTGATACTGTTGAAGTAGCAAAAGGTAAAACGACCGAGGGAGGATTCGATACGATAGAAACATCTGAGGATGATCCGAGGAGTCCTGCGAGAACTTCACTTGTCGATGCAAATAAGCTATGAACCGCCTCGTATGTAAAAAGAGCTGCCTGCTCTCCGATTGAGAGCGTCGGGAGAACCACAGCAAGCAAGCCTTGCTCATGAGCAGGGTTTTGAGAAACAGATGATTCGAGAGCGAGAGCGGCCTTACCAAGCGCCCCGAGATACACATCTTCAAGAAAGGATGGTGTCGAAACCGCCAACAAAGACGCGGCATGGACCACTTTTACTGCACCCGTAACCCCTTCATGTGCTAGGCGACCTGCCCCCAAAATGGTCGAGAGATACCCTTCTGAAATGAAGTTTGCTGCTCTGACAAAATGAATCGCACCTTCGTACCCCGCCTCGACAATGTTTTTTGATATTTCTGGTGCAAGTACGGCCGGAACTGCTGTCGTGCGTAAGAAAAGAGCTGTTGCGAGCGAAGGAGTACGGTCTGCAGCCCTTGCGAGCACATCGCCAACGCTCCCTATAACCATAAACGCGGTCTGAGCACTCTCTGGCGCTGTACGTGCAACCCAATATGCCAAAGATACATCCGCCTTTATCGCGAAGTGAGCCGCATTGATGACGGCATTTCCGAATGCGAGATTCATTCGAGTAATGAGACTTGGCATAAGCGCCAATGAGTCGCGTGCGGTAATAGCAGCATCGAAAGTCTTTACTCCTGATTGGGCGACGATGTCTTGATATCCTGAAAAAGATTTATTGATAATTCCATACGCTTCAGTACCGATCACAATGTAAGAATGACCGAGAGCCCGTGCGATAACCGATGGCGTAGTAATAATCGAATACGCTGCAACCCCCGAAGATCTGATTGCTTGCACGATCTCATTCGGTGAAAGTATCGGGGTCGTATGTATTCTCGAAGCAAATTTGGTCGGAGCTTTTGCAACATCTTCTGACGCCTTTCTGAAGGATGTCTGTATGGATGAGAAGTTCAGATCTTTAAAAACAAGCGACGTTACATCATGAGCATTACTAGCGAATGCTGCTATTCCGCCCGAATCGGTTACCAGTAAAAGAGAGTCACGTACCTGAGTATCAGCTGCCGATACGGTCGTAACGCCAAGATCATATTCTGGAACACTTCCGAACTTAGCGCCTACCACGGAAGAAATCTCATTTACAAAACGTGATGCGCCTCTAGTGACAGAAGAAGAAGTCATGGCCTGCGCCACAAAAGCACTGGACGTTATGATGACAAGAGCAACTAGTGCAGCACGGACCTGCGAACGCAATGAGCTTTCTAGAACAAAAAATTGTGGTACCGAGATCGGAACAGGGTTAATGAAATTTCTTGTAACATGCTTTAGCAGCGGATTGTGCGCGGCTCCCCGGCGGGAGTCCTGATGCAGGGAGTACTCCTCTTCACGCTCACGCGTGAGTGTGCGTATATGATCGACCTTTCGATTCTCCTGCTGCTCCATAAATTGGGCAAGAGATTCTTTTTCAATAAACCAACTATGACCTATTCTTTTAGCCGAAATTTTTCCAAGCCGTGCAAGCCGTGCAAGATAATCAGAAGTGTATCCTGAAATATCTTCAGCGTTCTTGGTCGTTATGAATTTTTTTTCAAAGAATGCATCCATGTCGGATAGGCGAATTACTTAAATACTAACTTAGTAATTTCCGATTCCCTAGAAAAATTATGTGGATAGTTTTCGAGCAGGTCGCGCGATTAAAAATGATTCCCTGCTATATATTTTTACATACAAGATCAATGATTTTAGTGCATAAGTTTTAGCATCATAGACCCAATAATTCTCACCAAAAAACTTCCAACAGAACGAATATGTTTACTTAAAAACAGAAATTCCCTATTCGGTAATAGGGAATTAGTTTCGATTCTGGGTAAAAACGCACAAACGGCCTCTAATTTAATATTAAAAAGAAGTAATCAATTTCATAGAAACCTAATTCCTCTTCAACGACATACCTATACTATATATAGGTATTCCCGTTTTGTTTATTTTGTTGATTATTTTAATAAGAAATCTGACTATTTCTACTATATTAGCTCAATCCCTTGTCGTTTAAAATAATTACCTCGTACATACGAGACGAGATATTCAGTAAATACGCTATTTATTGTATATGTTTATTCCGCTTATGACGTTAGCTGACTCTATTCTAGAAAGATACTTGTCGAAATAACCACTACCGATCGTAGCGACAGCGACTATAGCCGTAGCAATGACACAAAGCGCGCTTACAACGATGGGTACATAGATCCGTTTGGCCTGCCGTCGTTCATACTGTATGGTCGCCACCTTCACGGAATCCTTTACTACCTTATCCACCAAACTTCTTGGGAGGAGCTCTTCTGGCGGAAGCTCGTATACGGTATGTATCGGAACATGTATATCCTCGTTTCTTTTATTTTTATCTTCTTCTGACTTATCGTCCTTACTGGGATGTTTCTCCGGGGTGATAGTATCTTCTTCCTCTACCCCTTTAACAGAGTTGTCGCGAAGTCGATTTACAGGAGGGATAGATTCAATGACAGATGCTTCGTAGCGAGGCGTCCCCCATGTCCCTGGAAATACTGAACTGGAAGCCGCTTCGCGCTCTTTTTCCTCATGACTCTGATCGCCGAATCGGTGGTCTTGAATCGCACTCTCGAGCACATACCAGCTGCGCCCAACAAGTCTCGCAGGGACTCGACCCTCACGACAAAGCTGCCCGATATAGTCTTTCGCATACCCAGTTATCTTTGCTGCCCGTTTCGAAGATACGTATTTCTTTTCTTCTATGAGAATTTCATCCATGTACTCAACAGTATAAACGTATCTCGACTCGGCTAAAAGAGGTATTGCACAGCAAATCTGAGAATTCCCATTTTTGAGACCAGTCTTTAAGAAAGCTCCCTAATGATCAATTCCCGTAGTATCGCTGGATTACCGGCGCCCTTAGTTGCCTTCATGCTCTTTCCAAGAAGGTATTGCAGAGCCGCCCCTTTCCCGGCTTTATACTCCTCCACAGCCTTAATTTCCTCCTTCAAGACCCCCTGGACCGCAACCAGTAACGCGCCTGCGTCATGAGACTGTATAAGCCCATGCTCTTTCGCTATAGCTTCTGGATCTCCTCCCCGTTCTACAAGAATGAGAAGTGTATCTTTAGCGCCGCGAGAAGAAAGGTCATTTGCACCGACGAGCCGGATGAGCTTGGAAAACGCTATGGGATCAAGCGTTAATTCCTCACCTCGTTTTGCATATATACCCGCAAGATCAGAAACTATGTAGTTTGCAGCAAGCGTAGTAAGAGTTTGATCCCCCTCGAGGGCGGCGGCTACAGCATCGAAAAACGAGGAGCGCTCGGGAGTTGCGCAAAGGTACGGGACATCACTCTCCTTAAGCGCGTATGTGCGCATATACCGCTCCCGACGATCCCATGGCAGCTCTGGCAATGATGCCCCTATGGATTCACCAGAAAATTCGGGGATTTCCGAGATGGAAAGCTTAGGCAGATCAGGTTCGGGGAAGTACCGATAGTCCGCGCTTCCTTCCTTGAAACGCTGATGGAACGTTACCTGCTTCGCTTCATCCCATCCCCGTGTTTCCTGCATCACCTTACCTCCACCCTCAAGCAGATCTACTTGGCGCTTTATTTCAAATGCGATAGCACGTTCGACAGAACGGAACGAGTTTATATTCTTTACTTCGACCTTGGTCCCGTATCTGCCTTCCTCGTTCGAGACAGAGATGTTTGCCTCGATGCGCATCTCCCCCTTTTCCAAATTCGCCCCACTCGCACCAAGAGTACGCAAAAGAAGCTGCAATTCCCGAGCAAACCGTCCCGCGGCCTCTGCATCATGCAAGACTGGTTCAGTAACAAGCTCCATGAGCGGGATGCCTGCACGATTGAAATCTACAAGACTCTTCCCACCGGAATGGGTAGAGCGCGCAGTATCTTCTTCGAGATGAACTCGTGTAATCGCGACACCCGCAAGCTCTCCTCCACTTACGAGAGGATGTTCATACTGACTAATCTGGTACCCCTTTGGGATATCTGGATAGAAATAACTCTTTCGGTCAAACTCACTAACATCAGCCAGTCTGCCCTTAATTGCGCTGCCGATACGCAGGATATGCCGCACTGCATCTCGATTTATGACCGGCAAAGTTCCCGGATGCGCCATACAGACCGGGCATACATTCACATTTGACCGTTCTTCGTCTGGATTATTCGCCGAGTCACAGAACATCTTTGTTCGTGTCTTGAGTTCTGCATGGATTTCGAGCCCTATGGTTGGACGATAGATCATGATATCCGCCAGTGTATAGCAGATATCCAAGCTGGCAAAGCTATGTACTCGCTATTTCTTGTCTGCCGAAAGAATCTTGGTGAGGTGATCTGACATTTTTTTTAGTGATTCGGCATCAGAGACCGAAACAGAAAGAACCTCTTTACCCGTCTCTCTTGAGAGTAGTTGAATTTTCGCTTGCATCTCTGCCTCTGAAATAAGATCGGTTTTTGAAAGAAGAACGATCTCACGCTTATTGTCGAGACCGTGTCCGAACAACACTATTTCATTATGGACCTCATTGTATGCAGCAATAAGATCATCTTGGCTTGCCGAGACGAGATGCAATATAATTCCTGTCCTTTCCACGTGCTTTAAGAACTTTGTTCCCAAACCTCGCCCAGACGAGGCTCCTTCTATTAACCCTGGAATGTCTGCGAGTATGTAGCCATAGAATTCTCCGAGGTTCGGCTCGAGTGTCGTAAATGGATAGTCGCCCACTTTAGATTTTGCTCTCGTCAGAGCATTCAGAAGCGACGATTTTCCAGCATTCGGTAGCCCGACAAACCCGACGTCGGCAATGATCTTGAGGGTGAGCCTGATATTCCCACCCTTCCCCTCCTTACCGGCACTTTGCTGAAATGGATTCTGGTTTGTCGAACTTCGGAAACGCGCATTCCCAAGACCGCCCTTACCCCCACGGAAAAGAACGATTTCTTCCCCTTCTTTCGTTATTTCATATTCCTCACCCGTCTCGACGACATGAGCAAGCGTGCCTACTGGTACCTTAAGCAGAGCGTCTACACCATCAGCCCCCTGCTTCAACTCATTCTTCCCAGACTCACCATCTTCGGCACGAAACTTCTTCTCATATCGATAGTGCGCCAATGCGGCAAGATCTCGCACTCCTACGAGCAAGACATCACCACCACGACCTCCGTCGCCTCCTGAAGGACCCCCACGGGCAGATTCTTTGGTGCGCAGCCAGCGAATGACACCATCGCCTCCCTTGCCCGAGTGAGCGCTTATTACTACTTCATCAACAAAAGCCATAAATGCACCTTAGCACAAATATGGAAATTTCGGGGTTATCCGACGATCTGCCAACCTTCTGACAAAAGAGGTTCTGCTTTCTTAAATTTGAGTGTCTGTGTCGAGTCACCCTTCTTGATTGTTACGAAATCGTTACGATTGGGCTGAGATGACTTCTTTAGAGTAGGCACAGCACTCCCCTCCTCCTTCCCAGCAGCCAGCGCGACAGCCCTGACCTTTTCTTCTTCCGCACGAATGCGTGCATCATCTGTCGGCAATAGACGCGGTAACGTTTCAACAAAGGTAGCCCGAATACTTGCCTCGAGCTGGCGGAATCGAGCGAGCCCTTCGCGACGATACTCGATCAAAGGATCTCGCTGACCATACGCACGGAGCGATACTGAGCGCCGCAGATAATCCATGGTCTCAAGATGCTCGAGCCAGAACGTATCGATGATCTGCAAGAGAAGTCGGCGAACATGCCCAGTAAATTCTGAACCGAGCTCTGCCTTCTTTGCTTCGAATGAAGCGAGTGCTGTTTTATTATTTTCGAAAAGAGAACGGATGAGCGTTTCGATCTCATCGTCGCTACCGAGAAGCGCTGCACGGCGCCGCGCATAAATTGCGAGACGTTGCGTATTCATCACATCGTCATACGCGAGAACCTGTTTACGTGAGTCAAAATTGAAACCCTCAATGCGTCCCTGCGCAGTCTCCAGTGATCGAGTGATCATTGAACTCTCGATCGGCTCATCCTCGGGAATGCCGAATCCGCCCATCACTTTCTTAAGAGTCTCTGACGCGAATACGCGCATGAGCTTGTCTTCCAGAGAGACATAGAACCGAGTCTCCCCAGGATCCCCCTGACGGCCCGAGCGTCCGCGCAACTGATCATCGATGCGGCGAGCATCATGTCGCTCAGTACCAATAACCACAAGACCGCCCTTCGCAAGGACATCTGCACGCTCCTCATCCGTGGCAAGCGCACCCCCGAGCTTAATATCGACACCGCGACCAGCAAGGTTTGTAGCGACTGTCACACGACCCGCCTTCCCTGCTTCGGCGATGATTTCTCCCTCGCGTTCATGATTCTTAGCATTCAGCACTTCGTGCGGCACACCCGCTTCTGCGAGATACGAGCTCACGAGCTCGTTGTCTTCGATGGAGACCGTTCCGACAAGCACTGGCTGACCACTTTCATGGCGCTCCTTTACCGCTTTCGCGACCGCACGATACTTCCCTGCTGAAGTCTGGAATATGTTGTCATCAAAATCCTTGCGTGCGATTGGTTTATTCGGCGGAACCGCGATAACCTCCAACCCGTACACGGTATAAAATTCCTCCTCGGAAGACAGTCCCGTACCGGTCATACCCGCAAGGCGCTCATACATGCGGAACAGGTTTTGGAATGTCACCGTCGCATAGGTGCGCGTCTCCTCACGCACTCTCACGCCTTCTTTCGCTTCGACTGCCTGATGCAGACCTTCCGACCAACGACGTCCTGGTTGCATCCTTCCAGTGAACTCATCGACGATGACGATCTCATTTTCTCGCACTACATACTCCTTATCCTTATGGAAAAGCGCTTTTGCGCGGACTGCCGTCTCAAGATGATGAGCGTATTTTACGCCACCTTCTGTATAGATATTCTCGATACCAAGCGCAACTTCGGCTTTGTGTATGCCTGCTTCGGTTATCTGGACCGCTTTCTGCTTCTCGTCGATCGTATAATCTTCTCCTTCATTTAAAGGATGGACGATGCCAGCAAAACTCTCGTAGAGCGACTGTGAGTCGCCAGACGGACCTGAAATGATGAGTGGTGTGCGGGCTTCATCGATAAGAATGGAGTCGACTTCGTCGATGATCGCATAGTGATATTTCCTCTGTACAATCTGCGACGCATCGTATGCGGTATTGTCGCGCAAATAATCAAAACCAAGCTCGTTATTGGTGACGTACGTGATGTCTGCTGCATATGCCTCTTTCTTAGTGACAGGTTTCAGATAGTCATAGAACACCTTGAACGAACCTTCTGCATCGCGCTCAGCGTCTTCTTCAGGCGCTACATGAGATGCGTCATATATATATGAACCCGTTGAAGTGACAACTCCGGCAGTGAGACCGAAAAAGCCGTAGACCTGCCCCATCCAGGAACCATCGCGGCGTGCGAGATAGTCATTAACAGTAACGACCTGTACGCCATGTCCCGCAAGAGCGTGGAATGTTGCGGGGAGTGTGGCAACAAGCGTCTTACCTTCTCCAGTACGCATTTCAGCGATCTTTCCTTTAAGAAGCGCGAGCCCGCCGATGAACTGTACATCGAAATGCGGCTGCTTGAGTGTACGACGAGACGCCTCACGGACTAATGCAAACACAAGCGGTATATCAGCCTCAGGAGTTGCCCCCGCCTCACGGGCACGGGCATGAACCTCAGACATCTTCTCCCTAATAACTGAATCGGGGAGGCCTTTAACCTCATCAGAATGCTTATTTGCAGCCGCAACGATCGGCGCTGCAGCCTTTAGGAAGGTCGCTGATTGGTTCTTTGAGAATAGCCGAGACAAGCTGAACATTGCGCCGAAGTATAGCATTTAATCCTTCGCCAACCAAAAAGAAAAAACGCCACCAATTGGCGGTCGTTTTTTCTGGTCTGCCTGTTTTTACAGGCGGAAAACTAGCGGCGCTTCTTTGCGGCTTTGCGCTTCTTCGTCTTCTTCACCGCCTTCTTTGCAGCCTTACGCTTTTTTGCCATGGTGGTTGAGAATTATGAATGAGGGCTTATATGTCGACCCGTCTGTGCGCGAAAATATTTTCATGCGCAGACGTTTCTATACAACATTATTGCGCGTAAAAACATTTTGCGTGGAGATAAAAAATATAAATGTGGATAACTTTTAAAAAAATAAATTTCGAATACAGAATATTTATCTGCCACTGAATGTTTCAACTTCTCTTTCAATGCAAATAGTTGTCGTCGCGAACACGCGCTGCGCGACTTCATGTGCGAGCGTATCGACTTCTATTGCGCGTGAACCAGAACGCGCGATGATGATGAGCGGATGCTTTTCGTACAAGCGAACATTCCCATTTGAAAAACCTTTTAGTGCCAGCACATGATCAAGTAGCCACGCGAGAGGTATCTTTATCATTCCCTCTTTCTGAGGAAACATCGGCACATCCGGAAAAAGCTTAGCAATATCATCAGCAAGCTCATGTGTGATAATAGGATTTTTAAAAAAAGATCCTGCCGTACCTCCTTCAGCGTTCTTTGGAAATTTCTGTGCGCGAATGGAACGCACCGCTTCGGCAATTTGCATTGGGGTCGCAAGAGGTATTCCCTCTAATTGCGCGCGCTTAAGGTCAGAGTATGAAATATTTGGTGCGGCATTCTTCACGAGACGCAACGTAACCCGCACTACGACAAGCTCGCGGTGCTCTTTAAAAAAACTCGTGCGGTACGCAAACGAAGCTTGGGTATGTGCAATCCGCTCAAATACGCCAGTTAGAATATTGAATACGTCGGCATACTCAAAGACGCTTCCGAATTCAGCACCGTACGCGCCAATATTCTGCACAGCAGCACCTCCCACTGTTCCTGGTATTCCCGCCAGATTCTCGATGCCATACAAACCATGCTCGACTGCAAGATTAACTACATCTTCCCATCGTGCACCCGCACCAGCGATTAAAAACGTCTCATCAGCTGCATCATGCAGTTCAATGTCATGCATAGCAATTTTCATTACGAGACCATCAACCCCCTCATCAGGCACAAGAATGTTGCTTCCGGCTCCGATAGGATATATCGCTAGCCCATGAGCACGCGCATACGATACTGCCTCCTCAATATCTTTTTCAGTCTTAACTTCTACAAAAAAACGAGCACTCCCCCCTACACCAAGCGTCGTCAGGGGTGCAAGTGGGACGTACTTCTGTATGTTCATTGCGTGACCGTTCCCGCCTTTATCTGCTCAATCGCGGCAGCTGCATTTGCAGCCGCTGCAGGATACAGCTCAACCGCATGATTAATAGTTCTGATCGCCCCCACCTTGTCGCCAGCCATATAGTACGCAGCCGCGAGAGAGAACCATGATTCGACGCTTGCGCCAGGCTTTTCTGCTCGAAGTTTCCATATTCCGACAAGTCGCGCCCAATTCTTGGTGCGATAGAACGCAAGAGCAAGCACATCGCTATCGGCATTTACTGATCCATATGCCGAAACTAACACCGCATCAGCAGCTTTCAGATCGCCCGCAATGATATGCCCTACGGCTGCGTACGCAGCCAAGTCTGTAAACTGTGGAGCGAGATTATATGCGGCACTAAACGCTTTCTGTGCGCCTAGCATATCTCCCTGATCCCATAGAATCATTCCTTCTTCAATCAGAATCTGCACTTTCCCAGGAGAAAGTTTCAAAGCCTCTCCAATCTCCTTAAGGGCTTCAGCACTATTACCGGTCAGACGATATGCATATGCGAGCTGTAAGCGCTCCCGAGCATCAAGCGGATATGCAGCGACCTGT
The DNA here is from genome assembly GCA_030651285.1 of bacterium. Lineage (GTDB taxonomy): Bacteria > Patescibacteriota > Minisyncoccia > Phycocordibacterales > Phycocordibacteraceae > C7867-001. The sequence continues at coordinate 11,894 of JAUSCN010000016.1, forward strand.
CTTTGCATCTCAGTTATTGCGAGCGATACTGCAGCTTGTTTTTCTTCATTTGTGGCCTGTTGACTCTGCACAACCGAAGCAGCGAGGCTTATAATCTGCTCGCGTATCTCTTGCGCTGCAAAAGACGGGTGTGCGGCCAATTCACCAAATATGCGGATGTTCTCTTTTATTCCCAGGTTCGAAGGAGTCATCGCAGAAATAAGTGTCGTCGACACGATCATTCCTGAAATGTTTACGTACCATATGAGTACTCCAACGACGACCGCAGCAATAGGGAATGCGTACGTCACGCCGTCTTCAGATGAAAGTTCCGACATCTCTTCAAACTGCTTCACCGGCCGTGCGACCTGAGAATGCACGAGCGAGAGTAATGCAAAGAAATAGACATATGAGTACAAATTGTCGAACACGAAGAGGTTGTGAACGGCATATCCGACAAATGCCGCAGTGAGTGCTATGCGCTCAGGACGAGAGAGCTCTGACCTGGTCCAGAGCAGCACAAGAGCAGAACCAAACAATGAGAGATAGAGCAGAAATGCGGGTACACCTCCAGCCGTAAGCCAATCGATAAAGGCATTATGCGCTCGATCGAACCATACTTCCTGACCGTAGAGAGATGGCTCATAGTATTTGTTGAAAATATAATTGAACCCTTCCTGCCCCCAGCCCAGCATCGGACGCTCGGACACCCCCTTAAGCGCCATGCTCCATATAATGAATCGTGTCTGCCCATCACTGAGAGAGATTGAAGTAACACGCTCAAGAACGTGATTGTTCCGTACGAAATCAGAATTGCGAGCAAGATAGAGCCCGCTCGCAGAAGCAAGAATAAGTATGAATGCTGCTGCTGCCACTGTGCGTAAACGCTTCCCTGCAGTAATCACCGTTAAAAGAGTTGCGAGAGCTAGAGCAAGAGTGAATCCGATAATGGTGCCACGCGTTTCAGTAAAGAAGATGAGCACCCCTTCAATGACAGCGAGCACAATAAGCGAATATGAAAGCCACATCCGCTTTTCAGTCAACGCCACCCAGAGCGCAATGAACACATTGAATAGGAAGTAGATTGCGAGATATGCGGAGTTGCCGAGCGATGCGTCGATACGAGTCGAACCTTGATGAATCTGGGCCGAGCCGCCGAGCTGCAAGAGCGCATGCACAGAAATGATGGCTGAAACCCCGAGCGAGATAAGAAACCAAGCGCGCCATTTTTTTTCTACTCCCAGCACAGCACTAGATGCAAAGAAAAATCCGAGCAGATGTATCAGAAGGACCCAACCCTCCATACGCTCAAAGTTGCTCCAGAACGCCTTCGCAGAATTGATAGCGGAAACGTCTGCAATGAACATCCACGCCACGAAACCGATCGCCGCAGCACTAATCCAAGAAAAACGAGGACGATATGCCGCATCGAGCGCGGCGAGCACTGCCCACGCGACGACCGCAATCTCAACCAAAATTCGGAAGAAAAATGCCTTGCCTGAAATGAATGGGAAAAAATAGCCGTTTGCAACGATAAGCGGTGTGAGCGGAATAAGGAAAAGAGCCCCGAGCGCTGTCCAAAGAGCAATCTGCTTTGTTGTAGTGTTCTCCATAATGCGAACAACTATAGCACAAGCCTCACGCAAAACGCCCCGCTTTTGCGGGGCGTTTTGCGTGATATCTATCTAGATCGTCGAGCTTTAGAATCTCCAACTGAATAGGCCCCATTGCGTCTGCTCCTTCTGAGCAAGTTCTTGGAGGCGTGTCTGTGCCTCCTGTATCGCCGCTATCTGCGCCCGCAGAATCACTTGGATATCTGCCGATACATTGACCTGTCCGAGCATCTTAGTAAGGTCGTCGATATGTTGCTGATTTCGCGCGACTTCTTGCGCAATTATATCGGCTGTTGCACTATCGCCACCAAAGAACAGTCGTGTGAAAAAGCTTCGTGACTGTATCTTTGCTTCAGCATTTGTGGTGGTCGCGACCGAATTGTTCATTTCTTTAGCAATCTTCGATACTTCAGGTCCGATACCACCGAGAAGTTCTTTCGAAGAAAGAAGACTGTGTACGGCAACGCGCACTGCATTCGCATGCTCTACGATCTGCTGATGATTCTGCGATGTACTTGCCACTTCCTGCTCGAGCTGGTGCTTGCGCACCTCAATCTTCTGCTTCAAATCATCGAGTGATGTGGCCGGACCCTCATCGTCGTCCTCGAGATCGAAATGAATCTCGTCCTCATCATCTCCGAAGCTCTGATCATCCGCTATATCTTCGAGATCGAAATCATCATCAGAACCTGTCGCATCAATTCGACCGCTCTGCCCTTCATGTTCTCCCAAACCTTCGACACGTACTGATGTCTTTGCATGAACATCAACCTCTTGAGCCTGTGCACTCAAGTGTGCGACAACATCATCGTGCTCTTCTCCGTCATTATTAGCGAACACTGCTGCTGGAAGCCCACTCATAGCGAGTGCGAGAGCAAGCGTTCCAAAACCATACATAAACTTTTTCATGCGATTTGCTTATGAATTATAACTACCCCATCAGTATATACCCTTCGCGCACAATGTAACTTCGGCGCAGCAAAAGCTGGTTCTAGATGCTACGATGGCGGCACGAGACATTGATGCCCCACCCATATCTATGCATTCTATTTCAATCAAATCTCGACTTATTTCCCTCCTGCGCTGGAGCGAGCGCTACACCAACTTGGATATGGTGTATTTTGCCTCAGGCGGATTTTGGCAGACCTTTGGGCAAGTGGCCACCAGCCTACTCGGGCTCGGACTCGTACTTTTCTTTGCAAATTTCCTTCCAAAAGAAACCTACGGCACCTACCGATACATCCTTTCTCTTTCTGGCATCCTTAGCATTTTTACGCTCACCGGAATCAGCCAGGCGGTAGCACAGGCCACGGCAGTAGGCCATGAAGGCGCATTACGCACCGCAGTGCGCTATCAGCTCAAATGGAATCTGATCTTGATGTTCGTATTCCTGGTAGCTGGCGCTTATTATTTTATTAATGAAAATTTCGCGTACACGGGAGCACTTCTGATCCTAGGAATAGCAACTCCTTTTACAAACGCATTCAACACCTACGGCGCCTACCTCGACGGCAAAAGGCAATTCCGCCTCAACAATATCTTCAGTATTCTATCTACCCTCATCTATGTCGGAGGCATGATGGCGGCCGTGTGGTGGGGTGGATCTGTCATATGGCTTATCACCGCGTATGCCATTGCCACATTAGGTGCCAACCTACTCTTCTATAGAATTACTCTCAAGATGTTCAATCCGCCCATGGAGCCCGCAGAAGATACGCTCCGATTCGGCAGGCATCTGACCTACATCAAACTCCTTGCTCCATTAACCGCACAAATCGACAGCATCATACTTAACCATTTCTGGGGCCCTGCAGCGCTCGCCGTATATGCGATGGCGACCGCTATTCCAAATCGAGCGATACCTCTTACTAAAGACTGGGTAGATATAGGTTTCCCAAAAGTAGCACGGAAGACTCCCGAGGAGATCGATCAGACATTCTACAAACGTATCGCTCAGGGCCTCCTCGCGGGCAGCCTATTGGGTGGATCTTGGGCGCTTACTGCCCCACTGTTCTTCACCTATTTCATGCCCCAATACCTCGACGCTACACCCTATGCGCAACTCCTCGGTCTCTTATTCGTTTTTTCGATGCCTAACCGCTACATCACCGTACTCCTCAATGCTCAAAAGATGACGAAGCGCATCTTCCTCAACACCACGACAGTAAATGTCCTGCAACTACTTCTCTACGGTATCTTGGGTGTATGGGGCGGCATATTGGGACTCATCACCGCACAGATCGCCGTAGCTGCCATAGGTCTTACAATAAATATCCTGACCTGGCGAATGGGCCGAGCCTAGGCAGACTTACACGCGGTATGCGCAGGTATCGATCCCGCAACGGAAGAATTGATAGCCATGCTGAGAGAGGAAGGTCTCGGCATCGGCACGATCTTTCGGCAAAAGAGTTATGCTCTCGAAGTTGATAATATCAGGACGATATTTTGCAAGATCAATTGTCCGCAAGATCGGCCAATCCATACCTTCGCAGTCGAGCTGGAGGAAATTAATGTGCTCAATTCGCTCTACCTCAGCAAACCTATCAAAAGTAGGGGCTGAAATTACTGTCTCCTCGGTGTAGATGGATGGATCTGCGTCCTTGGGTATTTTCTTCACGAGGCCGCGAAGGAAGTGCTTCTTATCAAAGGAGGCGATATTGCTCATCAGCGTCGGACGATCCGGCAGATGATGTTCCTCCTTTACGGAGTAGAAGATAAGCGGCTCGCCTGTCGTGCCGATTGCAGTCTGCAGGCACTTTACTTCCGGGAAGTCCTGATAATTTTTGACTAGTGCGGCAAATGCACGAGGCTGCGGCTCAACTGCAATACCCCGGAGTCGGTACTTGGTAACGTAGGGGTAGAGCGGGTCGCCGGTCTTCCCGTCATTGGCGCCGAGTTGCACGAAGAAGAAGCGCCGCGGATCGACATTGGCGAAGTACAGATTGAAGAAGTCCTCGCGGGTAATCGGCCGTTTGCGCTGCGGATCATAAAACAGTTTTGTTGCGACTGGCGTATAGCCCGTCAACTCGAAAACTTTGCGGAACAATTCTTTCAAAGCATTTTTCATATGACTTTTAGAAAGATCATAGCTGTGCCGCAGTGAATTTACTACTTTAGATACAATAACCCTTCTGAAACCCTGCATTCATAACCCGCTCGTCGCGCCTTCCATCTAATCTCCCAAATTGCCGGAAAGGAGAAGTGTCGCGCGTCATCCATTACAACAGTGTGATGATGGTGATGGGCGAAGATAGTCTCAAGTTCGCCAATAATTGGAGAGTTTCTGCGGGTAATCCGACCCGGTGGATGAGCATCTAGCCAAATCAAACTTGGCTCATCAATAGTTTTCAGTATCTCGGGCAACACTCGCGCACTGTCACCGCTGTACAGAGTAATCCCGCTATCGCCCGCAAACCGCATCACAGCATCCTCATAAAGCTGTTGGTCAAGTTCAATGGAGAAAATATGCTCGAAAGCATGACGCAGACTTTTTATCGTGCCACCAAACTCAGTGCCAGTTTCTATGAACGTTCGATAACCATTCTTGTTTTCCAAAAGAATTTCTGCTTTGCGTACCGCACTAATCTTCACACCCCGCGCGGGATGGAGAAGAGTCCGAACTTTACGAATGATAGTAGACAGCATTGGTCAACAAGTTAGATTTCGTCGGCTCGAATATAGCTTCCAGCGTGTATGGTCGTAACATTGCTGTTTGATGAATCTTGTGCCCACCTTAAGATCATATCTCCAGCCGTACTTGCCGTCACAACAGTCCCAGAAAAATGCACTGGTACCTGGGTACTACTCCCTGGCAATGAGATACCCTGACTCGTATCCCCCGTAGCCAGAACCCCCCTACTTTCATCGTTCATATAGGCCATAGAGGTAGTAGCTCCAGATGGGACTGAGAAGCCGATTTTTAGGTCAGGGACCGCACTCCCTGATGATACAAAGATTACACCGTCGATTATGTACGTGCGATTTGCCCCTAATACCAAGGCGAGAGAATCGTCATTCTGTAATGTGGATGAGTTTTGGACAGATTCGTTGAACGCCTTACGCATCTTCAGAACTTGCGCATCAGTCACGACAAACGTTGCACTTTCAGTGCTCCAGGCGCCCTCTGCGCCATCATCATCCGAGAATTTGATGCGCCAGTAGTACGTCGTGCTGGTCGCTAATGCACTCCCGCCATATGCGATTTCTTGACTTCTTGCACCCGCAGTAAGAGAGGCTATAGTGGTCGTACCCGAATCCCAGTACGTGCTAGAGAAATTGCTCACCGTAGACACCTGAATTCGATAATGGGTTGCCTGATCGCCTGAATCCGAGTCGTTATAGATGGCAGAAAATTCTGGCGTCGTATCAACGACTTCTGTAGGGTTACTTTGCCCTTCGGTCAATAATGAAGTTGGAGCTGAGGGGGCTGCATTGCTTTCATGCACCACCACTAACTTGGGGTCTTCAGTCGTACCGGTCTGGTCAGCAAAACGCATTCCGGCGTACTGTCTTCCTGTCGAGGGCTGTGTATTATCGATATCGTCTTGATGACGAAGTCCTAACTTTGTTACGGAGGATTTACTGACCCAGCCGAGTCCGGTAGAGTTAAGGACGAAATCACTATAGGCACTGGTAGTTGCAAGACTTACTCTCGCAGCACCTTCGGCAGGACTGTTGAGAGTAAGTGCATCAAAGTCCCCGACCGAAAGAGATGTGTTGCTGGATGGATTGGTCTGTATCAGTCCAAACGTTCGATCATTGCCTTCCCCCGCTGTTACATACACCGAGAAGGTTGCTGACCTGATGATGTCAGAATCCGAAATTGCAGAGGTGTCAAACAAGAAAAATGCTCTAGTAATACTGAAGTTATTGGTAAACTCCTCCTCAGCAGCAATATCAGATTGTGTAGTTGCATCATGGACATTATTCCCATTAGCATCATTTCTAGCATCCGACCAAGACGACACATTAGTCCGTGTCACCATTCCATCAACGCTCGTTGATTCGGCGTCTGCGTCCGGGTAATAAGTATCGGTGGTATTACCTATTTTCCCCTGAACAATTTTAGTATTCTTTTTCCCAACAAGTGAGATATTATGAGCCATGACTTGCCTTATAGCTTCGACAGGATCTTCCCGATAGGTCAATGTGGTTATTTCGTGAGTAACAGGATTTTCAAATTTCCTGATAACAGCACCATTAGGGTCTGATACCAGCACGGGCGGGTTAAATATTCTAAATCTCTCAATTTCTACCGAACCATCCTTACCAAAACCAAGTTGTCTTCCGTCTTTCCACCCGCGTGCAAAGACTTCCACACCGCCCCTTATATTCTCAAGACTCTGAATCTCTATTTCTAGATTACCCTTCGTGAATTTACCCTTATGATTGAATTTGGCAATTTCTATTCCCTTAATATCTGCTTTTTCAGAAGCTGACTTCCCAGTTACAAGTCCTTCAATATTAGTTCCTTGGGCCTGAGCCGATATACTGCTCAACAACAATATTCCAAGCACCGCTACAGACAAAAGAGAGAATACCCACACATTCTTGCTCGCCTGGAAATAACTCATCCGTAATATATTAGAGAAGTAATTTTTTAAGTTTACCACACGGCCGAAATCGGTCAGTCCAGCTCCATATAATTATAATAAGGTAATATCCTGACCTGGAAGATCGGGCGAATCTCGTCAAATTTTCTATCTGTAAGATAACCCTAGTAATTACACTTTCACACGTATACGTTTTTCTATTTCGTCCACGACCCAAGCACTTCCATTCTTATGAGGGTCTCCGAAAAACATTTCGGTTAACTCTTCAAGAGTACTCTGTGGCGCCTGTTCGCTCTCTATAGCAAACTTCACCAACTGTTTCGGATCATTCGCAAATATGCCGTACCTTTCATTTAATGATTCGAGGCCGAAATAATCCCCCCATTTGCGCGTATTGAAAAACACGATCGGACGCATCTGGAAGAGCGCTTCAAGCACCGCCGTACTGTGCGACCCTACCACGACATCAGCTCGCCCGATGGCGTCCTGTATGCCGGTGCGGATGATATTTTTCTCGTTCACTTTCTTGAGAATCTCCGGGTGGTACACCTTCAGCCAGTCCTCAAACCCATCGCGATACGAACGGAATGTCAGATATACCTCGACTCGCGAATCATCGAGTAGAGCAGAAAGATACGGCAGCACCTCACTCGGCTCAGCAAGCTGCTCCGAAACAAACAGTACTTTGACCGACCCGCCACTACGAGACGGACGTACTACAGAACCCGCACGCATCGGGCGCATCGGTCCGGAAACTACAAGCTGTTCCGGCCCATATGCTTTCCCGCTTGCTACATAGTAGTCTCGCCACCACTTAGACCACATACCGTAGAGATCGAGCGAGATCCGCTTTTCTCCGCGGAATTCCGGCATGAAATCATAGACGTTGTAGTAACGGGACGCTGCGCCATGAAGCACTCCGATCGTCGGTATGCCCGCAATCTTGCACCCAAGCACCTCGTGACCAGTACGACTACTTGCTGCCGGAATGAGGGCGGCACGAATGCCGATGCTTCGTATCAAGAAATTCATGACCCTGATTGACCATCTGACACCTCGTACATTTCGTACATAGGTTGAAGCAAGCGCGAGCTTGAATGCATGATCTGTATCAGCTGAGCCCATTACCGATTTAGTATCGTCTGATCTTCCTCCCGCAAGCCATGAAATGACGACCTTAATAGCGTATGAATAAAGCACTGGACGACGCCTCACGAGCGCATGGGAGATCATGGTTTTTGCTGGCTCCATGCTTCGGATAAATTCGACGAAAGATATCTTGCGACGATAGAGCTCTTCGTAAATAAACCGCATGCGGAAGCTGTGATCACGCGGAGGATCGAAAAGATCACCGGTATATAAAAGAACGGATGGTCGCTTTATGACAAGCAGAGGCCACGATACGAGAGATATGAACACTTGAAGCCAGATACCTAGTGACGGGAACGATCGTGCCCCACCCTCTATCTTGTAATTCGCGCCGCGAGAACCCAAGAATGCATGGAAGAGCGGCGAAGAAGGTGGCGTACAGAGCGTGACATGCGAAAACGCAAGTAGATGCGTCATGAGTCGGCGATACTTTGTATACGGCAAGCATTGGCGATAATACAATTCATCGTATTGAAGCCACCAGAGCTCATATCCCTGATACGTTACTGATTCAGAAACTCGTACACCATTCGGATACGATATCTGCGCAAGCTCACTCAAAAATGCAGCCGCCTCTTGAATACTTCCCGCATCTACCAAACTCTCAAGAGATTCAAATGCGAGCCTGCGTTTTTTTGCTTCTGATTCAAGAGCGATTGGCGCAATGAGCGTATCGAATTGACTCCACCATGCTGGCGAGCGCTTAGGAAGCTCTGACTTAAAAAGTACGAGCGCTGTACGAGTCATTTCTTGAGATCTTCAAATAACTGTCGCAAACTATTCTCATGCACCCTCGTCCACGCCTTCAAACTTGAATTTGAATTATGCGGAGCAAGGATCACGTTATCCATCTCCCTGAATGGGTGTTCTGCCGGTAACGGCTCATTCTCAAACACATCAAACGCCGCTCCAGCTATTTTCTTTTCTTTCAGAGCCGTAATAAGCGCTTTTTCATCGACAAGAGGGCCTCGTGCAGCGTTAATGAAATATGCTGTCGACTTCATTTTTGCCAGCGTATCGGCATTAATAATGTGATGACTTGTTTTATTCAGATCACACGTGACAGTCACGAAATCTGATTGCTGAAGCACGTCATCGAGAGATTTCATAAAATCGAACGGCTTTGTTTCGATATCGGTCGCAATAATATTCATTCCGAATGCCTGTGCTCGCTTGATGACCGCAGAACCTATATTGCCCACGCCAATAACGCCGAGCGTGCACTCATTGAGCGCTGTATTTAATTTCTTTTCCCAAATACCTGCTCGCATTTTGCGATCGAGATCGATCGTACCGCGTGCAAATGCAAGCATGAACGAGAGGATGGTGTCTGCGACCGGTTCAGTAAAGGCGTTCGGTGTATTGCGCACCGGAATTCCACGCTTCGCTGCCGCTTCTTTATCAATCGAGTCGATACCAGTCCCCCACTTCACAATGGTCTTTAATTTCGGAGCAGCTGCCAAAACCTTCTCGGTAATCCGATCATCACCACACAAGATTCCATCTATGTCGCCAATAATCGGCAAAAGCTCTTCTTCTGACATGCGCTCGTGAACAGTAGGAACAATGATTTCGCAATCATGCTCAGCAAACCTCGATCGGTACTGATCGACAACGAGCTGAAAATAGGGCGCGGTAATTAGCACCTTATACGACATGCCCGAAATAGTACCATAAAAAGTTATAGCCGACCGCGTAAGCGCGGTCGGCTATTTAGCTATGGAATTACTTTAATCAGACGCAGGAATTTCATCAGGAAGATATTCAATCCCGTACAATGTCATCACTGTATGGGGACCAAACGTCTTGCCGGGCGCGAGCTCATTGGCGAGATAGGCAATGACATCTTTTGCGCGAGTTGGTACGGCGGTACCATTCCCAAAACGCAGATCGAAATCAGTAATCTCATTGAGACGTATTACTGTCCGACGTGCGACCAGTACGGTCGTACCATTGTCAGACTCAAATTCTGGATCAATACCCAGCTCTTGATTTCCCGTCCCAAGGATCAGCGTATATACGGGTATAGGCTCAAGTAATGGAAGCCACTGTTTAGGTGCCAGCACCTGATTAGAACGGTCGCCTAAACGCAGAATGACTCTTAATTCCCTCCTCTTCACCATTTCGGCTTCGACTCCCTTAACCCATAGCGCCCTTTCGCCATACACATGTTTATTTGTCCTCACAGGAAACCTCCTCTTCTAATTACGAGAAAGACCGTCTTGCTGAAGATATAATGATGTAAAATTCTATTTTGTCAATAGAACCGCGCGCACGAGCGATGCTTCACTTCCCGGAATCAGAAGCGGAAATGCAATAAGCTCGTATTTCCCTTCTTTAGCCTTACGAAGATCAAGCCCTTCCAAGATGGCGATACCCTTGCCAAGCAGAGTCTTGTGCACTGGGACTATCTCATCAAACGCAGCCACCGAAAGATAATCAATACCGACAAGCTTGATCTTATTTTTAACCAACCACTGTGCTGCGCCAGCCGTCAAACCCACATATTCTTTGTTGAATTCTGCATCATTAGAACCCCAACGTTTGGAGTTCGCCGTCTTAAAAAGAATGCGACTCGTTCCTTTCGGAAGACGGAGCTTTTCGAGATCATGTTCGCTGATGCTCTTCACTTTTGGCATGTGCGCCAAATACGTGGGACCCATAAACACAGAGAGATCGATCTTGTCGATTGATTTTCCCTCAGGCAAGAAATGTAACGGCGCGTCATAATGTGTCCCCGCATGAAGACTTGTTTCCATATGAGTGTCATTTGAGTGGGCGCCATCAGCAATACACGAGGTCTGCCAGAGACGAGTCGACGTGTCTGTAGGCCAGTGCGGCGTATGAGGCGAAAGTGGGAGCGAAATATCTAGTATCTTCATGGTTGTAAGAATATCTTAAGATACTTCGATGAGCGATGAAGTTCCCATGCATGCTTGAAATTCGTGAGCGGCACGACCGTACATGCATCGGCAGGAATCTCAATCTTCGGCAGAAGTTCTAACGCCTTCACGAAATCCTCAGAATCACCGCCTACGGACCCGGCAAAAAACTTTTCTTTCCCGACAAGGTCTTCGAAATTGTAATTGATATCGCCATATGGGAATCCGAGCATCATAAGTGTGCTGTCCGAACGGCTCTGTTTTATAACCATCTCAAGAACCTCTCTTGATCCGGTGACCTCAAATATCGTATCGAAACGATCTAGTCCCTCGAGCACGAGAGAGGTCGCCTGCACCTTGCCATGCAAATATGCGAGCCGTTCTGGATTTTTATCGAAAACCGTAACCTCATACCCGTCCTGCAGAAGAGCCTCGGCACACAGGTACCCAATAGTACCCGCGCCTATGACCGCAATCTTCGCCTCAGGAAATAGACGATGCTGTATGCGCCGAATGGCTCGAAGAACCACGGCAAGCGGCTCCGCAAGAGCAGCTTTTTTTGAATCAACATCATAAGGAACCTTGTGAACCGCATGTCCAGGGACAACGACATAGGAACTATAGGCACCGTTAAAATTTATGACACCCACCTCTTTCCGATCAGAGGGATCCCGCGATAGAACGCATTCACCCACGACCCTCTGCCCAACCTTAAACCGTTCTTGATAGCGATTATTCGAACCGACACGTACGATAGTCCCCGAAAATTCGTGACCTGGCACGATAGGATACTGCGCAACGCCGTCGCGATAATACCCGAGAGTTTTTTCAAACACCTCAAGATCGGTACGACACACACCCACGTAGTCAACCTTGAGAAGAAGATCTCCTGGCCTCATCTTTTTCAAGGGCACTTCTTTTAGTTCAGCCTCATGCGGTCCCGTTATTACGACCGAAATGTTTTCATCCGGATAAAAAACACTGTTTTTATCAGTGTCCAGCTGCAAGTGAGCGCCCTGCCCCCACCCCACACAACTTCCCTTCCATTGGTAATAACGGAATCGCAGAATCTCCTCGATGCGTGCGTGTGACCAATTCGGAAAAGAAGCGCTCACATCGCTCACAAGACGAATGATGAACCATACCAAAGACAAATCCGCCTGAGGAGGTTTCGTAAGACCAATGCGCACTGCGGCGATAGCTTCGCGGCGGTATCGATTGAAAACTTGAGGCCAACGCTCCTCATGAATATGAAATACTGCTGCGATTGGTTCGTACCGAACAACAAAATTGTTAGCAGTAACGCGCCGCGCAAAATCTATGTCCTCGAGCCCAAAGAGGTATTCATCAAACGGATATTTCTCCCACACATCGCGCCGAACAGCAGAGTTCGCATTGTTTGGATATGAGAGCGCTGACCGAACATTCTCGGAAGATGTTCCGAACAATCTTGTAAAATCACGGGTCTCGGAAAATTTTGATTGAGGAGCACCGACTTGCCGGCCGTACACCATCGCAACATCCTGATTTTCGAAACAGGCGATAAGGTTCCCGAGCCAATGTGTATCAACTGGAAGCACGTGTGCTGATGCGATAACTAGATACTTCCCCTTTGCCTTCCGACAACCAATATTGAGCGCATATCCGAATGTGAAGTCTTGTTTCGATATCTCGATCACTCGCACCGGGAATGAACGCGCAATTTCAAGCGTTCGGTCGGTCGAGCCCGAATCAACCACGATGACCTCGGCTTTTTTATACGTTTGCGTCTCAATAGCACGCAAAAGATTCCCGAGATGTTTCTCCTCATTGAAAGTCCGTATGATGATACTGGTCTCCGGCTTGATCATTTTTTGTACCGCGACAGCAATGGATCGCTGGACATTTTCTGCTCAACCTTTTTGAGGTCTTCAGGAGTATCGACCGCATACGTTTCCACCTCCTCATATACCATCTTTACCTTCCGTCCATATTCGAGGACGCGATTCATGTCTATCGACTCAATCTCCTCTAATGGAGTGATCTCCCACTCATTGAACTGCACAAGAAAATCTCGCTTGAACGGAATGATGCAGACCTGCTTATAGCGCGAATAATCCCCGCCCTTCCACTTCTTTTTCGAAGGAATAGGTTCTCGCGAAAAGTACAGCGCAAAATTGTTCCTATCTACCACCACCTTCGGACAGTTAGGGTCCTGATGCTCCTCTTCGCTCTTGATCGGCGCCATTAGATTCACGACCTCGATCGAGGGATCATCCAGGAATGGCGTGACGGACATCTCGATCATTTCGGGAGTGATCATCGGCTCATCGCCCTGAAGCATCACAACAATGTCTGGAACACGACCCGTCTCCTTCTCGATCTTAAACAGAACCTCGCCGGTTATGTTCGAACAACCACGATGATCGTTGCGACCGATTACCGACTTTGCACCTATCGAAGTCGCATACTCTGCTATCTCTTGGTCTGGTGTGGCGATATAGACCTCATCAAGCGACGGACACATCTTGGCCCGGAGATAGACATGTCCGACGAGCGGAACTCCATGAATCGGGGCAAGAGGCTTCCCCGGAAACCTAGATGAACCCATGCGAGCCGGGATGATGCCGATGATATGGGGGCGATTGTTCATAATAAGGAGAAACCTTCAAACTTAGTATAAAGTTGCCTCATTTTAACACCTGCATCACCTGCGCGCACCATCCTAAGATCTCTGTTTCGCCGCGTATCTGCAGCATGCTAAACTACGGCGGATACATGAAGCTCCGGAAAAAAATCACTCGTGCCATTACGCATATCGTTAAAAAAGCGGTGCGCGAGAGAAATGTATTCTTATACAAGCTACACGGACGGAAGCCCTGGACACCGGGATATTTTGAATACAAATGGGAGCATATCGCCAACGCCATTCACAACAACGGCATCATGTCTTCCTTCAAAGACGGGGGTTCATTACCGGAGAGATTTGGAACAGGAATCGACGAGCGTATCGTCGAATACCCTTGGCTGCTTGCGGCCATGCCGGAAGAATCGGCGCGAGTATTAGATGCGGGATCAGCGATGAATTTCGAAACGATCCTTACTCATCCGCGACTTGCAAACAAGAAAATTACTATTGTTAATCTCAATCCGGAGCCGAATTGTTTCTGGCGCCGCGGCATCTCGTATGTCTTTACGGATATGCGCGAACTCCCCTTTTTGCCAGAGACATTCGATATCATCAGCTGCATTTCAACACTGGAGCACGTCGGCATGGACAATACGGCGATCTATACAAAAGATGCAAAATATAAAGAGCACGCCAAAGACGATTACCTCGTCGCCATTGCAGAGATGCGTCGCGTCCTCTCTCCTGGCGGAAAACTCTTCCTAAGCATCCCGTTCGGTTCTTTCGGTAATTTCGGATTCTTCCAGCAATTTGATCGAGACATGCTGCAAAAGCTCACCTCCGCACTCGGCTCCGATAATTGTTCCGTAACTTTCTACAAGTACGCGGACGGGGCGTGGCAGATAAGCACGGAAACAGAGTGCTCTTCTGCCGAATATGCAATTGCGGCAAAAGCTAAGATGGACACCTCGCTTCCTGCGGCCGCAGGTGCGGTAGCCTGCCTCACATTCACTAAGTAAAACGTATGGAAGATTTTTATCCGAAACCGGACGAAGCTCTAAAAAAAAGGAGGCTCGTCGAGTACACGACTCGATTTATAGAGCCACTATTTCCCGATGACCGTACGATACGGATCGGCGATATCGGCTGCGGATACGGACTCTTCCTTGATGCCTGCAAAAGATCCGGCTACACACATATCGAAGGCGCGGAACAGACAGAGGCATATGTCACGTACGCCACACAAGAACTTGGCATTTCTTCCATAGAATGCGCAGATATATTCACCTACCTCGAATCAAAAAAAGACGCCTACTTTGACATCATTACAGCCTTCAACATCGTCGAGCACGTAAAAAGAGATAAGGTGCAGTATCTTTTGAGCCTCATCCAAAGAAAACTAAAGAAGGATGGCATGTTTCTTATGGAAGTTCCAAACGCTGATAGCCCCCTCGGCATACATACCTATTTCACCGACCTGACTCACGAATTCGCTTTTAGCAGAAAATTAGCAGTCATGCTGCTAAAGAATGCTGGACTCACTGACATAAAAGTTATGTATCAGCCGATGAGAAAGAATGTCCTGATAAAAATAGCGCAAAAAATACTAGCCAAAGTAGTCGGCTTCGACTATCAGCTCATGTTTTCCGGAAATATTATTCTGGCCGGGTATAAGAAATAACCCTACGAGAGGGTTGCTCGTATCTTGTCTTGATGCGCGGCGATCCACGCAAACATCCCTTTCCATCCGTCAGATACGCTAACGCGCGGTTCCCAACCCAACTCCTCCTTCAATCGACGGATGTCTGCGACGAAGATCGGCTGATCCCCTGCACGTACCTCTGCCATCTTCGGATTGATCTCCTTCCCCATGGACTGCTCGAGATGCGCGAGAAGCTCGATGAGCGAAATCGTATTCTGCGGTCCGCCACCCACATTGAATGCCCTACCACTGACCTTGTGTATATTCTTTATTGCAAGATCATAGAGACGAATGAGGTCTTCTACATACAGTATGTCTCGCACTTGCCTTCCTGCTCCATAGAGCGTTATTGGTCGATCAAACAATGCCGCGATAGTGAACCAAGCGACCCAACCTTGATCTTCCACCCCGAACTGATATGGCCCATAGATACATGATTGACGGAACACTACAGTATGGAGACCGTACATGCGGCTGTAATCAATAACGTATTGGTCAGCCGCCCCCTTTGAACACCCGTACGGAGAATGGAAGTCGAGCTGCTCATCCTCCGAGACACCGTGCGTAGCGTGCTTCTTCGAAACAAACACGTGCCGGGTCTTTTTATCTTTAACGGGCAGATGCGGCAGGGATCCGTACACCTTGTTCGTCGAAGAATACAGGAGAATCGGTTTCTTTTTTGAAAGCCGAACAGCTTCAAGAACATTGAACGTACCAACGATATTCGTCTCGAAATCTGCGCGCGGATTGGCTATGGAAGTCGTAACCGCCACCTGCGCCGCGAGATGAATGACTGCATCTGCTTTATTCGCTTCTCGATCAAGAGCCTTCTGGTCCGTGACGACATCTCCACGCACGACCTTCAGACTTCCTGGAGCGCCCACAATATCTTTCTTTAGAAGCTTTACATTCACTTCGGTTCCCTTTCGTGAGAAGTTGTCGAAGATAACGACATCAGAACCAGATTTTATGAAATGCCTGACGGCATTTATACCGATGAAACCAGCACCCCCGGTAATGAGTATGGTCTCTTTGTTTCCCGTCTTCTGGGCAGTAGCCATAGTAAGTACAGTGGCTAGTATAATGCGAATAACACTTCACGCAACCATGCACATCTCGAAGCATGCTGTATCATACCCGCACACATGAAAGTTGCCGTTAATCTGTTTTTAGCATCGCCTAAAAGCATCACGGGCGCTTTCGTCTACATCCAGGACATTCTGCCTGCTCTCTTTGCAAACGATACTGGCACTACGTACTACCTAGTGGGACATGCAGATACCATCGCGTATTTCAAATCGCAGTACCAAAAATATCCCAACGTAAGATATCGCGTCTTCGACGTGCGGCGCGATATATACATCAATCCGTTCAGAGCACTGATGAAGCTCATCGCCAAACTAAAGAAAGATAACGATCTTCGTGAAAAAATCATTGCAAAGGAAGTTCAGAAGTTTTTTTCCGAAGAACGTATCGATGTGTATTTCTCACCCTCCTCCGTCATCTACCCGCGCAATGTGCAAGGAGTGAAAAATGTCACCACAATCCTTGACCTTCAGCCCGAATACTTCCCTGAAAACTTTTCACAAGACTATCTGACCGAACGACGACGTGATGCTCTGTACGCAACCAAGCATTCCGATCGCCTCATCGCAATATCTGAATACACGAAGAAAACGATCGAGGAGAAATATGGGACCGATCCGAAAAAGATCCGCGTAATATACTTCGCTCCTCATGAAATAGAAGATACCCCTATCGACATTACCCTGCCGGAAGATTTTATCTTTTATCCTGCTGCCCTGTGGCCGCACAAGAACCATCACGTTCTCATCAAAGCCATGGGGATGTTAAAAGATCGATTTCCTTCACTGCATGTGGTATGCGCAGGCGTGGTAAAGAGGAAGGAGCTAAAAAGAGAGCTCGAGACGCTGATCGAAAAGGAGGGACTGCAGGGACGCATATCTTTCTCGGGTTTCGTCTCCGGCAGCAATCTGCGCATGATATATACGAAAGCAAAAGCGCTTGTATTTCCCTCAGCTTTCGAAGGATTTGGTATTCCGCTCGTAGAAGCGTTTCAGTTCGGACTGCCGGTTATCGCGGCAGACAACTCAAGCATTACTGAAGTCGTACATGGTTCTGGCATATTAGTCGAGACGGGAAATGCTGCCGCTCTGGCAAATGCAATCGAAAAAGTCATGACGGATAAGAATCTTCGTAATGAACTGGTACAAAAAGGTCATGAACGAGCAAAAATGTTTTCGTGGGAAGCAGCTGCTCGAGAGACATTAAGAGTTTTTCGCGACTAGTGCTCGATACGTAGCGACGAGCTCGTCTACTTTAGAACTCAGATTAAACTCAGCCTCGACTCGCTCCCGTCCGGCCTTGCCGAACGCATCAGCCTTCTGCTTGTTCTGTAATAACTCAACGCTACGATCGGCTATTTCTTGAGGATTAAGCGGATCAACGACATATCCTGTCTTGCCATGCACAACAAGCTCGGACGCTCCTCCAAATTTGGTCGCAATGACCGGCTTGCCCGACGCAGACGCCTCAAGGGTAGAGCGCGGGAAGGAGTCAAAATAGGGTGAGGGGGCCCATACGAGATCACTCGCGTAATATGCGGTGATTTTCTCTTCACCAGAAATCCAGCCCGTATAGACGAGCGGCAAATCTGCACCCACTTCCTTCATAGTACCCGCATCTTCCTCCCTACCCATCACCACAAGAACAGCGTCTGGCACGAGACCAGCAACGAGCCGCATCGCGCGCACGACCTGAACACCCGCCCCAAGGCGTCCTCCGAAAAGAATGATTTTCTTAGACTCAAGTCCATTACGTTTTTTAAACTCGGACACCTGTGCGCTGGACACATGCCAAGCACCGACGTCGATGCCGGTATGAAGCGTCTCTACACCCTTGACTCCATTCCGAGCAAGCACTGCGACAAGAGCGTCGCTAACCGCCAATTTCTGATCTACGTAACCGAGATATCTTCTTATGAAAAAGTTCCGTAGCGGATTGTATCGCTTACCGGCCTGTCTCAGATTGTCTAGCCACGTAAGATGCGGGTCGAGATTACGTAGATAGCGTGCGGTGGCGATTTTGCCATAACTCACCGCCATACCATCACGTGCGGTCCATACCACTACCTTTGCATGTCGTTTTGCAATCTTGAGACAACTGTACGACAAGTACTGATGGACGTTATTCAAATGCACAACATCCGGCGCGAGCTGTCGTAACAGATTCTCGACTTGCCGAACGACGGCCGGATTATGTATGGATATCCATGATCGCCATCGCGCATGATACGCACTCACAATCTTGAAAACAGTAATGCTGTGGTATTCCATTTTCCCCGCATCCTGCTCGGAACGACAGGTGGTAATCACCGACACTTCATGTCCAGCCTTTTTAACTCCAAGAGCTAGTTCATATGTAGAAATTCCCGCCCCTCCAAAACTTGTCGGGGGAAAATCATCCGATAAAAAAACTACCCTCATGGGACAAAACGGTAGATTATGAGACCATCAAAAGCAGCCGCCTCTTTTAAGAAAGAGTATTTTCCCACTTGCCAGTCCGGATCACGCCTCTTGTCCCACACCACATATTGAACATCATATTGCTGCAATTTTTCTTTGATCCAGAGATCACTCGGGATCTTAAGCGACGTCAGATATTCGCCGAGAATCTCTTCTATCTTTTCATCCGGTATCGCTTCGTATGACCCGAGAATCTGCCGATAGTATATGCCATAGATATTCCAAGAGATGAATTTGCGCTCATCGTAGAATACTTTTCGCGCGTCGTTAGCGGCGACACCTCGGAAACGATAGAAAGTGAAAATAGCATCGAGAAGGCGTCCGCGCGTCGCCGCCAACGTAGCGTATGCCGCCCGATGATAGAACACGTTTAAAGGCGTATAAATAACCGTCAGATGAGACATTTGGTCGGTTGCTAGCACGATCTCCTCTTTGGCCGCATGAGTGTTGAGCCACTCGAGAGCTGGCGCATATCGCTGTCGAGCAATTGAGGCGTTCTCGCCGTACGTAGGATCGTTCAGATAGGAAGCTGCCTGAGTGAATGTTCCGGCAAAAATGCTTGTTGCCAGAATAAACCCGGCGACTATTTTCTTGTATGCCCCGAATCCCACACGGCCAAGCAGATAAAACACGAGGAATGTCATAAATATGACTGCCATTGGTTTATGAAAATACCAATGGTAGTGAGCCTCCTGCATGATCTTCCCCGTAATGATCTGCTGATTCATAGTGAGAATAGGCGCCAACAAAAGTGCAAATCCAAACACATATCGTTTTGTGTCCTCACGCGGAAACCACAACCAGAACGCACTTAGGGCAATAAGTGCCGCAAAACCTATAAACAGCGGCGCATGACTCGCAACGACACCAAACCGCATAGCGACCTCCGTATAGGAAGGATAGTGCGAAGCCGCATAGAGGTTAAGTCCGTACGGAATGGCAACGAGAAGACCCCCAAAAAAGACGCTTCCCATAGCAACTACCTCTCTCCACTCTTTTCGGACCAGGAGCAACAACACGAGTGCGCCACCGAAAGCATAGAGGTACGTCCAAGAATAGAAATAGGTGTAAAAATTAAGCCCCAAGAAAAAGGCACTCGTCACGCCATATATCCATGTCCGTCTCGTATAAAAAAGCCAGAACGGTATCAGGAATGCGAACAGTGGGATAAATATCATCGCATGATTCACAGGCATAGCGAGCCCTAAAAAACTAGCTGGTGAGATGCCGTGCAAGAAATTCAGCATGCCGGAATAGGTCAAGATAGGATCAGCGAGCGTTACCAGCGCGGCACTGCAAAGTGCAATCAGACGATCTCGGAAAAGAAGATACACGAATCCATAAAGTAACAGCACCACAAAAAACGGGAGAACGAGTCGTGAGAGCAGTAGGGTATCATTGATATCAAGCGAAAAGATTTTCCCCATATACCCAACCGTCATAGACCCAAGCGGTTGGAAAAGATAAGGATCTCCCTTGCCTTCTTTGTAATAGATACTCCCCAAGGTTGGGTAGCCATCCATAACCTCGGTTACGCGCGGAGTCCAAGGAGAATCGGGGATGAGCTCCACTGCCTGCGACGAAATACCATCCTCATGCGCCAAGCGGAAATATGCCTGCGGCCCAGCGATGATAATTGCAGTGATGATGGCGAGAATGAGCGCCCATTTGTGATCAAGGATAAGCTGTTTGAGATATATCATATTCTTTTTTCTCCTACGATTATCGTCCACGGAAATGGTGTTCTAATTTTTATAACTTCGAATTCCTTTCGTACGAATTCGGCAATACCGCGAGATGACCAGTGCTGAATATGCTCGATATCATTGCCCCATCGTGACATATTCTTCCCTCGCAAGAAATTAGCGAGACGGAAAAAGGGTTCATTAGGTACCGTTATTATAATGTATCTTTTTGTGACTCTCGCGAGCTCATTGAGCGCTTTCCCCGGATCTTCCAAATGTTCCAATACTTCCGAGCAAATGACAGCATCGAATACATTATCCTTAAAAGGCAGCTCATATACACTCCCTTGCTGCATATCGAGATGGGGATGTATCTCATGACCAAGACCAATCGCTCGCTGCTGGATATCGACGCCTACGAGCGTCTGCCCCACGGCACACTGTCGCAACTTCTCCAAAGTAAACCCTTCACCGCACCCAGCGTCGAGAACCTTCTCGGGATGCAAGGCCTCTGTCTCAGCAATAAGAGCGTCGAGAAATTTATCAATGAGAAATCGTTGTAAAGGATTTTTTGAAGAATGCTTTTTGAAGTTATCAGTAGTCATGACTTGTTCCTACACTATCTCGATAACCTCTCGAACGGTATACATGTTTCGACTCCCGTTTTGGCGGATAATCAACTCTCCCAAAAAACCCGATGAGAAAAGCTGCATGCCGATCACTACAAGTAGCACACCAAGAAGAAGTAGTGGCCGATTCCCTATGGCGGCACCTTCGAATAGTTTTATGTAGAAGAGATACGAAAGTATAGCCAGACCCCCCATAGCTGAAAGCGAGCCGATGATGCCGAAAAAATGCATAGGACGATCAATAAATCTCCGGACCAAAAGCAGTGTAATGAAATCAAAGAAGGATTTAAAGAAGCGCCGAAAGTTTCCATACTTTGAGACGCCAAACTCCCTCTTGCGATGATGGACCGCCACCTCTGAGATCCTAAATCCGTGCGCAGCTGCGATAGCCGGTATATAACGATGCATATCGCCATACAAGCTCAACGTCTTGGCCACCTCCTTCCGATACAGCTTGAATCCGCAGTTCATGTCATGCACCGACGTGCCGGTGGAAAAACGCGTCAACGCATTGGCAACCTTGGAGACAAGACGCTTTATCGGATCATCAAGCCTTTGCTTCTTCCATCCGCACACGAGATCAGCACGATCCTGTTCCATACGCTCAATAAAATGAGAGATTTCATTTGGATCATCCTGAAGGTCTCCATCCATCGTGAAGATGTATTCCCCTTTAGCCGCATGGAATCCGGCCTGCAACGCCTGCGATTTTCCGAAATTTCTTGCAAACGAAATGATGCGCGCGGGCCGTAAGGTTTTAAGCACACGGAGCGTCTGATCCATCGATCCGTCATCCACAAAGATTATTTCGAATGGGACGGAGAGCTTCGTAAGGACCGCAACAAGTTCAGCATGGAGAGCGGCGACACTACCTTCTTCGTTATATACTGGAATGATTATGGAAATCGTATGCATAGCGGGTTTCAAAATGAATTAAAGGAATCGAGCAGAACGTACCGAAGGATGAAGGTACCAAGAACAGCGATGATGCTTGCTATGACTGTCGCGATCCCGAGAACATCTATGAGTAGCCAGAGCAGAAAAATATTTAGAATGGATACGAAAATCCCTATCCATGTGTAGTGAAGGAATTTCTTATCCCAGAATCGACGGCCAATTGTCGAATGTCGCAACCAGGTCGTCCAGCGTCGGAAATATGTATCACTTTCCGTCATTGATGAGATGAGGGTACCACAGAAGCGCACAGAGCGTCTATTGTCGCACATACCTCCTCTGCAGACGTACTTTCTACCTGCCTACGAGCTTCTGTTCGGTCATATACGCGAGCATTCATGATCGAAAGCATGGGCCTAGTCCGCTTCGATACAACCACCGCATGCCGAGGACCGACCGGCGGCTGCACCCGCTCATCGACAGGCCCGACAATATCTACGGTCGGCACATCGAAAGCTTCGGCTATATACAGCGGCCCAGTATCGACACTTATGAAGAGTGCTGCTCCGGCGACAAAAGCCTTCAGCTCATCGAGTGAGAACTGCTCAGACGCATCAATAACGGACGAAGGATCCTTGAGTCCCCCCAACATCGCCTTAACCTCTTCACCGTCTCGACTGCCACCTATAACGACAGTCGGCACACCTTTCCGTGCCACATGTTCGGCCACACGAGCGAAACGCTCAGCTGGCCAAGCCTTTATCTTATTTCCCGCTGAAGGCGAGATGATCGCATACGTACCGAGCGTGAGATTGTGCTTCTTCAAAAAATTTGCTCGCACTTTCAATGCAGATTCCGAATACCCGAGATGTTTTTTAGTATCATTAACTATGATCCCGAACGGCTCTAACGCTCGCAGACGTTCCCGAGGAGCATATGCATCAATAGCAAAAGGAAATTCCCGTACAAAACGAAGCAAGGCAACATATGGGCGTACCTGTTGAGGGCTATACCCTCCGGTAACACGTGGCGCACTGATCTGCGGGACACCAGCAATGAGAGCAGCTGCGACATCTTCAAGAGAAGGTCCGGTAATGAGCACTGTATCGATACGTTCACGCCGGAGCGCTGCGACATAGTCCCGCATATGTACGTCTGCAATATAATCATCGACTAATCCGCTATCCGCGAGAAGCGATGAATTCATCTTTCCCCACTCTCGGACATATACTCTCGCCTGTGGCAGTTTGTCACGTATAGCTCGTAGGACCGGCGTCGTACACACGACGTCTCCAAGCTTCCCAGAGGGAACGACTAGGATCCGTTTGGGGGTACCGCCGAGCCTTTTTCGAAAGACAAGCGCGAACCCGTACGCTTGCATAAAAAGCACCAAATTCCGTAATCGTCGCATCATGCTTTTCATAGTACGGAACAATCGCGGATAAATTCCAAAATACGCTCTGCTCGCTTCTTCCAACTATACTCCTGCACCGCCTGCCACGCAGCAGCAACACGAGCATCGCGGACCGGGTCACTGACTGCCTGCATGATTCCATCTGCGAGCGCTTGAGGATCATCAGGCCGGACAAGTACTGCAGACTCTTCAGATATGACATCCCTGAACGATGGGAGATCTGTCGCTATGATCGGTCGGCGTGCGGCCATATATTCAAAAAGCTTCATGGGTGACGTGTAGTGCCGCGATATATCTGAACTTGCATCACCTGTGAGAACAAGCGCATCAGCAGCCGAAAGCCAGAGGGGTATTTCCTTATGCGATCGCGAACCCACAAAGCTTTCTCTTCGTGAGGATCCTTTCGATTCAATAGGACCCACATAAACCACCTCATATTCTTTCGGGAGCAGTAGACTCGCCTCTCGCAATATGCGCAAACCCTTCCAAGGTAGGTCAGAGCCGACATACAGGATGAGCTTCTTGTCCAACGGCAGATTTAGTTTCTGACGAGCCTCAGATTTGTCGAGACTCAGAGCAAATTGTTCGAGATCAACAGCATCGGGAGCGACAAGTACCGTATCAGATTGGAGCCCATAGTCCCTGATCAAGTCCTCGCAGTACTGTTTCGTCACCACAATGACACCCTTCGCGCGACGCACAGCGCGCGCCTCTGATACTGACTTTCGCGCCCTAATATGATTCTCCCAGACAAATGCAGCTTTGCTTATAAGCGGAAGCATCCAGCCAATCTCCCCTCTGACATACAAGTAAGCCCCATCGGTATTCTTTCGCGAAAGATATCGGGCAAGTGAGAGCGTGAACGCAAATGTCTGCAAAGCAAACGCGTAAGAAATACCCTTCCAGACAAATTCAATCGTCGGCAGATACGTGATCGTGAATATTGGCTCGATCGAATAGTAGACGAAAGGATCTGTAGCGATTGCATTATGACGCTTTGGAACTACAAGCTCCACGTCCGCCCCCAAACGCGCCAGAGCTTCACACGTCTTCATAACCTGCAAACCATGAGCTCGCGGGGTTGGAATTTTTGCATTTATTGCGTAACGTATTTTCATCGTTGTTCGATACTACGCCCGACGAGCTGATACAGGTTCTCGGAAAAACGGCGCGATGAGTATTTTTCACGGACCGTATACTGCCCACGAGTCGCGAGATCTCTCCGAAGAGAGTCATTATCCCATACCATACGCATCGCCTGAACTAGAGCATCAGAATCACCCACAGGAACGGAAAGGAAATCCCTACCGTCCTCGAAATACTCAGTGAGCCATGCCCGCTCAGTGGCTATAACCGCACGACCCATGGCAAGAGTTTCAAGAATGACGGTCTGCCCGCTACAGTCAGACCCGAGCATTGTCGTGTCAGAGAAAGATACAACAACGATAAAACGCGCCCTTGCATACATATCCCGCAAATCTTCAAGAGGAAGATCGTAGAGGATCGTCACATTGGAGGGAATCTGCACATCATGCGGAATGTTTTTACGCGACGCGACGATCGTTATCGGAAAATCAACCTTTCCCGCCGCCTCTAGCAAGGTCGCATAATCACGCCCGGAATCTTTTCCGATACTCACAACAGTCTCACAATCATCTTTCGTAGCTCCGCTGAAATAAGCCGTATCGACCCCGAAAGGAATTACCGAAATCAAGTCTTTACGGACACCGAAACTTGAGAGATCGATCTGCTGCATCCGCGACAAGCAAACGATCGACGAATAACTGTTCCAGCACTGTCGCAACAAGAACCGTCGGAACGAATGTGTCTCATGCCTGTGAATAAGCATGGAACTGTTTATGGCAACGAATACCCACTTCGGATGAAAGCGTATGAGGGGCAGACGTCCAAGCATCGATATGGCGTAACCGAGCAAGAACCCGTCTGACGCGATTATCGCATCAAAAGCGAGCAGTCGCGGAATAAGCACCAACTGCATGAGCGACATAGGGACGAACGCACGGATTACGCGCGGTATACGCACCTCAAGTGCATGTGCACTCACAATTTCTACCTGACAATCGGAGTGATCGGCGAAAAAATTAGCACCTCTCAATATTGAATCCGGCAATGTTCCATTGCGCACAGCCTCCATCATCCCCGCCCTATCCGCACCCACGAAGAAGAAAGCTATGCGTCGCACGGAAACTTATTTCAACTCTTCGACCTGACTCTTCACCCACAGATACGTTTTCGCAAGACCATCAGTAAGAGGGGCATCTGGAGCCCAGTTCAATTCTTGACGGATGAGTCTATTATCGGAATTTCGGCCTCGAACACCCAGAGGACCTTCGATATGCTTCAAAGTGACCATCTTTTCAGCAATCTTGGCTATCATCTGCGCTAACTGATTGATGGTGACCATCTCCTCTGAGCCGATATTTACCGGCCCTTGGAAATTCGAGTCCATAAGCTTACGGACCCCGTTTATGCACTCATCGATATACAGAAACGAGCGTGTCTGCTCACCATCTCCCCATATTTCTATTTCACCGCCATCGGTCGTCTCAGCAACTTTTCGACAGAGAGCGGCTGGTGCTTTTTCTTTTCCTCCCTTCCAGGTCCCTTCTGGGCCAAATATATTGTGGAATCGGGCTATACGAACAGGAATTCCATAATTACGCGCATACGAGAGATAGAGACGCTCACTGAAAAGTTTTTCCCATCCATATTCACTATCCGGAGCCGCTGGGTATGCCGAATCCTCAGAACATTTCGGATTCTGCGGGTCCAACTGATTGTATTCCGGGTAGATGCATGCTGATGAGGAATAGAAAATCTTTCCAAGGTTTCCACTCTTGTGCCCACAATGCAGGACATTTAGATTTATCGAAGCTGAATTATGCATGACGTCCGCATCATGCTCGCCTGTAAAGATATACCCAGCTCCTCCCATGTCGGCAGCTAACTGATATACCTCATCAAAACGACGATCGTACAATTTATGTACGATCTCCTGGTCGCGCAAATCACCTATGACAAACTCATCAGCGACAGTGCGAGAATATTCCGGATATTTCAAATCCACTCCACGAACCCACGCCCCCTCGTTTTTCAATCTCTGCACCAGATGACTTCCAATAAACCCACCCGCGCCGCAAACTAGGACGTTTTTTGTCATATTATATTGACGTTGGTGCTTATTTTACCCCGCACCCTATAAGGACGCAATTAGACAAGAATCGAGTTCACGAAGAATTTTCTTGCCCAAAATCTTATGGGTGAATTCGCGCTGATACAGCTGATACGCGCTCTCCGAGACCCGACCGAGTACATCCGACCTATCCCGTAACTCAAGGATCTTCTGCGCAAGAGCTCGATAATCGCCAGGAGATACCGTAAAACATGTCTCAGTATCAGTGAGAAACTCCATCACCCCTTTATTCGCCCCTGTCAGATACGGCAGCTTCATACTCAGACTCTCGAATACTTTGTGCGGGACAGTGGTGTGCACGCGCGGATGATCAGCAAGTTGCCCCAGCGAAAGGTGGCATTCGAGCATAGAACGCCGCAAATCCTCTATTGGAAGACGCTCAATAATAAGATCAAGATTACTGGGGGCCAACTCTTTCGCAAGACGTTCAATTTCTGGAAGCAGCAGACCGCGCCCAATGACTCTCACGCGAATATTCTCCTTCTCAAGCTCTTTGGCAGCACGAATAACAACATCTGCGCCCGCCTCAGGCAGGAACATTCCCCGGAAAACGACCGTGAACTGTTTCAATTTCGGTACAGTAGGATCAAAATAAAATTCCTGGTCATTGGTACCGACGAAATGTACCGAGATCTTCGACGGCTTGACCCGAAACATCCTGACGACCATATCTTTCTGGGCTCCGCATTCCAAGAATGCACGATCGGCCAGATGAAAAGCTGCGAAATCTATGAGGTAGTACCCCAATGACTGCAGGGAAAATAGCGTGCCGCCCATACGGGAAATAATCATGCTGTCGTAAAAAGTCGCCAAGGTGTTATAGAACAGCTTTTTACGCGTCATCAGTCTCATGAAGATGACGAGAACACTGCCTGCGTAGCCGACCATGACAGCATCGCTATCGCACCCTTTTTCACGATATAGTCGCGCGATATGCAGATACTTCTTCAGGCCCGGCGTGTTGTCGGAAATCTCCGTGACACTGACCGCATTAGCCCTTAATGCGGTCAGAGTGATCTGATCGCGAGGATTATTGAGACTGAAATTTATGTAACAGACCTTCATGAATATTGTCGGAGCAGCATAGCAATCTTTCGGATAAGTGCGTCGAGACTATGATGCTGTTCGATATGTGCTCGAAGTTTCCGCACCTCGGCAAACCGATCTTCCCTAGAGAGTCCCGTGGCGCGTTCAAGAACTTGAGCGACTTCGCGAGGATCCCCAGTATTGACCATGAGCTCAGGTCGCACCACTTGGCGCACAGCATCATTGGCACAGACTACAACACAGCCGCTTGCCATCGCTTCTCCAATTGTTTTATCGAGACTTCCTGAAGGTGTGAGATTAACATATACAGCATGTGCTCGATAGAGCCCGGGAGTACTATCGTGCGGTACTGCAGGATAAAGGGTCAACACCCCTCTCTCCACAAGCGGTTGGGCCTTCAGAGCAATCAGGCGCGAGTACGCGGAGTCGGGCTCGGTCGGACTTCCATATAGATCGACCTTGCATAGCACTGACACCTTACTAACCGCCTCGACGAACTCTTCGACTCGCTTAACCGGATCAAGCCGCCCAATGAACAATACGGAGCTCGATTCTGATGCTCCCTTGTCTTGTAGCGAAAACATTTCTGTATCGATACCTACGGGCATTAGCACAGCTTTTGAAGATCGGGAAACAAAAGCCTCTGGAGACGTATGACAGACTGCGCTGCTGAGAATCATGGCAATGCGAGTCCTCCATGAACCCATTCTGTGATTCCGCCAAAAAATAATTCGTTTGCCCGACAATCGCCAAAAAAGACCAGCAAGAAGCATATACTCCTCATTCATATGCACAAAAACAGCGTCGTAGTGATAACGAAGTCGCCACACAAGCGAAACGAATCGGAAGATGTAGGCAACACGACTTTTCGCACCACATTCCTTACCAAGCGAATGTACTCGCACATTTTGAGGAAGCGCATGCCTACCCTCTTTAAGGCAAACAACCTCGATATAATCGACTTGCGCCGCAAGACCCTCTATCCAACGCAGGAAAAATCCGAGAATAGGATCCTCCGCATCAACAGCCTGCGTGACAATCAATAGTCTCATGAATGCTGGAATGTTCGCGTAAGATCCTCGGCAATACGTGTCGACAAATCGCCGACAGCCGCAAGATGCGCGCGAGCTGTCGCCTCAGCATGCATAGGGAGTTGTTGTCGCGCAAACGTATCTTCAATGGAGCTGGCGATACTGGCTGAAAGTGTTTTTGGATCTGCTACCGGAGCCACGAGCACATCCTCCCGGGCTTTAAACACTTCACCCACAATACCGACATCTGTCGTGATGATCGGAACTCTTGCAAGCGCTGCCTCAATGAGCGTGCGGCCATACCCTTCATACGCACTCGCCTGAATGAATGCCTGTGCGCTCTGCATAAGCCCCCACGCATCAGGGCGCGCCCCGAGAAACACGACGCGCTTCTCAAGACCAAGCGTCCGCACTATCTGCAGTAACTTGCGACGCTCGCGACCTTCGCCTACGACAAAAAGTCCGACCATCGAATACTTTTTACTAATAAGCTTCATCGCGACGAGAATATCTTCGATACGTTTCTCGGGCTCTAGGCGACCGACGGCGATGAGCGCAAAAGTAAAGGAGTGTTTCGGAAGAGGAGAACATGCAGGAACATCTGTAGAAACAGCAATAGGAATAACTGATGGCTCCGGAATCCGGGAACCATACCGTTCGACAAGAGACTTTTTCACTCGCTCAGAGACGGCACGCACACCAACCGCCTTTGGCAATACATGGTCAGCAATCTTTTGACGATATCGATTGAGCATCGACGCGCGCGGATTGCGCCAGTTCCCACCCTCTGTAAACCAGGGAGAGAGAAAATCGGTATGGACCTGGATGTGGAGTTTCGCATTTGTGCCGCGCACCGCACGCAGAGCAGCAAGACCGTGCTCGAAAGGATCCTGCGCAGAAACAACTTCGATTCCATGCTTTTTAATGAGCGCGTGGGCACGATACGCAAGCATGCTCACGCGGAAATATTTCCAGATTCGATGTACTGGATGCAGAAAAAGATTTCCTTCCTGTCCCTTTTTTGCACCCCAACCTGCAAGCGAAAGAACATGCAATTCCCCAACACGAGCATACCCATGCATACGTGCTCGCGTCGGACTATTCTCATCAAAGATCGAGGAGTCGTTTGAAATGAAGAGGACTTTCATATGCTTTTAAGAAGGTGTGCGGTTGATTGCAACATATGCGGCAACGCAAACTGATCCATTCGCTTTTGCGCAGCGAGAGCGCGTTCGCGAGCAGCAGCCGGATCATTTGCAACGCCCATCAGAGCCTCCTGTAAAGCAGAGTCGTTTTCAGGAGACACAAGAAGACCCGTTTCTCCTTGCGCAACGAGAGTTCTATTCCCACGGATATTTGTTGCAATAACCGGAGTACCAAGCGTCATCGCTTCTACCAGCGCATGAGGAAACCCTTCATACAAAGAGTTAAGCACGAAAACATCGGCCGTCTTTACCCACGAGAGCGCTTCATCGCGAGGAAGACCTGAGGCGATGAATACGCGCCAATTCGCATGCTGTTTTGCAACTCGCTCGATCGCTTCAAACCCTTTCCATGGAACGCGCCTGCCCGACGACACAATAAGAAACTCCCCGTCTTTTTTTTGATGCTCCGGCAAATGCTCCGGTAACGCTATCCCGTTATAAATCCTCCATATTTTTTCTCCTGAAATTCCCCACGAGGTCACGATATCTTTAAGGTAGTCGCTCGGAACAATCACTCTATCCGCCAGCCGAGCGATTCGAGTTTGAATGCTGCGTAAGACACGGACTGTAAATGGCACTGTTTTTTCTTTTATGAAATCATCGAGAGATTGAGTGATGCCAAACCTTTGTGTACCCTGCTCCCACGCATAATCACCAACTACTTTTACAACGAAAGGTTTGCCTGCCCTACGAGCCGCACACATCGCCGGAAGACCAACCGACACCGGATCGAGCGCAAGAACTGCATCAGCACTACGCGCCGCCTTCAATACGCGACGATAGTACGCATAGTGCCGGATAAGTTTCGGTAAGTGCCGCACCTCACTGAACTTAACCAAATCAACCTCTATGCCATACTCCGGAAGCCCATTCTCAAGGATCCTTGAGTAGGTCGCCGGGCCACCAATTTCAGGTGGATACAAAGGCGTCGCAACGACAAGCTTCATAGTCATAGTCTACCGGCTTTTGATGAGACGGTCGAAAATCGCTGCCATGTTTTGAGCAATAAGATTCCAGTCATATTGTTCAGATACAAGCTTTTTCGCGACCGTCGTCACACGCACCACCTGCTCTGGATTTGCGAGAATTTCTTTGACTGCTACGGCAACTTGCTCTGGTGACTCTGCATCCACCGCCCATCCTGTCGACTCCTTCTCTGGATTTCGTTTTGCATCGAATAGAAAATCTGCGATCCCACCTGCTTGCGTGGCAATAACCGGCAAGCCCGCCGCCATCGCCTCAATAAAAGAAATACCCATTCCCTCGGTACGCGACGGACGCACGAATATGTCCGAAGCATGCAAATACTGAGGGGTTTGAGAGTTTGGAACGTCTCCCAAGAAATGCACACGTTCGATTACCTCAAGCTTTCCAGCAAGAGCCTCAAGAGCCACTCGATCCAGCCCACTTCCAAGAATTACGAATCTGGTGTTTTTTGGGAGCAGGGCAAGCGCACGAATAACAACGTCGATCGCATTCTTCCGCACCAGTCTCGATGTAGTGATAAGTATAGTGTCGGCGCCATTGATGTTCTTATGTTTCCAGAAAAGTTCCCGATCTTGTCTCAGATGCGTTTCGCCGAAACGAACCGTATCGCATCCGTTCGGTATCACGTCAACACTACCGATATACCCCATCCTCTTTGCCCACTGTGCAAGATACATGGAAATCGCCTGTACTGCTGATACGTGCCTAAAGCCAGCTGAGAGGAGAGGTCGAAACGGAAGAATAAACCACCTCGAAAACATATGCTCCCACGGATCTCCCTCCTGAAGAGTCAAGAGGTATGGGACGCGTACACCAAAAAAACGCAGCAGTACGATTGGAAAAAGCATATAGCTCAGCATCGCCCAGAACGCATTAAATGGCTGGACGCGGTGTAGCTTGCGAGCTGCAAAAGCAGCACGGGGTGCAAACAGTATTTTTGAAAGATACGAGGAGCCGCTTCCCACTCGATGCACGAAGATATTTCCAATCCTCTCTTCGTGCGCATCCTTGCCGAAATTCAGCGTGAACAAATGGAATTCGATTTCGGAAGTCCGATCAGTAATCTCTTTAATCGCGACTTCAGCTCCACCGATATGAGGGAGATATGCTAGTGAAAAAATACCTATGCGTTTCATAAGATGCCCTGAGGCAGTACAAAAATAGTAGTGATCACAAGAATATAAACGCGCTGCCCGCAAGAGCAATGACACCAAGCAGACCGAACGACCATGGAGAACGGAACAGGCTGGAAAGATGACCTGTATCCTCTACTTCCCCAGTAGAGGTCGCGGACAACGTCGCCCCCACAGCAGCGAGTTCTTTCGCTGCTGTGGGGGCAAGAACTTCTTCTTCATAAGATTGGACTGTTACTTTTGTGGTAACAACCGGTAACTGCTCGCTACGACCTGCGGAACGTCCTTTCGTTCCTACTTCTTTGTAACTCTCTCCCGCCACCAAAGGTTGCGTAACGGGCATCGATAGCGTTGCTAGAGGCGCAACTTCGGACACGGGCGGATTTGGTACAAAATTTGCCGCAATACCTCCATTCGGATACTGAAGCGTCGCTTCAAATGCTATGGGAAGATTTGTAATGGTATGAGGGAGCAGGACGCTCGTACCTGGTAAGATCACCATTCCATCTGGAATGCGGAATGATCTAGAATCGGAGAGGAGACGCCACCCAGAAAGATTCAGGCGCTCTTTTGAATCGTTTGTGATCGTAATACCATCGCCCGATACTGCAGACACTCGGACTTTTGCAGAGGTTACTATGACAGGAAATTCTTCTTGAGCCTCTGCAATACCATCGACTGCCCGCACAACGACCAGATAGGTACCCGGATAATGATATATCTTTTCAACCGTACTACCGGTCGAGAATGACCCATCACCAAAACTCCACGAGATATTCGCTGAAGAATCTATAGACCCGCTCTTAGTGGTCACTCGAGCAGTCATACGCAAAGGCACTTCACGTATGGCATCATGCAAGCCTCGCACTTCCATTAAAAGCGCCGTGGGCGGCGGCATATACAAGAACGCACTTCTTCCTGATGCAGTGCCTGAACCCTCTTCTTGAGAGTTCGATACGGAAGTCGTGCTTGTCGTATTTTGCGCACTCGATTCCGATGTAATTCTTGCATAAGTACCGGGCGTTGGTGCAAGTGAACTAAAAGAACCTCCGTTCCACTGCAACGTATTCCCATCTCCCGCAGCACCAACGGAAGGATCATAAGATACTGAATCCATAACAGCAGTCCCATCCTTCAAAACAAACAACTCGCCCTCATTTGAAAGAGAGAATGACGAATCGAACAAAGATCCCGAATAATTCGGCCAATCTATCTTGAACTTCACAGGATCGCTCGTGATGATCGCTGAACTTCCCGACGATAGGATACTTGCACCAGAAACGAGCGTGAGCGCATGATTACTACTCGCCTCAAAGAACGTATACCCGCCCATATCAACAGTACTGTCTCCGGTGTTCGTGACTTCTACCCACTCACGCCCTGAATCAGTTCCTGGAAGGTCATACATGACTTCAGTGAAAATGACTGCCGCCTGTACGGACACAGGAAAGAAAGTGCACAGTACAAACATCCAGACGAAACGCATATGAGAGGTCATGCTTCGCCCTTAAACACTTTCCGAAGAGCATCTTCAGACACCTCGAACGGACCATTTTCTTTTGGGGGTGGTGGAACCGGGAGATTCTGACTTATGGGAGGAACTTCCTGTACAACAGTTTGAGGTATGACTGCGGAAACTGCGGTATTCTGCGGACCGATAGGTTGTGAAGATTTTTGTACATTTTCGGGAATCTTCTGCGCGTTTTTCTTTAGCACATCAGCAAGTGCTCCCTTAAGAGACTGCTGCTGCGTCGACTGTTTCTGATCTCTTTCCGCACTAGTTTTTACCGTCATTGTGCGCAAGATCGCCTTGAGTTCGTCAGGACTTTTTGCAGCGACAGTGGGCCGCGGGAGGAACGCCGGAGTACGTTTCTCAAGCTGATGTGCCTGCGGCTCTGCTCGCACGATGTCATGACCGCGATATGGCGCGACCTCCCGTTCAGGTTGAGGCCGTTCTTGCACAACTGGGCGCATAGGAACATTTGGAGGAGCGTCATCCCTTTCTTTTTCCCTCTGCGGAAAATTCGATGGACCACCAGACTCTTTCGCGCGTTGCATCGGAACTGGACTTACTGGCTTTCGTCGCATGCGCGCATCCTGCGGAGCCTCTGATGCTGTACTCGCCTCAAGCTCAGCAAGGATCGACCCTTCGACATTTGCGCGCAGCACGGCGAACTGAGCCCTTGAGGAAGCGAGGACCCCATCCTTATGAGACACAGGAGGCGGTTCTATCGGCGGAATGGTTATAGCAGAAAACGGAGCCGACCCGACACCATCGATCATGAGCGTGATATATATCTGCCGCTTATCAAGAGCCACAATATCTTCCTTCGTGAATTTCGGTAAAAAGATCGTCTCTAGCACCTCAGCATCAAAGGGCCCCACACGGAACACTACCGTCGTACCGACGTTTCCGAAGACAGCATCGCGCACCTCTTCCTCCATCTGCTCTATATACTGGTGCGCGATGGTGAGATTGAGCCTATATTTGCGCGCTTCAGAAAGAATCTCTGCGAATGTCTCATTCGCGAAGTTCTGAAATTCGTCGACATAGAAATAAAAGTGTGGGAGTTTTGCAAGCTTGTCTGCAGGAAGATCTGCACGACTCATGGCCGCAAGAAAGATGCGCGTCGTGATCATCGACCCAAGAAGACGCATGTTAGTCTCCCCCACAAGCCCCTTCGAGAGATTGATGATGAGGATCTTCTTTTCATCCATCATGGTGCGGATATCGAATGATGATTTCGGTTGACCGATGATATTTCGGATGAGCGGATTGCCGGTGAATTGACCGACCTTGTTCTGGATAGCGGGTGTCGCCTCTTGTGTGTAGCGATCGCCATAGTTCGCGAATTCCTTCGTCCAGAAATCCTTCACGACCGGATCTTTCACATTATCAACCACCTTCTGACGGAAAGCTTTGTCGGTGTACATGCGATTGACACTGAGTAATGTCGCATCCGGATACTCGAGAAGTGCGAGGAGCGTGTTCGTGAGGATGTACTCCATACGCGCGCTCCACGCGTCCTGCCAGATCTTCTTGAAGGTCGCCATGAGTCCGGAGACCACGAGATGCCGCCTGTCGTACCCAACATCTTCCATCACGTTAAATGCGATAGGATGCTCCATATCGAACGGAGCGAAATAGACCACGTCTTTTATACGCTCTTCCGGAATGTATTCGAGCAAGCGCTCAACCGTCCCACCATGCGGATCAATGAAGGCAAGCCCCTCTCCGTTCCGGATATCCTGAATTGCCATATTCTCCAGCAGGGTCGATTTGCCCATACCAGTCTTACCGATAACATACATGTGGCGATCACGATCCTTTGCCTTGATGCCGAATGGAATGTGCTTGCCTCGCGAATCTGTCGCGGCAAAATAGGTGACACGTTCAGGATTTCCCATTGCTCCCAAGTATAGCAAAATCCGCGCGACACCAGTGCGCGAATTAACTCCTGTCTGCAGACCTATATCGAAGAGAGCTTGTGCGGCTCGTGCCCAGGAGCTTTCGGTGAGATTTCTGCCTGACCAGGAACGACAGGATCAGTTCCTGCGCTCTCTACACGAGACTTCGCTACATGAGCCTCTTGTGAACGAAACGAGAGTCCGATGCTGAATACGCAAGCCCCGACGATAACCGCAAACAGCGCACGAATCGACATTGGGAGTCCGGAGAACGGCACGAACACATTCAGGATACCGAGGAGAATAAGGATGCTTGCACGAGACATGGCGCGATTATATCAGGGCGTCACAATGACCACAAATTCTCCACGTACCGTATCCGGATGATCAGCAAAATGCGCCTGCACTTCGGCGACACTTCCCGACACAATTTCCTCATGAAGCTTGGTGAGTTCGCGGGCAATTACGACACGGGACGCGCCAATCTCAGCAAGTTCAGCAAGAAGCTTCTCTATACGGTGCGGCGACTCATATAAGACGACTGGGATTTCATTTGCAGCTATTTTCTTCAGCATGGTCTGGCGACCTTTCTTGTGTGGCAGGAACCCAAAGAACGAGAATCCGTCCGATTCCATACCGGCGATTGAAATCGCTGCAGCAAGCGCTGACGGTCCCGGTACAGCTTCGATCCGCATGTCTGGCGAAAACGTCCGAACTTGAGCAATGAGCCGAGCACCGGGATCAGAAATTCCTGGCGTACCAGCATCGCTTACCAAGACGACATGCTCTCCGGATTCAAGGCGAGAAATGATCTCTTCTGCCTTCTTCATCTCCGTTGCAGCATCGAGTCGCTGGAGGGGTTTCTTGATCTCATACCTTGCAAGCAGCTTTGAAATGACTCGGGTATCTTCTGCGTAAATAACATCGCACTCTTTCAGAGTACGGAGCGCGCGTAGCGTTATATCCTCTAGGTTCCCTATAGGCGTCGCAACGACTGACAGTCTTGCCTTGGAGGATTCGGGGTTCATACGACGATCTTATCAGCAATCTTATAAATATCTCCGGCACCCATAGTCATCACGACCTCCCCCCTCCCCGCCTCACGAAGCTCTTTTTCAATATCGTCAAACCCAAGAGCCGATGCATCAGTACCATTCGCTCGGATTCGCTCAGCAAGCATCGCGCTTGAGACTGACCCATCATCTTTTTCCCGCGCCGCATAAATGGGAGCAATAAGCACTCGATCGGCATCGGAAAATGCTGTCGCGAACTCTTCAAAAAGATCTCGGGTGCGGGAGTAGAGATGCGGATGGAATGCAACAATGATTTTCCCGGGCGTTTTCGCACGTAGCGCTTTCAAGGTCACCTTAACTGCCGTAGGATGATGCGCATAATCATCGTAGACTTCTGCACCTAGAGATGTGGTGCCCTTGTACTCAAATCGACGCCACGTGCCGGAAAATGCTGCGAGTGATTCAGCAATCTTCGCATCAGATCCCGGAGGCAACACGACCCGCGCAGCCGCTGCGGCCGCGCGGGCATTCATACTATTAAACTCTCCCGGCAATTGCAGAGCGTATACGGGTTCTTTCGTATAATCGATCACTCTCGCTTTTGTCTCAGCAAGAAGCGGTGCGATATTCACATCATTTGGATTAGTAACGATTGCACCATCTACAGGTACCCGCGCGATCGCTTTCCGAAACGTCTCCTGAAGAGCTGCAAGTGAAGGAAAATAATCTGTATGGTCCCACTCAAGATTTGTAATGACGAGCACATATGGAGAAAGCTCGAGAAGATGATCCCGGTACTCACAGGCTTCAACGACGAACAGATCAGATGTTCCTGACATATAGTTTGATCCGAAATCCTTCACAATAGAGCCCACAACCGCACTCGGTCCGACCCCCGCATCGCGCAGTATGCGTGCGAGCATACCTGTCGTCGTCGTCTTCCCGTGCGTACCAGCGACCGCAAGAGTACGTTTCCCTTCCGAGACTTTCCCGAGCATCTGCGAATATGAAAATTGTGGAATACCGAGATCCATAGCTCGTACGCGCTCCGGATTTTCAGCTGGCACCGCATCGCTATACACGACCGCGTCCATATTTGGAGATACATGTTCCGCCCTCTGTCCGATGTCAACCTTGGTCCCCCTCGACCCGAGCAGTTCGGTCACAGGGCTTTCCTCTCGATCCGAACCCGAAACCTGCACACCCTGATCAACAAGCATCTGCGCAAGCGCCGACATGCCGATACCGCCTATCCCGACAAAATACATATGCCGCATTTTCCCCATATCAACCAACATGAGATTGGACGAGCGCGACGAACTGGTCGCCACGATCATACTCGTTCTTAAACATACCGAACGATGCAAATGCAGGAGAGAAAAGAATTGTATCGCCCTCTTCAGAATGCTCGAATGCATCATCGACAGCGTCGGTAAACGTGTCATACACCGGGGCACTGGCAACATCTCCACAGATACGTTCTGTTCCGGTTCCCGCTAGCAATATGACTCGCTTCACTTCCGGCAGCTTCGCAAGAAGTGCATCCATGGGAAGGTTTTTATCAGCGCCGCCCATAATGAGTACCGTGCGAGAAGCATCGAGAGCCGAAAGCGCGACAAGCGTCGCTTCGGGTGTCGTAGCGGTCGTATCATTGTAAATCCGCACACCGTCTTTCTCTCTGACGAGTTCAAGACGGCCAGGAATGCCCACAAATGATTCAAGTGCCGCGCGACTGATGTCGTCCGGAATCTCGAGCGCACGAGCGACCGCGAGTGCGAGTGCGGCATTGTAACGATTGTGCTGACCCGGAACACGAAGAGTCCACGTGCCAGGCATTTTTGAATCATCGATAACGAGTGTTTTTGATTCAATCATTTCGCCATAGGCATCGATGATGGTCGGTGCGCACTGTTTACCAAGTACCAACACATCTTCTGGTTTCTGATACAAAAAAATATTTGCTTTGTCTGCCAGATATTGCGCTGGATCATCTTTGTAGTAATTCAAATGGTCCTGATAGAGAGTTGTGAAGACGGCAATATGCGGACTCATAGACGCCTCGCCCCATCCGTGGCACTGCCATGAATCCAGTTCAAGTACGGCTATGTGCGATGGCGTCACTTCCTTTAAGAGAGTGAGGGTTGAAACACCTCGTACATTCCCACCAAGTAAAACCGACTTCCCGGCCTCTCTAAGGATGGCATGCACCATGTGCGAAACCGTCGACTTACCGCGGGTTCCC
This sequence comes from bacterium, assembly GCA_030651285.1. Classification (GTDB taxonomy): domain Bacteria; phylum Patescibacteriota; class Minisyncoccia; order Phycocordibacterales; family Phycocordibacteraceae; genus C7867-001. The sequence goes on from JAUSCN010000016.1 coordinate 50,826, forward strand.
GTCACGCCGATGATCGGAATGTTTGAAATTTCTGCAAAGAGATCCGCGCTCATGCGGACTGGTATCCCGTTTTTCTTCGCCTCAGCTATGTATGGAGAGTCGAGAGGAACGCCAGCCGCTTTCAAAACCATATCGCGGTTTTTAAAATCTTCGAGTCGGTGCTCACCGAATATGAATGTGATGTTCTTAAATGAGCTAAGTTGCGCCACCGACTCGGCAAGCTGTTCTCGCGACTTGAGATCAGTCACAATAAGATCGGCACCGCACTCGGCAAGGTACCGCGCATCACCAACACCCCGACCAAGGAGACCGAGCCCCATGACAGTTATCTTTTTGCCCTTGAAATGCGCTGCTGCGTCCATGAGGTTAAATCTAGCGTACTGACACAATTCATGCACGCTCCGCTTCTGTTTAAGCCTGACTTAAACAACCGACTATAAAAAATTCGGATGTCGCAAGCGCAGGAGGAGGGTGGGAAGCAAATACTTTGAGCTTCGCAAGCTTTAAAAATATGTTGCTGAGATTGTGAGACGAAGCTCAAACGATTTTTAAAAATGTTTAAGAAATACCACCAAAAACACCCATCACCATTAACACTATTAATCCAAAAAATAATATACCGCTAGTCACTAAAAATAATAAGACACTTGGTATGATAGACCAAAGTAAAGAAAGATTAAATGACTTTAAAATTCTACAAAAAGAAAAAGATGCAGCTGAAGCAAAATAAATTGAAAAAATTGTAATAAAATAGAATAAAATATTTCCACCATATTTTCCACTAATATACTCAAATGGGTTGCCAATATAGAAGGCAGCTATAGAAATTGGAAGAAAAATAATTGCATTAACAATTGTGGCAATTTTTAAAGGATTTAAAAATTCTTTCCAATTTCTGGGTGTTCGGATTGAGGGGGTCGAGCGAGTATTTTCCATGAAATCAACTACCCCGCAGCAGAGCTGCGAGGAAATCTCCTTGATTATACCATGCTTATTTTAAGCATGGTCCGCCAACGCTACGTTATGTACTATATCAGACAGCGCCAACACCCCGACCAAGGAGACCGAGACCCATAACCGTTATTTTTTTACCCCTAAAATGCAACGACGCGTCCATAGACGCATCGTAGCGCAACCACCCATCTCATGCACGTCATGCTTCATGATGCTGTCGAGTGCGACGCCTCGCCGCACTGTCGAGTTCAATACTTATTTTGGGCAAGCAACAGTAGCTGAGGTGTCCTGATGTGCAAGCGGGAGAGGAGCTATTGGTACGACAATAATCTCATATGGCGCCGTATTTGAACTCTTTGATGTGCACGTACCTTCCGGATTCTGGAGAGTAACCGTGACGAGACGCTGATCGGCATCCGTTACTTTCGAGACCGAAATTCCATATCCAACGGCTGGCTTTTCCCCAGCAAAAACGGCGATAACCATCTGCCTATTGAAATCTATCGCAGGCGGTACGCCAGACTTGTCGAGCAATGTCCAAAGCTCTGCCATCTGCCCCGAAGAACTGATGGCATAATTAACACGCTCTTTTACTGTCGAACGTACACCGTTTGCAATTCTTTCGAAGGGAACGGCCACAGCGGCCGATGCCGAACCGGCCTGAGTCAGGGACGCGTCGCTCCCAGCATTTTTATTTTGAATAAAAAAGAAGATGAGCGCGATTCCTGCAACAAGAAGGATCGTCCCTACGACAGTGAATATATTCCGCATGTCATCAGTGTACCTCGTGAACGACTACGGACGATCAAGCATATGGGTATAAAATCGGATCTCTTTTTATGCAAGCGGTAAGTAGACTTCCCGCCATGCATCCTCGACGACAAACAAAAACGCCGGAGTGGCGTTTTTGTTTGTGCCTGCGGTGCAAGCGGTAGGGGTCGAACCTACGACCGCCCGAGTATCAGTCGGGTGCTCTACCAACTGAGCTACGCTTGCGAGTGAGTCAGAATGCACCAGAGAGTCTGCTTTCTGGTGCATTCTCGGCGAACGAGCAAGCAGTATGGTACTCCATACGATTGCGAGTTGGACGTCGCTCCCACTCGTTCGATATGTCGATACTAGCAAAAATCTCTTAATTCTTCCACTCCAAACAAAAACACCCTTCCCGGGTGTTTTTGTGAGTATGAAAAGATACCTTACCCGCCATCTATAACTATGCTTTATAGGGAAACAAGACCATAATAATGACCAATACCAAAAGCGGAATAAGTGAGAGTCGAAAAAATATACTCTTTTTTTGTGTCAAGAAAGCGATATATAATGTGAGATTTATTGGAATCAAGAGAAACAAAACACCCCAAAGACCAAAAATACCAACATTATTACACTTCATTAGACTACAATCTACAAAACCAAAAAGTGCCCACAGAAACACGAAAGGAGATACAAAAAAAGTAATGAGTAATGAGATTGTTGCCAAAACTATTCTCAATCCATTCACCATACTCACAATGTAACACAAACACCCTTTTGGGTTTTTTTATTGTGGGTATGAAAAGAAAAGAATGTATACGCTCTTTTGTTCCGCCTATTCCTGTCACGCTCGAGAGCTCATATGTGGCTCTCGAACGCCACCGGGTTACGTTATCCGGCTTCCGAGTGTTGTTTAGAGACAAACACTATCTCTCCTGATTCCGAAGAATCAGATCGACTTGATATTCCTTTCGGGAGATATCGGTTCCATTTCGGATATGTTCCACGAGCAGCTTCCGCTACCCGTGCCTTGTTACGACTTAGTCCTTGTCATTGAATTTGCCGTAGTACTGCACAAGGCAGTCCTTCGGGCACCCCCAACTCCCTTGACTTGACGGGCGGATTGCAATAGACCGAGACGTCTTTGCGTTCCCGCGTAGCGAACGGATTTCCCGTACTACGCGAGTCCGACAGTTTTTTGATTCATGCGCGATTTTAGTGCGCGAATTTCTTCGATACCTTCTGCAGTCAGATGCTTGCCCTCTTTTACGAGAGCAGCTATCTTGCAAAAAATCTTGAAACTCGCGCCTTTCGACGCGCTCTGTAACGGATAGCGTCTGAAAAACGGGATGACAATTTCTTGTATGTCCCGCTCGGCGCTTACGCTGTAGCGGTAACACTGGCAGTGGTTGGCACGCTGCTCCTTTTGGAAGTAGACTGCGCCGCACCCTATTGTGTTCCGCACCTTTTCGAGCAGCTCTCGATCTCTCTCCTGCATTTTCAGATGAAAATGCAGTTGGATTCGATATCCTGACCGATACCGCGAAGATTTTCCTACATTAACGTAGAAACATCCTTCGCCGTCCGTAAGACCTACGACGTATTCGTTACTAACTGTCGGAAGTGTCCTTCCCATACGGCAAGTATAACTTACCGCATGGTACTACGACACAGCTGACTTCTCATAGGTGTTTATATCTCGATTCCTATGAGATCTCCATGGGTCATTATTCATTCCATTCCTTGCATCCACTCAACGCGATTGTTAAGTGCTTCCCCATTACTCACCAGAATGGGTCGCACATACGCTCTGCATCTCTGCAGGAGGGCTGCTTTTTGCTACTGGAGCTCTCCGCCAATGGACTCGCGACCACTGACTGCTCGTTCACTACTCATGTTTACACATGGGGTCCGATTTTAACGGACTGGATCGAATAACTACCAAGCACATTTCTGAATGAGTACAAGACTTGAGAACGTATTCACCCCGGTTTGGCTGACCCGGGATTACTAGCGATTCCGGCTTCATGAGGTCGGTTGCAGACCTCAATCCGTACTGGGGTCGGTTTTATAAGGATTAGCTCCGCCTTACGGCATTGCAACCCGTTGTACCGACCATTGTATTATGTGTGCAGCCCAAGGTATCAGAGGGACATGCTGATCTGGCGTCATCCCCACCTTCCTCTCCCGTGAGGGAGCAGTCTCGCCTGGCCATATAGGCAACAG
>JAUSCN010000011.1 GCA_030651285.1 bacterium
TCCGAGCCCATGTTGAAGTCGCCGGTCTTGCTCACCACGCCACCCGCCTGTTCGGCTTGCTCCGCCAGTTTTCCCAACTGCTCGATCAGGCTGCCGAGTCCCGCGAAAAGCCCGCCGCTGCCGGATGGCTCAGGCTTCGGCTTCCCGAACAACGACCCTAGCCTGCGCCCGATTTCCTCGATGCGAAGTTTTCCATCGGCAAATTCTTCCGTTCGTTTTTTGTCAACCATGTCATTTTCTCCCAAGTAAATAGTGGCGCGCCGCAGTTCAGCGTTCCGCAGTTTTGTATGCATCTCTCATGAACGGGCTCGAGGAAATTTCATACGCCTTCAGCTTGCTATGAATCGTCTTGTAATCAATCTGGAGCAGTCGGGCGGCATGCGCCTTGTTGCCTTCGGTCAGTTCCAAAGCCTGCAGGAGAAGCGCCCGTTCCACTTGAGCGGCCACCCGTCCGACCAACTCCTTGAGCGGCAGATTGCGCCCAGACGCCAACAGCGCCGCTGGGGTACACAGCGGACACGACCGGAAAGTACCGTCCCGCTCCACTTGGTGGGACCCGGGGCATTCTGACGGACTGCGGCGTGCGTCGAGTGCGCCTAGGTTTTTGGGCGAGATCATTTCTCCGGGGTCATCGCACAACAACACCGCCCGCCGCAACTGGTTGCGCAATTCGCGCACGTTGCCGGGCCAGTCATAACGCCGGAACAGGTCCCAGGCAGAGTCTGACAGGCCACCCACCTGCTTGCTCAATTCCTTGCCCGCCTCGGCCAGGAACCGATTGACCAGAAACGGAAGGTCCTCTGTTCGCTCACGCAATGGCGCGAGGTGGATCGTGAACTCCGCAAGCCGGTGATAGAGGTCCGCGCGAAACCTCTGTTGCTCCGCCAGGGTCCGAAGATCTGCATTGGTGGCCGCTACCACCCGGAAATCCACATCCCGCTCACGCGTGCTGCCGATCCGATGGATTTTCCGTGTTTCGAGAACCCGGAGCAGCTTGCCCTGCATGGCCAGAGGCAGGTTGCCGATTTCGTCCAGAAAGATGGTCCCTCCGCTGGCCAACTCGAACGCCCCTGCTTTGGCCTGATGTGCCCCTGTAAACGCCCCTTTTTCGTGCCCAAACAGCTCGCTCTCAATCAACGACTCCGCAATCGCACCGCAGTCCACCGCCACGAATGGCT
>JAUSCN010000012.1 GCA_030651285.1 bacterium
AAGTTAAACGGCTCCTCCTCTTCCTATGTCTCCACCTCCACACTCACTCCAGCTCAGGCAGATGCAATCATTGCGCTTATACAATCCTTCGGAGCAGATGCTGCAGTGGTGGCGAGGGTGAAGGTGGTGTTGGGGAGGTGAAAGTAAAAGAAGATTGACATATATTATAGATTGTATCTATAATATATGTAGATAGCTTGGATCTATTGACTCACCAATAACACCAAGGAGGTATCTGTGACAGCAACAGTCCTCGAGCGCGATAATGATCTGCCCCAATCAATCCTCACCGATTTCATCGGTACTACCAAACATCTTGAACGGGTAGACGTTGTTGAGCGGACAATCGCGATCTCGTCTTCGCTCTGCTATTACCTCTTTGTGCAGACACAAAGAGGTCGTCTGAGAATAACCCTCTCCAAGGAAATCTTCGAAATCCTTCGAGAGGGTGACTCCATCATCGTCCAATACCAAAAAGGACGATGGACAGGGGCCCTCAAGGGCAACATTTTGCTGTCCTGACCGCATATTGAGAAAATCGCCCACTACGGGCCACTTTCTTAGTGTGCGGTTTTCTTTTTTGCATACGAAAAGCAAGAAGCGTATAATTGACTCATGGCGAAAGACTATTACAACGTACTCGGTGTCGACAAGAAGGCGAGCAAGGACGATATCAAGAAAGCGTTTCGCAAACTTGCGCACAAATATCATCCTGACAAAGGAGGGACTGATGAGTCCAAATTCAAAGAGATCACCGAGGCATACTCGGTCTTGAGCGACGACAAAAAACGTCGTGAATACGATACCTACGGACAATCATTTCCAGGAGGCGGGAGTCAATCAGGCGGACAAGGATTCGGCGGATTCGACTTCAATGGATTTCAGCAAGGATTCGGCAATGGCGGTGTAGAGTTCGACTTCGGCGATATTTTCGGAGACATCTTCAATGGCGGTCGCGGCGCACAATCTCGCACTCCTCGCGGGCGCGACATCTCGATCGATCTTGAGATTCCATTCAAAGATGCTGTGTTCGGTACTACGCGCACCGTGCTCCTTGCAAAAGTTTCGACATGCACCCTATGCAAAGGTACTGGAGCAAAGAGTGGCACCGAGCTTGAGACCTGCAAAACCTGTAACGGTAGTGGACGAGTGCATGAGACGCGCAATTCCATCCTCGGACAGTTCACGAGCGTTCGCGCCTGTAGCAACTGCGAGGGTACCGGAAAGATTCCAAAGGAGAAATGCACGGAATGCAAAGGGCATGGCGTGCACCGCAAAGAAGAGGAGATCAAAATTTCGATCCCATCTGGCATCGACAATGGCGAGATGATACGCCTCCCTCAACAAGGCGAAGCGATCAAGGGAGGTATCTCGGGCGACCTGTATGTGAAGATACACGTGAAGCCGCATACTATTTTCCGTCGCGATGGATCAAACCTTGTTATGAATCTTTCCGTGAAGCTCACTGACTCCGTCCTCGGCACTACTATCCCTATCGAGACTCTGGAAGGGAAGAATCTTGAAGTAAAAATCCCGCCAATGAAGCGAGCAGAAGAACTCCTCCGTGTGGCAGAGAAGGGAATTCCCGTTGATGGCGGCCGCGGCGACCTCATCATCCGCCTCGAAGTCGCACTCCCTCACAAACTCTCCTCAAAAGCTAAAAAGGCCATTGAAGAATTAAGGTCGGAAGGGCTCTAAAACCTTGCCGCGTTTTGCATTTCAATCAAACATATGGTTTGATTCTGATCGGACGTCTCTTTTGAAAACAGATGCTGCTGACTCAGCTGCATCACACCAAACACATCACTCAGGAAGGAGCGCACGATGAAGCGGGATCCCGTTCTAGCACAGTACACTGATCAGGTACGAAATCTGCTGATACACACATTCAATCTCCCCGAAAAGGAGATGCTGGCTCAGGATACTCTATGGAATCAGCTCATCGAGACACGTTTTAATCCCCAAAAGTTCTTGGGATCAAATAAGACCAAGGGCCTTCAAGCCCGGCTCCTTGCAATCCTCTTGGCACCAAGAGACCTCACACCCTTCTTGTGGAAGGGTGCCGTACCGAAGATAGAAATTGAACCAAAGGAATTTTCACTTGGTCTGCAAAAATTCCATCAGGAACTTTGCAGGCACAATGAAAAGTATGCCTCGGCGACCTGTTCCCAGTGAGAAACGCTAAACTCTACAGTCCCCGACCGCGCACTCGCGGTCGGGGCTCTTCATTTTCAATTCCAGCGTGCTGTATACTATTTCGTATGAATGCTGTTACCGACGGTGTCACTCAAGTAAGTACGCTTGCGACACACACCGCGATGACCGTGTGGAACGGTCTAGGCGACTTTCTTATTGTGCTGATTCTCCTCTCGGTTTTCTTTCTTTTTGCGTATTACGTTGGGCGCGGCCCTTTCGTTGCACTCCTGCTTTCGTTCTATTGCGCATATGCGCTGTACGCAATGTTCCCCTACATGTCGTATCTGCCGAGCGCACCAGCACTCACAGCACTTTTTACACATATCGGCCTATACGCCGCATTCTGTATTGCGTTCTATATCATTCTCAGGCGCGTAGTGGTATCTGACTTCCTCTATGTAGGTCTGTTCGGGCTCATTATCCTTTCTTTCCTCGCCGCGACATTCCTCATATCACTCGCGTATCACATGTTCCCAATCTCTTCTATTTATACATTCACTCCAGCAATGGATCTTCTCTTCGCTGCAAAAACCTATTTCTTCTGGTGGTTTGCTGCACCTGCAATAGGCCTCTTTTTCCTTGCCCGGTAGTGGTATAGTCTCCCCATGACTCTGACTGACGAACTGAAAGCGCGCGGACTTATCGAGCACTCATCTGCAACGCCAGATGAGATTCTTTCGGCACCACGCACTGCCTATGTCGGAGTAGACCCGACCGCCGACTCGCTGCACGTCGGTCACCTTGCGCTCATCCTCCTCATGAAGCGTCTCGGCGACGCGGGCAATACATTGTTCTTTCTCGTTGGCGGCGGCACTGGCCAAATCGGCGACCCTAAAGAAAAAGGGGAGCGACCAATGCTCACCGAAGACATAGTCGCAGAAAACACTCGCGCTCTTAAATCTCAATTGAAAAAACTTCTCGGAGAGACGCCGTTCACTATGGTCGATAATGCCGACTGGCTTCTGAGTGTAAAGCTGGTACCTTTTCTTCGCGAAGTTGGAAAGTATTTTACGGTAAATGATCTTATCAAGCGCGACATTATTAAAAAGCGCCTCGATACACCCGATGAAAGCATTTCATATACGGAGTTCACGTATTCCCTCCTGCAAGGATTTGACTACCTGACCCTCAACGAAAAGTATGGTGTCGACCTACAAGTCGGCGGATCAGACCAATGGACGAATATCCTTTCAGGGGTTGATCTCGTTCGAAAGAAGCTGGGGAACCAAGTGTTCGCGATAGGCATGCCACTTGTCACCGATGCTTCTGGAAAGAAATTCGGCAAGAGTGAGGGAAATGCCGTGTGGCTTGACCCGGAGAAGACATCCCCATTCCAGTTCTATCAATTCTGGATGAATCTCCCGGATGAAGGTCTCGAGAAGTATCTCAAGGCATATACCTTTTTACCGCTCCCGGACATTGAGGCGCTCATGGAGAAACATCGCCAGAGTCCTGCAGATCGAGAGGCCCAGGAAACCCTCGCGCGACTCGTTACCGAAATCGTGCATGGCCCTGCCGCAACCGCTCAAGCAGCAGCAACCACTGATGCGCTTTTTGGCGACACGCCATTTACTGAACTCTCGCGAGATGCAGTTGCCGTAGCGCTATCTGAAGCTCCCTCAGTAGCACTCGGATCCAGCGATCTCGATGGCGGATACTCACTAGCCGAAGCGCTCGTTACTGGCGGGCTCGCATCTTCCAAATCAGAAGCGCGACGTCTTATTGAAGGGAAGGGCATCACACTCTCAGGCCAAACCATCGAAAACCCTGATCAGAAAATTTTCCCAGGAGATCTCTCGCACGGATTTTCACTTGTGCGAAAAGGGAAGAGAGGAGTGCTCATTCTTGTATTGAAATAAAAAGATGGCCAGCTTGCGATACTCGCAAAGCTGGCCATAAAATATGCTTATAAGTGGGCATGTGGCAGCGCCAAAAGCAGCTGAAGCCGACTTTCTTTTGGAGCATTTGGACACTCTCCTTCAGGATTCACACCTTCCGGACCGCCAAAACGTTGCGAATCCTTCCAGCATCCGCACTTATAGACACAGAAGATAGTGGCACCTTCTTTCATCCTGACGCCAGGAACTCTGTGATACTTATGATCACCACATGTTTCGAGCATGTAGCCCTCCTTCCTTAGTCACGATTAAAGGACAGCAACCATTTCTAATGTCGCACTCTACAGTAAAATGCTATAACCGTCAATAATGCTCGCTGGGGAAACTGATGGAGTACGTTTTGAAATAAGCTCAGAATCAGCTATAGTGTGGCGTATTGCGTCGGTGGCGGAGTGGTCAATCGCAACAGGCTGTAAACCTGTCGGACATAGTCCTACGAAGGTTCGAATCCTTCCCGACGCACCATACAAGGGCATGTGCTGGTATAATGGCACCATGGAGGGAATGCCGAGAAAACGAGTATTTGCAGTTGGGATACTGGTAATAGCTATCGTAATCCTGATACTCGCTTTTGTTTTTGTAAGAATTCAAACCAACTCCACCGACAATTTAGTGGCTACAGGTAGCGAGACGATCAATACCATCACTCAAGGCAAAACATCAGGAACTGATTCTACTGCTCCACGACTGTCTATCGCCGAAGCGATACAGGAAATACATCGAACATATGATTACGGATCGGGGGCTGATATTATCGCCACCAGTACTAATCGCGTATGGTTTATGGCGCCTTGGGCAAAAGATGGTTGTCCCTACTATAGCTATATAGACCTAGCAACAGGGAAAGAAGTTGAGACCACATTAAGAGCGTGTCCAAAGATTAATGTGCAAGATTCCTATCCCTTCTATATTGAAGATTGCGAATACTCCGAGTGCTATGACTTTAAAACCCTCTACGTGGTGAACCTCGACACTCTTGAGCGGAAACCCGTACATGTAATTTCTAAACAAAATGAGACAACGAAGAAAGGGTGTTATGACGCCGACTTCGGGGTATCTTGTGCATCAAATATCACCATCTCAAAAGGAATTCTTAGCATACCGATTTATAAAAACAGTGTAAGAAAACCTCAGGAGTTCTTTTATGAAAATGGTGAGCCAATCAGGGTAGATACTGTTGATTTGTTCGAAAAATTTGGATTAAAATAATTCAGTTGCGGAGTTTCGACCATAGGTCCTTCCTTCTACTCATTTATTTTTGTGGTATCGTAGTCCCATGTCCAACGCGAAGCCCGTCCTTGTCTCCGCCGTGAAGCCGACCGGGGATTTGCATATCGGAAACTATTTCGGCGCGATGCGCCAATTCGTCGAGTTGACGAAAGAAGGGAAGTACCAGTGCTTTATTTTTGTCGCTGACTACCACGCCCTCAACACGATGCAAGATGCCGAGGAGATGCGCCGCCGCACCCGCGAGCTCGTGATGGCCTATATCGCCATCGGCCTTGACCCGAAAGAGGTCGTGTTTTTCAAGCAGTCAGATGTGCCTGCACACACCGAGCTCTGCTGGATTTTCGACACCATCACCACGATGCCGTATCTCATGCGTGCGCATGCTTTCAAAGATGCTGAGGCAAAAAATAAGGAAATCAGCGTTGGCACATTCAACTATCCATTACTCATGGCAGCAGACATCTTGCTCTACGATGCGAAGATCGTACCTGTAGGCCAGGACCAGAAGCAGCACATAGAGTACGCTCGCGATACGGCGGAGAAATTCAATCGCACATTTAAGTCAGAAGTATTCGCCCTCCCTGAGCCCTACATCATGCCCGACGTCGCAATAGTCCCAGGCACCGACGGCCAGAAGATGAGCAAGAGCTACGGTAATGTCATTCCGCTGTTTGCATCACGCGAAGAGCTCGAAAAGTGCGTGATGGGTATCGTGACCGATTCATCTGGAGACAGACCAGAAAACGTGTACCAAATACACCGCCTCGTGCGCAGTGCCGATGAACTCGACCCACTCTACGAGGAACACCGCGGGAAATACAAAGTACTCAAAGAACTGCTTATTGAAGACCTCGACCGCTACCTTGCGCCGATGCGCGCGAAATACGAAGAACTCAAGAACAATTCAGGCATCGTGGAGGAGATTCTTGCGAAAGGGAAGACCGCCGCACGAACAATGAGCGAAGCAAAAATGGAGCAAGTACGCAAAGCAATCGGCACCGCATAATCTATTGCTTTTTATTTAAAAGCTGCCACTATTGCAGCCAGATATAGCTCACAATCACAGAAAGGGGGTTAGCGTGAAAGATGTTGCTACTCAACACTTAGACCGCCAAAGAGCATCTGTACGGGACAAATCAAGATTCGAGATCTGGAGGTCCATCGTATTGGGCATGTATCACGATGCAAACGCATTACTCGCGGCACTTACATCGCAGCACTGCGAAATCAGCCCCGAGACCGAACAGATAATGCGGGGAAAATATTTTGCACTTACGCCCGAGATGACAGTACTCAATCTGACCACCGTATCCCCACGACAGCTCGGCTTCACCAGAAATGCGCAGTATGGGAACATCTTCGCACAAGGCACAGTACAGGGACTGTTAGCCTGCCCAATTGAGATGCCCGCACAACTACGCCGACAATACGGAAATCAGCCGGAGGGCCAAATACTCCGTGTCGTATCCCGTAGCAAAATCCCTGACCCGCAAGGGAGACCGCGCATTTTCACGCTGACACAATATGCGAAAACACCTTACCTTGCTCTCTGTACCGCAGGATCAGACACATGCTTCGGACTCGACGACCTGTTTGTCTGGATCTGCCCATCAAAATGACGTTTAGTTTCTTGCCTGCTTGCGGCCGGAATCTCGAAAGAGGTTCCGGCCGTTTATTTGACTTTTTATATAGTACTGCTATAATAGCTATAGACAATTAAACCCTTTTGGGAAGTACCAAACACATCACCACAGGAGGCTCAGAATGCATGACTTGATACGGTGCGCCGACTCACTGGCATTCCTTGCGGAACCAGGCATGCGCCCAATATTCACCACTCGTCCCAAAAACCTGCAGCTGGCACACCTCACCACCGTTAAACCCTTCATTAAGGACTTTGATGAGGTCGTGGTGGCACACAAAGAATTTGTCTCTCAAGTACACCTAAATCCAGGGGTGCGGACAATTCTTACGAGATATGATCTCGATGCGCCACTCAATGAGATGAGTCTTTTGTTTGGAATGCAACACACACCAGCAGGAATGAACCTCAACCGGATGCAGATCTTGAAAGAGATCGGACTGCGGGTCATATCCATCGCCTACGCTGATCCAAACGAGTACGGTTGCGGCTATGCGGGCGATAGTGGTTTGACGCCACGAGGCCAGGACCTGATCGTAGACGCAACCGAAAGCGGCATGATTGTGGACCTGTCTCATGCAAGCAACCAAACTGCGATTGATGCTCTTGACTTCATCGAAAGAGAACAGTTTCAGACGCATGTCATGGCCAGCCACTCCGGGTGCAATTCAGTATTTCCACATCCGCGGAACCTGCAAGACGATGTTCTGCGAGGAATCGCTGAATTGCATGGATATGTCGGCATACCACTCATTACATTCCTCCTCGGCAAAGAGGGAAGTAATCCCTATGTTGAGTGCGTACGCCATGTGAGGCACGCTCAAATCCTGATGGGATTGGGCAAGGTTGGCATCGGGTCTGACTGTATGCACCAAGACAGAACCATCGGTGAAGCGGCAGGGTATTTTGAGAACATGCTCAAAATGCTAAAGCCGGACCCGAAGCTTGGCGCACGCTTTCCGGATCGTCCGGAAAGAATCATAGAACAGGGTAGCGACTTGTTCGGAGTTCTTGAGGACGAAATCGGATACAACAGAGCCGTTTTGAGTGAGAATTTTATCGCGTTCCTTAGAAGATCTCTTCCTGTGGAGTAAGAAGGATCTCAAAATACACCCCCGCCAAAATATTGCGGGGGTGTGCTATTTTATAGGTTATATGCAGGAACGAACGTTTATCGGTGACCTCGGCGCACACATTGGCGAACAGGTCTCCATGTCAGGCTGGGTAGATGTGCGCCGCGACCAGGGGAAAATGGTCTTTTTTGATTTCCGCGACCGAAGCGGGAAAGTGCAGGGCGTCGTTCTCCCGGGCAGCCCTGCCATGGATACTGCCAAAGAGATGCGCGTAGAATTCGTCGTCCGAGTAGAAGGAGTCGTGAACAAGCGCCCAGAGAAAAATATACAAGCTGGCAAGCAGAACGGCGATATTGAGCTCGAAGTAAAAGCCATTGAAGTTTTGTCGAATTCAGAAGTGCTACCGTTTGATAAAGACGCTGAACTCAATCTCGATACGTACCTTGATAATCTGCCAATCACACTGCGCCGACCGAGTGCTCGAGCCACCTTCAAAGTCCAGGCAGAAATCGTGAAAGCATACCGTGCATTTCTAGATAACGAAAAATTCACTGAATTCCAATCCCCGAAACTCATTGGTGACGACGCCGAAGGAGGTGCGAACGTATTCTCAGTGCCGTATTTCTACGGCAAGACTGCGCACCTCGGCACATCGCCGCAGTTCTATAAGCAGATCATGGTGGGAATATTCGAGCGAGTGTACACGCTCGGCAACGTCTTCCGCGCCGAGAAGCACGCGACCACTCGACATCTGAACGAATACACATCGATGGACGTCGAGATGGGATTCATCAAAGACCACCATGACATCATGGTGCTTGAAACCCGCCTCATGTGCTACATCATCGAGCATCTACGCAACACGTGCTCTGAAGAATTTGCTTTGCTCGGTGCCGAACTTCCGATCATTCCAGAGGTCGTACCCACAATGAAGCTGCGCGAAGCTCAGGAACTTATCTTCAAAGAGACGGGTGCTGATAAGCGCAATGAACCTGATCTCGAACCCGAAGATGAACGCTGGCTCTGTGAGTGGGCAAAGAAAGAGAAGGGGAGTGATTTCATATTTATTACGCACTATCCGGTCGACAAACGTCCGATGTATACCTATGAAGACCCGAGCGATCCAGGCTTCACGAACAGTTTCGACCTCCTTTTCCGCGGCGTCGAAATAACCACTGGCGGTCAGCGCCGACACGACTATCAGAACCTCGTTGACGGCATCAAGATGAAAGGTCTCGATCCGGAAAAATTCTCGTACTATCTACAAGCCTTCAAATATGGCATGCCGCCGCACGGCGGATGGGGCATGGGCCTCGAGCGTCTCACTCAGAAGATGCTCGGTCTCGCGAACGTAAAAGAAGCGACACTCTTCCCACGAGACATCAACCGTATCGACCAACTTCTCTCAGGCGCGGTCGACGAAACTGAGAAACAATAGCGATGGAAACTGCGGCCCCGAAAACCGGATTTTTTGTGAAGGCCGGTACCTATGAGGGACCGTTTGAGCTCTTACTCGACCTTATCGAGGCGCGCAAATTCCTAGTCAATGACCTCGCACTCGCAAACATCACTGAAGACTTCATTCAGCACGTGCGCGGACAAGCTACGTTCCCAGTCGAGGAGACCGCAAATTTCATACAGATAGCCGCGACACTTCTCCTCATAAAATCAAAGTCCCTGATTCCGGACCTCACCCTTACTGAAGAGGAGAACGCAGATGTTGAAGACCTCAAGCGCCGGCTTGCTGCATATGAAAAAGTGCGTGAAGCGTCACGCGAACTCTCGCGCATATTCGGAAAGAACGTCATGTTTTCAGCAGGGGAGCGCCGTCCAGAAGCCACCTTCGCCCCTTCTCGCGATTTTTCAGCAAACGCGCTTGCCGAAGCCCTCACCCGAGTCCTTGTAGCACGCGAAGCAGTCAAAGAGCTTCCTGAGGTGCGCGTGAAGCCGCTTGTCACGATTGAAGAGATAATGGACCAGCTCGCCAAGCGCGTCGAAAGATCGCTGACGCTTTCATTCAAAGAATTCGCTGGCAGCACGAAAGAAAAAGTGGAGATCATTGTGTCTTTCCTCGCACTTCTCGAACTTGTAAAGCAGGGAGCAGTTGCCGCTGAGCAGCAAGACACCCATGGCGACATCCGCATCAGCCACACCGCATCATCCTCCGTCCCGCGATACGGGTGATATAATCCATTGCATGAATAAAGGTGTAGCCTCTCTGCTAGTACTAATTTTGGCTGCAACTTTTTTACTCGGCGGCGGCGGAATACTTGCGTATCTGAAAACCAAGTCGGGCCCAAAACTTACAAATGCTAGTGGGGTACAAAAAATACCTATCGCACAATTATCAGATAAGCCTGCCCGGCACGGGAACATATTGTTTGGTGATAGAGCTTATTACAACAATCTGTCGGATATAGAAAAATCCATAGTTGAAAGATATTTCATTAATTTTGGTTACAATCGAGACAATAATGGCCTTGAAGCTGACTCTTGCTCGTTGAAGTACTACGATGCGATTCGAGCTCTTGTTGGTTGCCACGATTCCAAAACGAAATTGAGAATCCATCGTCTTATTTCTCTCGCTGATCTGACAAGAGAAAATTTCAAACTCTTTAGATCGGAACCATCCTTTGTGAGCAACAATGGAGAGAAGATTGATTCTATAAATTTAAGTAGTGGATATGACACGAGTAGCGCTGTTTTTTCAATTGAAAATAGTGGGATTGTCTACTATGAACCAGGGGACTCCGTAATAAGAAAAATCCCAAATTCAGCACTATCTACAACAAGCGAAACCTACAACGGAGTAAGTGACACTGACGGAGGATATATATCTGCTTATAATCCTCATTCAAGAACTCTTTCCGTCTTTGTTTATAAGCAAAACACATATCTGGACTATAACCAGAAGATTTACGATGCAACATATACCTTACCCTCAATGACTGAGCGTTTGCCAAGCGCCCCCATACGATCGGAATCGTTAAACAAAGAAGGGCGTATGTTGCGTGAAAATTCTGCCTATGAATACCTTTCTTCGGAAGGTAAAACTATTGTTACAGACTATTATGATTCGATATGGCGTGGGGTTCCCGCGTACGATCGCCCTGACATCTCCTACTGCCTTCTAGAGTATTATGATACCAGCAGAGCGCTTATATCATGCCCTAATGGAAAAGAGTTTCAGCCCCATGTTTCTACTCTTATAGACAGGCGCGACATGTCGAAGCTCGGATCAATGGGCAGCTATGCGCAGTATACGATATCTGACAACTATATTATTTCAGTTAATGATGATGGCATCTCATATTATAGAGCTGGAGATTCATTAATACGTACGGTTTCAAACTCACAATTGACAGCTGGTAAAACGTATATGCTTTCCGCCGATAGTTTTGATGCAATAACTAATCTATCTATCGATGAATTAACAGGGAAGCTTATAGTTTCAGTATATTACAAAGACAGTGCTCCCCATGTAAAACAAAAAATACGCACTGCAAAGTTTGTGCTGCCGTCATATATAGAGAAAATCCAAATCAATGAACATAGGGCGCTGAACTCAGTGGCAGATGAAGATCTAAAAACATACACATCCGCAAAATATGGGTTTAGTTTTAAATATCCCACTACCCATGAAGTATATTCGCGAATAGGCAATATCCTTCAAAACAACCCAAACGATACTAATGATTTATATATAGGGAGACAGGGATTAAACGCTCAAAATTTTAGTAACGCTGCCTTTTCCATACAAGTGGGGTATGACACTTTTAATGACAACGATACGCTTGATTCATTCAAAAAATACCTTATTCAAAATTATCAATCTGAGTTAGAAATAGGCGCGGTCAAACAGATGCCTAGAGCTATAGAAAATCTTACAGATTCAGGTGACGAGTTTCTTGAGCTTTTCTTTTCGAATACATATTCGTCGAATTACTATTTCGTCAATAAATTGCTTCACATTACCATCCAAATGATACGGTATTCGGTAGGTAATAGGGAAGATACCACAGCTCTGGAAACGATTTTATCTTCTCTCTCATTTAATAAGTAGGCGAATTCCCGGAGTGCGTCCACAAGTGGGAACGTTGCTGTAGGGAAGGGAGGCGGCTATGATGGGGAAATGCTTACTCCTGCCGCAGCCGTAGAAGCTCTCCTTTTTGCTGCTGGCGAACCTCTCGAAAAGAAGCGGTTGGCAAACCTCCTAGGAATAAATGAATCAGATATTCAGCCGATTCTTGAGGAACTAGCTGAAGCCCTTCAAGGGCGGGGCATCGCACTTATCGAGACGGATTCTCTCGTGGAATTACGCACATCTCCTGAGGCCGCAGAGATCGTGAAGAAGTTTCGCGACAGCGAATTCACGCGCGACCTCGGTACGGCAAGTCTTGAGACGCTTGCCGTCGTCGCGTACCAGAACGGAACGACTCGCAGCGAGATCGACTGGGTCCGTGGAGTTAATTCTTCAGCATCGCTCCGCACACTCCTTCTGCGCGGACTCATCGAGGGAAAAGAAGATGCGGTCGACAAGCGCCGCACGCGATACACACTGACACCAGATGCATTTGCGCACCTTGGCATCACGAAGCTAAGCGAACTCCCGCGAGCAGCCGAACTCTCAGCGGCGGCTGCTGCGATTATCGCGACTGAAGGTTCCCCAGCATCCGAGTCTCAAGCATAAGATGTTTTCATGACTATCCCTGATCTTCAGAAAATTGCTCTGCACTCGCGCTTCATGCGCGAAGCGGGCTTTACGCTCCTGATGGCTTCAGGTATTTTGGCGCTTTTTCTTTGGGTACCTACCACGCCGCCGAGGGAAACAACGACCCCATCCATCACCATCGCAACATCAACGACGCCGAGCGCGTTTGCTCAGATACCGCTTGAAGCAAAAGCGGCGATAGTCTACGACCTCGCCCTCGGGGAAACACTCTATGAGAAAAATGCCGATGCACAGCTTCCGCTCGCCTCACTCACGAAACTTCTGACTGTATATGCCGCCATCTCTGCACTCTCACTAGAAACTCCCATAACCATTCCTCAGGATGCCACTCGCGTCGATGCACCTCGCGTATTTTCTGCAGGACAGATATTTTCGCTCGCCGACCTTTCGCGCCTCACCCTCGTCGCATCTCTTAATGACGGCGCTGCGGCGATCGCAAACACGATCGCACTCCATCAGAACCGCTCGGAGCACGAAGCGCTGGCCGGCGTAGCTGCAGCTCTCAATCTCTCGCAAACATATGCGGTGAACGGTAGTGGTCTTGATGTTTCCGAAAATATTTCTGGCGGGTACGGCTCCGCTCGCGACCTAGCTCGCTTGGCTGGCGCTCTCGTTGAAAAAGCCCCGAACGTTACCGCCGCCACGACCAAGAAATATGCCGAAGCGAAGTCTGCTGGAGGAACAGCATTCAAGGTTAAAAATACCGACCCGATGGTAGACACCATTCCTCGGCTCCTCTTGTCAAAAACGGGGTACACTGATCTTGCGGGCGGCAATCTTGCTCTTGTAATTGATGCCGGCATCGCGCACCCTATCGCCATCATCGTCCTTGGTTCTTCCGTGAAAGATCGCTTTACGGATGGCACGGCGCTCGTGGCGGCGACGTTCGCTCATTTTGCAGGAGTACCTTCACTATGATCACTTCAAACCTCATAAAAGTATTCATCCCTGCCACCGCAGCATTTGCGGTCGGCATTCTTTTTGCACCACTGCTCACACACTATCTGTATAAATATCGTGTATGGAAGAAGTCAGTAGGGAAGACCGCGCTCGACGGTACGGTCGCCGTAGAATTTGAAAAACTACGTACCGATACCGAAACAAAGACTCCGCGCATGGGCGGCATCCTCATCTGGGCGAGCGTACTCATTGTTACCGCAGGCACCTGGATCCTCGCGCACATAGTGCCGACGCCGCTTACCGAAAAACTCGACTTCCTGAGCCGCAGCCAGACATGGATACCATTCTTCACTCTGCTTGCTGGAGCCGGCATGGGATTCATTAATGACATACTTGATATCCAGCCATCAGGCGAGCGCGGCGTGCGTCTGCGCACGCGACTACTCTTTGTCACCCTGGTTTCGCTTTTCATCGGCTGGTGGTTCTATGCAAAACTTGGCGTGACCAGTATCGGCATCCCGGGCGATGGCACACTTGAGCTTGGTGCACTCATCATTCCACTCTTCATACTCATCACACTCGGACTCTATGCCGGAGGAGTAATTGACGGTATCGACGGCCTCTCAGGCGGAGTGCTCGGTTCTGCATTCATGGCCTATGCCGGCATCGCATACTTCCAAGGCCAGCTGGACGTAGCCGCGTTTTCAGGAACAGTCACTGGCGCAATACTTGCATTCTTGTGGTTCAACATTCCTCCGGCGCGATTCTGGATGACCGAGACGGGTACCATGGGCCTCACTATGACTCTCGCAGCAGTCGCATTCATGACTGACACGCTTGGAAATGGTTATGGCATCGCAGCGCTTCCTGTCATCGCACTTCCGCTTGTCATCACGGTGCTTTCAAACATCATCCAGATCGCTTCGAAAAAATTCCGCGGGAAGAAAGTGTTCCGCATCGCACCGCTCCATCACCACCTCGAAGCGATCGGCTGGCCATCATACAAGGTCACCATGCGCTACTGGATCATCTCCATCGTATGTGCGATCGTTGGCATGACGATCGCACTCTTGAAGCCACTATGAAGTTCATTACCGGCGACCGCATATTCCTGATGCTCGTACTTGGGATCTCCCTCGCCGGCTTTGCCATTTTTTCTTCCGCAAATCTCGGGTTCCTCGCACGAGAGGGAAGCTCAATATCTCAGGACATCCTTCTTCAAGGGGGTCTAGGCCTCGGTCTCGGATTCTTAGCATTTCTTATCGCTCGCTCCGTACCACTCATACACGTAAAGCGTTTTGCGCCATACATCTACGTCGCTTCGCTTATTTTTACTGCACTAGTGTTCGTGCCAGGCATCGGGCTTCATGCAAACGGAGCGACCCGCTGGATCAACCTAGGATTTACCACCATACAACCTGCCGAATTCCTGAAGATCGGCATTATACTCATGCTCGCACGATGGCTTTCATCCAACGCGCAACAGCTTTCGAATCCCAAAAAAGGTCTCGCACCTTTTCTGGCATTTCTCGCGGGACCAATCGCTCTTCTGCTCGCACAGCCAAACACTTCAACCACCCTTCTCATACTTGCTACGGGCACCGTCATGTATTTCGCTGCGGGAGCTCCATGGCGCGATTTCGGGTATTTAGCCGCGGGAGCTATCCTCGCCCTCCTTATTATCGTATCCATGCGCCCGTATGTGCTCGAACGATTCAAGACCTTCTTTGATCCATCCGCAAATTCTTTGAGCAGCGGGTACCAGATCCAACAGTCATTGATCGCCATAGGTTCCGGTGGCCTACTCGGACGAGGGTTCGGACAAAGCGTAGGAAAGTTCAACTACTTACCAGAACCGGATGGCGACTCGGTCTTCGCTGTTTTCTCAGAAGAGACCGGCTTCTTAGGCGCGATGATCCTAGTCGTTCTATTCTTGGCGCTGTCCGCTCGTGGCATCGTGATAGCAGGACACTCATCAGACCTTTTCGGAGGAAGCTTAGCTCTCGGTTTTTCGTTCATCATCATCCTGCAAGCATTTATCAATATCTCCGCGATGCTCGGCATCATCCCGCTTACTGGATTGCCACTCCCATTCCTATCTCATGGGGGCACCGCGCTTATGGCCGTCCTAATCATGTGCGGATTTATCCTGAACGTCGCCGCTCATAAAAAGGCCTAGGAGCTGCTACAATACAAATCACGTATGACTATCGTGTTTACTGGAGGAGGAACGGGAGGGCACTTTTACCCGATCATCGCTATCGCAGAAGCCATCACCGATATCGTCCGTGAGAAGCGTCTCATCGCGCCTAAGATGTATTACCTGGCTCCGAACGCGTTCGACGAAAAAGCTCTCTTCGAGAACGGAATCGTCCATATCAAGATTCCTGCTGGCAAAGTGCGCCGCTATGCATCGATCAAGAATGTCACCGATTCTTTCCTTACACTCATCGGACTTATCACGGCGATCGCCGCCCTCTTCCGTCTATATCCAGACGTAGTGGTCAGTAAGGGCGGCTATGGCAGCGTACCGACGATTCTTGCAGCACGACTGCTACGCATTCCTGTCGTGATTCATGAATCAGATGCAAAACCTGGTCGCGCGAATCTTCTCGCTGCAAAATTTGCACAGAAGATAGCTATTTCTTTTGAGAGCGCAGGTGCATATTTCCCTAAAGAGGTTCAGTCAAAGATTGCTCGTACTGGCATTCCAATCCGCAAAGCGCTCATGCGCGTAGAGGCCGAAGGCGCACGGCAATATCTCGGACTCGAAAAAGACATACCAACCGTTCTAATTCTTGGAGGGTCCCAGGGCTCAGTACGCATAAACGAAACCGTGCTCTCGTGCCTGACGCGTCTCCTATCAATCGCCAACATCATCCACCAGACAGGCCAAGCAAATTTCAAAGATGTGCAGTCGGTAGCAAACGTCATCCTCAGCGAGGATCCGCAAGCGGCTCGTTACCATCCGATCAACTATCTTTCAGAGACTTCGCTACAGCGGGTGGCAAGCATAGCAGATATCGTCATCTCGCGCGGCGGCGCAAACTCAATCGCCGAAATCGGTCTTTGGAGAAAACCAGCAATCCTTATCCCAATTCCAGAGTCAATTAGCCATGACCAGCGTTCGAATGCTTACTCATTTGCAAAAACAGGGGCGGCCATTGTGATCGACGAAGAAAATCTCAATCCGCATATTCTCGCTTCCGAGATTGAGCGCATCCTCCATAATCCGGAGCTCAGCAAGCGCATGGGCGCTGCAGCAGAAGGATTTACTGACCCAGACGCAGCACGCGTCCTAGCTAACGAAGTGCTAAACATCGCCGTTTCGCACGAATAATCATGAGCACCGTTATTACCCGCATCCCACCGAGCCCGACCGGTCGATTCCACATCGGCACGGCTCGCACTGCGCTCTTCAATTATCTATTCGCCCGGCACAATGGGGGCAAAGTCGTGTTTCGCAGCGAAGACACGGATCGTGCGCGCAGCAAAAAAGAGTTTGAGGAAGAGATCATGAACGGCATTAAGTGGCTTGGGCTATCGTGGGATGAATTTTCGCGTCAGAGCGAACATACCGACCGGTACCGAGAACTGCTTGAGAAGATAATCCGGGACGATACCGCTTACGTTTCTGCAGAACCCGCCAAGGACGATCCGAGCAAGATGGTCGAGGTTATACGCTTACGCAATCCAGGAAAGAGCGTCACGTTTACCGACCTCATTCGCGGAGACATCACATTCGATACGACTGAACTCGGTGACTTCGTCATTGCACGATCGATGACCGATGCTTTATATCACTTCGCCGTTGTTGCAGACGACATGGACTCAGGAATTACACATGTCATACGCGGCGAAGATCACATATCAAATACCCCGCGTCAGATTTTAATACAAGAAGCACTCGGTGCGCCGCGCCCGGCCTATGCGCACCTGCCGCTCATTCTTGATGAAAAACGCGCGAAGCTTTCCAAACGCACTGGAGCAACAAGCGTGATGGATTATCGCGACGAAGGCTTCCTGCCAGAAGCACTCGTGAACTATCTCGCACTTATTGGCTGGAACCCGGGCGACAATCGTGAAGACTTTTCTCTCGCACAACTCGTCGAAGAATTTTCGCTCGAGGGTGCACAGAAAGGCGGCGCAGCGTGGAATCGCGAGAAGCTTCTCTCGGTAAATCAGCGCTGGATGCGTAAACTCTCGACTGAAGAATTTATTTCGCGTGGAAATCTCACGGCGTCAGATACGAAGAAACTCTATCTGTCCGCACCACTCCTCAAAGACCGCGCACGGACATTTCATGAGGCTCGAGAGATGCTTTCGGGCGAGCTTTTATGCCTCTTTACTGAACCGTCTGTAGCCCGGGAAAGCCTGGTCATGAAAGAGCCTCCGGACCGCCCAGAAATGACCAAATTTGCCCTAGAAAGCCTTTCTGAGGCCATAAAAGGGCTTCCTGAGGACGTTTCTATAGAGGTGGTAAAAGAGATACTTATGCCGCTTGCTGACGCTGAGGAGGCGAAAGGGAAGGGGGGTCGTGGAGCAGTCCTCTGGCCCCTCCGGTATGCCCTCTCTGGACAAGAGCGCTCCCCCGACCCATTTACGCTCGTCTCAATCCTCGGAAAAGAAGAGTCCGTTGCGCGAACACAGAAAGCTATTGCTATACTCGAGGGATGATGCGCATTGGGTTTCTGCTTTGTACCGTGTTTGCCGGAGCTGTTTTTGGAATTCCGCATATCGCATTTGCTCAATCAGCTTCAGATATTCAGTCAAAGATTACTGCCAATAAAAGTCAGATTGAATCTCTTGAGGCAGAGGTAGCTGCGTTCCAAAAACAGCTTGATAAACTTGGGTCGCAAAAAAACACACTTCAGTCGACCATAGACACGCTCACAATCTCTCAGAAGCAACTCGCGGCGCAGATCCAGGTCACACAGAGCAAGATTGCATCTGCAAATCTCGAGATACAGAATCTCTCCAGTTCAATCGGTGATAAGGAAGAGACTATATCTGCAAATCAGGAAGCCATCGCGAAGATCTTGCGTCGCACCGCGCAAGACGAACGCACACCACTCGTCGCGAACCTCATCTCATCAGATTCGCTCAGCGATGCGTGGCGAATAACCGACCAGGCCGTACAGTTTAATCGAGCCCTTTCTGAAGACATCGAGGAATTGCGTGTCGCCAGAACAGAGCTCACGAAAGATCGCGACCAAGTGACTGCTGCGAAAGCGAAACTCGTCTCACTCCACACTGACCTCACCCTGCAGAAGCGTTCCGTAGATGCAAGTAAGCAAACACAGCAGCAACTCCTCTCGCAGACCAAAAATCAAGAGAAGAATTATCAACGACTTATTGCCCAGAAAGAAGCGGCGGAAAAGGCTTTTGAACAAGATCTTGTCAACCTACAGGGACAGCTCAACCTGATAGTGAACCCGAACCTACTACCGAAAGTCGGTTCGGGAGTCCTTTCATGGCCACTTAGCAAGCTCTTCATGTTCAACTGCACGAAGCGCAGTAAAGTTTTTGGGAACCTGTTCTGCATCACGCAGTATTTTGGAAATACCCCGTTCTCGACCGCAAATGCGCAGGTATATAACAATCATGGACACAATGCAATCGATATGGGCATACCTATCGGTACGCCCATACTCTCATCAGCTGATGGCGTCGTTCTCGGAACAGGAGATACTGACATTGCACGCGGATGTTATTCCTTTGGAAAGTGGGTGATGGTGACTCATGGCAATGGCCTCAGTACCCTGTACGCACACCTCTCGAGCATCGATGTAGTAAAAGGACAAAATGTATCGACCGGCCAAGTACTCGGACTCTCGGGTATGACCGGCTATGCCACGGGTCCGCACATTCACTTCGGCGTCTATGCGACCCAAGGCGTACAAATTTTGAAGCTCGGGGACTATCGGAGCAGCGCAAAAACCCCGTGCGCTGGAGTCACTATGCCTGTCGCGACTCTGACTGCCTATCTTAATCCGCTTTCGTATCTTTAATTATTGCTGATCGAGTTCTCCAAAGTAAGAGTGATGCGTAGGACCGGTGCGGCGACCATTTTTTTGAAATTGCGAGCAGGGAAGTGCGCGGGGTGTTTTTGGGAAGGTCGTAGATCATTTCGATCGCACGAACAAGACCTAGATCACTGATGGAGAACACGTCTTCGCGGCCAAGGGAATTCATCATGAACATGTCGACCGACCAAGGACCGAGACCCCATATCTGTAGCAATTGTTGAGACGCCTCTGATTCGGGAAGTCGCTTAAGTACGAGGAGGTCTAAAGAGTTATCCCCAACTGCCTTTGCAATGGATTTGAGCGTTTTTACCTTTGCGGCCGAAATACCAGCCCTGCGTAGCTCGGCTTCCCGAGTTTTAAAAACGGACTCAGAAGTCACTCTCCTCCCACAGGCTTTCTTTACATTTGAAGTAATCGTGTTCGCTGCAGCAATACCCAGCTGCTGTGCAATAACGATGGATACCAATGATTCAAATAATTCCTTGCGTGTACGTCTCTCAGGAAGCTCTCCCGGGAGAGAAGCGTGGTGAGCCGAGGTCGCTTTATAAAAGCGCGGATCAACTCGCTTGAGATGCTTCAGTGCCGCATCCTTTCTCGACCCCTTAGAATCACCCGACTTTAACCCCTTGTTTCTAACGGGTCTCGTCATGCCGAGATAGTACCATTGTCCCTGTAAGGTGCTGTATAATAGGGGGAACCCCATGTATCCTATATTTAAGGCAATTTTCTGGGTGTTCGTCCTACTCCTTGCGTTTTCGTTTTTCGGCATCTCGATTCAGTCGGTCATAAACTCTCCCGCTGGTCAGCAAAATTTTGGCTATGCACTCAACCTTCTTTCGCAAACTTGGGATTGGCTCGTACACTTTGTCCGCAGCATTCCATAGACAATTACATGCGGAAGGACTTGATACATACTGACAGAGCCTCGTCGTCTAGAGACTCTAGGGTAGTGTCGTAAAAGATATATTGTGCGACGTATAGCTACTTCGAGCCTTGTACTCAATATCTATATCTATGATGACCTATGCCCTCTTGTACAAAGGGAAAGAAAATACGCCCGAACAAAAGTCATGTGAGGTTACGTATCTACACACATTAGAAAATAAATCCTGATGCTTATAGCAAATATTTTCTTGCCGTCGTCATACTCTTCTCACAAAAAGAAACAGACAAGGGGAGCGTGATTATAAGGATCCGTGACGGGGACTTCCCTATTCGAACGACATTGGTTAGCAATTAACGCCTGAGAGATATTGGGCGTATACTTCACTGCATATGAACCCAAACGATGTACCGAAGAAATTGGTTGATCAAGCTACTGTAGGCAGTAATCCAGCGTTGTTTATGATTCTCTTCGCCACCGGTAACGAGAACCATGGGTTTGCGATAACGCCCGAAGGAGCGAAGGCATTCTACGAGAACCTAGGTGCGCATATAAAAGAATATGAAGCCACTGTTCGATCCATTGATACAACGGGTCTTGCGCCACAGATTTTGTCACCGATTCAAAAAAAGTAAAGCGGCCCGTCTTGCCATCCTCACCGCAACACGAGCAAGGCATTCTGGCCGATTCCAGTAACTCCTGAAGTTATTTTTTTATTGCAAGAAGAATCACCTGCGCCAAACTAATGAAGGTGCTCATGAGTCCCGTCCAGAACGCGTAGACTTCAAGATTATTTCTCCAGCCTTTTTTCTTTACCATAGGGAAGAGGATAGCACGTGCCCCTCCCTCACTTCCCTTTCTATGTGCATTGCGATAGAAGGCTTTGCTCAAGAGCCGTTTTTGACTGTAATCCATTCCCATAAAAATGTTAACAAGAGACGTTTGCGGTCACTTGCTCGTATGCTTCGTCGACAGAATCGACAATGGTGTAGAGGGTCATGTCTTTTTCATCGATTGCACCACGACTCTTGTATAAGGTCTGCTCGATAAACGCATGGAGCGGTTCCCAATATGCTTTTCCAAAAAGAATGATTGGCACTTTGCGAATCTTCTTGGTCTGCACCAAGGTAACGATTTCAAAAAACTCATCCAGCGTTCCAAAACCTCCCGGGAAATAGACATATACCTCAGATGCGTACGTAAGCATCACTTTGCGCACAAAGAAATGATCGAAGCCGAACTTCTCGGTAAGGTACGGATTGTAGTGCTGTGCCTGCGGAAGATTGATATTAAGCCCGACAGAGGCACCACCAACTTCAAATGCCCCCTGATTTCCTGCCTGCATGATGCCAGAACTACCGCCAGTCACGACAGCAAACCCTTTCTTAGCCAGTCGCTGTGCAAGCTCTCGAGCATTCTTATAGGTCTCGTCATCGATTGATACGCGTGCACTGCCAAAAAAGGTCACTGCAAGCCCGTAGCGGCGGATAATGTCGAATCCCTCGATGAATTCTGACATTATCTTGAAGACGCGCCACGATTCTATCTTTTGTGGCTTACAGACAAGGAGCGGATGCTCTTCTGGCATCGTGCGCTGACCTTCGTGAACCACTTTTGCAAGACGCTCGGCCGTCTTGTTGATCGACACATCGCGCGAGAGCAGGTCTGAGGACTGAGTAGCGCTAGTCGAATGTTCATTCATGTTCTCAACTATGATACCAGATTAAATTCCCGGGCAATTCGTTGCAGGAGAATAACCGGCCCTTCGTGCCACATCGATAGACTCGAACCAGACTTTATTAGCATCTGAAATGCGCGTCGCACCTGAACACTGAGGGAGATAGTATTTCGTCCCATTTCTTGAGGCAACCACCTTCCCTTCCCCAGGCGAAACTTCGGGGGAAATGTTCTCTGGACTGACTTCTACGAGCGAAAATTGGGTTGTTTGGGCTGTATCCCGGCCAGCCAGGTACCCGAGCCCGAAACTGAGGGAAGAAGCCAGTAAAAGGATAGTAATGATCAGCACATCCCGGGGTATACTGCCTATAAAGGCTTTGCATTTCTTATGGGATTCTGATATAGTCATCGTGTAAAACTATACCACCATGGCATCAACAAAAGCAGGCGGCTCAGCGAAAAACCTCAATACTTCAAACCCGAAATACCTCGGAGTGAAGCTTGCTGATGGTGCTTCGGCTCGTCCAGGAATGGTCATCGTCCGCCAGCGCGGCACGAAGATCGAGGCAGGAAAGAACGTCGGCATCGGCCGCGATCACACCCTCTTCTCTCTCGCTACTGGTACCGTCTCGTACCGCACTCGCCGAAAGACGAGCTTCACGGGAAAGAATTTCGCGAAGAAAGTAGCAGACGTTATCTAACTCTAAGTTTTCAGTAGGAACAAAAGAAAAACCGCGGCATAAACCGCGGTTTTTCTTTTAGTTTTTTTAGGAAAAACTATTCAGCCTCGATAGTGATTGAGAACTTTCCGAATGCTCCCGCGACAGCGACCGGCACTTCGAAGGTACCGCATTCTTTGAACGGCTTTTCAAGCTTGATGGCGTCGTCAGAAAGGTCGACATGTGCCTGCTCCTTTGCTGCCTGACGGATCTCATTTTCCCCTATTGCATCATAGAGATGATTCTTCTCATTTACCTTCGCCTTTATGACGATACGTGCCTCGACAAGAGCAGCGACATTCTGAGCGAGGAGCGCTGCGTCGAGCGCCGAACGGTCAACCACCTGCTTGCGGCGAAGTTCCGCCTCCTTCTGGGCCGTCGGGGTTGCCGAAACAGCAAAATGCTTCGGGATTAGGTAGTTCAGAGCATGACCATCGGCCATGTCGACCGTCTCATGCTTGCGCCCAATGCCCTTGATATCCTTCAACAAAATTACTTTCATGTGAACCAGCGTACATCATCACTTGCCGGTAGTCAAAAAGTCTACCGCCCGCTTCATCTGCGGATCGCGCTTCGCCTCAGCATCAGCTGCCGTGAACGGCGCTGCGATATCCGGCGCGATACCGTTACCCATGATCCAGTGCCCTGCGGGAGTGACCCAGCGGGCAATAGTGACTTTGAGCGAGCCACCATCGAGATCGTAGAGGGTCTGCACTGATCCTTTTCCGAACGATTTCGTTCCAATCAGAGTTGCGACTTTTGCGTCTTGCAGAGCGCCGGCAAGAATTTCAGACGCTGAAGCGGAACCGCCATCAATAAGCACGACGACTTTCGCTCCTTGAGGAAGATCGTTATAGCCATGACTCGAGTGCACCTGATTTGGTTCTTTGCCGCCGAAATCTTCCGTTACGACCACTGTACCTTTCGGAAGGAAATGACTTGCAATATCGACTGCTGCGTCGAGATATCCGCCCGGATTAGAACGCAGGTCGACAATGAGCTTTTTTGAGCCAGAAGCCTTGAATCGGGAGAACGCCTGACTGAAGAGACTCGCTGAATTCGAGGTGAATTCATACAGCGCAATGCTATAGACACCACTCTTTTCATCGAGAGAATCTTTAGTCTCAGGCACTTGGATCGTATCGCGCACGACTTTTATCTCGAATGGCGTGCCGCCATTGCGGATAATGGTGAACTCAACGGTCGTACCGATCTCGCCACGTATCTTCTTCACAGCTTTTTCAGTCGAAAGACCGTCGGTCGATTTTCCATCGATGGCGATGATTTGATCGCCTGCTCGTATGCCCGCAGCCTCTGCCGGAGTGCCTTTAAGAGGAGCTACGACGGTCAGCACACCCTCTTTCACACCGATCTCCATGCCGACACCGGCAAAACTTCCTGAAATATTTTCAGCGAACGATTTCGCCTCTTCTGGCGGGAAAAATACCGTATATGGATCGCCATATGAAGAAGCGAGGCCACTGATGGCACCATGCAACCGCTCTTTCACAGTAGGAAGCGTCGAAGATGCGTGTGTGCTTATGTAATTTTCATTAAGCGCGTTCCACGCCTTCCAGAAAACAACGAGATCAGCGCTCTGATCCGGCGTCGCATTAAGCCCATCACCGATGAACGGAACGCGCGACGCAATCGTCATGCCGGAGCTGCTCGTACCGACAGAAAGGCCTATGAAAAAGAAAAGTACGGCAATAAGCGCAGACGAAATACCGCGCGTCGCTACGCTAGTACCGGAGCGAGATAAGTCTTTAGATTCCATTGTACGAAGTGTAACATGCGATGCTTCATCGCACTGTCGAGTGTGACGCCTCGACAGACAGTCGGTCAAGTGAGACACAATTATGCACATGATCGCGTATGCTATTCTTTGCATATGATATTTCGCTACGAGTATCACGGCGGCGTCTGGATTGATCTTGAACAACCGACTGAAGAAGAATTGCGCGACATCACGCACGAATTCTCGATCAGCAGCCGCATCGAAAAAGAACTCGTCTCCCCGACCCCGACCCCGCTCGTCATAAGCGACCCTGACGCTACATTGCTCGTACTTCATTTCCCGACGCACGGGGCAGAAAAAGGCAAAATAGGAAGCCAGGAAATTGATATCGTCGTTGGCACCAAGTTCATCATCACCGTACGATACGAAGTTATCGCACCGCTCTACCATCTGAAGAAGCAGCTTGAGACTCAGCAGCTTGTCGCCCCGCGCGCACTTATCACCGCTGAAGTATTGTTCGAAATACTCTTCGTGCACCTCTACACCTCAGTGCACGACCAGATCAATCACACAGCCGACCACCTTACGCGCATCGAGCAGGACATGTTCGACAATCATGAGCGTATGACCGTGCGTTCGATTTCAAACATCATCCGGGAATTCCTACACATGGAAGCTACTCTGGCCAACCAGGAAGAACCTCTCAGTCGCTATATGGACGTGCTCTCGCGACACAAGTTCTTCAAAGCATCTTTCTCAGAGCGTGCCGATCATATTCTCGCGGAGCGCTCGCAAGCCTCCCGCCTCATCGAGACTCACCGCGCCGTCGCAACTGAACTCCGCGAAACGAACATGGCGCTCCTGGAAGTGCGCCAGAATGAGATCATAAAAGCGCTCACGCTGATCACGGTCATCGTGCTGCCGCTCGAACTCATCGCCGTCATCTTCGGTATACACGCCCCTGGCACCCCTATAGAAGGCGACCCAAATGCATTCTGGATCATCATGGGCATCATGTTCTCCACCGTAGGACTCATGACGATATATTTCGCGCGAAAGCGTTGGATCTCGTAATATACTCAAACAACATCCTTATATCGCATGAACTGGCTCGCTCGTATTTTCAAGAAAAGCACCGATACCACACCGGCCCGCGTGCCACAGATATTTTTCACTAATACCCTTTCCGGCACTAAGGAAGTGTTCGTATCCCTGAAGCCGGGTATGGCACTCCTCTACTCGTGCGGACCGACCGTCTACAGCAAAGTACACATCGGTAACTTGCGCGCATACATATTTTCAGACACAATCGCGCGCACACTTTCTGCTGCAGGATATCGCGTCCGTCGCGTCATGAACATCACAGATGTCGGCCACCTCGTCGGCGACGCCGATGGCGGAGAAGACAAAATGGCGGTCGGTGCCGCGCGAGAGCACACAACCCCCGAGTCGATCGCGGAGCGCTACACGAAACTCTTCATCGGAGATTTGGGAGATCTCAATGTCGATACCGACGACATCACCTTCCCGCGTGCCACCGACTACATCAAAGAACAGATCGCGCTCGCAAAGACACTTGAAGAAAAAGGATTCGCCTATCAGCTTGCAGATGGGCTTTATTTCGATACTCACAAGTTCCCGAACTACGGAAAACTGGGCGGTCTTTCACAAGCCAATCTCGAGGCTGGAGCACGTGTAGAACTCGTCAGAGGCAAGCGCAATCCGACCGATTTCGTGCTCTGGAGAGCTGCGAAGCCGCATGACCTGCAGCAATGGGATAGTCCCTGGGGCCGCGGTAATCCTGGTTGGCACATCGAGTGCTCCGCGATGTCTCGCGCTCTTCTCGGACAGGAAATAGACATTCACACGGGCGGTGAAGATCTCGCACAGATACATCACAATAATGAGATCGCTCAGTCAGAAGCGGCAAGCAACCGGACATTCGTACGGTACTGGATGCACAATGCCTTCCTCACCATGAACGGCGAAAAAGCATCCAAGTCGCTAGGAAACGTAGTCTATCTTTCAGACATCATCGAGAAAGGATTTAACCCCCTCTCGCTGCGCTACTTCTTCCTTCAGGCGCACTACCGCACACCGCTTTCCTTCTCCTGGGATGCACTCGCAGGCGCCGCAAGCGCACTCGAGCGTCTCTGGAAGCTATCAGAGGAGATCGCTGACGAGTCTGGACGAGCGAGTGCACCTTCCGAGGCTCGCGATCGCTTCCTCGCCTTGATGCGCGATGACCTGTCCACCCCACAAGCGCTCGGCACCATCTGGGAGTCGCTTAAAAGCGAGGAATACACACCCGCAGAAAAATGGGGCCTCCTTGAAGCTGCCGATGCTCACTTCGGCCTTCTTCTGGTTAATCCGCCGACTCCTAAGGCTCTGACGGAAAAAGATTTACCTGAGGCGATACGGAAAATGCTTGCAGAACGCATTGCAGCCCGTACCAGCCGCAACTTCAAAGAAGCCGACCGTATCCGGACTGATATCGAAGCCGCGGGGTACTGCATCGAAGACGGGCCGGGGGGAGCCATATTAACTAAGACCCCTCTTTGATATACTGAGCGGCAATGGCCGTCGACCGAGTTCCCCCTCAATCCCTTGAATCAGAACGCGCCCTTCTTGGCGCCCTACTCCTAAAGCCTGACGCCATCCACGACGTCTCGGACCTGATCCGCTCAGATTCGTACTACGCAGAGAAACACCGCATCATATTCAGCGCAATGCGCGAGCTTTCCGAGCGCGGGGAGCCAATAGACCAACTCTCCCTCTCCGAACGCCTACAGGGCCAGGGACTTCTTGAACGCAGTGGTGGCCGCAGCTATCTCGCCGAGCTCGCCGACTCAGCCCCAGCTCCAGGCAATTTCGCCCACTATGCAGAACTCGTATCACGCAAATTCTTGATGCGTTCGCTCATCGACGCTGCGCATGGCATCTCTGAATCTGCCTATGACGACTCGCGCGAGACCATGGAAGTGCTCGACGAAGCCGAGAAAAGCATCTATGCGATCGGCAACGCATCTGCCGCGCACAAATTCACCGCGATCGGCGATAAAGTGCACGAGGCATGGGACCGCATCGAGGCACTCTCGAAAAAAGAAGACGGTATTCGTGGCGTTCCTTCCGGCTTCCCCGCTCTCGACAACCTCCTCTCCGGATTTCACCCTTCTGACCTCGTAATCCTTGCGGCACGTCCATCGATGGGTAAGACCTCGCTTGCGCTCGACATCGCCAGGAACGCCGCAGTGCGCCACAATGTTCCAGTCGGTATCTTCTCGCTCGAAATGAGCTCTGAGCAACTCATCGACCGCATGCTTGCGGCGGAATCATTCGTCAACTCATGGAAACTGCGCACTGGCCAAGTCCGAGATGAAGAGGATTTCAATCGTATCCGTGATGCTCTTGAAACACTCTCGAAGGCTCCGATTTTCATCGATGATAAACCGGGCAATAATATTCTCGCCATGCGCGCAGTCGCGCGCCGCCTGAAGCGTGAACGCGGCATCGGGCTTATCGTTGTGGACTATCTTCAGCTCATGACACCAACTTCGACTAAGGCCTCTGATTCCATGGTTCAGCAAGTGACTGAAATATCCCGCTCTCTCAAGTCTCTTGCTCGCGAACTCAGTGTGCCAGTGATCGCCCTTTCGCAGCTCTCGCGTGCCGTCGAGCAGCGCGGGGGCAAACCTCGCCTGAGCGACCTTCGCGACTCCGGAAGTATCGAGCAAGATGCCGACGTCGTGATGTTTATTCACCGCGAAGACAAAAAGAATCCAGACAGCGACCGACACCACATCGCCGAAATCATCATCGAAAAACACCGCAACGGCCCGACCGGTACCGCAGAACTCTTCTTCGACGAGAAGCGCGCCTCCTTCCAGCCGCTCGATACTTCCGGTTATGGCGAGCTCGCTACGGAATTTTAGCCTTGCACTACAATGGATCGGATCGACGAACTTGCTCACGCCCTCGCTCGCCTTCCCGGCATCGGTCCACGCCAGAGCAAGCGCTTCGTGTTTTATCTCCTCTCTGCCCCTGCAACCGAGCGAGCAAAGCTCGCAGAGCTCATAACCGCTCTTGGCAAAGATGTACACCAGTGCCCTAAATGCTTACGCTTTTTTAATGGTGCCTCAGCAAACATCTGCAACTACTGTTCAGATACTCGCCGCGATGACTCGCTCCTGATGCTTGTCGAAAAAGACCAAGACTTAGCGGCAGTCGAACGTGCTGGCACGTATCGCGGCCGATATTTCGTACTGGGCGGCGTTCTCACCCTCACTGGTAAGGGCTCAATTCGCGGGAAGGAATTGGTACGTACAGTGGAAGAACGCCTCAAAGAAAGCCTCAAGGAGGTCGTGCTGGCTCTTTCTGCAACGAGTGAGGGTGAACACACGGCAGATCACATTCGCGAACTGCTCATGCCCTATCGCGATCATTTAAAGATATCAGCGCTCGGTCGCGGCCTCGCAACTGGTAGCGAGCTTGAATACTCTGACGCAGAAACTCTCCGCGCAGCTCTCATAAATCGCACCGAGGCATAGGATTTGGTAGAATACACGGTATGGTAAAAAAGATCGTTTACTTTTTCGATAAACTAGAAGACAAAGTCCGCATCACTCTGAGCCATCGCCCGATTCTCTACGCCATTGTCGGCGGTATCGGCATCATCCTTTTCTGGAAGGGTGTGTGGGAAATAGCAGAGGTCTTCCCTATCTTGCACGGCCTGGGCTCAGTCGTTCTTGGTGTATTCATCCTCCTCATGACCGGCCTGCTTGTATCCTTTTTTATCGGCGACAGCATCATTCTTTCTGGATATAATCGCGAGAAAAAACTTGCAGAGAAAACCGAGATGGAGGTTCGCGAAGAAAGAAACACCGATGAATGTATCATTGAACACCTCGAGGCGATTGAGAAAAAATTGGACGCTCAAGAAAAAGATAAACGATAGGTATACAAAAAGCACCTCCGTAGAGGTGCTTTTTGTATTGTAAGAAACGATTATCTCTCCTGAACAAAGGTCAGCGCGCGACCCTTGAGCGAAGCACGGCCGGTGCGGCCGATGCGGTGCACGTAGTCCTCGTAGGTCGACGGCAAGTCATAGTTGATGACGTGCGAGACTGCGGGAATATCGAGACCGCGAGCAGCAACGTCAGTGGCCACAAGCACGCTCACCCTGCCCGCCTTGAAGGCCTCGAGGGCGCGTATGCGCGCTCCGTGTGACTTGTTGCCATGGATGCTCTCCGAATGGATACGCATGTGAGAAAGGGCCTTTGCAAGCTTCTCGACACCGAACTTCGTGCGTCCGAAGACGAGCACGCGACTGAACTCACGGTCCTTGAGGAGCTCCGTAAGCACGTCAAACTTCTCCTTTCCGCGCGGGATGCGGACGACGTCCTGATCGATGTTCTTGGAAGTTTCGCGAGTTCTTACCGAGATGATAGTTGGGCTCGAGAGAAATTCGCCGATGAGACGCTCGATCTCCTTCGACATCGTCGCCGAGAAGAAGAGTGTGTGACGCTCCTTGTTCATCTTCGCGAGGATCAAGCGCATGTCGTCGATGAAGCCCATGTCGAGCATGCGGTCCGCCTCGTCGAGAACGACTGTACCGAAACTTGAGAGATCAAGTGAACGGCGCTCCATAAGATCCTTCAAGCGCCCCGGAGTACCGATGACGAATGCCGGATTATGACGGAGCTGTGAGACCTGGGGGCCGATGTTTGCACCTCCCACAGCGACCATACCGCGAAATCCGAGACCCTTTGCAAATCCTGCGAGCTCTTTTTCGATCTGTACCGCGAGCTCACGCGTCGGCGCCATGATGAGAATACGATCACCCTTCTGCTTCATGACCTTGTCGATGAGGGGGATGAGGAAGGCAGCCGTCTTTCCTGTACCAGTCTCAGCGAGACCGACGACGTCCTGCCCGAGAAGTACGTGCGGAATGGCTTTGTCTTGAATCGGAGTCGGGAGCTCATAACCTCGCCCTTCGATATTCTTCTTCAAATGCGCATTGATATCGAAATCTGCGAACTTGTGCTCAGGGACGAAGACCGGCTCTTCAGTCGTGACTACCGCCCTGTTCATGAATTTTGAAATTTCAGCCTCTGTTTCGCCGAAGGAGCCGAAGCCACCACGTCGACGCGCCGGCGCGCGCCCCCCGCCACGGCCACCAGAAAATCCTCCACTAAAGCCACCCCTACCCTCTGAGCGACGCGGGCCACCGAAGCCTCCGCCGCGCTGTGGTGGACGCGATGAATATGAGCGCTCGCTGCTGCCGCCGCGAGAGTCTCTAGAGAAGCCTGAAGAACGCTCGCTTCTCTGCGAGCCATGTGCTGATGATGATTGATGATTCCAACGCCCTACCTGCATAATTGTATGTAACTAGATAAATAAAGAGTACTTTGCTCCCTGCGCTTGTCTCACAAGAGCAAATGCGGACATTTGTTCTTGACTCAACTCGCTTGGTAGTAAAATGAAAAAGGCTAAAGCCTTCTTTTGTAGGTCTGTATTCGCCAATGCGACGATATGTCGCTTTAAAAACAAGGAGTCTTAAGAGATCGAATCGATCTTCACTTCGAGAAACGGCTGGCGATGGCCTTTGCGCTTGTAATAGCGACTCTTCGGCTTATATTTCACCACCTCGAGCTTCTTTCCTAGTCCGGCGAGAACAACAGTGCCCTTGACCTCTGCACCCTTGATAACAGGTGCACCGATGGTCGTGTCCGAGCCGTTGTCGACGAGGAGCACCTCGTTAAAGACAACTGTGTCACCTTTTTTCAAATCCCCTGGGAGCTTCTCAATAGCGATAGTGTCGCCTTTTGAGACGACATACTGCTTCCCACCAGTCTTGATTACGGCCACTTCCATAGTCTGTGCAATGTAGCACGCTTGGTCGCAAAAAGCAAACTGACGACTCAACAGATGATGGGGCTGTTAAAAACGAAAAAGCCCCGCGAGAAGCTTGGGGCTTCTTCGCTGGGGCCTATTGCCGATGCGTCAAGGCAGAGAAACTTCCTGAAGCTTGTAGAGCTTCACAACGTTCTCCCACGGACGGCACCCGTTCTGGGCTTGCTGACGGGCGTCGTTGTCATCCTTGGCGAGGGTAACCAAGATAGTCCGCGACGGCGCTCCCGATGAGTGTGTGAGAGCAATATACTCGGTTATGGCGAGCGCTTTTGCCATTTTCTCGCGATCTACTAGGACTGCATTGTCATTTTCGGACATGGTATCCTCCTATCTGCTTAAAAGGGAGAGGAGATATTCCTCTCTGGCTATCTGTTGTAGGATAGCACGCAGTGTATTTTATGTCAATACCCGCTTACTCTTTCCTGTTATCCTACAATTAAAACTGTTTGTGAAATAAGAAAAACGCACGTACCCGAAGGCCGTGCGTTTCCATGTTGTGATTGACAAATAATCATCTCCTTTTACCGAAAACCGGTGGAACAATGCAATGAAGATCGTGCACCACGCAGTAAGCCCAGAGTGCAAAACTAATTAGAGCTGGCCCTCCAAAAACGAAGAACAAATCTTCGGAGATGCCGGCAGCATGGCCCAGCAGCTGTAGACAAGTCGAAATTAAAACTGAAAGAGCGCAGCACAAGGCAACGCCCCACAATTTATCTTTTTCCCAAATAACCAACCAGATAACCTTTGTGACATCTACAATTCTCTTCATTAGAGTCCTCCCAGTCCTCAAGTTAGAGCTTAATCCGTTTTTGTTGTATTATAAAGACATTATTATGTCAACTCACCGCTTGGTTTTTCGAGGAGTTCCGGTTCGATGCCAATTTTTGATTCGCTGATGCGGTAGACATCTTTATCTATCTTGCCGAGCTCTTTGTAGCCCGCATTATAATGGCTCACGGAGGTGCCGAGCGAGACGCCGAGCTTGCGATAGAACTCTTCGTAGGCGGCAACATGCTTCCCTATAAAAAACAAGACCGCGCGGATTCCTCCAACGCGGTCTCAATTCGATTATCTCCAAGATGGACAGGCACGCCCCATGATCCCGATAGTCCGCACAACGGACTGCTGAACGTAAGACTCTTCGTCTCGACTCTCTGCGTACGACACCAAGGCGATGACCCCGATATTCACTACGAGCGCGAGGGTCATGAATGCCCAAATTCGCCCACTGGTTTTTTGCTCCGAAGGTCCAGAAATCAATACCAAAGCCGGAGCAACAGCTGCGAGCATGCCTGCAAACACCATTAGAATTGTATAGGTCAACATTGCAGTCTCCTTAATGATTTGTAGCGAATCTGCTACAGGAACTATCTACCTGTAAACATAATACACTGTTCCTATATTTAGTCAAGTGCATCCACCGGCTTGTCGAGTAGTTCGGGCTCGATGCCGATTTTTGTTTCGCTGATGCGGTAGACATCTTTATCTATCTTGCCGAGCTCTTTGTAGCCCGCGTTGTAGTGGGACACCGAAGTACCGAGCGATACGCCAAGTTTCTTATAAAACTGCTCATAGGCGGCAACATGCTTCCCTAGCTCCCCTACCCGCTGCTGTATCTCAACCGCCTTTTCTTCAATCTGGAGCGCCTTTAGGCCCTGCATGACCGTCTGGAGGTAAGCGAGAAATGATGTTGGCGAGACGATGATGACCTTATACTTCCCCGCCGCTCTCTGGATGAGATTCTCGTCTTCTCCGCCACCTACTTGGTTCGTGAGAAGGTCGTAATAAATGCCTTCGGAGGGAATGAACATGAAAGCGAAATCCATCGTCCCCTCATCGGGACGGATGTACTTGGCGGTCTCAGTGATGCGCATCTTGAGATCGTTCACAAATGCTTTCTCAAACGCCGGACGCTCCGCGTCCGGCGCGTGCACGAGGCGGTTGTAGTTATCAAGTGAAAACTTCGAGTCGATAGGAACAATCTTGTCGCTCACGAACACAGCCGCATCGACAATCTCGCCGTTCTTGAAGGGGTACTGCATCTGATACATGCCGGGCGGGAGTACATTTTTCAAAACAGTTTCGAGATAGTATTCGCCAAGAATGCCGCGCTGCTTCGGATTCTTCAAAATATCCTGCAGATTTTGCAACTGCTCGGCGAAACCCTGCGTCTGCCGACCAATCTCTTTCACCGAGGTAACTTCTTGTGTGATCTCTTTAATCAACCGATTCGACTCAGAAAACTGTTTATGAGAGCTTTCTTGCATCGCGCGCGACGACTCCGACATGCGAGTGTCGAGGGTCCGAGCAAGTTCCTGCATCTGAGCCTGAAGCAGCATCATGCCATTACCCTCTTCAACAGGAGCTTCCTTGCGACGAAGTATGAGATAC
Organism: bacterium; assembly: GCA_030651285.1. GTDB lineage: Bacteria > Patescibacteriota > Minisyncoccia > Phycocordibacterales > Phycocordibacteraceae > C7867-001. The sequence goes on from JAUSCN010000012.1 coordinate 34,024, forward strand.
ACACCGATCCCTTGCACGATAATAAGAACTACGACGATGATTGTGATGCTGATAAAACTCATATGTTAGGTATAGTATACTCTGACACATGGCTATACACGAAACAATAAAGCAATCGATTCCTGAGGCACTCCGCGCGCACGACGAAGTGCGGCTGCGCACCCTCCGCTCGCTCGTGACCGCGATGACCAACGAAGTTGTCGCCAAGAAACGCAAGCCGAACGAATTCCTTACCGACGACGAGGCTATCGCCGTCGTGAAGCGCGCCGCCAACCAGCGCAAGGACTCCATCGAGCAGTTTGAAAAGGCGTCCCGTAACGACCTCGTCGAGCCGGAGAAGGCCGAGCTCGCCATCCTCGAGTCGTACCTCCCCACTCTGATGAGCCGCGAAGAAATCGTGCCCATCGCGAAAGCGAAAATGACTGAGCTCGGCGTCTCGACCAAAGCCGACGCGGGAAAATTCACCGGCGCTCTGATGAAAGACCTCAAAGGTAAGGCCGATGGGAACGACGTTAAAGCAGTTGTGGATAGCTTGCTTTCTTAGGTAAAGAGTGGTATAGTCTTCCTTAGGTAACCCTTCACACATAGGAGGTGTCCTTTGGTTAAAGAAGACCCTAAGTTTTCAGAGATCGACGTTGCTGAGGGCTGGCTTTTTTCAAAAAGGAAACACCATTTTCCTATCGACAAGCCGACCCTGAAAAAGAGAGCCGAAATGGCTCTCAAAAGACAGCACGATTGCCCCACGCTCTCCTTTCAGGAAATCATGCGGATCGTTCTGTCTGACATTGACTTCTCTGAACGCAGAGCTTATGCCTCCGGCATTGGCAAAATGTTCAGCATTCGAAATCACCAACACGTTCCGGCCTAGCACTTACGAGTGGACTGCTTACCAGCCCACTCGTATCATTTCTATCTTTCCTCCACTCCTTTTTTCTGTTATAAAACAAAGGACGGCCTCATCGTCTAACGGTTAGGACACAAGCTTCTCAAGCTTGGAATCGGGGTTCGATTCCCCGTGAGGTCACCAGTCAATTTCTCTAGTCTTGACAACAAACGGCTCGGTTGAGCCGTTTGTTGTGTTCAGCCCTACGGGGACTCGAACTCATTTCTATTTTTGATGCTTTTGCTACTATTGGCACATGGAAATCAAATCGAGAATTTTAGAAGTTTTGCAGAGCGGACATCTCATGAGTCTTGCCACTTCAGATGAAAATGGTTTGTGGGTGTCGGATGTAGTTTATATTTTCGACGAAGACCTAAATATCTATTGGATGTCTGATCCGGATGTTCACCACTCAAAATCAATTGTAAAGAATGGGCAAGCCGCAGGCACTATAACCATCAGCAACAAAAGCAAAGGGTCTAATCTCGGGATTCAGTTTTCTGGAATAGCCAGCAAGATAGACGGACCGAGATATGATTTGGCAAAAAAGCATTTGAAGAAAAGGAGTCATCCTGAACCGAAAGAGGAGGATGACGTATTGAAGGGGGATTCCTGGTACGTTCTAAAACCAAATAAAATTGATCTTATCGATGAGGCACAATGGGGTTACGACAAGAAGAGTTTAAGTTTATAAAGGTTCGTACGCCAAAGGCGTGAAGGGACCCCTAACTATGCTGCACGCTTTTGGTCTTTGACGACTGGTATACTTTCCTCTACGTCAACGCTCATGAAAATATCCAGTATCTGCCTTATGCGAGTTCGAGGTTTATCCCGATAAGGATCACAACTGAACTGTGGGGTTAATTTCCCTGTCTTGACACGAAAAATGGCTCAACGGAGCCATTTTTCTTTTAGAATCTTTCCGTAAATAACGATGACCCTTAAGGGGACTCGAACTCGATCATTGTTTTTAATTCTTCGAGAATTTCCTTTGCGTGTTTTGTATCTTCCCTAGCGAGACGTTTCGAAATTCCTACAACGATTATCGCGAACTCTCGCAGATTCTCACGCGCAGCTTCTCGTTCCGCCTCAGTCGCATTCGGCATGTAGCGATCGAGGATAAGGTCACCCGGACGATGATTCGAGGGATTCGGTTTGTGGTCCACAGAGATATGACCGCTTGGTTATGAACGGTCAGTCCGATGATCCTCCACTCAACCGAATAGATACCGATAAAGTATACTGGGGCGATGATTGATTGCGTTTACTGTAATTCACCCGAGATAAAAGGCAGAACTATTTTTCGGAACGATCTTGCATGGGCATTCCCGACAAATATGCCAATTACTCCTGGGCACATCCTTATATCACCTGTTCGCCACGTCAGAACATTTGAGGAACTAACGGATGATGAACGAGATGCCCTATTCACACTCACCATTAAAATGAAAATCGCACTGAAGACTCTCTTCGGTGCAGAAGGATTCCATCACGCATGGAACGAGAGCGAGGTAGGCGGCCAATCGGTTCCTCATTTTCATCTTCATATTGTGCCAAGGAAGAATGGAGATGCGGGAATTACGGAATATGAGCCGAGAAAGTTCCTCTACCGGCCAGGATCACGGGAATCCACTCCGGAGGATGAATTGAGAGTAGTTGCGGAACAAATCAAAGACAAATATCTAGAATCTGAGTCCTAGGGATATTTGAACATTCAGCAGAAGTTTCCATTTACTATGCCGCGTACTTCAGTTCTGTCACGACCGGTAAAATTTCCTCCGCGTCAACGCTCATGAAAATATCCAGTATCTGTCTCACGCGAGTTCGAGGTCTATCCCGATGAGGGTCACATGTCAAGACGTGAGAACGTGCCAAATAGGCAACATTTCAAGCGTAACGCCTCAGATAAGTAGAGGTGTTTAGCTGTATGAAAGCCCTTATCTCGAAACTAGAAAAGAACTCATATGTCAGATCTATAGCCCTGCTTGCCTTAGTCCTTGGAGCTTTCATAACGATCGGCACCTTTGTACGAGGAATCGGAGGCTATTTAAGCGAGGACGTTTTTGTATCAAGAAATATATCCAAACAACTTGAACATCTCTCAGCCGGACAAAGTATTGATTACTTCAAGAAGTATTTGGGCCCACAAATTCTTCAACGAGAGGTTGGCGCGAAAATGTCTGAGAGCGTCTTCTACTACAAAGGAGCGTACATCCAGGCTTTGGTGGACAAGAGCAACAATGAGGCGGTTTATTGGGCTGTTACCTATTGCGAGCCTCTTGTACTCAACCGCCCAGTTTTTTCAATGGGAAGATATGTTGCCGCCAAGGATGTTTTGAAACCAGGTGCGGGCACAACCATACTTGCGCCAAGACTGATTTTGAACAAGTCAACTTTCACTGATTTCTTGAAAGACGAGAGGGGTGAATTGCATGAATTTATCTCAGGAGCAACGGCCAATTCTTATGCATATGAAGCCGTGTACTTGGGCAATCCTAGTGCATATCAAACTCTCCTCGTTGGCGTCAATGACATTTGCCCATCATCATCAGATCTAGACGACCATTTAGATGCTGATCCGATGTGGTTAGAGTCAGGGGAAAAGCCAACCGAAGATGCCATCAAAAGATTTAGGGAGGGGGTGCGAATAAATACATATGGGGAAACGGCGCCCTTCATGGGGGAGGAGGTGGTTAAGCTATTAAATGCTGTTCACTCCGACAAATTGGAAGAGCCCTATTTAAATTTTGGGGTTGATAGGATTAGAGTTCGTTACTTCCCTGACCGATAGACCTTAGGGACGTTGTTCAGACTCCCGTTTCTCAACTTATATACCTAGCTGCTCTGAATAGAGCCTATTTTCTTCTGCCCCCTTTCCCAAGTTTTTCGAGAAAGATAGCGCGCAAACCAAACAGCAAAGATGAGAGCGGCAATTGCCCCTACTGATGAAATATCTTCGTTTTCTAGCCCCAGATGACTAAATACAAGAATGGCTATAACAGCAGTTCGGATGATTAACCACGAGACAAGTAGAGCCATGAGGCATTGCCACCATGAATTTCTAAAAGTCATCTTGAATTCATTTTGTGTTTCCATATTCAGAAACTATAGCATCCGCCTGCCTGGGGACTTGGGGATATTAGGGACGTTGCTCGGACTCCCATTCCCTTTTCACCTTCTTCACATACCGCTTCAGGTTGTATTCCTCTATCTTCTTCCAGCCCGCGTTTGGTTTTTTCTTTGGTATGAAATCTTCTTCGTCATCTGTCACGGTGGGAGATTTTTCCTCCTGGTCAACGCTAGTGAAAATATCTAGTATCTGCTTGATACGAGTTCGAGGTTCATCTCGGTGCTGGTCACAATGCAAAGCGTAGGCCGCCGAAAGGCGGCTTTTGCGTTGTAACCTCGGAACTATGTTTTTCTTTCGAGCAAAACTATGAGTGGAGAGCAGGCAGAAAAATATTTACTACGATCTCTCCCGATAAGGACAATGAGCTGTTCCAGTAATTCACGCACATCCTTCTGGTCGCCGATCTTGTCTCGCTTATGAGCGACCAAGGCATCGTGCTCAATAGAAAACTCCTTCCAGGTATGCCCGCCCTGAATATAGTTAATAATCATCGGAATAAACTTATCAACCGCATTCACGAAACGAGCTTCAGGATCGCTTCGTTTTTCATACGTTTCGATCGTCTCGTGTAAATCCGTGAATTCAGGGAATTCGCCAGCGATCCGAACACGAGCATTCTTTTCCCTGTCCTTTTTTGTTTTCAATCCCTCCTGATCAAATATGTAGGTGTCTCCGGCATATGCTTCATGCAGGTCATGTGCAAGAGCATACTGAAGCACTTTCTCTTTAGAATATTCTAATCGCAACGTATCACAGAGATACCAGCAAAGCATGGCAAGAAAATATGAGTGCTCTACATCATTTTCTCGGCGCGAAAGATCTCCCGTATGAGCCACCCTCTCAACTGACTGGAAGGTGTGCAGCAATCGCACGAAGGCCGCAGCTCGTTCCGCATCGGGAATCATCATAAGGCGAAGTATACTCTCACACTTTACTGCGTAAAGAACGCACAGTAATAATGCAAAACCGCCCCTTATGGCGGTTTTGCATTATTACTGTGCACTTGGAAATACTATTCAACAATCAGGTTCCCCCTCTGGCCGAGTTGGCGATGATTGTATTTGCTGCAGTAGTACTCGAACGTTCCTGCCTTATCTGCCACGAACTCTACAGTCACCGGCTGATTGAGTGGAGTGTCTTTCCTGATGCCAAACTCATCGAGAGTGAAGTCGTGTGTGCCTGCGGTATTAGTAATAGTGATTTTTACCGTGTCACCCTTTTTCACCTTCATTTCGCTCAAAGAAAAATGAGGCGACATCTTCCCGTCTGCGGTCTTATCCATCCACGAGGTCATCATGAACTCTTTTATGCCAGCAGTCGTGGTGGCAGTATTCTGAACATCTGAATTTGGAACAGTGGCCGTAACATCTGCTTTCGGCACACCACTATTTCCGCGATCTGCACCATAAAACGCATAGCCCCCGAGTAACGTGAGCACGATCAATATTGGAAGGATAATTTTCATATGTTGCATACATTATTAATCAAACATCGTTGCTAGTATATACCCCCGATTCACGCGCGCGAAACCTACAACTTCTTCCACGCGCTCTCTTGGCGGACGAGCTTTGCGACGTCAGAACGATTAGCAAGGAGCGCCTCCACGATTCGCTCAGTACGAACGGACTGCGAGCCTTTCACGAGAATGACATCGCCCTTCTGAACGAGCTCCGGGAGCGCGTGCACGACAGCTTGAGCAGTATCAAACGACTGCACCTCGGCATCTCCAGGAACGGTGACGAACGCACGAGAACGGATACCAACAGCGACGACAACGTCAGCCGCGCTGCGTGCCAGCTTGCCGATGTGCTCGTGCTCCATCACCGAGTAGCGCCCAAGCTCTAGCATGTCGCCCAAGACGGCAATGCGCCTCTTCGCGTGAGGAAAATGCTTTAGTGTCTCCAAAGCTTCTTCCACTGCCGCTGGGGAAGCATTATACGAATCATCGATGATGATGGAACCATTCAGTCCTTCGAGGATACGGCCTCGGCCAGGTGGCGGCACATATGCTTCAAGCGCTTTAATCGCTTCAGGAAGCGGTATGTGAAATGCGCGCCCGACAGCAAGCGCTGCAGCCGCAGGAAGGAGCTGTACACTCCCAACCGATCCATGCACCACAAGTTCTCCCTTCTCACCCTCTACGCTTACGTTCGCCTGCATGCCAATGACTTTGCGCGACTTCTCATGACATTTTGCACTACTGATACGCACCATAGCATTTTCCGAACTGCCATAAGAGATGATGTGTGCAGGAATACGCATCGCCATATCTAGCGCATACTGATCGTCAGATGAAATGATGAGCGGAGAGGCAGGAGGGAGCGCATATGCGGGAGAAAACTCCTCCTCGCGCACTGCTTCTGGCGAAGCATACGCTTCGACGTGTACTGGAATCTCGGGCAATCGCGTCACCACGACCGCATCTGGAGTTGCAATGCGGACAATTCGTTTAAGATCGCCTGGTCGGTCGGCCCCCACTTCAAGCACGAGCATGTTCGGATAATGATTGGGTAACACAAGAAGCGCGAGCGTGCTTCGTACTATCGAAAGCCATGCGAGCGGATTGCCCCACGGATTTGAAACACCAAGAATGGTAAATGGTACGCCAAATTCGCTATTAAAACTCTTTTCACTCTTGCGCACATAGAACCGCGATGCGAGTACGGTCGCCACAGCATCTTTGGTCGATGTCTTCCCTACCGAGCCAGTGATCATCACGATGCGCGGATGATACCGCTGCACGACAGATCGTGCGGCAATTGCAAGCATCGAGACGACGATTGATTTCAGTATGTTTTTCATAGCGGTGTAGTGGTGGCGATGCCGCGATCCGGCGGTACCGCGTAATAGTCAATGAGGAAGTGCACTAGGTCAAGGAAGGTCGTACCGAGCGTATCTGACGCATACGTGACGTTCTTGGGATCGTTCGTGTACAGCAGAATGATGAATCGAGGATTATACGACGGGAAAAACCCTGCAAACGAGTGGAAGAATCGGTCCGAAGCGTAACCTCCACGACCATCAGTAAGCTGGGCAGTACCCGTCTTCGCAGCCACTGACATCGTAGGAATCTTCGCCTTGCCGTTCTCAAGCTTTTCATCAACGACAGCCGTCATCATTTCTGCGGTATCACGAACGGCTGTCGCCGAGAATACCTGGACCCCTTTACCCCAATCAAGTTTCCGATCAATACCTGAATTGAGGCGTATCGTGCTCACTAAATGCGGCTGCACCATCACACCCCCGTTTGCGAGCGCACCAAGAGCACGGATCATCTGAATTGGTGTGACGGCGATACCTTGCCCATATGATGCAGTGTCATAGTTGATTTGTTGCGGCTTCGAAAGATTGCTGAGAAGCGCTCGGCCCTCATTTGGAAGATCTATACCCGTTTTCTGACCAAATATTTTTGTAAAATATTCACGGAATGAATCCTGACCCAATTCTGTCGCCACCCATGATGCCCCGACGTTGAGCGACTGTACGATGATTTGCCTCATAGGAATGACGCCTCGAGGCTTTAAATCCCAATTACAGATGCGCGCCGTGTTCACGGTGATACAGCCTGTGTCGTTATATGTCGTCTGCGGCGTGATAACTCCCGCATCAAGCCCCGACGTCATGGTAATCGGCTTCATGATCGAGCCGAATTCATGCACGTTTTCTACGAGAGGATTCCTGAGCGCTGACGGACCTACCTCTTGGCGATTATTTTCATCAAAGGTCGGGAACGAAGCAAGCGCGATTATTTCTCCGGTCGCCGGATCCATAATGATGCCCCCCGACTCCCGACTCGAGTAACGATCATTCAATTTTGCAAGATCGTTTTCAAGACGTGTCTGCACTTCAGGCTCGATCGTCGTCACGACGTCTCCTTCTCGTGCATCTCTTGCGGAAACCAGTAGGTTGCCGACATTGGAGAATAGCTCTGCAAAAAAATTCTTATATAGACCATTGCCCGAGCGCATAAGCGGCACATCGTACGCAGCCTCAAGACCTGTCTGGCCGCTCAGTGTATCGCTTGAGCCATACGACACGGTACCAATCGAATGCGCGGAGAGTGTGGCGCCAGGATAGTAGCGCCAGCGTTCGCGCAGCACCTGCACGCCAGGAATAGCTTTTTCGGCGAGCGTTTTACCATCTGCCTCAGAAAGGCGATGAGCGACTTCAATGTATACCTGCGTCTTCTTTGTGGCCGCAGCGAGAAATGCGCTTTTCGATAATGTCGAAGAAGAGACTGCGCTTATAGCTCCATACGCACCTTCAGGATCAGCGAGCGTCTGCGGGTTTATCGCGACAAGGAACCCTGTAGTGACCGTGGCAGCAGAAATGAGCGTGCCATCTTTTCGAGTGAAATAAATTGAGCCCCGATCAAAGAGGCCGCTTCCGCCAGACGCAAATTGGCGATCAGCTTTCTGCGAGTATTCCTCACCATGGACTATCTGTATGAAATAAAGGCGAGTGAGGATGAGGAGAGCTGCAAGGACAATGAACGCGAGAATGAGACGTATGCGGGAGCGAAACTGGGCGCGCATACGTATTCACTCTAGCGCAGGGCTGTCACGCTTTTAGCCGGCACGAAGATCTTTGCGCTCGGCTCTGCATATCCGGCTGCGACGTAGTCCGTCTTCGAGATGCGTGCCATTGTCGCCAGATATTCTCCCTCGAGCATCGCGACCGCCGTCTCATCATTTCTCACCGACTGCGAGAATTCTACCGTGTGCGCGGCATAGCTCATGACAACAGCAATGAGTCCGATGTACGAGACCGCGAGCGCCATGACGAGGCCAAAAGCAATCTTAACTGGAGAATATGGGAAATGAGTAATGAGGTTATATGACATAAGAAAGAGCTGAGGCTGGTATTTCTGAACCGGCGGTTTCTGCGACGGAACGCTCGAAGACCCGAAGCTTCGCGCTTCGTGCGCGTCGATTCTTGAGAATCTCCGCACGCGACGGAACAATCGGCTTCTTCGGGTTCAACGTGCCCATCCCTACTTCAACGGCGTCGCGCAGCAAACCCTTCACAACACGGTCTTCGATACTGTGGAATGAGATCACTGCAAGCTTCCCGCTCGGCGCAAGTGCCGAAAGACCTGCAGCAATACCTTGGCGCATCGCACCGATCTCGTCGTTTACTGCAATACGGAGCGCCTGGAAGGTCTTGGTTGCCGGATGAATTTTTCGATCGTGATACGCACGTGGAGTGCCCGCCTTCACTGCAGCGACGAGCGCAGCAGTCGTCAGGATGCGCTCCTTCGAACGCGCAGCGACAATCGCGCGTGCGATACCGCGAGCAAAGCGCTCCTCGCCGTACGTAAAAATGATGTCTGCAATCTCTTCTTCGGTAGCAGAATTCACGATGTCTGCTGCTGTCTCCCCTCCTTCGCCATACGTCATAAGTAGCAGCTCATCGTTCTGGAAAGAAAATCCGCGAGGAGCAGCGATCTGGTATCCGCTCCACCCGAGATCGAAAAGCATTTTGTTGACCTGACCGACGCCGAGTCGTTCAAGGATGTGCGAAATATTACGAAAATTGTCGTTCACAAGATGCGCGACAGGGCGCTCCGGGCGGCGATCCTGCGCGTATGCTTCGCGAGCGCGCTCTACCGCTGCAGAGTCAGCATCAATACCGATGACGATACCTCCCTCGCCAAGAGCGGAAAGAATCTCTTTGAAGTGACCGGCTCCCCCGAGAGTTGCGTCTATGACCGTGTCGCCCGCCTGCACATCGAGTGCCTCGAGCACCTCATCCATAAGTACGCTGTCGTGGCGAGCTTCCATATCAGTTTTGGGTGTCACCGAGTTTCTCAGCGAACGCGTCAGCATCACGCTCGATAGCAGCCGTATATGCCTTCCATGCATCCTCATCCCAGATCTCAATGCGGCTTGCAACACCTGCGATGACCGTCTTCGCAGAAAGCCCTGCAAAGCTCTTCAGGTGGTCCGGAATAAGCACACGACCAACAGCATCGACCTCTGCCTCCATGGCACCGGCAAGAAAAAGGCGGGCGAGACCGCGTGCTGCCGCTGTCCCTCCCGCATGAGCTGCCCGTGCCTCGGCCTCCTTTGCCCACGCCTTCTTCGGATACACGAAGAGGCAATGATCGAGACCTCGCGTCATAACCACTGTACGACCTAGATCCTTCCGGAATTTTGCCGGAAGCGAAATACGATTCTTAGGATCTAGGGTGTGCAGGTATTCGCCGATAAACATGGTGAAATTTTTGAGACAGAGCGGAAGGAAGATTACTCTTCTTCCCACTTCATCCCACTGGTATTGAATTATATGCCACTTCCTCCCACTACCCTACTCTTCTTATCCACACTTTTGCATACCGAGAACAACGAAAAACTGGCGCAGAAATGTGCCAGTTTTTCATTGCTATGTCCCGGTAATTCCTATCGCGGACGCATCAGAGGAAATATCTGCCCCTCCCGCACAGAAACACCTTCAAGGAAGCTGAAGAGTCGCTCAGAAACACCGAAGCCGAATGCGGGTGGCATACCATATTCTAGAGCTTCTACATACTCGGCGTCTGGCATCTGCGCTTCTTCATCGCCAGCGTCACGCAGCTGTTGTTGACGCTTGAAACGCTCAGTCTGATCGACAGGATCGTTCAACTCGCTGAATCCTTTCCCTATCTCCGAACCGGCAATCATTACCTGGAAGCGCTCGACAACACGCGGATCTTTTATACTTTTTTTCGCGAGTGGCTCCATATAGACCGGCACATTTACGAGAAACCCGGGGCCTTGCAGAGTTTTCCGAATCTGTTTCCATGCAATATCAACAAGTCGTTCAATGCCAGCACCGGACTCGAATGGAATATTTCTCTTTCCCAGTGCAGATATCCAATCAGCTTTCTCATCAAGCGGATCGAGACCGTACTCCTTTTTCATCAGTGCACAGAAATCATACGTCTCCCATTCCTTATCCAGGTCGATAGTAGAATCTTTAATCTTGAAAACGCGTGTGCCGTAGACTTTGTCTGCGATCGTGCGATACAGATCGGTAACCATCTCCATGCCAGCCCCATAATCTTTAAATGCCTCGTAACACTCCATCTGCGTATAATCTTGCGCATGTTCCGCTGACATCCCTTCATTACGGAAGATGCGTCCGATTTCAAACACCTTCGGAAGTCCGGCGATGATAAGACGCTTCTGCCAGAGTTCTCCAGCAGAAATGCGCAGATACACATCTATGTCGAGCGCATTGTGATGCGTCTCAAACGGGCGCGCTTCCGCGCCGCCAGTCGTCGTCTCCAGCACGGGTGTTTCCACTTCGACGAAGTCCCGTTCAAGGAGGTACGAACGGATAACATTCCAAAACTTCGAACGTCTGCGGATACGGTCAGCGAGATCCTTCGAAAGCAAGATATCGAGATAGCGTTTTCGAAATCGTTCATCCTCGTCCTTGATACCGTACCACTCATCGGGCAAAGGTCGCAGCGACTTCGCGAGCATCCGCCATCCGGTCACATCCAATGACGGCACGCCGCGCTTGGTCGTAAATGCCAGACCGGAAAACTCAACGATATCGCCAGCATCGACAGTACCAACAAAAAGATTGTAGGATGATTCCCCGAGCTTATCGCGCTGTACATAGCACTGCCCCTTTATTCCATCAAAAATATCAACGAAAAGCGAACCTCCGTGTTCGCGTATGGACATCACTCGCCCAGCGAGCATCACCTGCTCACTGTCCTTCTCGAGAGAAGGATGATTCTCAAGAAACTGGTCGACCGCATGCGTACGCCCCGTGTGAGCCGGGTACGAATCCATACCCGCCTCTTTGAGACGTTCTATTTTCGCCAGTCTCTCGGTGCGCACCGTTTCAAGCAAAGCCATACGCACTACTATACATCAGATTGTTACGCGACCTTCTCGATCATGTACGTCTGCTTGCCGTTTGGAGTGCTGAAGGTGAATACATCACCTTTCTTCTTTCCCATGAGCGCAGAGCCGAGCGGAGAGAGGTGCGAGAGCTTTTTTACGCGCATGTCTGCCTCTTCACTACCGACGATAGTGTATTCGTGCAAGTCAGCGCTACCCTCCTTTTTGATGCTGACCTTCGAGCCAAAACTAACCTCACTCTTCTTCTTGCCGTCGGTGATAATCTTCGTAAATTTCACTAGCTCTTCAAGCTTCTTGATGCGTTCTTCAGTCGCAGCCTGCAAGTCACGGGCCTCCTGATACTCTGCGTTTTCTGAAAGGTCGCCGAGCGAGCGAGCGTATTCGAGACTCTTTGCTATCTCAGTGCGACGCACTGTTTTCAAGTGATCGAGCTCTTGTAGCATCTCATCGAACTTTTCCTGCGACACTACGGCTTGTTGTGCATCGGGCATATGATCGTGGTATGGGAAGCATTGTACGCGGTCCATACCAGAGCGCAATAGCACACTCAAACAAAGAAAATAAAAGAGGGACAGGTCGTATGACCTGTCCCTCCGAATGCTCAGCGCTTTTAATTAGCGCCAGAAGCCTCCTTTCCTTGTTCATCATTAAGAGCTGCATGTGCTGCCGCCAATTTCGCAACCGGAACGCGATAGGGCGAGCAACTGACATAATCCAAACCTAACTCGTGACAGAACTCGACAGAACTCGGATCACCGCCATGCTCACCACAGATTCCAAGCTTGATAGCAGGCCTGGTCTTGCGTCCGCCAGCGATTGCGATCTTCATCAAGGCTCCAACCCCTTCACGATCAAGTGTCGCAAAAGGATCAAACCCCATGAGTCCATTCTCCCTGTAGAACTCAATGAACTTCGCAGCATCGTCGCGGGAAAACCCGAACGTGGTCTGCGTAAGATCATTGGTTCCAAAGGAAAAGAACTCTGCCTCATTCGCAATCCGATCTGCGGTAACTGCCGCACGCGGCAGCTCGATCATGGTTCCCACAAGGTACGACAGCTTCACGCCGTAGCGCTTCATGGTCTCCTCTGCGACTTCACGAACGAGATCCTTCTGCGACTTCATTTCGGACTCCATGCCCACAAGAGGAATCATGATCTCCGGAACGATCCTAATGCCTTCTTTTGCCAACTCGCAGGCTGCCTCGATAATAGCTCTGGCCTGCATTCTGGTGATTTCTGGCATCGTGATACCCAACCGACATCCGCGGAGGCCGAGCATGGGATTGAACTCATGCAGTTCCTCCACTCGTGCCAGCAGCTGTCGCTTTTCTTTCAGCTTCTCCTCATACCCACGCATATATTCCAACCGCGCGACATCGACCATCAGGTCCTCACGCTTCGGCAGGAATTCATGCAATGGCGGATCGAGCAGCCGGATCGTCACCGGATAGCCCTGCATTTCACGATAGATGCCGATAAAATCCTCCTTCTGTAGCGGCAAGAGTTGTGCGAGATACTTTTCCCGCTCCTCGCCCGTGCTCGCCAAAATCATGGACTGAATAATCGGAAGTCGATTATCGCCGAAGAACATGTGCTCGGTGCGACAGAGACCAATCCCTTCCGCACCGAAGCCTCGCGCAATCTTCGCCTGACCCGGCGTATCTGCATTTGCACGAACCCTCAACCCCGCAACACCACTGGCCCACAAGAGAATCATCATGAACGCGTCATACTTCTTCGACCTCTCTTCAGCCAGTTCTCCCTTGATCACTTGAATGATTTCGGATTCCATCACGGGAATTTCTCCCTTGTAGACGTTCCCGGTCGAACCATTCAACGAAATGAGATCGCCTTCGCGAAACACTTCTTCACCGATCCTTACAGACTGGGTATCGAGAACCACAACAGCCTCACACCCTGCCACGCAGACTCTGCCCATCTGCCTGGCCACAACTGCAGCATGAGATGTCATCCCGCCACGAGCAGTCAGAAATCCAGCTGCGGCATTCATTCCATGAATGTCGTCTGGACTTGTTTCTTGCCGTACGAGCACGACTTTCGCCCCTGCTGCCGCCATCTTGACCGCGCGGTCAGACGTAAAGACAATCTTCCCCGCAGCTGCACCAGGACCCGCAGGCAATCCTTTGCCTATCGGAGTCAACTGCTTCTCTGCTTTGGCGTCGAAAATGGGATAGAGACACTGAATCAATTGATCCGGATCGATCCGCTGCACAGCCGTTCGCGGTGATATGAGTCCTTCTATAACCATATCAACAGCAATCTGCACAGCGGCAGGACCAGTTCGTTTTCCGACACGCACCTGAAGCATGTAGAGCTTGCCCTCCTGGATTGTGAATTCCAGGTCGAGCATGTCGCGATAGTGCACCTCCAATATCTTGTAGGTTTTCACCAATTCCCGATAGGCTGCAGGGACCAAGTCCTCAAGTTTGTTCACCGGTAGTGGCGTGCGAATGCCCGCCACTACGTCTTCTCCCTGAGCGTTCATCAAGCATTCTCCGTAGAAATTCTTGTCGCCCGTAGCAGGATCACGCGTGAACGCAACACCCGTACCACTCGTCTCCCCCATATTTCCGAAAACCATGGCAACGACATTGACTGCCGTTCCCCAATCTCCAGGAATGTGATGGATCTCCCGATACGTAATGGCCCGAGCGCAGTTCCAGGAAGAGAACACGGCGTGGATGGCCATCCTCAACTGATCCATAGGATCGTCGGGAAAAACTTGTCCCGTCATATTCTTCACCAGATCTTTGAACTCGATGACGAGCTGCGCCAACACCGAAGCATCAAGGTCAGTATCATTCTTTGCGCCGACCCTTCTCTTCGTGTCCCTGAGCAGATGCTCGAAGGAGTCACGCTCGACGCCCATCACGATACTCCCGAACATGGCAATGAACCGACGATAGCAATCCTGCGCAAATCGCTCATTGTGAGTTCTTCGCGACAGTCCTTCGACCGTCTTCGTGGTCAGCCCGACGTTTAGGACCGTATCCATCATTCCAGGCATGGATGCCCGAGAACCGGACCGGACTGCAACGAGGAGCGGATTTTCTGCATCACCGAAATTCATTCCCATCAACGATTCAACACGTCGCAAGGCCTGTAAGGCCTGCTCCCACATTCCGGGAGGAAAGTGTTTATTTTGCCGATAGTACTCGATACAGGCGGTAGTCGGAATCGTAAATCCCGGGGAAACAGAGATACCAAGATTGGCCATCTCGGCCAGACCGGCACCTTTGCCACCCAGCAATTCCTTCATGTCCTTTTTACCTTCCGCCTTGCCACCGCCGAAGGCGTATGTCCACTTCGGGTCACTCACATTTTTTGCACCCACAGACTTTTCACTCCCCGAACCTGTCGCTAGCGTCATCATTCTTCGCCTCCCTAGTGAAGTGTAATTGAGTGACACCGACCTGAACTCTAAGACGATGCGGCTCCTAGCACTAAGATCCCCGTATAGACTCTCCTTTCTTCTGTCTGTCTGTTTAGGTTTGTTTTATGTACTTAGCAACGTACCTCCGAGGCAACTATAATGAGAATTATGGTGTCTGTCAAAATTATTCGCCCTATCAATTTGCAGCATTTTATTGCACAGTTTGACCAGCTGAAACACGGATGTGCTGGCCACCTGGCAGCCGCACAGTCGTGGTAGCAGTCCCGCCGACATACGGAGAATTTTCTGCATATAGAGATTCAAAAAGTTCGCGCATCACACTCACTGCTTGCGACCCAGCACCAGCAGGACCGCGCTCAAGTGCGACCGTAAATGCGTATTGCGGATTATCATAAGGAAAGAAGCCCACCACCCACGAATTGTCGAACTGGTTGCGCGTACCGGTCTGCGCCGTACCAGTCTTCGCAGCTACTTTCACATATGGAAAATTCAGGGCACTAGCAAGTGCCTCCGTAACAGTCTTTCTCATGCCCTCTTGCACGACCTTGAGTGCAGCCGCATCGACCGGTACGACCGCAAATTCAGGGATCTGATCCGCAAGAAGTTTTGGCGCGAGAAGTTTTCCGCCATTAGACACGGCTGCAATCGCCCGAACCATCTGTATCGGCGTCACTTGCACCGAGTATTGCCCGATTGATGTAAAGAACGTGTCACCGAGATACCACGGTTCGTTAAACGTTTCTTTTTTCCATTCAGGAGTCGGAATGAGCCCACTTACCTCTCCGGGCACATCGATACCCGTCACACTCCCAAGCCCGAATTGGTGGTACCAATATGCGAGCCGATCTATACCGAGACCCTTTTGCCCGCCAAATCCGCCACCGACCGTATAGAAAAAGACGTCCGATGACCATGCGATCGCCTTCCGCACATCAACTGGACCGAGCGCCTTCCAACCCTTGAAGACGAATGATTTGCCTGGGTGGTACGGATCTGGCATTGAGAGAGACCCTGGGTCATTGATGACCGTATCAGGCGTGATGATGCCGTCGGTAAGCGCTCCTGAGGCCACGAGCGGCTTCACGATGGAACCCGGCGCGTACACACCCTGCACAGCATGATCTAGGAATGGATGCCCCGGATCTTTAGAGTACTGAGCGATAATATCTGAAGGACCGCCACTTGCCATGACATTTGGATCGTAGCTCGGATAGGAGACGATCGCGCGCACCGCGCCTGTGTGTACGTCCATAATGACGCCGGCACCTGCAATGAATCGCTTGGACTCAACCACGTCGGCGATAATCTTTGCGAATGTTTCCTCAAGGGCGGCATCGACCGATAACTGTAGCGTCCCGCCTACCTCAGCGGGCACGACAGTACCCTGAGAACGGACCTGTCCGAGAGCATCGACTTCGGTAAGTAGTTTTCCATTTTTCCCCGCAAGGAGCGCGTCATACTTCGCCTCAAGACCGGCAAGACCGGTTTGTTTCGTGTCGTAATACACCCCCTTTGAGTCTTTCTTCGGGTACGACACGTAGCCGATGATGTGCCCAAGAGCCGGAACAGGATAATTTCGCCGCACACTCCTGTCTTCTTTTTCAATGTTTTCAGCAACAACCGCCCCAAACACGTCCGTAATGATGCCTCTCGGCGCAAAAAGTGTTCTGACCTCAAGCGCATTATCTGCACTGTTGGTAGCAAATTCTTTGCCCTGGACGATCTGCAGATCCCAAGCACGCACCGAAAGAACGAGGAAAAGGATGGTGAGTGCAATACCGAGCGAGAAGAATGCACTGTGCGAAAGAGGCTTCTCGAGTCGTCCTTCAAAACGCGCCCGATCAAAATCAGGTGCGTTTGATGCATCTAGGAATATCTCATCAGGAGCGATCTCCGGATCTTTCCGTCTTTTCTTTCGCCACAGCATCCCCCCATGATACTCGTCCCGTTAGAGATAGAAAGTCCTTGGAGACTGGTTTTAACATCACAGATCTCTAACAGGACTCGCTCTGACGCGATTACGCAGCACGAATGCGATGGCTGTACAGATCGCGCCATAGATCGTAAAGAGTGGGACCGTATGCGCCTGTGGCGTGTAGTACAACACATCAGCCAGGATTCCGGCGGCGAGTGGTACGAGCGGCTCCATGAACGACACGCTGATCGCAAGTACCGCAGCAAACTTCCAGGGGAAAAAGATGACGGACAAGAGCGTAGCTATCGTGAGTGTCGCCCTCATCATGGTGAGGTTGAAGTTGCTGAAGACTTACCCAGAAGCCCCACGCCCGTGTCGCGCAACATGACCCACGTAACTGAGAAAAGATTTACCGCAGGTATAATACGGAGCACGACCTCAGGAGCTGCAGGATCATCATCGATGCGCGTAACGCTCCCGATGGGAAGCGCTCCCGGGCCCGGGACATACACGACATCGCCTACTGCGACGTTTGCAGAGCGCGCAAGAGTCGCGCTCATCGCACCGCCACCCGCACCTTCGATGGTAAGCGGCACATGAGCGTAC
Organism: bacterium; assembly: GCA_030651285.1. Classification (GTDB taxonomy): domain Bacteria; phylum Patescibacteriota; class Minisyncoccia; order Phycocordibacterales; family Phycocordibacteraceae; genus C7867-001. Next base: position 51,832 of record JAUSCN010000012.1, read on the forward strand.
CCGACCCAACCATGGGTCACCATGCCTGGCGCTGAAAAAAGCGTGACTCGAGAATACTCGGGCAAGACTGAAGAGATGGCACCAATAGGTACGCCCCCCGCACCAAATACTTCCATCCCAACCGTGACACCTGCATCAATTCCTTCAGAGAGTACGAGCGTGTCATAAGGACTTTCAGGCGGACGAACGATAACGCTCGCAAGAATTCCGCTGACAGCAGTCTTCCCCGATGTCGTAGAACTCAGGAGAGCCGAGAGACTGGAGACCTTCACGAGGAGCGCACGATTTTCACTCGCAAGGGCGGCATTTTCACTCGCAAGCAGCTCATTCTTAGAGGAGAGAGTTGCGGCGTCGCCAAAACTGGAGACGAACCCATGACCAGCGGCAGCAACAGAATCGGCCCCGCGATAGAGCGGAGCGAATAGATTCCAGAAAAAATTTGGCGCGAAGAACCGTACAAGAAAGACGATAAGTACGAACATGAGCGCAGCAACGCCCCACGAGAAACTCTCGGGCGAAAATATCGCGTTACTACGCCTCGTTAAGTATGTCCTCTTCATCGATGAAAAATTCCGCGTATGGTTCGGGATTTTCGGTCACGATGCCAGCGCCGCGCACTACGGTCGTGAGAGGGTCTGCTGCGACCCTCACTGGCACACCGAGCATCTTTGCGAGCACCTGCGGGAGTCCGCGCAGGAGCGCGCCACCACCGAACACAGTAACCCCGTGCTGTAATACGTCCGAAAGAAGCTCGGGCGGCGTCGACTCAATCACTTCCTTCATAGATTCCATGAGCGAATCAAGCGACGAAGAAATCGCCTCTCGAACATGCGAATCGGTCAGAATGATCTCTCGCGGAAGCCCCGTCGCAAGATCTCTCCCGCGCACGCTTCGCGAAAGAGCTTCAGGAAGTTCAGTGACTGCCCCAATCGATATTTTCACATCTTCCGCTGTGCGCTCGCCGATGCCGAGCTTGAACTCGCTTCGCACGAAGTCGATAATGTTGTCATTGAAACGATCGCCCGCGACATGAGAGCTCTTAGACGCCACGACCCCTCTAAGAGCAATGACTGCAATGTCGGTCGTGCCGCCGCCGATGTCGAGCACCATCGTCCCAACAGCATCAGTCACCGGCAGCTTCGCACCAATGGCGCCTGCGACCGGCTCTTCAATAATGATTGCTTCGCGTGCACCCGCATTCCTCGCCGCATCACGCACAGCTCGACTCTGTACGTTGGTGACGCCGGTCGGCACACCCACCACCACGCGCGGTCCAAAGAGTCGTGCACGACCGCTCTGTGCTTTATTGATGAAATACGTGAGCAATTCTTCCGTCACCTCGAAGTCAGAGATGACGCCATGGGAAAGTGGGCGCACGACGCGAATATGCTCGGGAGTCTTCCCGAGCATCGTCTTTGCTTCTCTTCCCACGGCCACAACTTGACGCGTCTTGTCATTGACCGCGACGACCGACGGCTCATTGATGATGACTCCTTTCCCGCGCACGTACACGAGCGTATTCGCAGTTCCTAGATCGATCGCAATGTCGGTACTGAAGAATGCATTCTTTGAAAATCTAGCCATACTTAAGAGAGAAGCTCTGTGCGCGTCTTCTTTGCGACCTCTCCAGTTGCGCGAGTAACCACCTCGAACTGACCTGTAGCGACTGCATCGCGACCGACAATGATGCGGCGTGGAATACCCAAAAGATCGCTCTCCGTAAATTTCTGACCAGCAGATATATCACGATCGTCATAAAGAACCTCGACTCCCGCTTTCACAAAATCAGCATACAGAGCATCAGCCATCTGGAATGCTTCGTCTCCTGACTTTCCAAGAGACATGAGGTGCACTGAAAATGGAGCGACACTCTCCGGCCACACAAGCCCGTTCTCATCGGCCATGAGCTCGACAATCGTACCCATCAGGCGCCCCGGACCAATACCATAGCTTCCCATGAAGACCGGTGTCGCCTTCCCTTCCGCATCCTTATAGGAAAGACCAAGCGCTTCTGAAAATCGCGTACTGAGCGTGAAGATGTTTCCTACCTCAATCGCTTTCGCCTCCTTTAGATTTGCTTTGTCGATGCCGGTTGTCGCATACACTTCTGCATCGTCATACACTTCCTTATTGAGCGCGAGCCGCTTCGAATCATCGATATAAATGGTGTCCTCACCAGCACCACAAATGGTCTGATACTCGTGCGAATACTTGCTGAAGGAGCCGCCGGAAGCAAATGTGCGATAGGTTTTCTCGCCGATGCCGACGCGTTTGAAAATGTTCTCGTATGCTGCGGCGACCTTTTCATAAAACTCGTTATGGCTCTCGAGATTCGTCGAGAAGGAGTAGAGGTCCTTCATGATGAACTCCCGCGCGCGCATGATGCCGGACTTCGCACGAGTCTCGTTACGAAATTTATTCTGGAACTGATACACGTAGCGCGGCAAGTCTTTGTAGGACGAGATGTGTTCGGTCATGAGCGCGGTCAGCGCCTCTTCGTGCGTATTGCCGAGACCGAGCTCGCTACCATTCTTCAAGTGCGTCTTGAACCACACATCGACGACCGAATCATCCCAGCGACCGCTTTTCTTCCAAGCTTCAGGGTCTTGGAGCGTCGTCAGGAGCACCTCCTCTCCACCAATCGCATTCATCTCCTCACGGATAATGCCGATAATCTTATTGAGCGTACGCAGACCGAGCGGTAGGAAGGAGTAGACACCCGCCATCTCTTTGTGAATGTAGCCGGCACGCACCAGGAGCTGCGCGTTCTTCGCGACTTCATCTGAAGGCGCCTCGCGCCGAGCCTTCGTGAAGAGTCTTGATTGCCTCATGCGCCACAGTATACGCCCCCGCCCCGCTCCCAGCAAAACAAGGCTTGACCTTGGGAAGGCGGATTAAGGTCGAGCCTTGTTTTGCGTTACATTACCCGACGATCTTGAAGAGGTTGTACGCGGCGGGACAGTCTGTGGATATATACGCAACGCCTCCTCACAGCGGCCGTGATACACTTTTTCGCATGATTACCGATGCGGACATTACGAAACTCAAAGGGGTCTTTGCGACGAAGGATGACTTAAAGGGGTTCGCAACAAAAGATGACTTAGGGAGGTTTGCGACGAAGGATGCTCTCGCTGAATTACGTGCAGATATGCAAGTGGGGTTTGGCGAGGTAAACGAAAAGATAGATACACTCGCGACCGCTTTCAGCCGTATGGAGAATACCTTGGATGGCATCGTCGGAGCAATCCAGGATTTGCGAACAGAAAACGGCGCGGGTACCACCCACCTCCTACGACATGATCGGCAGATAGAAGCGCTCGCGCTCGCAACAAAAGTCACACTCCCCAATTAGTGACAACATCGCGTGCTGTTAATTTTTTAAGAATTACCTGACGATCTTGAAAATGTCGTGCGCGGTGACAAGCACCATAAGGAGGATGAGGAACGCGAAGCCGACCATGTTGATGGAATTAGCCAGACTTGTCTTGATCGGGCGGCGAATGATGCTCTCAATGATCACGAAGAGGAGTCTGCCGCCATCGAGTGCAGGAATTGGAATGAGGTTGATGAGCGCCAAGTTGATCGAGATCACTGCCATGATGGAGAGTAAGTCGCCAAATCCTTGTGCAGAGGCACTACCGACAGCTCCCGCAATACCAACAGGACCCGACACCTGCGAGAGATCAGCCGAGAGCGTGAGGATGCCATAGAAGAAGTGACCGAGCCCGATCGCGGTCATCTTGGTAGCCGTCCAGGTAAGCTGCGCACCTTCGACGATCGCATCAACAAACGAGAGCGGTACGGTACCGACAGTTGCAACCTCTACACCAAGAGCGTAGCGAGACGGATCATTCTGATTAAGACCACTCTTCGCTACTGCTTCGACTATCTTCTCTTCCCCATTATGCTTCACTGTGAGCGTTACAGGAGTGCCCCCACTCGAAGCGACGAATGCCGAAAAGCTTTTTGGATCAGACGCGCCCCATTCCCCTTTCGCGCCCTTCGCATTCAAGATCGAATCGCCAGGAACGAGACCTGCCTGTGCGGCAGGAGTACCAGGAAGCACGTTTGCCACCATAAGTTCCAAGTTGCGAGCGTTCGCAACTTCGCTCTCCGAAAGCACACGCGGCGTACCCGCAATAAGTGCACCGGTTATGAGCACGTACGCGAAGACAAGGTTCATCGTGATACCTGCAACGAGCACAATCGCCTGCGCGAGACGCGGCCTCGCAGAGAATGCATGGGGATCCTTGGGCGCGCCAGGGGTCAAACCATCTTCACCATAAATTTTCACGAACCCGCCAAACGGTAGCCAGTTAAGTGTGTATTCGGTACCACCAATTTTCCCAATCGTGAACGCGCGCGGAGGGTATCCGAGACCAAATTCATCAACACGCATTCCCGAGAGCTTCGCAGCGACAAGATGTCCAAACTCGTGAACAACGATGAGAGCAACGATGACGCAGAGGAAAATCAGGATGCTCATAATTTATTGGGCGATTTCCGTTTCTTTCTTCTCGAGCGCTTTCACAAGAGCCTCATTACCGGTATCAATAAGTTTCTGCACTTCGGTCTTAAGACGCTGGAGCTCGTCTTTGCCCATACCACCATCTTCACTCGCCGCCTCTAACGTATGCAGCGCATCGGTACGATGGGAGCGGAGTGTCACTTTCGCCTGCTCAGTCTTGTCTTTAGCGATCTTCGAAAGCTGCGTACGGCGTTCGCTCGTGAGCTCGGGAAACGAAATGCGGAGACCTTGATCATCAGTCGATACACCGACACCAAGGTTTGCATCGATAACCCCTTTTTCTATCGCCTTCAAAAGCGACATGTCCCACGGGATGATACGCAGTGTGCGAGCGTCCTCAACGGAAATAGCAGCAAGCTCTCGCATTGGCGAGCGCGTGCCGTATGCCTCAGGCTTCACGCCGTCGAGCAGTGTCGGCGTCGCGCGACCAGTGCGAACACCTGAAAGCTCGCGTGAGAGCCATTCTTCAGTCTCCATAATATTCGTCTTTAATTTTGAAAAATCATATGCCATATAGCAACATCATAACAAACCTACGTATGCACAGATAGGTCTTTCGGCACGACAATTGCGAGATGCTCAAGAATCATGCGTACTGGCGCACTCCGGTCATACAAATGGCTCCGTAACTCGGAGATTTCCGAAAGAAGCTCGACACTAGCTTTGTATTTTTTTACGCGCAGCGCTGCATATGCCGCGACTTCAATACCATTCACGATCTCTATTGCCTCATCACGACGAGCTCGCCGATCATCCTCGTCCTTCCCGCTCGTCAGTTTCTTTATCATCGTACTGCGTTTCTCGCGACTCGATTCTATAAACTTCTGCGCCATTTCTGAAATAGCGTCGGCAGGGAGTCTTTCAGAGGAAGTAAGTAGAACGACGCGCGAGCGCAATGTCGGCAACAGACCGCCAAGCGTCGGCAGCACTAAGAAAAGATATGTTCCCCGAGGTGGTTCTTCAAAAATCTTCAGCAACGCATTCTGCGCCTCATGATACGCGCGACCAGCAGTGATGATGAGCGCTTTGTATTGACCCTCAAATGGCGCTTGCGCAGCAATATCAGCGATTCGGCGTGCATCAGAAACCGACAAGAGCCCATAGCGGAGTACGACCACATCAGAATTCCCTTTCGATTCCATCTTGAGCTCGCTCGAGAGCCATCGCTCCGCGATGCCAACTCCCTTTTCCATATTCGCCTCGATAACAAACGCATGGTGCCGCATGAAAATAAGTATAGCTCCTCCCCTCAATTTCTCGCGGGTATATTGACATATTATATATAATATGCTGAAATAGATTTAGAGACACTGCTTGGCGACTCAAAAACCAATGAGATCTTTTATAGAAAGGGGTATGCGATGAGGAACTCAATCGCAACAGTTATGCTGTTTTGTTTAGTGGGCCTGATATGCAGTTGTGGCCTCTCAAAAGAGGAAAAAGAAGCAGCTGAGATTCCAGCCGAACCACAAATGACTCCCTGGGTCCCGGAAGAAACCTTTGTGACCATCCGGCCAGTCGAAAGAGTCAAGGATTCCACAAAAGGGTTCGTACCAGTTCGCCGACTGAAAACTGGTAGCGTATACTCCGCCGAGCTCGAAATATATCGAGAGGTTCCCGTCGGATCCAAAGTCACGGTATCCAAAATGGATTGGCCGATAAGCAGCGCTCAGAGATTTGGCTCTGATGCGGCGCACCTCATTATTACGGAAGCTTTGATAGACAAGTAATACCTGTATAGCGGGCTCCTGACGGAAACGTCAGGAGCCCTTTCTTTTATTGCTTCGCGATGATGCTCTTCTGATACGTGTCCAGGTGCTTCAGTGCGATGCCGGTACCGCGCGCGACGCAGAAGTAAGGGTCCGTCGCAAGTTTTGCGACCACACCCGTACGACGAAAGACGAGTTCTGGGAGCTGACGCAACTGCGAAGAACCACCAGTAAGAATGATGCCATTGTCGATGATATCTGCAGCAAGCTCGGGCGGAGTCTCTTGAAGCACTTTGCGAATCGCCTGCATCATCTCACGAAGTTCGCGTGCCATCGCCTGCACAAGATCATTAGAAGTGAGCTCAATGGTGCGCGGAAGACCACTTACCATATCGCGCCCCTTTACTGACATCGTAAGCTCGTCATTAAGCGGTACGGCAGTGCCAATCTTTATCTTTACTTCCTCAGCAGTCTTGTCGCCGATCGAAAGATTGTGCTGTTTCTTTACATAATCGATGACGGCACGATCAAGACGATCCCCCGCACACTTCACACTCGTCGATGCAACGATGCCGCCGAGCGAGATCACTGCTACGTCGATCGTGCCGCCGCCAATATCTACAACCATGCGCCCCATCGGCTCATGAATCGGGATGCCAGCGCCAATAGCAGCAAGGATCGGCTCTTTCACCACGTACGCATTTTTTGCCCCGGCTTTTACTGCAGCCTCGATAACCGCACGCTTCTCTGTCGATGTGACTCCTGCAGGGACCGAAATAAGCATTGTCGGCTTGAACGGGTTTCGGCCAAGTGCTTTTCGTATGAAATACCGGAGCATTGCTTCAGTTACGCGGTAATTCGCGATCACGCCATCTTTCATGGGGCGGTACGCGACGATGTCATCCGGGGTGCGGCCGATCATCTTCTTTGCATCTGCGCCTATGGCAAGAATCTTGTTACTTCCGCGTTTTCCATGCTCCTTGCCGACCGCAACAACCGACGGTTCATTGATCACAACCCCCTTCCCAGGCACAAATACGAGCACATTGGTTGTCCCCAGATCAATACCGAGCTTCGGAGAAAAGAAAGACATTGTTCGCATACTACCAAATGCTCCCTGTTTTGCACCCAATGGCACGATGAGACATCGCCCAAGAGCGCAGCGATTGGCTTTTGCAAACAGCAGTCCTTTAGGGGTAAGATACTTCGCATGCCAAGTGGAATAAACTTTAAGATCGAGGGCGGGAAGAAACTGAAAGGGCGCGTTGAGACAAGTCGTTCGAAAAATGGCGCTGTGGCACTCCTGGCGGCATCACTCCTTAATAAAGGACGCACCACGCTCGAGCACATGCCGAAGATCGAGGAGGTCAACCGCCTCATCGAAGTACTGCGCTCGATCGGCGTCTCGGTCGAGTGGCAGGGATCAAGCGTCGTGATTCAGCTGCCGAAGAAAATCTCTTTGAAAACTATCGACCGTACCGCAGCGACTCGGACCCGCAGCATCCTGATGTTCATTGGCCCCCTGCTCCACGTATTTAAGAAATTCGATTTGCCACAGTCAGGCGGCTGCACGCTTGGGCTCCGCTCCGCACGCCCGCACCTGATGGCGCTCGAGAAGTTCGGTGTCGATATTGAGGCCCGCTCCGAATCTTTCACCGTCACTTGCGAGAAGCCCGTCCCCGCCGACGTCATCCTCTACGAGTCGAGCGACACAGCGACCATTAACGCACTGTACGCAGCCGCACGCACAGATGGTGTAAGCACTATCAGATACGCATCTGCGAACTACCAGGTGCAGGAAGTCTGCGGATTCTTGCAGGCACTTGGCGTCTCAATTGAAGGAATCGGGTCAACATCGCTCACGATTCACGGCGTAACCGATATCAATCGTGATATTTCCTACAGCATCGCCGAAGACCCGACCGATGCGATGTTCTTCATAGCGACCGCAGTAGTGACAACCTCTGCAATCACGATCGCTGGCGCACCTATCGAGTTCCTCGAAGTCGAGCTTCTTCTGCTCGAAAAGATGGGCCTCAAATTCTCCCTTTCAAATCCTCGCCTATCTGACAACGGCATCACAAAGCTTGTCGATATATCGATCAAGCCCTCAAAACTGGTAGCATTCCCTGAAAAGATTCACGCACGCCCGTACCCTGGTCTTAACATCGACAACCTTCCCTTCTTCGCAGTCATTGCGACACAAGCAGAAGGCATCACACTCATTCATGACTGGGTCTACGAGAAGCGCGCCATCTACTACACCGAGCTCGATCGTCTTGGCGCATCCACCACTCTTCACGACCCGCATCGCATTTCAATCAAAGGCGTTTCAAGACTGAAGCCAGCTGAAGTCATATGTCCGCCAGCACTTCGCCCTGCGACCATCATTCTTGTAGCGATGCTCGCAGCAAAGGGTCACTCACTGCTTCGCAACGTGTACAGCATCAATCGTGGATACGAAGATATCGTAGCTCGCCTACAGAAACTCGGCGCTTCGATCGAAGCACACACTGACTAATTCAATGAAATCAATCAAAGACATTCTTCCCGATATTCAGAAAAAGGCAGCAGAAGCGCCAAAGGGAAAGAAGCGTCAGACCGAGCGTGGAGAACTCATGCGCTTCTTCCTGCGCCACCTTAATCACGCCCGCACACACGACGGCCTCGCACCCATGACCATGGCACACCTCGGTGTCGTGCTTGAACAAATTCCAACCGCAGACCTCTACTACCTGAAGAGCGTATGCAGTCAAGCAAAGAATTTCAGCAAGAAATTCTGGTGGGAACTAGACCCCACGAAGCACCCGTCTCCTTGATTTTTTGCTATAGTTCGCCGCATGAAAGAGATCGTGCAAGATGGTGCGCCCGTACTGCGTAAAGTCGCAGAACTAGTCCCCGAAGAACTCTTCGGGACGCCTGCGCTTGCGCGCATGATTAAAGATATGGAGGAGGCTCTTGATAAGGAGCTCGATGGTGTCGCGCTCGCAGCACCGCAAATCGATCTCTCATACCAAATATTTATCGTGCGCAAAGACCGCACACTCCCACCACTTCCAAAAGGAACGCAAAACACTCCCTCATCTTCGGAAACAGACATATATATCAATCCGAAAATTGTGCGAACTTCTCGCAAGCGCGCAAAAAGAGATGAGGGCTGTCTCTCCGTGCGCGGTGTCTACGGCACCACTGATAGGCACGAGCGCGTCACCATCAAAGCGCGTCGACCAGACGGTTCCCAGGTCGAGCGCGGTGCAGGTGGCCTCATGGCACAGATATTCGAACACGAAATCGACCACCTCAATGGCATTCTTTTCATTGACCACGCTACACAGCTCGTACAGGTTGCGCGCGGTTCAGAACGCCGCTTCGCCTACTTCGGCACACCGAAAGTCTCGAGCGACACGCTTTCCATCCTTATTGAGAACGGCTTCATTCCTGCAGTCGTCATCACCTCGCCAGATGCGCCGCGCGGCCGCGGCCTCACGCTCACGCCCTCAGAAACGAAGTCTGTAGCGCTTGAGCACGACATTCCTGTCCTGACCCCGGAAAAACTCGATGCCGATGCAATTGCCGCAATCCACGCATACGAGTGTGACTATGCGCTCGTCGTCGCCTACGGAAAGATATTTCCCGAGACACTTATTGAATCTTTCCCGCACGGAGTCCTGAACGTGCACTATTCCCTGCTTCCGAAATACCGCGGAGCAACACCAATGGAAGCTGCGCTCCTTGCTGGCGACCCGACGACCGGCGTGACCATTCAGAAGATGGTGAAAGAGCTCGACGCAGGAGACATCATCGCCCAAAAAGAAACGAAGATAGAGTCAGATGAAACCGCTCGCGAACTACGCCCAAGACTCATCGAGATGGGTGCTGGACTACTCGTTGCGACGCTTCCAGACTATCTGAGCGACGCCATCACCCCAGTTCCGCAAGACCACTCAAAAGCGTCGCGCTCCCGCAAGACCAAGAAAGAGGAAGGTCAACTTTCCCTTGATGCATCAGCACTCGAGAATTGGAATAAATACCGCGCATACGCTGATTCTATCGGCACGTATTTCTTCGAAAACGGAAAACGGATCAAGATAACTTCGGCGGCACTCAAGAACGGAAACTTCGTCATCGAACGAGTCATCCCCGAAGGCAAGAAAGAAATGTCGTACAGCGACTTCTCCAAAAAATAAAGCCCGCATTGTGCGGGCTTTATTTTTCAATGCTTAGCGTCCGAAACGGAGGAGACTCTTCAGTGCTGCACCGCCCCGCCGGAAGAGTTTCCGTGCGCGCCCGCGCGAGCGGCGTATCTCCGCTTCAAGATCGCCGCGTACCCTATCTGCCGCCGTCGCCGCCGTCGGCTTCACTACTTCAGCGCGATATACTTCATTATCAACCTTGATACGCGCAACAAGACGACAAGGTTCCGCTGAACGCCCTTCTGCCGGAGCATTCTCGATCTCGATTTCAAGCAATGCTGTTTCAGCCTTATCTCCGAGAAGGCGCAGCGGCGCCGATAACTTTTCCTTAAGAAGAGCTTCTGTCTCGGGAGTGAGGTTATATCTCGTCGCTCTAATGGTGATGTTCATGGTGAGGATTATCAGCTGATAACACTGATCATTTTACCGCGAGAACGGTGCCCTGTCAGGATACGCACTTTCCCCAACGGCCTCCCGAGCCGCAGTGCGACCAGCTCACGCACCCGATCGTTTGCACGGTTCTGAGCCGCGGGCTCTTTGACTGAAATTAGAAGCATCTCCCCTTTTTCTTCGATCTTCTCCTTCTTCGCATCTGGCGTGACGAATACTTTTATATACATCATCAAAAGTATACTCTCCTCAAGCAGGCTTTGCGGCTGACGCTGTTTAGGCTAGAATGCCTAAGCGCTTTCTAGGAAGCGTACAGAACCATTCCGCGGTAGCTCAATGGTAGAGCAGCGCCCTGTTAAGGCGTTGGTTGTAGGTTCGAGTCCTACCCGCGGAGCAGAGTTGGACAAGCAGCGACAAAATCCTCATTTCGACTAGAAGTATCAACGATATTTCTAGGTTCGAACCGGGGATTTTTCGCTTTTACCTCAAGTAAGCCGTCCGCAAATATTTGGAGCGGTTTCTTCAAGCAAACATTGAGTTTTTTATCGTGCAGAGTTAGGTTCTGACTGATCTCGATAAGAGCGTCTTTCTTGGCATCGAAGTCATCACTCAAGAAGACTTCCGAAAGTCCGACCGGAAACGAAAACACCCTCGCGGCCGCGTCTTTACGCTCTCCTGCGGTATCCTTCAGTTTTTCCCTGATCTCCTCTATATCGGCCAATATGGGGGCGGAGAGCCGCATAAACTTATCTTCCTCAATCAACCCCTTTGCGTGCATACCGACGAGCCCATCATATTCGTGTTCCTTCTTGGAAAGTTCCCGTTCCCAAGCCACCGTTACGTCCTTTGCGAGAAGCGCGTCTTTCTTCTCGAGCTCGTTGAGATAGGCTAGGCACCATTCACTTAGAGCTGGAGAGATCTCGAGGTTTTCTTGCACATAACTCGCCATAGTCTCATTTGCTTTGCGTTCCTCGACGCTCTTCTGACGACAACCTTTCCGACCCCAGCGGGAGCAATGCAGGTAGATGTAGCGTAGGAACTTCGCCCCTTTCATCTTGCTGATGGAGAGCTCACAATTTGGGCATTCATCTCTGTTGAGGTAGGAAAACTTGTGGCGGCACTCGGGACAGATGATCTGGTGCTTTATCTCTGCGGTAACGGGGCCTCCGCAATCCACACACTTTGCCAGTCCGCTGTATGCAGAGAGATTCTTGCGAGTTTGTGGGCGCGGCCGGTCCGAGCAGCCCATCATCGTGAGAATGCGGTAATGCTGTTCTCGAGTGATCATACGAGGAACCGCCGGATTCACCTGATACTCCTGACGTTCTCCATTCTCGTTGATGGCGTAGAAGAATCCGGCATAGTACGGGTCTTTGAGCGTTCGGTAGAGTTGAGAGAGTTTGATTGGCTTACCGCCTTCTTTCTTGCGCTGGATCGTACGGAAGCCAAGCACCTTGTCCGAATATTCGTGAACCTCGCGGACCGAATACTTGCCCGTCAGGTACATCTCAAACATTTTCTTGACCAGCTCAAACCGCTCTGGATCGGGAAGAATCTTGCAATCGCCCTTCTTGCCGTAATCGTTCACATATCCCGGCTTCGCTATTCCGGGCACGACACCTTGCTCGTACTTCTTCCTCAAACCTCGCTTCACATCCACGCCCTTATTATCGTTCTCAAGCTTCGCTTGGCTTGTGAGCATATTGAAGAAGAACTTGTCCGAGGGAGTGTTCTTGAAAGTCTGAGAGGGCGTCACAATTTCAAGTAGCAAACCGCGGTCCATCAGGTCAATGAGCCGCGCTGCATCTATCGCATTGCGCGAAAGTCGATTCGGGTGCCAAGCGATGATTCCCTGAAAACGGCCCCTCTCAATACGCTTGATGAGGTCCTCAAATACGGTTCGTTGAAATGGTAGTTTTGCCGAACGCGATTCCGAGAAAATGAAATCGTCGTCGACTTTGATACCCTGACGTTTTGCCAAAGAGCCGTCTTCCGAGATTTGAGATTCTATCGAAAGCGCTTGGCGATCCTCAGCCTCACTCGACTTGCGAGCGTAGATTGCATACTTGATCAGTTTGGTAAGAGTTTTCATAGAGAGAAAGCAAAAGTGGGACAACAACGGAGCTACTTAATCGCCAGACCAAGTACCGTTATTGTCCCGCTTTTACTGACAAGCGAAAAATATTCGATTGTCGCACTTGGTCTGGCGTTTCTATCATATCGTAGATATTCGTTCTTTTGAGTAAACACAACTGACACTCGGCTCAGAGATAGACCCCCTTTACCCCCAGCGAACTTTCAGTTCAGGGGATACGCCGTACTCTTGTTCCGATTTCTCCCGGAGAGTGACGAGTTTCTATTCTCGGACGGGTCATTTGTTCCCGAACGGTAGACCTGATTACGCCAGAAACTATCAGCGTCACACGTAATCAGCGTTGGCTTACTTGGCCGACACACGGCATCCCTGTACCGCGGGATCACGGAGCCAGTCCTGTGCCTATTCTGTTTTTACAAGCCTCGCACAGGGTTCCCCCCAAGGCTTGAAGAGGTGCGTATTTCTACGCACTGGTCTTTGGGTCCAAGAGGATTTCTCCTCTTGCCTGAACGGACGAAACACGTTCCTCCCCTCGGGCAAGAGCAGTACGAGCAAGGCGAGCCAGACGCAACAGCGAAACGCCCAATTCATTCGCTTGGTCGTTCGAGACTGATACACCGTAGTCACGGCGCATAATCTGCTGCAAATCGGTTCTCGCTTTGTCGCTCAAGACCATTCCTTCAGCGTAAGGAAAGTGAGGATTCTCCGTAATTGTCCTAGGGTTGTCGGCGACTTATCAAAAATGGGGAAAACTACTTCTCGTTGTCCACAACAAAAGCGGGGCGGTACTGTGTGTTGGGGGTATAATGATGCTGTGCGAAGCCCGTTGGTAGCGGGCATTATGAGAGCGCTGTTGTCTGTACGCTGGGACTCTTGCGGTAAATACTACCTCAAGCACTCTCAGCCCAAGGGGACCAGCGTACAGGCCGCAGCAAAAGCTCATAGGGATGGTTCGCACAAAAATCCTTACCAAAGGACGGTGTGATTATTAGCTATGTGATTGTTGCTATGGCAAAAAAAGACGACGTAACGTCTCCCAAGAACGCGAAGCTTGCTTCTGCGATTCTCCGAGGCGCGATAAAGAAGCCGACAATGGCCCAAATTAAGACCTTGGCCGCCATTACGCTTGATAACGCAGCGAACAAGAAGAGGAAGTAGTCCTTTCGCCGCTTGTTGGGTTAAGAACAGCACCACGATTGTCGTGGTGCTGTTCGGTTCTAATAAGAACTAGCTTACCTGAATGTTGTACTGTTCTGTATTCAAAAAGTATCCGGTAGCCGTACTGTGCCGGATAAGTGGGTATGGGAGCTTAAGGGTCTCTAGTACTGCTGCATTTATCGTGCGAACCAGTCTCGAGGTATTGGAATCGCTACTGGAGTTGAGGATCAAGGTCATCTTCTTCAGGCTCAATCTTTCTTTTTGCAAACCTGTATAGATCAAGCGAATACAGTCCGCCTCCTTCGGCGCGAGCTCAACGACGGGTTCAAGATTTTCAAAAACTCGTAAAGTGCCAGCGCGAGCGTTTATCTGAATATTTGTCTTCTGACCTAACGGGAAGGAATGTTCTCTCTCCGAAAGTTTCTCATCGATTTTCTGTAATGGAAGAGAGTTCAGGCCAATGAGAAAGCCGTCGACTGATACTTTCGGAGGTCTAATCCGAAGAGCACCGATTCCCGCACGAACGTCGGGTTCTTTGTGAATCGTCTTATGGACCGCAAGGAGTACCTCGGCAGCTTCTATGACCTGTGCAATTTGCAGACCTTGTTTTGCTAACTCAGTTAGCGAGATCCGTTCAAGGGGTTTGAGTGTGTCTCGTTGGGTCGCTTCTGCTAAGGGGATGAGTGCCCGAACTAGACGCCACGTCGAGTGAAGCTGGGACGCGGGGAAACTATCTAATACAGCATTGAGAGCGTGGTCTGGCGACATCTCCATAACTATACGCCACTGTGATAATATTTATCTGTAAACCGAATAAAGAGGCCTAAACCGGCGGCGCAAGCCTCGGCACGGCCGAAAAGTCCTTGGAAGATAGAAAACCCATCACGTGGGCCTGTCTTCCAAGGCCATATCGGGAAACCGGTATGGGGGCCGCAAGGCCCCACCCACGTGGTGGGTTTTCTGTTACCTGCCGCGCGTTAGTAGCTAACGCCGACGACTATGAATCTTTACCGTTCTGTTTTTTCAGGTCAGTGGAACAGGAAGCAGTACATCATCGCCCTAGTCGTGCTTCTGTTTGTCGGCGGTGTTGCTGCACAAGTTGGTAAGGAAATCGGACCCGGAGCCTTTGTTCTTGTGTGGAGTGCGGTTTATCTGCTCACGAGCATTCTCGACGCAAAGAGACTGCGAGATCTGGAGGTGCCGGGGAAAGTTGCGCTCGCTGTAGCGCTTATTTATATAGCCGTTTGGGCTCCGTACACGTACGATGTTTTGGTAGGTGCGCGTCTCCCGTATCCGACCTCGAGCACACTTACATTCGTTCAGTTCTGTTATCTCGGAGGGCACTTGTACTTACTTTTTGCCAAGGGTAGCAAGAAGACCGCGCAACTCGTATGACCTCGTTGATACCAAAGGACGCTTGGTGTCGCACTTGCAGGCGAGCAATCATTTTCAAAAATGACAGTACCCGCTGTCCGCACTGTGGCACTCAAACAAGATGGGTATCGCGACTTTTCTATTCGTTCTTGCGGAAGCTCCCAAACTATCTTCCTTGATATGGAGAGCTTAATCACTATTCTCGGCCAGACTTTCCTCCGTATGGATATTCCGCGAGTAGCGCGAATGGTTGACACCAGCAGAGCGAATGCTGAGGCGCAGATTCAGTCCCTAGCAGACGCTTGGCATAACGGGGACATTCGAAGCGCCATACAGGCGTTCGAGAGCGATCTCTTGCACGGATAGAATCTATGGAACCGGGAATTGTATGGGAACAGGCGATAAATGTTTCCGAAAATGAGGCTCAAAGGCGACTGGAAGCCGCCTTCGACATATTGTTTGAAGAAACAGAACGTCGATGCCAACTAGACGTAAGACGGTGCCAGTGATTCCTTTTCAGCAGCATAATAACCAGCCAGCTTTTATAATGATTGGCCAAGCCGCCGTTTATCAGGCGCGTAAACTGGTGCACCTTAAGTAGCTCTAGGGCATCCCGGTACTCTGGGTACTTTTTTGACCAAGCATTGAGGGTATCCCTGTGTACACCGAGATACAGGGCAAACCCCTCGATCATAGGCAATCTGACGTGCCAGCGTCCTGTGGCCACATCATAAACGTCCACGCAGCCCGCCATATAGGCCTCAAGCAGAACGCCGACCCCTGATACGTACTTCGTAGGCCTCCCACGCTTCGTAACGGCTTTTGGAGCCTGTAGAACTGCTTGCATAGACCCATTATAGCCCCGCTTAAAACACGGCGGAAAATGGGCCTCCTAAAGCGTCGGAAAAATACTTAAAAAGTCTCTAGAGCAAGCCTCGCGCCCCATAATTCTGCGACAGGAGTATGATATTGACACAATTCTATGTATCTACGAGAACTAAACATTTCCCGTTTCCGTTCCTGCAAGGAAACGGTCGTTGAGTTTCAAAAAGAACTGACAGTGCTTGTAGGTGAGAACAACGGTGGCAAGTCAAATATATTAGACGCCATTCGGCTCCTTACCGCGCCGTTAAACGGTCGCCGTGAACGATACGCGGAGGACACCGATCTTAGACACGGCTCAGACCCTGCTCACTTTGAGATAGCAGGTCGATACGACGATCTAAGCGACACGCTCAAGGGGTTGCTTATAAGTGCAGTACCGGATCCCACGAAAAACATCGCCGCTTTCGGATGTCGTTATGAGCCACGACCGGGGCGTGGAGCTCGCGGACGATATTCCTCGTGGGCTGGAAAGTTCGATACGACGGAACCAGAGAGCGGTTCTACTGATTTGATACGGCACGTATATTTGCCTGCACTGCGTGACGCTCATCAAGCATTGGGTTCTGGAGGAGCAACGAGGGTTATGGCACTCCTTCGACATTTTCTTCCTGAAGCCGAGCAGCAGCAATTCATCGACGAAGTTCAACGCGGTGCAAATATGCCCGATGTTTTAACGAGGATGAACACTGATATCGGTGACGCGCTTACGGAACTCACGAGTGGGGTACGGCCTCAAACAGCACAGGTAAACTTCGGCAGCGAAAGTGTTCAAGATATCGCAAGAGATTTGCGCTTCAAAATAGGAGATAGCGGCGGGGCTCTGGACGAGATTCGCACATCAGGTCTTGGGTACTCCAACCTTCTCTATATGGCCACAGTTATCGTTGAACTAACCAAGGCAAAAGAAGCCGATTTGACACTTTTTCTAGTTGAAGAACCGGAGGCTCATTTGCATCCACAACTTCAAATGATGGTGCTCGAGTTTCTTCTCGAGAAGGCAACAGCATCATTCTCTCGTGATCCTATTTCGGGCCAGCCAGAAGGACGTATACAGGTGATTGTATCAACCCATTCACCAAATCTAACCGCTTGGGCATCACCTAAGCATCTCGTTGTTGTACGCTCGCACCGTTCTAACGGCGACCTCGTTCCCTCGACTGCGTGCGTACCTGTTTCGAGCCTAGGGTTACCAGATCCTGTGCTGAGTAAAATAAACCGTTACCTTGACGTCACACGGTCAGCATTGCTTTTCGGTAGCCACGCAGCTTTGGTTGAGGGTATTGCTGAGGCATTGTTGTTACCATTATTTGCAAGAAAGTTTGTGCTTTCTAATGATCGGGATGCTCTCCTACGTTTTCGTGGCACGGTCCTTGTCCCGATAGATGGAGTAGATTTCCGACCGTATGTTGAAACGCTCTTGCGGGCTCATAGGGAAACACGCATTGCGGATCGTGTCGTTGTTATAACCGATGCCGACCCAGCCTTGGCTGGCAACAGAAAAACTGATTTAGAGACACTGGCGACTGAACTCGGCGCAAGAGACAATCTACACGTATTTACAAACGAGGTGACCCTTGAGTACGAGCTATTCACTGCAGGCAATCGGGATTTGCTCAAAACGGTCTTCTTATGTTTGCGTCCCAGATCCGAGACTGTATGGGACGCAATGATTACGGCTAAACCAGAAGCCGAGCAAGCGCAGGCTTTCGTAGATTTGATTACAACCTCGCGTGTTCGCAAAGGCGATTTTGCGCAGGAACTTGCAGCACGTATTGAAACCGGTGAAGCGCTCCAAGTCCCTGAATATCTCCAACAGGCGATCCGCAAAATCGCAGAGGTATGAATCTAACGCCGGAGCAGCAGCGTTTCGCCGAACATCCTACAGAAGCGTTCGTGCAGGCCTGCCCGGGATCTGGCAAAACTAGAACGGTAGTGGCGCGTTTGGCTAATATCGCAGTTACCCTTCCGCCACGGAGAGGAATTGCGATACTTTCTTTCACAAATAAGGCAATCGAGGAGTTTAAATCTCGTGCCGCCGCAGAGGGCGTCGGGCTTCTTTTGCAACATCCGGGATATATCGGCACCTTTGACGCATTCGTTAGACACTTTCTTTTCCTGCCTTCCGGCATTGTGGGGAGCTCTGCTAAACCACACGTAGTGGATAGTTGGGATAGTTTAGATGTTGAAATACGACTTACAGGAAGAAACGCTTTTGCTGGGGATGGGGTCAGTTTAGACCTATTTGATCCGTCAACTAACTCCGTCGATCTAACTCGAATAACGAATGTGGCCCTCAGAACACACGTTACCAATCATAAGTTGGACTATGAGCGCTCTGCGCAAAATCGACGCCAAAATCTAATACGACAAGGATACTTTAGTGCAAGTGACGCACGCGCTGTTGCCCTAGAGCGAATAAGGCACGAGGAGTGGGGTCAAGCTCTCGGACGTGCAATGGCTGGGCGTTTCCAAGAGATAGTTGTTGATGAAGCGCAAGATTGTAATCCGCTCGATCTTGAGGTCCTCGCGTGGCTTCGGAGCCACGGAATACAAGTGACACTCGTGTGTGATATGGACCAGTCCATTTATGCGTTTCGAGACGGTACCCGCGCTCATCTAGAAGCATTTGCGAATACTTACAAGGAAGAAGATCGACTTACGTTGACCGGAAACTTTAGGAGTAGTCCTGCCATTTGTTCGCTTGGAGCCTCTCTTCGCACCAGAGAAGACGTCGACATTCCACTTGGTCCAGCTAGAGAAGTGGAACATCCAATCGCCTTATATCCTTACGATGGTCGATCCATATCTTCCGAAATTGGCAGATGGTTTATTAGTCACGCAGGTAGCACCAATATAAATATTCCCGTCTCGCAACTCATAGTTCTCGCCCACAGTGAACGTGCCGCTCGTTTAGCCTCCGGCAGTTACGTTTTACCCCCTTCGGGGAAATCGAAGATTGAACGATTAGCGTGTGCCGTTAGTGAGTTTTGGGCGGGTACAACGCGACACGGGAAAAGTAAGGCCCTGTCGTCTCTCGAGAGACTTCTGCTTGATGTGACCGGACAACGAGTTGACAGCGAACCCGTAGCCCACGCGATTCAACGACTTGGTCTCGACAAGCGCTTACTTAGACGACAAGCACTTGAACTTGTGATGAGGTTGCCAAAAACCTGCCCCGACACTGATGCAGATCGTGTGGCGTGGATAGAATGTGCTAGAGCTCTTGTGTTGGAGTTAGCAATCCCATTACAACCCGGGCAGACAATCAGAACTTCTCTACAAAGTCCGCGAAACGCAGACTGGTCCAAGCATCTCGAGCAAACAGACGTCGGTACAGGATTACGCTATTCAACCATTCATAACGCTAAGGGAAGTGAGTATACGGGGGTATGTGTAGTCATACCCCCTGACGATAGGCGCGTTTTCACTGGCCAGCTTGTTGATGCGTGGGAGAGGCGATCAGACCACGAGCCCAAACGAGTGATATACGTAGGAGCAACACGAGCAACGCACTTAGCAGCTCTTGCCGTGCCAGCGGCCATCATAGATCGTTGTGCGGCCATACTTGCTGCTGCGGAAGTGCCGCACCAAATCTGCGCTTAGCGGTACAAAAGCCCGTTACATTCTCCTTTTAAGCTCAGAAAGAGATTGTTGTAATTCTTGGACTTTCTCCACTATCCGTTTCTGCTCAGCGAGAGGAGGGAGAGGAATCAGGTGCGAGAGTATCTTCTCTCCTGATATGTTTGGCTGAGCAGCGCCTGCGCCTTTAGCGATGAGCGAAGGACGAGACTGGAGCATATATAAAAACAAGTATCGGACATCAACATACGGGGATGGGGTTCCACCCCACACGGCTTGATTCGTCACCCCCTTGTTTTCAAGAATGGAAACTCTGCCGGCTGTTGCACCGTACATCGCGATAAGTAAGTCGCCCGGCACATTCATCCGCAAATGGCATTCCTTCAGAGCTATATCACTCACTTTTTCTTCTGCATCATCGGTTAGTACCCCGTCATTCAATTCTCCTGATTTGTACCAGTTCACGTCGCCGCTGAAATATCCATCATTCCCACGGCTAGGGGTAGAACCTGAACCGTAATCAGAGAAAACACTCCCGAAACGGGACCACTCCCACGATTCTGGTATATCGAAAGGTATCTCCTCAGGCACAACGGGCAACAATACTTTTGACCTACGCGTTTTGATAATTTCGCGCTCGGTAACGTCATCTTCTTCTTTGTTCTGTGGAACCAACTTGCCTGATACCGCTAAGGTGAGTACTGCCATCTCAAGCTCTTGGAGATCTGTTCGTGTCCTTATGAGTTCAGTAAGATGTTCGAGCGCCAACGTGTCCTCATTCTCACCGAAACGACGCATCGCACTTCGTGTAAGCCGTTCCCGCACCGCATCTTGTTCTTTCTTCTTTGCCTCGAGATCATCGAGCTCTTTCATTACTGCCTCGACCTTTTTTACAATCCGCTTCTGTTCCGCCAGCGGCGGCAAAGTGAATGGGAAAGCTTGAAGTTGGTCCTGAGTGATACCGTCGACTGTGACACCTTTTCCTTTTATATCGAAAGTTTGATACTGAAGATAAAAATATTCAACATCGATATGTTTACTTAAAATAAGTGCTTTCAGATCTTGGTTAATCGCCATATCCCTCATCAGGATTCCGATTTTGCCCAGCCCCATACGAGTACAAACGATGACAGAGCCTGCTTTTTTTAATAATTCTGATTTTGAACGCAAGCCCTTCTCGGTTATATGATCCTTGGTATCGTCAATATATTTCTTGCCCGTCATATCTTTCACGCTAGCCCAAGGGATAGACCCATCCCAAAAAGAAGGATTTTGTTTCGATGGCGTACCCCCTCCTGAGATTGAGAGAATAATTTCTCCCAAACGGACCCATTTCCAAGACTTCGGAATCCCGAACGGCATCTCATCTGCGCTGACTGATTGGAGCTCTTTTGTCTTGTTCTTACGTCCGACGTTTAATGCACTCCTTGATCGTTCTTCTTGTATTTTCTTAAAGAGTTCGTCGGCGGTCCCTTCCTCTGACGCCTGCGGCACAAGCCGTCCAGAGACAGCAAGAGTGAGGACTGCTCTACGAAGGCGCACTATGCCGTCAGGCAACTCTAGAAAGTCATCTAGGTTGGCGACGATTGTACGCACATCATTTAGTTCCATTGTGCGATAGAGCGTCCTCCAAAAGCGCTCTGATTTTATCCAGTGCTTTCTTGGTTTCCTCCTGCTTGGTGCGATAGGTAGCAAGAAGCTCTTCAGGGGATTCGACCAATTCCTTCGGGGCACGAGGATTTTTAATATCTAGGTTGTAGTTTCTAGCTCTGATCTCGTCGATAGATACCTTCCACGCCTGTTCGTTTTCTTCACGATTGTTCCACCACTCCTTTTCCGGCGCGAACTCATCAACGCTCATAGGGTTCGTCATCGAGTAGGCCTTCTGTCCTTTCGGTAGCGGGTGCTCGTAGTACCAGATCTCTTTAGTTGGCTCGCCTTTGGTAAAGAAAAGAAGATTTGTGGCAATACTGGTGTAAGGAGCAAAAACGCTCTTGGGCAAACGAACGATGGTATGCAAATTGCACTCCTCGAGGAGCATCTTTTTGAGTGCGGTTTTCATTCCTTCGCCAAAAAGGGTGCCGTCGGGTAGAACAACTCCGCAGCGTCCGTACTTCTTGAGCAATCGTACGATAAGCACGAGAAAGAGATCTGCTGTCTCTCGCGTTTGAAACTCGGTTGGGAAGTTCTTCTCAACACCCGGCTCCTCTGTGCCGCCGAAGGGAGGGTTGGTAACTATGCAGTCGATGCGATCGGCATCTGTGTAGTCGCGCAGCGGCTTCTCGAGCATATTGCCGCGACGCATTGTGACTGGCTCCTCAATGCCGTGGAGCATCATATTCGTGATAAGGAGCATATACGGGAGCGGCTTCTTCTCCACGCCGTGAATGCTTTGCTGTATTTTCGCTTCGTCTTTGACGGTCTTTACTTGTTTACGGAGGTGCTCAAGCGAGTTTACGAGGAATCCGCCGGTGCCGGCTGCCGGGTCAAACACCGATTCGCCAACCTTCGGGTCAATCATCTCAACAATGAATTGGGTAACGGCGCGAGGCGTATATAGCTCGCCGTAGTTCTTTGCGCTCTGAAGGCTCTTAAGAAGGCGCTCATAGACCTCGTTGAAAGCGTGCCGATCCTTTGAGGTATTGAAGTCGATCTCATTCACTTTGTTGATGACCTGCTTCAGTAGCGTTCCTTTGCGCATAAAGTTGTTCACGTCTTGGAACGCCATACGCGTAAGCTCTGTACGCTGATTACCATTAGTCGGTAGTGCACGCAGAGCAGGAATTAGGTCTCCGTTTACGAAAGCAACCAACTGCTCACCGGTCAGCCCATCAAGCGGAGCGGCCCACGTGCGCCACTGATACTCTTTCGGCAGTGTTGGCGTATATTTTTCCTTCCGTATCTCCAGAGCCCTATCTTCGTCATCGAGGATTTTCAGATAGATGAGCCAGACGAGCTGCGAAAGGCGCTGCGCATCTCCATCTACGCCGATGTCTTGGCGCATTATGTCCTGTATGGCTTTGATAGTGGCGGGAGTAAACATACGTTAGACGGTATAGACATTATCGAGGAGCTCATCAAGCATCTGGAGATATTCATCCTTACCGCCAAAAAGGGAGACGAGTTCGTAATCCGTTCCGAGAGAACGAATCGGCTCGAGAGTAAGAACACGCACGCTTTCAATATCCTTGAGCCCGACATCAGCATATTTATCGAGCAACGCTTCAATGACTTCGCGCGCCTTACCGTTGTACTTGTTGAGGTAGTTAGAGCGCCGGACCGCCTCCACTCGCTCGCTCTTTTTCACCATCTTCTTGTCATAGGCGACGTGCATAATGAGGTCGAACAGATCGAACTCACCACCTACTTGTTTCTGGAGCTCCTCAAGGGGGATTCCCGTGGCGTCGAGCTGGTCGATGATAGCTTGCCTGCGTTCGGCGGACTGCCAAGCCGTAAAGAAGCTCTCGAGGGTCGGATAATGATTGAGAATATTCTTGCGCGTGAAGTCGGTCAGGGATTCGGTTATGAGCTTGCCGTCGGCACCCAAATACTGCACTTGTTCCTTTACTATGGCATAGGGAACGCCGCTTATCGTATATACCGGCGGCCGCCCGATAGGACCTCCTTCTCCGGGACCTGTGATGATCACGTCCACGAGCTCGTCTTCCTTTTCTTTCACTTCGATTGGCTCATCTGTCGGATCTAGCTCTTTCAACACACAGTCGATGTCGTCGTTCTCTCCCACTTCAAACACGCGCTCAGGCACTCCATCGAATCCGGGGTCAGCAAAAAGTTTCGTTACGCCCTGAAAATCCATTACCGTAAACCACATTTTGCCTTTGTCCTCGCGTACGCGAGTGCCGCGGCCGATGATCTGCTTAAACTCGGTCATACTCTCGATCGGCTTGTCCAAGACGACGAGCTTGCAGGTTTGTGCATCCACTCCGGTCGAGAGAAGCTGCGAGGTCGTTGCGATTGTAGGGAAGCGTTCTTCCGGGTCGATGAAGCGGTCAAGCTGATTCTTACCCTCCTCGTCGTCTCCGGTGATGCGCATCACGTAGCGCACGTTTTCTCGCGCGCGGTCGCCGCCCGCGTTCACGAGCGCCGAGCGCATTCGTTCGGCGTGTTCAGTCGTGCGGCAGAAAACGATAGTCTTTGCGAATGGGTCGTCGATTGCGTCCAAGTACTCTATTATCTTTTTGGCTACTAGCTCATCGCGTTGAGGGAAAATTACCGACTTGTTTACATCACGGAGCTCATAAATGCGGTCCTCTACGGCGTTCCCCTTGTCGTCCAGCGTTCCCGGCGAGGGACGCCATCCAGTAATGTCGTTATCAAGAAGCACGCGAAGCACCTTATAAGGCGCGAGGAATCCATCATCTATTCCTTGTTTCAATGAGTATGTGTAAATGGAATCGCCGAAATAATGGGTGGTACTGGTATCGCTCGTTTCTTTGGGGGTCGCGGTAAGACCGAGGTGAGCTGCACTGGTGAAGTGTTCAAGCACTTCGTGCCACTCACTATCAAGCGAAGCGCTACCGCGATGGCACTCATCTATGATAATGAGGTCGAAGAAGTCGGCTGGTAGTCTCTTATAGAGCTTGTCCGGTTCGGTCGGACCGCTCATAGCCTGATACAGACCAAGGAATATCTGATGCGACATCAGTTTGCCGAGATCATCGAAGTCGGAGCGAGATACTTTTGTTAGCGCTTCGCCAAAATGCTTCAAGTCGTTTATACGAGCCTGATCGACAAGGATGTTGCGATCTGCGAGAAAAAGGACGCGCTTTGCGTTTCCTGATTTCCACAAGCGCCACATAATCTGGGCCGCTGTGTATGTCTTACCCGTACCTGTGGCCATAACGAGCAGAAGGCGTCTGCCGCCACGCGCGAAAGCTTCAACAGCTCGGTCAACGGCGATGCGCTGGTAGTAGCGAGCAAGTTTTAACCCGTCGCCGTAGTATTCAGTCTCGATGGCCGAACGTACGGCCGCATTATCGCCCTTCCACGCTAAGTATCGCGCGTGAAGTTCTGTCGGTGATGGGAAGGCATCAAGGTCGAGCTTCTGTTCGGTCACGGTAGATTGCCCTGTGCGATCGTGAAAGAGGAATCCGTCGCCGTTCGTTGAAAATACAAAAGGTACATCAAGTGCCTCGGCATAACCAAGCGCTTGCTGCATACCCGCGCCGAGCGGTTTGCCGATGTGCTTCGCCTCCACTACGGCGAGCGGCATATTTGGTCGATGCTCCAACAGGAAATCAACCTTCTTCCGGTCCCCGCGTTTCACCGTCTTTCCGCTCACGTGGATACGTCCCTCTGTGTAGGCATACTCTTCCCGAATCTGTGTTTCAGCCCACCCCGCACGTACAATCGCTGGCCGTATCAGGCGATTTCGTGTTTCCTCCTCGTTTGCGGGTTCTGTGGGCAAGATAGTCCGTATTTTCCCACATTTTTCGTCTTCATTCAATGCTAATAAAAGCGTGCCCGAAATATGCTATGCAGCGATTCTGACATCCCTAATCACGCGGAGCCAGTTAGTATGAAGCCCAAAATTCGGCTCGCGCGAAGCGCGAGTGAGTAAAACAAAAGAGCCCTCTTCGGGCTCTTTTGTTTTCGAGCGAGACTCCGTAAAGAAAGCGCGCAATCAATGCTTACTCGTGGAGCCAAAAGCAACACCCCTTTCAGGGGGTGTTGCTTTTTGTATGTTCGTCTGACTTACTTAGTCTTGAATTTCACAATGTCACCGCTTGTCGTGCCCTGACTGTTCATCGCTACTACGCGATACCAATAGTTCGTGTTGGGTTCAAGACCTGACAGATCATTCGAGACGTTTGTCTGGTTCGCTGCCACGCTCACAATCACTTTGTGTGTGGTACTTCCAAGAAGACTACCAAGTGAGGAATCGGTATCATACTCGAACCAGTAGCTTGTGCTGGCACCATTTGGATTCACGTTACCGTGCAACGTTGCAGTAGTACTTGCGAGGTTTGTTGCCGCTGCAGTGTCCGCTGATGGTGCCGACATAGCAGCTGGACCGCTTGTCGTGAAGGAAAGCAGTGCGCCGCTCACGGTGCCGAACTGATTCTGTGCGTTCATACGGAAGTAATATTTTGTTGCTGGAAGGAGATTTGAGATGGTCACGGACTCATTCACTGATGCGGTACCCGCTCCCGCAGAATAGAATGTGGTCATGTTACCAAGAGCACTTGAGAAGCCGTACTCGAACCAGTACGAAGTATCGGATCCGTTCGGGGTTACATGTCCGGACAGAGTAGCACTTGTGCGCAGTATCGACGTTGCTGCATCCGTACGCGTTGCTGGTGCTGAACCTATTAGTGGAGGATTATTGTTTGTGATGAAGCTTAATGTGACACCCTGGATGGTGCCGAAGTCGTTCTGTGCAACTAGGCGATACGAGTAGTTTGTATTTGCAGAGAGTCCGGTAATAAAGGCCGGAGCGCTGATACTTACGAAACCAGAGCCAAGGGCCTGCGAAAGAGTACGAGTTCCGAGCGAAGAAGTTCTGCCGTATTCATACCAATACGTCGATTGAGACCCATTGGGTACGACCTTCCCAGTCATAACCGCCGAAGAGTTTGATGCAACAACGAGCGTTCCTGTTGTAACGATAGGAGCTGAAGCAGTGGGATTTACTGCAAAAGATGTCGTATCTATGGGAGTGGTGACCGCATTATTTAGAGTAGAAAGAGTCGTGGTGGCGGTACCTGGACTCAATCTGCCCGACGCAAACAGCCACACGCCGCCGCCGCCAACGATGATAATCGCTGCAACAATGCCGATAAGTAAGTTTTGGTTCATAGGTAGAAATACAAGTAATAATAAGTAGTGAGGTATCTACCTTCTAAGCCGAACTCTGCAGAACTTCATTACAGTAATGAAACAACTCGAACATCCTCTACTAACCACCATCGGAGACGGCTTTTCTTTTACACAAACTCAAACGTACTGGACTCTTTCGTTTTCGAGCGGAGCGAACGTCTAAAAACTCTACTTACCCACGAGCAAAAAGTAGCAACCTCTATCCTTCCATACTAGTTATCTTAAGTGATGACTGAGTACATAACATTGAGATTATTCTGGGCGATGATGCTGTCGTGCGCAATGTCGGCACTAACTATCATCTGGATAGGCAACGTTATTCCAGAGAAGCTTATCCCTACTTTCTTTATCTTAGGTTTTGCGAGCTTCCTAATCTGGGCACCCCTCATTGCCTATCGTTTCTTACAGAAACCCTGAGAGTTCGCCGGTGCGCGCATCATCCACTAACAGTAATTGTCCGCAGAATTCAGGTATGTTCTAATATTGCCAGAAAAGTTCCTACGCAATTCTCAGCATGGGAGGACCCAATGATCACTCTTCCTGAAGTTCTCGAGTGCTGCACATCGCATTGGAAAGACCACGATTCTATCGCCAGAGAGTTCGACAAGCGGTATCCACCGCACTGGTATTCACTCAGCAGACACGTAAAACTACTGTTATGGCCAGACTCCCCATCCATCAACCTTCGTTTCATGCTTAAACTCTTAGTTGATCATGGACGTCTTGCGTGCAGGAAAGAGAACGGCACAAAAAATGACGCTGTTCGCACAATCTCGCGATACTTGTATCAACTAAAGACTTAGGCCCACGGAAACCCACGCATTTCTCGTGGGCTTTTCGTTATCACAAAAACTAGGTGAGAAGCCGTACGAGGAGCACAATGAGTGCAATGACCAGCAGTGTATGAACAAGATTTCCTCCTATATTGAAGCTGAATCCGAGTAGCCAGAGAATGAGCAGAACTACGATAATTGTGGTCAAAGGCATGAAGGTTTAATTACGTTCCTGTTCTTCTAATTTTGCCGCAGCTTCTGGCGTCGAAACAGTCTTCCCCATCAAAAACAAATTAATGATCCCGACAGCAATCACCCAATACACGAACATCGCCAAAAGTGTCGTCCACTCAAACACACTGCCAGACACTTGAGTGACTCTAAAAACAGAAAGAAATGGTGAGACAAATATATAACTTACGTTATATATAAACCCTGAAAACACAGCACTGGGATTTGCTCCCATCAATTTTAAAACGAGACGGAACGCGAGTAAAATTTCAATGACGCCTAAAATGTACCAGACAATTTGCGTGCCACGATATAGAGGCTTTGTGCTTGCAGATGTATATGAGTTCATATATCCAAGAAGCCGAACTCGACCTGAACTCATTACAAATTCAAAAAATGCATACTAAACCATGACTCATGCTGTCATTTCTTTTGAACATGCACCTGCCCATACAAATGCCTAATTTTTGCCAGACCACGATGCACTTGCACGGCTATGACATTCTTCGACTGTCCGGTTATCAAGGAAATTTCTTTGAGCGAAAGGCCTTGGACGTATCGCAAGTGCAAAACTTTTTTATATCGCTCCGGAAGTTGTTCAAGTAACAGGAGCGCCGTCCTTGAATCTCCCATGTCGGAGGATGACTCGGGACCGTTCGCTCGCGGAGCAAAACCCTTTTCAAGCAGACCGTCGAGCGATATCGTTTTACGCTTTCGGTATTCATCTACAATAAGATTGTTGAGAATGTGGTACAGAAACGCTTTTGCGAGATCGATCTTCCCTCCTCGTATAAGATACCTCCAGGTTTTCAAAAAAGTATCCTGGACTAGGTCTTCACTTCGATCGCGGTCATGGAGCTTAAAAAAGGCATATTTTTTAAGGCCTTTTTCATTATCATGATAGGCATTAGTCAGCACATCTTCTTTGCTGTCCCTATCTTTCTTGTTCTCAGATGGGGTCATACTAGATGGAGCCGAGTTTGGCTGTAAGACTATTACAAGCGCATTACAGAGACGGTGCGCTACCGAGTGGCCTCCGCTACTATCTCTCGGGAGGTCGTAAGCGAGATTCTTTCCTGCCATTAGCATACTCCGCACTATCCTAAAGTGCGAATTGCAATATTCTGACCACTTGTGCGGCTCCACTAGTATGGACACTCCCACCAAAAACTCTGGTCAGCCGCCCAGCATCATCGGCACTGCTACACTCGAACAGCTTTGGTCAGAAAGTTGGACATACATAAAGTCAGTAGTAGATATCGCACGCGAACCGATTCTTATTCTCGACAAAAACTTAAGTGTACTGGCGGCAAATGAGGCATTCTATCGTACCTTTCAAACTGAACCAAAGGATACGGAAGCAAAAAATGTCTACGAGCTGGGCAATGGGCAGTGGAATATTCCAGCACTTAAAAAACTGCTGGAAGAGATTTTACCTAAAAACACTTTCTTCAAAGGATTCGAGGTGGAACACACATTCCCTGCCATAGGATATAAAGTAATGCTTCTGAATGGTAGACAGATTCATTTCACTGAAAAAACTGCTCGCGAAATCTTCCCCACCACCATACTTCTCGCAATGGAAGACATTACTGAGCTCATGCTCGTCGCTGACAAGCTCACTGGCCACACGAGCGATCTCGAATCGAAATTAATCGGGCACACGAAAAACCTAGAGCAGCAAATTAAAGATCTTGAAACACAAGTTCGCAACATCAAGACTAGCGCATAATGTTCAACAGCTCTTGTAATACACCCCCGGGTACAACGGCTTTTGTAATAGAGGTCGGACAATGGTCGATTAACTTCCGATGACCTCGTTATTAGCATTCACTCATATAAACCCATGGAAAAAATACTATCTGTGCGTACGAATATTGCATTTCTAGCTACGTTTCTTGCTCTTTTCCTCATGATATCGCTCGGCATGGGCGCTTACCAGGCACACGCCGCAACGATATCGACCTCGCTCGACTTCGGTTCGAGAGGCCAGGAAGTCACTGATCTTCAAACCTATCTCGCTGGATATCCGGCACTCTACCCATCAGGCCTTGTAACGGGATACTTCGGTAGCCTTACTCAGGCAGCCGTACAACGTTTTCAGACAGAACAAGGAATTGTCTCTTCCGGATCACCTACAACGACAGGCTACGGGCGCGTAGGTCCCCAGACAATTGCCCGACTCAATACCCTTATGGGAGGCGTCTCCAGCAATGTCTCTTGGGACACTGTCCCTGTCCAAAGCCCTATCTCGGTTCAGTACACTGGTACGACTGCGACATTCAGCTGGACGACCAATGAGCCGACTCGAGGCCAGGTCTATTGGAGCACTACACCTATTCAATCTGACGAGGCAACAGGCCCCAACCAGACTCCGTACGTGAGCGGCACACTTGCACTTGATGCCGGAGGTCTCCAGACGAATCACGTCGTGACCGTCTCCAACCTTCAGGCAAACACGACATACTACTACCTCGTACGAAGCATCGATAGCGTAGGCAACATCACAATGATCCTACCTAGGAGCTTCGCAACCGGCAGTTTCTAAAACTAGTTGGTTGCAAAACAAAAACAGCCGGAATCTCCGGCTGTTTTTGTTTCCATACTCAGGAAACTCAACTCTATTCTATCAATGTATGCCTAGGCCATTATTTTTGAGAGCCGAAAATCTACATTAGTATTGTAGTCCTCACCGAGGACCAGTCAAGAGGCTGTCACGCGGTATACTCGAGAGCATGACGTCAAAAAATGGGGGATCAGCCTGGCACATGTCGCTGCCGCAACAACTCACGATCGCGGGGTTTATTTTTATAATCGCACTCGTAGGCATCGCTTCTTGGTATGGGTACCTGCGCCTCACTACCCTTTCAGAACAGATCACACAGCTTGATACGAAACTTGATATACAGATCGCTTCGACTACAGCTAGTCTGCAAAACAATCTTGCTGAAGCAACCTCATCGCTCGGAAATGCATTTCAGCAAGAAAACCTGAATGTCCAAGCGCAATTGGGTGGAGTCAGGAACCAAGTTGGCTCGATCACTGGAGTCGTGACCGACTTGCAGAAATTGAGCAAGACCGATCCAGAACTCCTCGCCAAGTATTCGAAAGTATTCTTCCTCAGCGACACGTACGCTCCTGCGCGACTCGTCGAGATTCCTTCCGCATATGCATACTCTGAGACGAAGCAGCTCCAGATAATCCCAGAAGTACTCCCCTATGTACTGCGGATGATTGAGCAAGCGAAAGCAGGCGGTGTAGCGCTGTACGTAGATTCAGCATATCGCTCATTTGCGAGCCAGAAGTCGCTCAAGGGACAATACTCGGTCGTCTACGGCACCGGCACAGCAAACCAATTCTCTGCAGATCAAGGGTATTCCGAGCACCAGCTAGGCACCACCGCAGATTTCATCACGACTGGCACTGGTGGTGCGCTCGCAGGATTTGATGCAACTCCCGCCTATGCTTGGATGGTTGCCAACGCCTATCATTACGGCTTTGTTCTCTCGTATCCCAAAGACAATGGCTACTACATATTCGAGCCATGGCATTGGCGCTTCGTCGGCGTAAAACTTGCGACCGATCTTCACACGGCGGGTACGTATTTCTACACAATGGACCAGCGCGCTATCGACACCTATCTCATCTCTCTGTTCGATTAGCGTTATATAGTGACCCTATGAGCCGCGACACCATCACAGCAGGAGCGCTTCTGCTACTAATAGGAGTAACGGTGTGGTATATGACGCGTCCTGCCACGGAACCCGCGGCAGAAGACCCCCTTATCGTGCTTGAGACCCCTTCCCCGAACAGTGTTGTACGGAGTCCCCTCATGATCAGCGGCAAAGCGCGCGGCAACTGGTACTTCGAGGCAAGCTTTCCGGTAAAGTTATACGACGCAAACCGAAAACTTCTTACGCAGGTTCCTGCGCAAGCGCAGAGCGAGTGGATGACAACCGACTACGTACCATTTGCAGCGACCCTTACTTTTGACACGCCCACTACGCCCACAGGCGTTCTTGTTTTGGAAAAAGATAATCCCTCAGGTCTGCCCGAACACGCAGACCAGCTGGAAGTACCCATCGTATTCACAACGACACCTCCTA
This sequence comes from bacterium, assembly GCA_030651285.1. Taxonomy (GTDB): domain Bacteria; phylum Patescibacteriota; class Minisyncoccia; order Phycocordibacterales; family Phycocordibacteraceae; genus C7867-001. The sequence continues at coordinate 83,693 of JAUSCN010000012.1, forward strand.
CTGTTACACCTATTACATTGTATTTCTATAACCCCGCCCTAGATCAGGGTCCGGGCGGTGCACAGTGCAGCAAGAACGGACTCGTTGCAGTAGGTCGTGCACTGCCCAAAACGATCACTCCACTCTCAGATGCCATTCGACTACTATTGAGGGGTGACCTCTCGCCATCCGAACGGGCGAAAGGTATCACTACCGAATTCCCACTCGAAGGCGTTTCGCTTAAGAACGCGACAATCGTTAACGGTGTCGCAACACTAACGTTCAACGATCCAGAAAATAGAACCGGTGGTGGATCATGCCGCACAGCAGTCTTGTGGGCCCAGATTGAGGCTACTGCAAAACAATTCCCGAGTATCACCACGGTACGATTTTTACCGAAAGATTTATTCCAACCATAACACCATGAATCATCCTATGTCGGGCGGATTTGTCGGGCTCATAGCGCTACTCATCACTTCCCTTCTCATGGGACTCTTCTACTGGAGTGATCTGTTTTCGGGAGCTGCTGGCGGCAAAGGCGCGTCGGTCATGGAACGCAACTTACAAGCTGTTCAATCAGCGAAAGACGTAAAGAAAATGATGGAGAACAGGACTGCTGAAGAAATGGAGCATCTCGCGAACTAGACAATATACCCTGGTGGTGGCCACGCATGTAGAAGCATGGCAAGTACTATATAGAAAACGAGATGAATCGTATACGTGTACACAAAACCCTCTTTTACGCGCAAAATAAAATAGGGAAACACCAACGATGACAGAACAGCGCCTGTGGTCATGAGCACAGCATACGGAGTCGGCGTCCCATTAAGGAGAAACAAGATCACATGCGCTCCGCCAAAACAGGCCATATAGCTGAGCACAACCTTCTTGAACGAATGAAATCTGTACGACAAGTCGAGTACGAGTACAGTAATTAGTATTTGCTGTACGAGTACCTCAGCGGACTTCGGCAGGAAATACCAAGAAGTCGCAAAGAGTATGTCAGTATAGGGCGCGAGTCGAATTCCGGTAAGAATTGGAAGCTGTGCAAACTCGTAGAGCAATCCCCATATGAGCGCCGCAAATCCAAGACTCCATACTATGTGCACCCAGATCCGATGCTCTACCGTGAGCCACCTCGTAAATATATTTCGATAATAAAAAAGCGCGACTCCCGCCCAAAGCAAAAAATAAAGCGCAATGAGTATCGGCGCGGAATTGTAGCTCAAATCGAAACCAAGCGCAGGAAGAATGAGGTAGTACCCAGCATTCGCCAAGAGCCAGAGACCGATTAATTCGCCCAATACTAAATGAAGCGGTGACTTAGATTCCTCATTGGCGATCGATACATCGGACATGAGGCAATCTTACTCCTTTTTGATCATACTCGCTCTTGATAAAAGTAACTTTTACTGCACATTGCGCCCTTCTACAGAAGGAATAGAATTAATCTATGAAGCGATTCTTGGGTTCGAGGGCGCTTTGGGTAGCCCCCGCAGTAGCGGTCGTGGCGCTCTACAGCATCATCTCCTGGAACTCGATACCTCTCCCTCCCTCCGCACAACCCGCCTCACCAGCAATTGCGGTCCTCCCAGAGGAAACACCACCTGTTTCGGAACAGCCCAAATTTCAGTTCATTGAGATCATCGATAGTTGCGACTGGTCATACACCGGCGAGTGCGTAAACGTGCGCTCCGGACCCGGAACCAACTTCCCTGCCGTACTAAAGCTACGGAACGGCGTCGTACTGAAAGTGGCGAGCACCACCGTGACAGATGGTCGCGCATGGTACAAGATTGGATTTACCAGAATGCCACGCTACCCCGAGCGCATGTCAAGCGATTGGTACGTGGCCGGTGACTACGTGCATCCATTTTTTGATGAAGGTGAACAGATTTCTGAAAGCGGCTTGAATGCGTCGAGCACGAAGCGCATCATCATAACCCGAGATGAGCAGATACTGCGCGCATATGACGGCGACACAATATTCATGGAGCAACCTATTTCTCCAGGCCTTGAGCTCACGCCCACGCCCCGAGGCACGTTCTGGATATATCGCAAGACGCCCGATAGCTACATGCAGGGACCACTGCCAGGGATAAGCGACCAATACTACGACCTTCCTGGTGTGCCATGGGACTTATATTTCACTGTCGATGGCGGGGCCATTCATGGCGCATACTGGCACAATCATTTCGGCCAGGCATGGTCGCATGGTTGTGTGAATATGCTGCCCGAACAAGCGCAAATCCTATACCAATGGGCTGATCTCGGCACTCCCGTCATAGTAAAGTGATAGAAAATTATGCGACACAAACTAATTTTGCATAGTTCCGTCCGCCAACCATGTATGGGAAAATCGCACGGTGATTCTGTTCATTACGTCCTTCGCGTTTGCCGCCCAGAGTATGGGCGTGCCCACACAACTCAAGTCCATACCTGTTCCAGAGGCACCCAAAGTTGCCCCCGCACCCGAAACACTTGTCCCCGACGTACCGTTCTATTCTCAATTTAAAGACATAACTTCTCCCAAGTGGCAGAAGGTGGGCTGCGGCATTGCGAGCCTCGCAATGATTATCGATTTTTATTCCAATGATCCTGTATCAGTAGACGCATTACTCAAGAAAGGGATCGCCTCGAACGCGTACGACCAGAACGCTGGATGGAAATATAAAGGACTGATCGACCTATCGAAGCAGTACGGCCTCAATGGTACGTATTTCGACTGGCGGAAGCTTGATACGCAGACGGCATTTGAAAAATTAAAACCGCTCCTGAAGGATGGGCCCGTGATGATTTCGGTTCATTATAAATTCGATCCAAAGAGCACGATTCCACACCTTGTAGTTATCAATGGTATTGAGGGCGACACGGTTTACTACAACGACCCTGCGGAAAAATCAGGCGAGAAAGAAATCTCGACTGCCAAACTTCTCAGTGCCTGGAAAAAGAAAGTGGTCATCATTAGACCCGTTGAAAAGACATCTGGCAAAGTCGCACTCGACTACTAATATTTTCTGCGCCAGAGACCCAACCCTCTCCACACTGGCACATACTTCCCTATTTTTGATCGATGGATCGAAAGCGCGAGCGCATGTGTGCCGAGCGACTCGCCAATGCGCCCCGCAAGTGAGCGCATATACGTACCCGATGCACAAATCACTTTCAAGCGAAGTACGGTAAAGGTTCTTCCCTGCGCGGTTTTAAACAGAGATTCCCAGCGAGCACGGATAGCGTCCACACGAAAATCTTCCCCGAGTTTTTTCGATGGCTCGCTCGTGCGCGGCACATGCGAGAGAAATTCTGAGACTCTCACCTCGAGATCAGTGCCCGAAATGGCGTAGGTATCTTTGTGCTGAATGCGGTACACATGCTCGACGTGCGTAGGCATTTTTATTGAAGAAAGCGTTCCCTCGAGCGTGTGTAGGAAGAGCGGCTTGCCGTTTACTGTTTTTGAAGAGAATGCGGGATACGCTCGAGAGTGAGCGCCGAGCTCTTTGGAAAGCACGTCTGCAATACTGCGTTCATCTACATGGACGTCCTTTGAGAAATCCGGCATACCAAGCACATCACCCGTATCGCTCTCGACGCCGAGCAACACCTCGATCTCGTACTCTTTATCGAGCCCTGTATATAATTTCTGCTTCTTACACTCGTCACCGAAAAGCACCAGCAACTTACCAGACGCCATCGGGTCGAGGCGACCCGCATAGCAAGCGACAGTATGCGCATACTCTGGATGCTCCGATTTCCATGAATCAAGCGCCGCAAGCGGTGTTTCACCAACCTTCTTTTCTATAACTACAAGCTTTTCCATTGTCGGCGCAGTATACCAGAACTTGACATAACACATATATTTATTTACAGTGTTTCCCAGAGCACCTTACTTTTTCGATCATTCAACCTAGGAGGGTTCTATGCCACACGGGAAACGACTGCTTGTCGCAGATGGGATTATTCTTCCAGGAGAGCTTGAGGCGGTACTCAAATTTTTCGACCCGCTACCAGTAGAGATAATATTGATGGGGATTGATCCACGGTTCCATCCCACATCATCTCTTTACCATGAATATCACGCGCACAACTGCAATGCGATATTGCTTTCTCCTGGATTCGACGAACAACTCATTGCACTTGCCGAGAAAGTGAGTAAGCTGGCGGGCGGGATAGAGAGTGTCTGTTATATTGTTTCGGGAAAAGAGGTCAAAAGTTTGACTGACTACCGCCGCTTCAGCGAAAAGGTCGCGGCGCTCACCGAACAAAGCGAAAGGAAATAGAATACCCTCCTTAATAGCCGCCGCCACGCTTCCCGTGGCGGCATTTTCTTTTAACCAAATATTTTGCTGGTATCAAGAACAATCTCTCTTGCTACAGTATCCCCGGCAATTTCTTTAGAACGGAACTTAGCTTTGCTGTCGCGAAGAGGCTGTATGACTCCGAGCACTTGCTTATACGCGAGGACTGCATCGAGCTTTCCTTTCTTCAGCGCATAGTTATGCATCATCATCAGTTGCGCGTCGATCTCATCCAGGAAGAGACGCTGGATAGGATGCTCGGCGAGCGCAGTGTGTTTCCTATGCACCCAAAGATCTGCAAGTTCTTCGATCACTAATTCGCTCACACCGATAACGGTTCGTGGGACATTATTTCTCATCCCGATAAAATCTCCGCGCTCGTCTTTGAAATACTTTATGGACCCGAGCTTGCCGCTGTCTATTTCTGCCTTGATAGCTTCCAGCTTCTTCTGGACACTCTTCGCTCCGAACGTCACGTCGACCGCAAGAGCGAGAAGGCGCGAGCCTTCCTCCGGCGTAAACCATTCGGCGATCATGTCAACTTTATTTTTAAAATCGTCATAGGGCGCAGTCTTGAGAGTTCGAGCGTTGCCGAGCCACCCATTCGAGTCTGACTGAGTAAGCACAATCGCTTCAAAAACATCTGCTATGTGTTTCAATTTCTTTTCTTCTGGAGTATCACGCGCCTCGAACTCATTCTTGAGACCATTCGCAAACGCGACGTCTGCATCGATAACTTCCTGACCATAGACAGGAACAAGTCAGCTTCATGTATGAAATAGTCTGAATTCGTGAAGATCTCATTCTTTGCTTTTTCATGCGCAAGCGCCATTGATGGGGAAAGCTCTACGCTATTTCGCGCCCTTTCCCTATCAATCTTGTCCGCCATCCTGCTCTCGAAATTCATTTTATGCATAATACCTCACGAACGGACGCACTCATACTGAAAGGCTGTTTGCACACTTATGATTTTTATGGGGTAGACACTCGCTCGGCACAGGTATATAAGCATGGTAGAAGCACCTTGAACTAAACCCTGACACAGAGGAGGTACCGCATGCATATAGAATGTCCCTTCTGCACCAGAAAATTCACGCGGAGGAAATTCGATACTCTCCTCTTTTGCGGATTCCAGACCATCAATGAAACTCACGAACTTGAATTACGGAAATGTCTTTGCAACGCAACCCTAAGCATCGAACTTCAACGTGGGTTACGCGGCAATTACATCATACGAGGACAGATACAGCTCCTTACGCGTCAATAAGGGAGGTATTCGATGAAACATTCTGCGCAGCAACGCATTCAATGCCCCTTCTGCAAGGAGATACATTCCCTCGAACAGCTTCCGCCGAGCGAAGGATTGTTCTACTGGTGCAACACTTCCGGAAGGACCTTCAAGGTTGACGAAAGGAGGCCTGCATGTGGACACACACCACCATCACATGCGACTACCCTGCCTGCCATGAAGCCATCCTCAGAAAAGAGGACGACGTAATCGCAGGAAATTGTCGCTTCCACGTGATGTGCTGGAACTTCCTCAAAGAGGGTCGGGACGACTTGTTCGGACAACCCAAACAGAAAGGAGTAGGAAATGCTTAAACCATTTCTGATTCTTCTAATTCTTTTGTTGGTGTGGCCGATCAGCTCGACTACCGCGAATAATCCGACCGAACCGGCAGGTTGCCTCGGAGGATATCCGATACAAGAGGCGGTGAAAAAATTCCTCTCAAAAAACCTGGAGCCGGGATTCGTGGTCGAGATACGGGAACAAGATGTTCTAGGGAACATCTACATACTCTTCGTCAACCGATTGGAAATGGAAGGACTGTTCTACCAAGAAGGAGGCGAATTCTTCGTCTGCGACATCACCTCAGCTATCGAATTTGATCGCGAAGGGAAACTGGTAGTTCTATGGAACCCCAATCAAAAACAAAGTTAGAAGAAGGAGCTGCCAACGCTACACCGGCAGCTCCTTTTCTTTTGCTGTGTGAGTACACGTTGACAATGCAACTTATTTGAAGTACCATTTTTCGAGAACGTTCACCCAAAAGGAGGTTTGTATGTTGGCCGATGTGGTTAGTATTATGTTTTCTAGAGACCCAGCAACACTCCCTCCAAAGGCGAGGTACAAGATCAATCAAAGCCTTCTGGTGCTTGAAGCGATCTTCGGAGCCTCACAGGTTATGGTCATACTTATTCACTGGCTCCGTTGAGACCAGCAGAATTCAAGAGGCGCGTCCGCAAGGATGCGCCTCTTATTTTTGTCTGCTACGCATGAAATCGTGATACACTTTTACCGTACCTTTTGGAGAATATGAAAACATCGACGATTTCTTGGGTCATCATCTGCATTATTGTTTTCGGGGTCGCATGGTTCTTTTACGCGAACCGACCACCACTCCTCTCCCCCACCCAGCACATAGGGACAGAGTCTCCTCGCCAGCTGTAATTCGATGCTAAAGGATTTCAGCCATAAGCTGTTTAAAAACATTGCGCACACCTTCAAAGGAAGCAACTTCGCCTGGCACTTGCTTGCCATAGTCATCACCTATCTGTTGGTCATCTCCGGTTCCGACTGGCGATATTTTGAATTCACTGCTGCCGGATGGCCTCTCTCGATCAGGATGCCCGCCGGACTCCTCGGGTTTCTCGTGCCGCTTTTCCTCCCAATAGGTTTTTATCTGCTCGGAAAGATGCAGGGATCTTTCACTTTGAAAAATACCGGTGCTGCGCTCGGCCAAGCAGCATTCGTAGGATGGTTCATCACCTCTTCTTACAAAGCATTGACTGGCCGCCTCCATCCAGAACTTCTCACGAATCTATCAAACACTGACATAAGCGGGGTCTTTAATTTTGGATTCTTCAAGGAGGGCATATTCTGGGGCTGGCCATCTTCGCATACCGCCGTTGCATTTGCTATGGCCGCAGCGCTGTACGTGCTCTACCCGAATCACAAGAAGATCACGGCGCTATTCATGCTCTACGCCGCATTCATAGGACTTGGCGTATCAGTCGGCATTCACTGGCTCTCCGATGTCATCGCGGGAGTCATCATCGGTACTGTCGCAGGCCTCGTAGTCGCTAAAAGTTATAAAGAGCGAGAAATCGTATCCGAATAAGGTACAATGCCCCCATGCTTCGTAGATTTAAGAGCGGTTTTGGATATGCGTTCGCCGGGCTCTGGATCGCATGGGCACGAGGAATAAACTTTCGTGTTCAGATACTCTGTACAGTGCTTGCGCTCGCTCTTGGATGGATTCTTGGAATCTCTTCGTTGGAGTTTATTGCAGTACTGTTCGCGATCACGATCGTCCTTGCTGCCGAGACATTCAATACCGCACTCGAAGAATTGTGTGACAAATTCCAGCCCTCGCACGACCCGCACATCGCCAGAATAAAAGACCTTGCGGCGGCGGCAGTGCTCCTCACCTCCATCGGAGCAGGCATCATCGGGATTATTATTTTTGTACCGTATCTATGGAACATTCTCGGCTGAGCACCTGGGAATCAGCGTGGCGAGTCGCAAGCATCACACTCTGTCTGGTGTTCGCAGTGCTTGCTATTGAAATCACAAAATCTCCGAGTCTTTTTGTCGCACTCGACACGTGGTTTGAAAACATGATCGTGACGATTCGCACACCACTCCTCTCACACACCTTCATTTGGATAACGCACCTAGGCAGCATTCCTTTTGTTGCTGGAATAGTCGCGATAGCAGGCATACTCCTGGTGTCCTCGAGAAAATACTGGGCGTATGTGGTGGGCTTTTTCGTCACACTCAGCGGCTCAGTCGTTTCAGGATACCTACTTAAAGAGCTCATCGCTCGCCCGCGACCAGGAGGGATTATTCCTATGCTGGCTGAGACCTCCGGATCATTTCCGAGCGGCCATGCCACAATCGGGATCGCGCTCTATGGATTCCTCGCATATCTTTTATACGTACTCTTTCCTACCCAGAGACCGTTCATAGTGGTCGGCGCTACACTACTCATAGCGCTAATAGGCTTCAGCAGATTGTACCTGGGTGTCCACTTCCCGACTGACGTGATTGCCGGATACGCTCTCGGCGGCATTTGGCTCATCATAGGAGTTGAGACTGTGAGAAAAGTGAGCAATAAAATACCACCGAGCCTGTAAATATGCGCATCATCGTCTATACGAAAACGCGGTGTCCCTGGTCAGCACAGGTCATGGAATACTTGAGAAGGAACAATCTCCCGTTCGAAGAACGGAATATGACCGAGCATCCTGAGTTTCAAAAAGAAGTCGAGGAAAAGACCGGGCAGAGCAAAAGTGCGACACTCGATATCGATGGGGTCATGCTGCCGAACGTAGGCGTAGAAGAAGTAGCAGAGACTCTCGCAAAGATGCGCCAAGTGAAGAATGCTACCTGATTGACACTGTTTTCAAGTCTTCGTAGCAAACATAAAAACCTCGCAATGAGCGAGGTTTTTATGTTTGCGTTCTGAAACTGATTTATTTGCGAGTCGGAGTTGATGTCGACGTTACCGTCTGAATCCATCCTCCCATCATGCCGGGACCAAAATACCTGCCGTCATACGAACCCATCATTCCGTATCCATTACCGTAGCCATAGCCGGAGTATTCAGCGCGGATCATACCCTTGAGCTCGCCGAACTGCACGCCTGCCCAGAATATGAATATGGCGACGAAGATCTTGATGATGATATGTGCCCAATGAGTGTGGCCGCACATACCCATGCCTGTACCATGACTCCACGATCCGCAGTCACCGCATCCAGAATGTTCTTTCATATCTTTATTGTCCATACGAAAATATATTTATGTATCTTATGCTGCTATGCCGCAGAGTATATCATCAGATTCCTCACGCACCTTTCTCAGCCTGACTGAGAAGTGTATAGTCGCGTGGAAACAGGTAGCGAGCAATCTCGAATATGCCATATGCCATGAACGGTGCCGCAAAGACATCTATCGAATAGTGACTATGCGCAAACAGCACTCCCACAGCGAAAACAAACGACATCGTTAGGAACGCTGTACGGACACGAAATTCCCTCCAAAATATGAGCGCCATGAGAAATGGCATACCAGTGTGTCCCGAAAAGAAGAATCCTGTCTGGAAATTGAGATACGTATAGATGGCGGAAAAAACCCCGGGACCCGGATACACATGCCCCGGATAGATACCCACATGAGTGAGTGATATGAAGAACGCGCGGATAGCGATGAAGAGTGCGATGGCTTTCAGTGTGAAGAGGATGTAGCGAGGCCGGAGAAATATCACGAACAACACGCCGAATACTATGGCAAACAATGCCCCCTGGATGACGATCAGGTTCAGGTCGACGACAGGAAGGTTATCGAGCACTATGTCTCCCACATGATTCGACGTCGGACGCAAGGAATATTCGAGCTCATATAGATTAGCGAGATGTTCGAGGATGTACGCGCCCGAAAGGAGGAAAATCGATAGAGCGAGCGAATACAATTTCTCGCCTTTGAAGATGTCTTCGAGCACGAAAGGATCTTGTTGCAGTGACTTCATACCCGTAGACGTATACCGAGAGTGTAGCAAGGCAATACCCAGTGTCTATCGAGATATTGACAGCGGAAGTAACTACTGTTATCATAGTCGTGTCAACCAGAGTTGGATCCAGAGAAGTGGGATCGAGCTTCTATCTTCGGCTACTGACTTGATATCTTAGACACAAAAATAAACTATCTGCAGTATGCAAGAAGGAATTGTAGTAAAGAAGAACGAGAAAGGCTTCGGCTTCATCAAGTATGAAGGCGCAGCTAAGGACCTCTTCTTCCACGCAAACGAGCTCCAGAACATTTCGTTCGATGAGCTCCGCGAGGGAGACAAGGTCACGTTCGAAGTCGGCGAGAGCCCAAAGGGCCCTAACGCCGTCAACGTCACCAAGATCTAACTCAGCAGATGTACCCAGTACGGGTATGTCAGCAGATTACATCTGAAACAAAAATCGCTCCGCTTCGGCGGAGCGATTTTTGTTTCAGAAAAGCCGCCGAAATACTTATCAACAGATTTGCTTGCCTGGAAAGGATGGTGTGGAGTATGATGGCCGACGGCCTTCTTGAGCAGGTGTGCAGAGGATGCGCCTAATGGCGTTTCTTGTGCCAACAGGCTTCAAGGGGACCATTTATTCCCTATCTTATTTCTTCATGCCTTTTTCTTTTTTGCCTCTGCGTGCGTCCGTGCGCGATTTGGTAACCGCAAATTGGAAATCGGGACTCACGGTAGCTGTTATTTCGGTCCCGCTCGCGATCGCGCTTTCGATCGCCTCCGGCGCAGGGCCGGTGGCCGGCCTCATCACGGGCATCTGGGCCACTCTAATCGCAAGTTTTTTTGGCGGCAGCAACTACAACATCATTGGGGCAGCGGGCGCGCTCGCCACTGTCCTTTTCGCAGCAACCCTCGCAGCGCCGCTCGGCCTCGGTGCGGCAATCCTGCCAATTATCACCGTCATCTCTGGCTTCATTATCCTCTTCGTGTGGTGGATCGGGGTCGACCGACTCCTCTACTACATCCCGTCAAATGTGATGTACGGTTTCGCAGCTGGCGTTGCATTCCTCATCGCCGCATCTCAGTTATTTGATGCAACGGGTCTCTCGACACTGAAGCGTACTGGCGAATTCCTTGGCGACATCCATCTCTACCTCGCCCATATTAGGGAAACGGACCTTTCGGCTGTTGCGGTATTTGCCATATTCCTCGCAGGGATCCTTCTCTCTAAGCGCTTCATCAGCTCGGTGCCAGCCATCATTCCTATCTCGATCATTGGCATTGCATTCGGCTTTTTTGAAGAGACTTTCGTACACTCGCTTCACCTCATATCGCTCGGCGATAAGTTTGGGAAGCTCGAAGGAGTCCTCAGCCTCCCGGTCGCATGGGATACGTTTCCCGCACTCTTTTCTTCGTATAGTTCCGCATCATTCCTCATAAAAACGTCTGGCATCGTTGCGCTCATCGCGATCCTTGAGACCCTTATCACCGCAAAACTCGGTGATAAGATCACCCGCACCCAATCATCAACTCGCCGCGAGCTCCTCGGCCTCGCGCTCGCAAATATCGGCAGCGGCATCATGGGCGGCCTGCCGGCAAGCGGCGTCTTCGTACGCACAGGAGCAAACATCAAAGCAGGCGCGACACACCGTGCCTCAGCTACAGTTGCAGCGATCGGCACAGCCGTCGTCGCAGTCGTCGCTCTTCCCTTCTTCGCATATATGCCGATGGCGGTTATCGCAGCCATTCTCGTAAACACTGCGCTTGGCCTCATCGAGACGGAGAAATTCAAAGAGTTCTGGCAACAGGACAAATCGAGCTTCGCGATCGCAATACTCGTGGCAAGCATCACCATCTTTGACGATGCTGGCATGGGCGTCCTTGTTGGATCATTCCTCGCCCTCCTCTTCTTCGCAGATCGCGTCAGTCGCGGTCAGTTCGATATCATTCTCAACTTCAGCGATGGCACGAAAGAAGAGAGTCGCTGCGCAAAAGTGCTCCACCTCCCTTCAGATCGAGAGATCACGTTCGCGACATACAGCATCGCCGGATCACTCGGATACATCGACAGTGGCCAGCACGCCGCTAACCTCCGTCACCTCGCACGCACAAAGAATGTCCGCTGCGTCATTATCCGCCTGCGCGACCTCTTCACACTCGACTTCGAAGGCATCGAGATGCTTGCCGAAGCGGTCGAGGAAATGGAGCGAAGCGGGAAATACGTCTGCTTCTCTTCTACGAACAGCTCCATAGCCGAGCAGCTACGAAAGATCCCTCATTTCAGAGAGTTGGAAGCTGAAGGAAAATTCTTCACAAAGACGAGCGAGGCACTCGCGACACTCCGCCCGATTATTTAGAACCACACTTCACGCAGCGGCACCCGTGCGGTTTGATGTGCTCATTGAAATATTCCTCGCCATAGTCATATGAGAGCTCTTCACCTGCTTTTATGCTCTTGATCGCATCGACATAGACGCGCCCGCGCTCTATCTCCGGCTCGCAATTCGGACGACATGAGTGATTGATATATCGTGCGACATTCGAGCGGTCAGCACCGTCAATCGTCTTCCGCTTATTCACCTCGAACAAATATTTGCTCTTGCTTGTATATTCCTCAGCGGTCGATATCACTCGGCCGACGTATTCGATGATACGCTCACCCTTCTTGAAAGGTCGGGAAGCAAAAAGGCCGAGCCCTGCACTCGCACGCTTCACGACGACACCCTCCGGATATACCGGTTTTTTCTGTTGCATATAATCTCTTATCTAAGCTTCGGTCGTAGTACCGTCGAAATGCTCGCTACGCTCATCTGCCTTCGTCTCCTGCATGACTCCGTCTTTGTGTTCAGGCGGAGAATACACGGTATAAAGCTTCAAGCTCACCAAGCCAGTATTAATGACATTATGACGCGTACCCTCTGGGATGATCAGCGCATCGTCAGCTTTTACTGGATGCTCGACGCCATCAAGAATCGCCTTTCCCTCACCTTCTTCGAATCTAATAAACTGATCCAAATGATGCACCTCCTCACCGATCTCTTCACCTGGTCTGAGATTCATAAGCACCAACTGACTGTGCTTCGCCGTATAAAGCACGCGACGATAGTCGGTATTCTCCTTGGTCGCCCGCTCGATATTGATCAGATATCCTTTCATTACTAGTAAGCGTACTACAGTAGACAGTCCGCGTGAAGCAAGGAAACTACGTCCGCGGGTCGGACTCTGGCCATTCGATGAGCTTGCCGGCCTTTAGCTCCATGGCATCTGCTTTGCGCACATACCGGAGATTCCCTTTCGGTACAAGCTGGTAGTGCGGCAAGACACTGAGCGCATCCGCAACCTCCCATAAATCTTTCTCTGCCGTGATCCATTCAGTACCGAAGCGACGCATATCGAACGGTTTACTGTAGCACTCAAGTGTCTTCTCTCCAGTCTCATTCATGAACCATTCGTGGAAATACGAGAGCGCGAGCTCGCGTGGTGTGCGGTAGATAGGGTCGCGGAAGCGGATAGTCGCGTGATTCGTCTTACTGATCGCACCGAAGTAACCTCCGCGTTTATACAATGCGACCACATGGTCGACATCTCCTTTCCCGAGCCTTGCTGATACGTTCATAATGAGTGGCGACTCTCCCCGCATCCAGAGTGCAGCAGCAGCGAGAAGCGCTCCCTCGATGCAGTGCGCTTTCTGCTCCTGAAGTACACGTCGCGGCGACAGGTGCGTATCGCCTCCCTTCTCCCAATTCATCGGGATGGAGTCGAGAAAATCTTGAATTTTGACTGGCGTTGAAAGGCGCGAGAGCAGCGCATATTCGCCTGGCGTAAGACCCGACTGCTGGCGCGTAAGACGTTTCATGCTGTAGATACTAGTATAAAAACAACCGGCGCGCCCTAGGGCGCGCCGGTTGTTTTCTGATTCCTGCGAAGCAAACCTTATTTAAGAGCGATTGTTGAAGCGGTGCCACGCACGATCTTCACTAGCTCAGCCTGAGTCTTCGGAACACGGTTGGGATTCGTGATGTTGATATAACCAACGACACGTACTGTCATACCGTCACAGATACCAAGCACGATACCAGCGTTCTTCACCTTGCCATCCGGCATCGTGTAATTAGAGTCTGTACTGAAGAGGACGTCGATACGATCAGTAAAGCGAGCATTCATTGAGTCTGCGATAACTCGGTACCCAACGATCGGCTCGACGACACTGTATCCGCACGTACCCTCTGAAGCATTGGATCCATCGATCTCAATAATAGTTCCGAACGGAAGCTCACCCGCAAGGTCGCGGGAACGTGCTGCAATAACTTCCGGATTCGAGAATGCACCAGAAGCAGTCACGGTAGGGTCGCTGTCAGTCTGCTCAGGCACTGCATTATACGCAGTGAGAGTGACTGGGTAGCTTGCCGTCGCCTTAACTGGCTTCGACGCAGCTGTTGCAGCCATCTGTACGCTCGGTGCACTGACAAGTGCCGGAGTGACAGGCGACTGAACGCCCCCTGATAAAAGCAAAAAGCCCATAAGGGCTCCTAGGATTGTCATGTGGTTGTAAGTTACCGAAATAGCTATTAACTACATCGTTCTCTCTATACTAGCACATTGACATTCCCCTGTCAAGGGGTCTAATCCTGAATTCAACATGCTAATGCACCACTCCAGATTTCTAATGGACTCAAGAAACCGTGCCGTTTCCGTGGTCTCGTGTTCAAAGCATACTCCACTCGCGCAATTTCTTCATC